>JADJXI010000004.1:0-600000 GCA_016715905.1 Sphingobacteriaceae bacterium | reverse complement strand
ACAAGCCTTGTAATGTTTCTATAGCAAATGAAACTCTCGTATGTTTTACACAACAATTGTCTTTAGTTTCAATAAAAAAACTTTTTGCTATTCTTTCTGCTGCGTCCTGCCAGTTTTCGCAATTATTAGTTAAAGCTCGTATAAGGGCATCCCTCATCAATGGCATATTTTGTTCTTCTGCATCAAGCAGAATATCTTTCCATTTTTCTATTACTGAACTCTCTCTTTCAATTCTTGTTTGCAAAGTGTCTAACCATGCTTTTCTTTCGCTGTAAGGCGAGCGCCATTTATTAAATTCAGGCAAATTGCTTAATGGAAAATTTACCGGTGCTGGTTTGTATATCTTAAAAAAGTCCTGACTAAGAATAATATTGTTATTATACTCCTCTGTTACTTGCGAAAACGGCTTATATCCACTCCTTATATGGATCAATATATCAATGATGTCATTGTATTCGGATTCTACCAAAGGAGATGGTGAAGATGGCGGCATCGTACTTTCCAGTACATCATATACTTTTCTTAAGAACCTATACTCAGTTACCCCAATACCCAGTTGTGATAATACTGGTCTGATATCTTCTCCCTGTTCTTCAATGTTTGCAACAGCATTAAAGTAAGGTAAGTAATTCAATGGTTCATTGGTGAAATTTGTAAACCTTCCAATAACCAAATTAATCTGGTTTTCTAAGTTATTCAACAGTGCACCTGCTGTTAATGTTGAATTAAACAGGAGTGCAAGAGTTGCATTATCATTGTTAAGTGCAGTTTTTCTGCCATTCCATGTTGTATATACCCAGTTTGTATTAACAAAATTTTTGATGTTCTCAGGTGGTACAAGGTCTGGTTGTATAAATGCTTGTCTGTTCCATGCGGCTAGTGTCCTTTGCCAATCTGCTCTTAATGTCAAACTGCTTCTTCCCGGAGCAAGTTTCATCTTCATTACGTTATAATAAAATACTGGAGTACCGTTTGTAAAATTTCCTAATACCTCATCATAAATCCAACCTCCTGCTGTGTCTCCGTAAAACCAAATTCGTTTGTAACCGCTCACCATAATTTTTATGGTTTTTTCTAATTCTGCAAGAATGGGTACATTTCCAGGATCGTTCGCCTCGTATCTTTCTTTTATATCAGCCAAATACAAAAAGTCTTCTCTGTTGATTCTAAAAGCGTTCCAAGTTACTTCTGCAGCTTCCTTTACTTTAAATGCATCGTTACTTTGCAAATCATCTACCAAACTTTGTAAGGAAGTATATGGCGTAATATCATAAGGAATATTTTCGTCATCATTATTTATATAGTTAAGTGATTCCTCATAACCGTTGGCATTAATCGGTAATAATAAACTTAAAAAGAAATCATGTTCTGCTTGTAAGTCAGCTAAACGTGAATCATAAAGATCACGATAAGCTTTTACAGAAATATCCGAATTTTGATTTAAGTCAGATTTACTTAAAAGCTCCGGATCAATTATAGAAATATTTTTACTATTAATATTTGCGGTATTTGCCGGAATAGTTTGTAAACTTGGATCCCACGAACCTGAAATCGGCTCCTCTATAGATTTCCAAAAATATTGTGAATCAAGTCTTAATATTATTGGATTACTTGTGTTATCTTCCCAGTGCTTAATTTCCTCCTTTACCCAAATTTCTTTAAGTTGTTCTTTTGCGCTAATTCTGAAAATTGATACTAACTCAAATATTTCTTCATTACTAGGTGCTGGATTAGTATATGTTGCAGCAAGGTAATTTTCACACTTAATTAAAAGACTCATCATTCTGTTGAAAGCCTCAAGACTCATATACAAATCATCTGTAACAATAGCCAATTGAACTTCCGTTGCAGTTCCAAGTGTAATCTTTTGGTATAAGTCCTTTAGTTCTGAATAATTTCCAATCCAGCTGTTTGGCAAGTTCCAGACTGCATTATTAGTGGCAGGATAAGAAAATGTTACAGGCAATGCAGGATTTGATGTTGGAGTGGTAGGTAATAAAGTGTATGATTGCGCAACTGTAAAAAGTCTTGTTGTCACAGATGCCGGATTAAGCACATACTCATATACTAGCGGCACTTCAACTTCATAGGTAAACTTAATATTACCACTAACAAAATTTGCATTTGGTGCAGCATTCAGAGTTAACGTTACTTGCATTTCATTGTCAAATGACACACTTACAATTGAGCCATCAGAAGTTTGAAAAATTGTACTATCGTTGTCACTTGTAAGCTTAGCGGAACCTATTTGATCTTGTATAACAGGGTCTGTCCAATTTAACGCAAAGGGGCCTACACTTTGAGGTACGGCACTAATAACATTAATAACACGCTTGTACCGCATTTTTGGAGGGTTTGTAACATCTTGTGGCTGAAAAAATGGAGGTTGCGGATTTGCTATTGTTGACTTTTTAAGTATTACATCTGTGTTTGTTCCAATAAGAGTTCTGTTTAATATCTCAAAATTGGTATTCCAGTTAACACCGTTGTAAATATTTATAAAATCGTTTTCAATAACGTGAGTAACAATATTTCTGTCGCTAACTTTTAATATTTGGTTTTTTATATCAGCAGCACTTCTTATAATGTTTAAAGGATTAGAGCTCCAGTCAGTTAAAAAAGCGTCTGTATCTTCCTTTCTTCTTTCCCATATAGCCTTTGCATATTTGTATGGATTATAAGTAAAGTCAATCCATCCAATATTAT
Organism: Sphingobacteriaceae bacterium; assembly: GCA_016715905.1. NCBI lineage: Bacteria > Pseudomonadati > Bacteroidota > Sphingobacteriia > Sphingobacteriales > Sphingobacteriaceae > Sphingobacteriaceae bacterium. The sequence goes on along the minus strand of JADJXI010000004.1, from coordinate 597,294 downwards.
CAGGATCAATTATTGGTAACCAATTACTTTTAAATGTTGGGTCACTAGCAGGATTTACTCCTTCTCTGCTAAAGTCATTAAAAAGATAATCCTGAATTTTCCATTGATCTCGCAAATACGTAGATCTTAATTGTTCGATTAATGAAACGGGGGTAGGTGTCAAAACATTTCGTTTTGTATTTCGAAACCCAAAAACATTTTCTAAGTTGGCTGCATTTAAAACATTTAATGGGTTGGTGTTGTTCAAAGTAAGATATAGTCTGTCAATTGAAAAATTTGTAGTCGGTGCAATATAAAGTGGTATTCCAAGCTTATTTGATAATGCTTGGGCTAATTTTGTTTTAGCTTCAATTGGACTAGCTGTCACAACATCTCGTAATTCATCTAATGAAGTCCCGGCTAGTTTAAGTAATGATTGATATGTTAGTGTAAAAAACTGATTGCGTTCTTTTCCTAAAGCAGTAATTTGTCCGGCTGTCGGTGGTATTAAACTATTTGTAATTCTAACATCAAGCCATTTTTCAAGTACTTCTGTGGTAAGACGTACTCTGCAATATTCATCGTTTAACGTTGAACAATTTACATTCAGCGTTCCAAATGGTTGTAAAAATGTATTTGAAATTAAACTAATAAAACTTGATAATGAATCACCAGGGTTATATATTGGACTTGCAGTGTGTTTAACATGAGCGGCCGCATATCTGATTAAATCCATCAAATATGCAAACGGGCTTATAGCTGATTTGCAATCATCACAACCACAAGAATTAATGGAACTCGCCAAAGCCGTTGGAACAAAATTAGAGTTTGCCAATGCTGGCGTTGCAGGTGTTGTCAGTTGTAAATCAGCAAGTGTCCCTGAAAGCAAGTTCCCAACGAGTTTTAAATTCTGACTGGCTACTTCATGTACTTCTGCTGCCTTAAATAAAGGAAGTGTGCTGTCTACAACATTAGTTAAAAAAATATCTTTAGGAGTATTTGCAATAGTATAAATATTCCCATATCCTTCACTGATTAGTCGCTGATTTTGATCTAGGTTTTCGTTTATAGAGTATAAGTCTACATGACCCTGTAAAGTATCTAACTCGGGCGGAGTAATACCTGCTACAGGATATCCGTCAACATAAGTAAGTGGTCCTGCTTTTCGTATTTTATCTGTTGTCGTTAAATTATTTGTCGTAAGGAAATCAAGAAAAACAGTTCCAAAAGTCACACCGCTAACGGTTTCAATATCATTTAAAGTAGGTGATGTATCAGGAATAGATGGGGGACTTCCGCTCATTGAAACAGGAACATAATTTAAACTGCCAGGCATTATTATAAAGTCTCCGCTGAAAACAGGAGGTAATCCGGCTTGGTTTGCATGAACGGTAAGGCTGGTTTTTAGATAATAAACTTCAGGATTTGTAACAGTACCAATAAATTCCTCAAATGGAGTGCTTGGGCTTCCAAGCGAACCTGGTGTTATTGTACCACTGCCTGGAGTAGTTTCATAAAATCCATCTGTTACTGAAACCAAATGCTCCGGAAACTCAATCATATTAAATTCAAATGGTCCTCCAAATTGCGACCATTCGTGTGCATCTGCATCGTAGCCATAAACGTCACCTTTTTCATTAATATATACGGCAGCTACCCACTCCTTTAATTCAATTTCGGGAGTAATTGTGTAATAATTTCCACCGCCGTCTTTGACCTTTAAAAAATTATCATGTATTACAATATCCCATATTAATGTATATAATGGTGTTCCGGAAGTCCCTATCACTTTTAAGTAACATTCTTCAGAACGCTGGTCTAGTGGCCCGGTAATATCATATTTTATTACTGTTTCGTTAGGAGCTACTTTCTTAACAACAAGCGGAAGTATAGGCGTATTAATTTGTATATAACCCTCTGAGTTAGGATTACTACTCAGCTCAGCAAATACATTACCTTCAGCATCATAAACAATAAAGTCTGCAATAAAATCAGTTGGAACCTCTTCCCCGGTTAAATACTCTAAGCGAAACAACGATAGCGTTTGACTAGAATCCGGTAACGGAAAGGTTTCGGTAAGTGGGAAAACTTCAGGAATTTCAATGTCAGTAATTTCAATGTCTTTAGTTCCTATATCTGTATAACCCTCATTTAATACAAGCCCGTCAATTGGACCCATTTCATTTATTAATCTGTCTTTATAGTAACATTCAATAAATACGTCTTCAATCTTTCCCTCTTCAATAAAAGATATAGGGCTGTCTATTTCAAAATCACAAACAAACACTCCATTATCGTCTGTTAAAGCTCTACCTAATAATATAACCTCTAAAGGTGCTTTATGCCACAATTCAACGCTAATTGATGAAATGTGTTTAACAACTGGCGGAACTCCGGAAGGAGAAAAAAGACATGCTATTTCTCCTCTTACTCGAAAATGACGTGTATTCATTATTAATTTTTTTAAAAGGTTAAATGAGGGCGCTTATATCAAATTTGCGAAAACGAAAGTGCAATTCAAAGAAAATCGAAGCTTATAGGCGAATAAGATATCATATTTTATTAAGAGGTTATAAACACAGCAAGTTTTAACTAGCACCTGTAAAAAAATTACAACCTCTCTCAATAAATGCTTAACAGTGTTTTTAAAATTAAGTCAAATAATTTCTTAATTAATAATCATTTAATCATCTTCAGGTAACTTATGTAAGGCGTAAATAAAGTTTTCGCTTTCAGAATTTCATCATGCTTTTCAGTATGATATAAAACTTCACAATTACCACATTCCGCTCTAAGAACAATCGCTCAAAATGCTAAAAGCATTTTTTAACGACAAATCAATTTGCTACGATACGTAGCAAATTGATGCTATATTTTTCAACAATTCATTATAGAATGATGAAATTTAATACATTAGTTTAACAAATTGGTGCAGATTAATTTATTTTAAATGAGAACTAAAACCATTATCATTTGTGCTCCATTTAAGGAGTATCCGGTAGCAGAGCCACAAATTTCAATACCCGGTGAATTTGAAGTATCAGCTTTAGATGATCAGCCAATTGACTTTACTGTTAATGGAAAATTTAATTTACAGCAATACTGCCATTGTCTCTTATATAAGCTATTATCACTCCCAAAATCTAAAATAAAACCATTTCTACAGTTTCAATGCAGTTTACTGAATGACCCATTTGTTTGGCTAAATAAACTCGAAAAGCTTATTGACCTTAACCGTGATGGCATAACAACAAAAGATCACAATATCAAAATCGAAAAATCTTTAATGGTAATTGAATTGCTTCGTCAGGAAATTGAATCCGAAAAATTTATGCCGGCAGTTCGGTATAATTTTTCACGTTTAAAACAAAAACTAAAAAACTATCAATCCATTGAAGAAAAGTTATCATGTCTTCTCGAGGCAAAAACGGAGTATCTACAGAATAGACCGCATAACATTAATTCTGTTGAAGTTCCTTTTAATGAAAAATGTGATTTAGAAATTACTTTATTAAAGAATCAGCTAAAGCTGAAGAAAAAATCTGTTGCAGAAAAATCAATTGTTAACATAGATTCCAAAAAAAAACCTGTAACATTAAATAAATTGCAAATAAACTCAAATCTCAACTTAGTAGTAGATGTGTTTTATCAGTTGATGTACGAAAAACGCATCAATGGTCGTCCCATTATAAGCGGCACTCCTAATGAAGTGGCTGAAATGATCTCAAAAATGTTTATCGACAAAGAAGGAAACGAAATTTCTCAGGAAACAGTGAAAACTATTTTGAAACCTTCCCGTATTGAAAAAAGACCAAAGGGAAATGTAAGATTAGATGTTTTATAGCAAATAGCTTAATGTCTGTTTATACTGAAAAGAAAGTTCTCTTAAACATGAAAGGTTTTATGATGCTGGTTTAGCTTTATTAAAAGGGATAAGTGCTATTAAATTTTACGATTAGAGTTAACAACTTATTCTCTTTTCTTAATTAAACGTTTTCAAAATCATCAATGCGAACCTGTTTATATAAAATAAACCTCTATAATTCATGATTTACATTGGTATGCGCCTTTGCAAAAACACAAACAACTTTTTACCATAAGGGTCAATAGGCTCTTTTATTAAACCTTGATGTATATTATCGAAACCTCGTACAATCAAATATACCGATGCCGTTAAAATTGCAAGGTAAAAATCTGTTGACACAAATTGATCTATCTGCGATAATGCTCTATTTCCGGCTACAACTATGCCAATTGCTGCTTCTGTTAAACCATATATTGTTCTCATTCGAAGTCGAAAATAAAATAACGCTGACCCCAACCCTAGTGTAAATATAGATGTTAGAATTACAGTACTCGTTTTAGAAAGTGATGGCGACATAATCCAAAGAAAAATATCCTTAATTCCTACAAATAGTGAATAGTTCGATAATCCCATAAAAAAGAGCAATAGAATTACAAGCGGTAAAGCATAAACAAACGACTTGAAATCATTCTTTGTAATACCACTGCGAAGAACACTGGTAACAATAATTAAAAAAAAAACAATGAATAAACCTGAAGCAACGTAGGATACGTATTTAATAATTTCTTCCCATGTACGTGCATTTAAACAATAAATAATGGATACCACTGTAATGCACAAGCCCAGTATTTGAATCCAAATTGGCATTCCACTGCTGTTAGAAGCTATAATTTTGTCATTACTTAATGTTTCTGTTGGTTTTTCCATATAACATGCATCTCTATAATAAAGTTAGCAATTATCTCGTCACCTTGATTTCCATCGTTTTACTCTCAAAATAGTACCCTCTCAGTCCCCCGGGGTCTTTCGGACTTTTTATTTCAAAACACCTTTGCTGCATAATCTTAAAAATAAAGCAAATTATGGAAGTAAATCAAACAAACTGCATCAACCGCGCGGAAAATCAAAATAAACCAATGCAGGCTGTAAAAATTCGCTTTCATAAGTAAAAAAACAAAAAACTATGGAAGCAATAATCTTATCAAAAGAGCAATTTAATATAATGCTCGCCTCTATCGAGGAAATCAAAGCAAAAATTGATAAAAAGATCGATCCGGATGAAAATTTTATCGATAATCAGGAATTTCTTTTAAAAATGAAAATCTCAAAACGTACCGCACAAACCTGGCGTGATGAAGGCAAAATATCCTTCTCACAGGTAGGAAATAAAATTTACTATAAAGTTGCCGACGTTGAAGAGCTATTACAGAAACATTATAAAAAATCCTTTAAAAAATAATGGAAAAATATACAGAAACATTGAAAGATCTTACATGGATAGAGCTTTTACGTGAAGTTTCTGCAATCTTAGCGCGCGATACAAAAACGCTGGAAGCAAACGTTAGCTATTATAAAAAACTTTTAGGAGAAAGTAATTCAGATAAAGATCAAATCAATCGTTTATTTGAGAAACTACAACTTGATCGTTTACGCCTTTCTTATTTTTCAGAATTGTTTTTCCGTCTAGATGATACTAATTACAAATTTATGATCATGCATTTAGAAAGTTGTATTCACCAGGAAACTCAAATTCAGAATCGTACACCAAAAGATTGGGCAGCTACTGTTTATTTTAAAAATGGTGAGATGCAAGTGTATTTCATGCCTTTGTCATACTTCCAATAATTAAAAAATGATAGATATCCCGGCGCCACCAAACAAAAATCATTCCCCCCTCTCTATTGGGGAGGGTTCGGGGGTGAGGCTTGAATCCCAACAAGCCAAGCTTGCAAGGCTACTGGCTTCACAACAGCAGATTAAAGAAAGCAAGTGCAAGCCCATTTCTTTTAGCCAACCCATTCTTTGGCAAAAAGAAAATCCTGTTTTCTTTCCTAAAACTATCAATGTAATACAAGGGAAAGCCGGTGTGCATAAATCACGTTTGGCCGAAACAATTTGCGCAGCACTTTTAAAAACACCCGAGAGTAATCGCGATCTTTTAGAATTCAAACGTAATATTTTAACTCGCTACGCTGTTTGCTATGTTGATACTGAAAGGAATCTTTCCGATCAACTTCCGTATTCATTGCAGCAAATACAATTAAAAGCAGGATATCCAATTGAGGAACATCCTTATGGTTTTGATTACATATCGCTACTCGAATTTGCGCGCGAAGAGCGTTTTGAAATGCTTAATATGTATTTAGATTACATCCGTCAAAAATTCCCAATGCACTTATTTATCATACTTGATGTAATTACTGATTGTGTTTTCAATTTCAACGACACAAAGGATAGTATGAAACTCATAGACATGATGAACCAAACCATCAACAGATACGATGTAACTTTTCTTGCACTTATTCATGAAAATCCGGGCAGTACAGATAAAGCAAGAGGGCATTTAGGAACAGAAATATTAAACAAAGCCAGTACAGTAATTCAAATCGGTTTTGAAAAAGATTCCGAGAATCATAATACCAATTTAATCAAGGTAAACTATTTAAAATGCCGCAGTTCCCGAAAGCACGACCCTTTTTTTGCAGAATACTCAGATATAGAAAAAGGATTAATTATTGCAGATCCAAATACAATTAAAGAATCATTTGATAGTCGCAACCAAAAAGCAGCCTTAGATGAAACAATAGAAATTATTGCACACGCTTTGCTTGAACCTATGCCTAAATCAAATTTGATTGAAAAACTTTGCCTTGAAATGAATTGCCGGGAACGCACTGTTGAAACACGTCTTAAATCAATTATTACTCACAAATTAGTTATTCCAGACGCAAACGGCACAGCACGAAACCTTTGCAAACGTCAGGAAGGAAAGGAGGTGATTTATTTCTTATCGGAATAAACTAAAGCAAAATCGCAAAAAGCAAAGAAAGAACAACGTTTGCAAGTTTGCACACCCTTATATAAGGTCTTGCAAATCTGCAAATGTCACCCTGAGCTTGTCATAGGGAGATAAAACAAATAAAAAATTAATTAAAAACTACAAACATGAAATTTCAATTAAAATTAAAAACAATATTCCGAGGGAAAGGACAAAGAAATGCCGGAACTCCAGAAAACAATTACGAACAACTCGAAAGAGAAAACAAACTGGTACTCTCATACCTTGCTGTTCGCAAACTTATTGGTTTACTCGGTTTTTTTCTACCGGCCATATTGGTCATAGGTTCAATTATTTTTGGGAGTTGTGAAAAAATACAACCATCCATTAGCAATTATTATCACACAGCAATGCGCGATGTGTTTGTTGGTTACACATGTGCGCTTTCTATTTTCCTTTTATCATACAAAGGGTATGATCTTACCGACCGCATTGTATCAGCACTCGCCGGTACCTTCGGTTTAATCCTGGCATTACTTCCAACAACTTTTAAAACGCCGGTCATACCTTGCAACATCGAATGTAGTGTAGATCATCCCGGATTTATCGGAACTATTCACCTTGTTTCAGCGGGTTTATTTCTTATCAGCTTAGCCTGTTTCAGTCTATTCTTGTTCACTAAAGGCGAAAACAACCCTACACCGGAAAAGCTCATTCGTAACAAAATCTATATAGGCGTAGCATATTTAATGTTTTTTTGTATCGGTATTCTCATTCTGTACTTTGTCCTTCCGGAAGTTTCACGGAAACCGTTAGAACCTTTAAAACCTGTTTTCTGGCTCGAAACCATTGCAATCATGGCTTTTGGCCTATCGTGGTTGGTAAAGGGGGGATTGTTTTTTGAGGATAAAACATAACCTTTATAAATCTAATTATTGTAGCCGGTGATTCCCAAAGCCGGCTACAGTTTCATAATTTTAACAATATTATTTAATTAATTATCAATTAATTAAAATGTTTATTAACTTATAGGTTAATTATATCAATATATGTATTATCTTTGTATTATAAATTTTAATAACAATAAGGAACTTGGTAAAAACGATAATTAAACAGATAGTTGATGCAGAATATCGGAATATTAGAGCTCCTTTACGATGAATATGAATTTGTCAATTACTATACAATCAGGCTTGAAATTGACGATGTGAAAGAAGAGTTAAATGAAACAGAAAAGTTCATTCAAAATTTTGATGATCCAAACCACACTCATTTTGGTGAATTTGATGCTATTCTTCGGGTGATTGATGGAATGGGGAATTATACAAAGGGAGCAGAATTAAGGCTATTTAGATTTGAAGAGGCAGCACACGCTTTACCCCCTAAAGTTAAAGATGCCGATGCAGTTTTAGATATTGAAATTATTTTGCATTCGGAATTAAGACTGTACTGTATTAGATTGACAAACGAAGTGGTTGTATTATTAAATGGTGGTGTAAAGATAACAGATTCTGCTCTTGATTGTCCGAATGTAAAACAACATTTTAGGTTTGCTCAGGCGGTGGCAAAGAATTTAGACAAATTAAGACGTGAAGGAGTTATTGATATTGTTGGGAAGGAAATTCTTAATTTAACTAATGATGATGAAATATTACTTTATTTATAAATTTTTGTATTATGTCAAGTAAAATATTTAAAAAGGCAATTTCACGCATTACTCCTGAAGAGCGCGCTGAAATGGTGAAATCCCTTGAGATAATATCTCAAATCCATTTTATTATGGATAAAAAAGGGATTAACCAGAAAACATTGGCTGAAATGCTAAATGTAAGTCCTGCTGCGGTAAGCAAAATGCTCTTGCCGGGTAGTAATTTAGGAATGAAAACAATTGTCAAACTTGAATTATTATTCGGTGAAACCATTCTCACTACGCCTCAGAAGATTGAAGAAGAGTTTGAAAAGTATATAGAGTTACCATTGGACAAAGACATTAGTGAAAGATGCCTAAGTATTGTATGGAATGCAGCTGAAGAAACGGGGATGGAAGTAGCAATTACTGGTTAATAATTAAAAATTTGAAAAAATGGCAAATGTTGAAGTAGAAAAATTGGAATATCTCAATGTTCAGCTTATTAAAGCTGAAATAAATAATATTAAAGATGAGCCTTTGCAAAAAGGAGGTGCTTTTCAATTAGAACACAAGGTTAAAGCAAGCCACTTCTATAACCTGGATAAACAAATGGCAAGGGTAATTATTGATGTGGACATAATTGTGGTAAAGGAAGGAAAGAGGGTTAATGCAGGAGCCAAATTTGAAATTGACAATTATTTCCTTTATCCCGAATTGGAAAAATTCGCCCATAAAAAAAATGATAAAGTTCTTATTGAATCTCAATTTTCCGAAGTAGTTAAAGGCTTGGCCTATTCAACTACACGAGGTATTATCCATTCAAAGCTTGCTGGAACATTTCTTGAAGGGGCAATTTTACCAGTTAAAATGTCAACCGAAGTATAAAATAAAACAATAAAAAAATGACAACATACAATTTTAAAGCAGAAGAACCGGAAAATTACGATCAGAAATGCTGTTGCGTTTTAGTTCTCGATGTTTCTTCGTCAATGACAGGGAATCCAATTAAAGAATTAAATGATGGTCTCTCAACATTTACGAAAGATATTAAAACTGATTCTACAACATCTAACAGGTTAGAAGTAGCAATTATTGCGTTTAATGAAAATGCAAAAGTTCTGCAAGCTCCAAGCTTAGTTACTAATTTCACAATGCCGACTTTAATCGCAAATGGCGGTACAAAAATTGTTGACGGAATAAAAGCAGGCATTGAAATGGTCAAGTCGAGAAAGTCTTGGTACAAAGAAACGGGGCAACCATATTACAGGCCTTGGGTCATTTTAATGACCGATGGAGACCCGGATGATTTACAAAATGTAACATCCGTTGCATCGGAAATAAAGAATGGAATGGATAACAAGGAATTCATTTTTTATGCAGTGGGCGTTCAGGGTGCCGATATGAAAAAGTTGAATGAAATTTCACATCCTACGATGCCGGCGGCTCAACTTAAAGGATTAAACTTTTCTGAATTTTTCAGGTGGCTTAGTGCTTCAATGACTACTGTTACTAATTCAAATGACGGAGAAAAAGTTAACCTGCCAAGTCCAGCTGCTTGGATGGCGGGATTTTCAATTTAATACCAAGTAAAATGCACATGATTGGTTGGTTTCATATATTGTTGGCTAGACAAAAAAATAAAAAACAGATTTCTTCCGCTAAACTTGAAAAAAAAAGTGATTCCGAAGCGCAAGAAAAAAAAGTAATTGAAGTCAAAGATATTAAAGAGGACTCGAATGAGAGCACCATAAGCAATCAAATCACAGAGCCTAATAAAAATTCGGAACACGTTCCGGAAACAATTAGTGATAAAGAAGAAAGAAAGCCAAAAAATAGCACAATTAAAGAACCTTCAGTTTCTTTTTCAAACAATCACACGATTCATCCTCAAGCCGAAGAAAAGGATTCATGGTTTATTGTTTCAGCATCGGCAATAGGGAAATCTCATATTATCGATAGTATTCCCTGTCAAGATAACCACTATTGCTTAAGTATTGATAAAGAGTGGGGAATAATTATTAGTTGTGACGGAGCGGGTAGCGCAAAGAATTCTCATATAGGTTCAAAATATATTTCAAACGAAATTGCACCATTGTATTTCAAAGATTTAATTCTTTCCAATCAATGGAATAGCAAAAATAATTTGCCTACGCAAGAAGAGTGGGAGGTTTTGGCTAGAAAAACCTTTATTAATATTTATGATGATCTAATTAATTTTGCATTAGAAAATAAATTTGAAACTTCCTCCTTAGCATGTACCATAATAGTGCTAATTTATTCTCCGATTGGATTATTAATTTCTCATATAGGTGATGGAAGAGCTGGATACAGCAATAAGCAAGGTGACTGGAACCCATTAATGATACCACACAAAGGCATAGAATCTAATCAAACCATTTTTCTTACATCTAATGCTTGGATAAAAAATAAAGACCTTAAACTATCCGGCGTAAATATACCAGAAAGTTATGTATTAAACGAAAAGCCGTCGGCCTTCACTGTAATGTCAGACGGATGTGAGTTGCATTCTTATGAATGCAGTATCATTGACAAGGAGACAAATAAATGGTATGACCCTAATTTGCCGTATCCGAATTTTTTTAAACCTTTAATAAATAATTTGCGCTTAATGCATAAAGATAATGTTCCCGCTTATGATGCAAATAATATTTGGGGGGAGTTTATTGAAAAAGGAACTAAGGGCTTGTCAGGTGAACCTGATGATAAAACAATGATTTTAGGAGTTTTAATTTAGTTACAATGTCAACAGTTTATACCTCCATACGTAAAGCGATTCGTATAGAATCAATCCCACTATCAAGTGCAGGAGGAGAAGGTTCAGTTTATAAAATAATTCCAACGTTAGATTATCCATCGCATTGTGTTAAGATATACCACAAAAATAAAATAAGTGATTTAAAAAAACGTAAGCTAGAATATTTAGTTCTGAATAAACCGTCAGACGCAAAAGGTAATTCTTTTATGTTTTGCTGGCCAAACGAATTGATTTATGATGATTCAAATATATTTATTGGCTTCATTATGCCCTTGGCATTTTCTGGAAGTGAAAAACTATACGAATTTTGTCATCCAAAACTACCCGCAATCCTTAATTCAACATGGCAAAAACTCAACCGAAATAATGATTCAAAATTTCATAAGAGATTAAAAATATGTTTCAATATTGCGGTAGCTGTTCATAGTTTACATCAAGGAAAAAAATATGTAATTATCGACCTTAAACCCCAGAATATTCTTATAAATACTCAAGGCCATATTTCAATAATTGACGTAGACTCTTTTCAAGTTTCTTCTGGATTAAATATGATTTTCCAGGGTGAGGTTTTAACTCCTGATTACGCGCCAATAGAGCTTTATCATGCTTATAAATCTAGCAAGAAAGCTACCGAAAATTGGGATCGTTTCTCTCTTGCTGTATGCCTCTATCAAATATTATTAGGCATTCATCCTTATACAGCAACTGCAAATGAATTGTTTTGTAACGCTACTACATTAGGTGAAAAAATTAAGAACGGATTATATGTTCACGGTTTAAATAAAAATATGCTTTCGGTAATTCCTCCATTACATAGTAAATTCGATACGTTACCTTATTCTCTGAAAAATCTTTTTAATAAAGCATTCGCAATTAATGGTTGTAACGAAATTGCTAGGCCGACTGCAACCGAATGGTGCGACGCTTTATATAAGGAAATCCAGATATTAGATTCAACGTTAGCATAAATTCTCTATTCAGATTTACGAACAGGTAAAAAGGTGTTCCTCAGCTTGCGCAAAGCAAAAAGGTGCGCCAAACCAATGTAGCATTTGCTTTTACGTGTTTGTTTTTAAAGGTATTTAAGCAAAAGCTACATTGCCCCCTTCCGTTGCTCATTCTATTCCGCTACTCAGCGGGTTAAAAGTATTGTCACACTTTTTGCATTTTGCACGAGCTTCGTCACGGCAGCCTCCTCATTATTCAAAGCCACTTCATTCATTTCGTTGCGGGCACCCGTGGCGTTTCCGCTTCGCTTACACTTCCACTGGTTGCTCCTCACTCCATTCATTTCAGTAGCTTCTCATAATGCCGGCTGCCCATAATTTGGCTCGCCTGGTGGTCGCTCGGGCTTCGGCTAAAGGGTCACAAGCCACTTGGTGGCATGTAATTTTCTCTTCGCTTGTGCCTCCTTTAGCCTCGTTTTGCTGGCGCGTGGCATAAATCAAAGCCTAAAGTCTTTCTTTTATTTGCCACGCTGGCAAAATAGGTCGGCCCCGTAGCGCGTTTTAAACTCGCTACTCCCGGCCTTCCCACCCTCGCTCCACTCGCGGGCGGCTCGCAACACAGTGTCCGCAAACCGTTTCATTTCGTTCAGCGCACCGTGCCGGATGCACTTCACTTCATTCCACTATTTGCAGCCACTCTCCCTACGCAGCTCAAGGCTGTTTTACCTCAACGCACATAAAAAATCCTTACATTTATCAAATCATTTATGGTCATTGGATTTTGGAATATAGGCAACAACACCGATATTGGTGATTTACTCATTGAATTCGTAAAAGAAAATGAAATAGATATTCTGTTTCTTGCAGAAACGAAATTCAAAAAGGAGAGAAACACTAAGTGCCCTGATGTTGTTCTCGATTTCTTAACTAAATCCAAAATTTTGTTTTCTACTCCTTTTGTTCAATTACCTGATTTAGATTTTAGAGTAAAGGCCTTAACAAAAATATCTTCGAGTTTATTTGATTTAAAAAAAAAGGAAGTAAAAAGTTCTAGATGGTCTGCATATCATCTTGAAATTCCTTCTTTAATTAGGATGAATTTATTTCCTGTGCATTTTCATTCAAAAAACAACTGGTCGCATATAAGTCAGGCACTGGAGTGTGTTAATTTATCTCAAGATATTTCAAAAATCGAATCATTAACCAAATGTAACAACACACTTCTTATAGGTGATTTTAATATGAATCCCTTTGATTTTGGAATGGTATCTTCAAATGGTTTAAATGCAATTTCGAGTTTAGAATATGTAACTGACAATCCCATTGGTAGGAAAGTCGATGGATCTCACTATAGATTTTTATACAATCCCATGTGGAATTTCTTTGGTGATCAAAGTAAACCTATGGCTACTTACTATTATCGTTCTTCGGGTCATGTTTCTCATGAATACCATATCCTTGATCAGATAATTCTAAGCGGAACAATGAAGCAGTATCTTACTAGCAATTGTGTTCAGATTGTAACAAAAATTGGCGGTATCAATCTTGCAGCAATATATGATCGGCCTAATGAGATTTATTCAGATCATTTTCCAATTAAGATAAAACTAAAAATATAGAATATGGCTAAAATTAATGTTTGGGAAAACATCGAGTTTTCTGATAAAAAAGCAAAATCCGCCTATGATTACTTAGTTGAACAGAAGGATGGGTTATACCAGCAAACTGGTGGCGAATTAAGAATGGAAATAGATGCAATAGACACATTTCTTGATACTAAGCCCACAATTACCCCAGCAGCATTATACATCGTATACATTATTGCGCCTCGTCTTGGTAACTTTCGTAGAAAAATAATAAGTGTAATAGAATATTCTGATAGTGGTAGATTTCCAGTAGATATTTTTAATCATATGGATGAACGAGATAAAAGAACAAATATATCGGAGGAAAGCTTTTTAAATGAATTCATAAACTTGCTTGGTACGCATTCAATTAAATCATCGATTCAAAATCTTTTTCAACAAAGTAAAGAAAATGGTCGCACAATTGGGTTAAATATTTTGAGTCCGAATCATGCCGGCGTACTTGTATTGCGTGATGGCTCAACAATAAATTATGGAGTAAAGGAAATCCGCGAAGATAATTTAGTCTACTATACAGCATCTGCATTAAGGCTTTTTGCAGATAAAAAGGACATAGAAATAACAAGTAAAAAAGAAGATGAATTATTAGCTCTGGGTCTGCTTAACATAATTCCTTTAACTTCAATTTTAAAAGTTCTTTCGTAAACTTTTCTTGATCAGTTTTTATTTTACCATAAATAAAAAAAGTCAGCAAAAGTAAGTCGGTGTGCCAATGTCCGCAAGGTCAAGCCCTCCGGGTTTTGCAAAAAAAATTTTATCCTGAGCGAAGTCGAAGGGCTCCATATTTCTCTATAAATTCTGTTTTCTTAGTTATCTCTGTTTTACATTAAAATTTTTTTAGTCAAAAACCTTGCAAACCTTGTCCCACCTCCTTGAGTGATGGCTTTCTTTTTTATTTTTTTCGGTTTTTGTTTTTTCTTTTAAAATATATGGGGTGTGTCGGATAGCATAATTTTTAAATCTATAATTATGCTCAAAATCAAAACCCACAAAATGAAAAACACTTATGAATGTGTCCATTTTTTTATTCTATCAAAAGGAAATAACAGCGGTAAACCGATGGAAACACCATGCCCAAATTGCTTTGTGTGCTTATGCAAAGATGAAGAAGAAAAACAACGCCTGTACTGGTTGTTTTACGGATTATGGCAAGGGATGTATTTCCATCCTTTTTTAACAGGCTCTGTGATTCCTTTTATCCGTTTGGATGACCTAAAAAGTGTTGTAAAAATCGCATTGGTAAAGATTGAATTAAAGCCTCTACAATTTGATAAAAATATTTCAATGGTACAATTGCTTGATAAGAAAGCAAAAGTTGTACAGGAACAAATTAAACTGATAAAACAGGCAAAAAAAGCATTAATGTACCAGGCACTAAAATGATTACCTGTTCCTGTTTTCGCATAATTAAATTTTATATGCAAAGGTGGCAGGTGGGGCTGACCCACATGCCGACACTAAAAAAACAAAAGCTTACGGCATAAAACACAAGCCAACGCACTGACCCAACATTTATTCCGTTTCCTTTTGTTTTTTTAATCCACCTGCTTTAGAAAGCATATAAAATTTAATATTATGCAAAAACATCCAAAAATGTCCTCAGTCACATCAACAACGGTTTACAAATTTTCTTCTTCAATTCAATTTAAACCAATGCAGCTTTCACCTTATGCATTCAATCGCTATTTGCGTAAGCGTTCACTCATGCATTCAACTTCAAATTTAAAATCATATGCCTTGCCATGTGGTTGTTATGTTTTGGTGCATTCATCAGGTGTGCGGCAGCTCTCCATTTTGCCATTTTAGTTTTACTAAAATAAAAAAGGTCGCCCACTTGCGGGCGACCCTCCTTCACTTTCTTTGAAAAACTTATTTCCGAAATCGTTTAACAAGCCATTTCAACGATACAGACACGCAGAAACTCACCACAGCTCCAATAGCTGCAAGGACAACAGTTTTTAAAATGTCGGCTGAACCAATGTTCGCCAATAGGGTTAAGCCCGTTCCTGTAACTGTGCCAAGGATTGTCCCACTTTCTATATGATGATTAGTTGCCATTACTTAGCGGTTTCAGTAATCTTGGTTGTGTAATAAGAATTTGCATTTGCGCAATTCGCATCGCAAGATTTCTCTGCCTTTAAGCTAAGCAAATCTTCAACCGTTTTATCAATTGTTCTGCCGGCATCAGCTTTTGTTAATTTAGCGCCTGCAGCAATAGCATCAATCAATTGATTTTTTGTAGCATCAAAAGTTTTCCCTTTGATATCTATTTCAATGTTCGTTTTAATTTCGCCTTCACCAATTGATTTTGAATGGTAATCTGCCTCAATTTTTGGTGTTTCGCAATCACTTGCGCGTACAGTGATACTATCTTCATCTTTTTGTCGAAGGCGACTTTCACTTTCTTTTGTGATAACTGCATTTGCTTCGAATGCACTCACCACTTGTCCTTTGTTGTAATTCTTTCCAGAAACTTCAACAAGTACTTTTAATTTTTCTTTTTTTGTATTGTCCATGAGAATTAAAATTTCAATGATTATTACTCTTTTTTTTGTCTCCATTTCCTTCTACAGCTGCTTGACTAATTGCAGTTGCTACCGCTCCTGCAACAATCAAATAACCACCGGTTGTTACCAGAGCAATAGGTAAGGCGATTGGTGTTGCCACCAATACGCCGCCTGCTGCTGCAAGTATCAAACCTATAGTCCGCAGTTTTTTAAAAAACTTTGGAGTTGGACCTGACAATCTTTCAAAGATGTTCATGTCGTTAGGGTTTTTTTGATTTTGTTTCATTGTGTTTCCTCCTTATGCTACCTCAACAACAGTTAATGAATTGTGAGCGCCATCTTTTAAAGAATACTGAACAAGATTTACTAATTGAAAAAACTCCAATTGTAATAAATAAATATCAGTACCGGTACCCGTAGGTACGTTAGCTGGCGTAAGTACTACGTTAGTAGGCGTTGCATTGATTGGAAGGTTTACAACGTTTGACGCTTGCAAATCATATATTCCGGTTACAAAATTTAATTTCAACCATGCTCCTTTAAGAGTAACGTGTGTCGCTCCTGCGGGAAAATTAATATGATTAATGGGTTCAAGTCCGTTGATTGTGATTACTCCTGTTCCGGTGTTCACACTGTATGGTTTAAACAAAATACTACCAAGAATTGCTTTTTTATTGAAATTGAAATTTTTCAACAAAGCTTTTGCCGCTGGCAAAGCAATTGCGACGCCAACATTTCTATCGCCTCTGGCACTGGTGCCATCAAGATTTTTAATATTGGTCATGATTTTGGTTAAACGAGATACAACACGATTATCGGAAGCAGTTTGCAGCATTGCGAACAATGCTGTGCGTAGGTTTTTACCTGCAACCGCAGACGAACCAAATTCAGCACCGTTTTCCCTTGTTCTCACAAAGGCAGGGTCGTTAGCGATACGTTCCGCATCTACGCCCCCTTTTTCACGGGCTAAATGTCCGTCTTGGGTTTTGTAAAAGGAAAGATCTCCGATTTTCCCTTTTAGTTTGATGATGCCCTTTTGACGTGCCATTTTGTTTAATTTTTAATTGATTAATAAAAGCTTAAAACAGGAGCTGCAGTCACCTGTATAAGATCAGGAATTTCTTTAATCGCGAATCAAAAAACGACTGACAATACAAAAGTACTTTACCGTAAATGGCTTAAAGAATTTGCGGTGCGTTTGCATTGTTTCGCAAGTTTTTAAACAGTTATATGAGGATTTTAGGGCTTAGATGTATAGATGTGCCTTGTCATAGGTATGGATAAAGTATGAGACAATGCAAAAGAAAGTAATTGAGGTTTATAAGGTGTAAAGTTATCAACAGTTTAGCGTGTTGTACCTATGTTGTACCTAAAAAGCAAACCCCCTGTAAATACAGGGGGTTCAGAGGTGTTTCGTAGCCCGTACGGGAATCGAACCCGTGTTTCGTCCGTGAAAGGGACGCGTCCTAACCCCTAGACGAACGGGCCAAATCTTCTAATTTGGGATGGCAAATGTATAAATTTATTTACACTAACAAAAATTTGATTGAACTAAAAATGTTACTTTTTTAAATTTCTATACTTTAAGGCTTAATCCCAATCACCATAACATCATCAACTTGTTCGTTTTTACCTTTCCATTCTGTAAACTTCTTTACCAAAAAAGCTTCCTGTTCTTCAGATTTATAGGTCGAAATTTCAACCAACCACTTTTTAAATCTCGATACCATTATTTTTTTACCACCATGTTCATTATCCGGTCCGCCAAACTGATCGGCAAAGCCATCGCTGAATAAGAATAATTGTTTTACATCTTTTATTGCTAATTGATGTTCTGTTAGCTCAATTTTTTCTATGTGCGAACCACCTACCGGTGTTTTATCGGGTTTTATTTCATTTAATTCACCTTTCTGGTCAAAATAAATTAATGGTCTGTTTGCGCCACTATACAAAATTTTATCTTTAGTAATCGTAATCGCTGCTAAATCCATTCCATCTCTGTTTATTGAACCGGGTAAATCTTGTTTCAATGAGTGTCGGAGTTCTTTGTGTAAGTTTTCTATTAAATCTTTTGGATTAAATATTTCATTTTCGTGGGTTAATTTGTTGATGATGTTACTACCCACCATACTCATTAAAGCTCCGGGTACTCCGTGTCCGGTACAATCTGCAGTTACTACTATTTTGTTTCCTTTTATTTCAGTGATATAATAAAAATCTCCACTCACAATATCTTTCGGACTATAAAAAATAAAGGAATTAGGGAAAATACTTTTTATTATTTCACCTTCTGGCAAAATAGAAGTTTGAATTTGTTTAGCATAATTTATACTATCAATTATATCTTTATTTTTTTCCTCTATGATTTTCTTTTGTTCCTGTATTTCACTTGTTCTTTCCTTTACTTGTTTATCCAGTGTTATATTTTGTTCTGCTAAAATTTGTTGCTTTTCCTTTTCCTGTTCTATAGTTTGCTTCGAAAGTTCTTCAACTTGAATTAATTTTTTAGATAAGAATTTATTGGTTCGTGATATGGAATGGGCTAAGTAGAAAGTAAGACTAAGCGGAACGCCGGTTAACGCTAAAAACACAATTAATAGCATTATCATTCCAATCACAGGATCTGCCACATTAAAAGTATTTTGCTTGTTAATAATGAGTATCAATGTTAATAACATAATGATGACCAAAGCTAGAATGCCTAATGCAATAGCTTTAGCACCTTCCTTTTTATGCTTTAAGGCGATTATGATTATTCGGAGAGACTCGGTTATCCCAAAGAAAATGACTAATAATGAAAAAAAGTTGGCAATTGGCATATCATTAAAACCAACATAAAAGGTAATAAATAATACCAAGTAAGTTACAAAATACCATTTAGGATTGGCTATTTTAAAAATTGCTCTAAACATAAAAGGGAGGAAATGAAACAAAGTTACCGCAGCGGGCATGCTTATTTGTTCCATTGTACTTATAAGAAAATAATTATCCGAATAGTGGGAGAAAAGTCGGGAGAAAGAGATGTATGCGGCAAAAAAAAGAATTATAGAATAATACAAATTAGAAACTTCATATCTGTTTAAAAAGAATATTGTAAAATGCAGGATAAACAAGGTGATGTAAAAACTAAATAAGAAACTTGAAATTCCTATTGCATTTTCTTCAATTTCACCCTTTAGTAAATGAAAATTATCCGTTTGGCAAATGCTAACCTTAATATCCAGCAACATCATTTCGTTTTCATGATTTATTGCAGGTTCATTCTCAGATCCGCGAATTAAAATTTCATAATCTTTATCAGCTTCAAAGACCTGACTAATACTGAAATAATCTGAAATTAATTCCCGCTGACTTTCTACATTGTATCCTATTCTACCAATTTTTTTAATAAGCTTTCTATTAAGAAAAACTTCACAAGCTCCTTCAACTGAAATATTAATAGTTAAGCTTTTGTTTTTACAAGTGGAGTCAAAACGAACAGTTTTCTTTACCCAATAAATCCCCTTGTAGTTTTTCCAAATGGAATCTTTTAGCCATATAGGAAAATTTTTGATTTTAATCGCATTGAGTCCAATAAATGTGTTGTTCCTGGATACGGGTAAAAAGAGTTCTGCATCTTTTAAAATAACTGTGCTATCCAGTTCTTCATAAGAAAAGGATTCGACAGTTTGAGCTTTACCAAAAATGGAAATCCATAGCAGGATATAAAATAACCGAATACGCATTTGTGATTGATAAATGTAAGCAAATTTAATAGGTTCGCAATTAAAGTCAAGCGATTTCAAACTTCGATTATCTATTTATATATCTGATTAACAAAGAATTAGATAAGTATTTATTACCTTCCGTTTTCTCACAATATATTTCTAAAAATTACGTTTAAAAATAAAAACACCACACACACAGCCTATGATTAAAATATCTACCCCTGAAAACAGTCTTACGAATACCCTTTCAAAACCTGAAATAAAGCTACACAAGCTTGAATCTGAACCCTCAGCTTTAACAATTGCCAATATTATTGGGTACAGCAAAAACTTAGAAATTAAAAAGTCTGAATTTGTGACTGAATTCCAAATTTTAAAAAGCTAGATAATACTAAAATGATTTAGATTATTGAATTGTCTGATTCAATAGTTACTTCATTTTAACAATTCTAATCCCTTTTTTTAAAAAAGGGGCTTTTAACGGAATCGTTCTGATTCATTGACATTTAGTCTATAAATATTTTAGGCAAATCCTTGTTCGTTAAATTTATTTGAGTATCTTTGCCCTCCCTAAAACAAAATTAGGGGTAAAAAAACGCTGAAATACCAATAAAATCAAGTAATACAGAGGATTTAAGATGCCTACAATTTCACAATTAGTAAGAAAAGGTCGCAAAAAAGCAACCAACAAGAGCAAATCGGCCGCTTTGGACTCATGTCCACAACGCCGTGGTGTATGTACAAAAGTGTACACAACTACACCTAAGAAGCCTAATTCAGCCATGCGAAAAGTGGCTAAGGTTCGTTTAACCAACAAGGAAGAAGTAATTGCTTACATTCCCGGAGAAGGACACAACTTGCAAGAGCACTCCATAGTTTTGGTGCGTGGTGGTCGTGTGAAAGATTTACCGGGTGTACGTTATCACATTGTGAGAGGAAGCCTGGATACTGCAGGTGTTGAGGGCCGTAAACAACAACGTTCAAAATATGGAGCGAAGCGACCAAAAGCAGGTGCTGCAGCAACTCCGGCAAAGAAAAAATAATTAATTGAATTAAGATGAGAAAATCAAGAGCTAAAAAACGCGTTTTATTACCTGATCCAATTTATAACGATACATTGGTAACTCGCTTTTTAAATAATTTAATGTATGACGGTAAGAAGAATACCGCATCAAGTATATTTCATGAAGCTATTGCAACTGTTGCAAAGCGTACAAATGAAGATGGTTTAGAAGTTTGGAAAAAGGCATTGGCTAATGTTACGCCACAGGTTGAAGTAAGATCTCGCCGTGTTGGTGGTGCTACTTTTCAAATTCCTTCTGAAATCCGCCCTGATCGTAAAGTATCAATGGCCATGAAATGGTTAATTCTTTATTCACGCAAACGTAACGAAAAGTCAATGGCTCAAAAATTAGCCGGAGAAATAGTTGCGGCGGCAAAAGAAGAAGGTGCAGCTTTCAAAAAGAAAGAAGACGTGCATAAAATGGCGGAAGCCAACAAAGCATTTTCACATTTTAGATTCTAATAAATAGATGAGCGACTTAAAATATACAAGAAATATTGGGATTGCTGCCCACATTGATGCCGGAAAAACTACGTGTACTGAACGTATATTATATTATACAGGCGTAAATCATAAAATTGGCGAAGTGCATGATGGTGCCGCTACTATGGATTGGATGGCTCAGGAGCAAGAAAGAGGTATTACCATCACTTCAGCTGCCACAACTTGTTACTGGAATTACCGTGACAATAAATATAAAATCAATATTATCGATACCCCAGGTCACGTGGACTTTACTGTTGAAGTAAATCGTTCATTGCGTGTATTGGATGGGTTAGTGTTCTTATTTTCAGCGGTTGACGGTGTTGAGCCTCAATCTGAAACAAACTGGCGCTTAGCCGATAATTATAATGTTACTCGTATCGGCTTCGTTAATAAAATGGACCGTCAAGGATCTGATTTTTTAGCAGTTGTAAAACAAGTAAAAGATATTTTAGGTGGTAATGCAGTTCCTTTGCAATTACCTATCGGTGCTGAAGAAAATTTTAAAGGAGTTGTTGATTTAATCAATAATCGTGGAATTGTTTGGAATGAAGAAGATAAAGGGATGACTTTTACAGAAGTTCCTATTCCGGATGATATGAAAGATGAAGTGGCTGAATATCGTGAGAAATTATTCGAAGCAGTTGCGGAATTTGATGATCAGTTAATGGAGAAGTTTTTTGATGCTCCGGATACAATCACTGAGCGTGAAGTGTTAGATGCTCTTCGTAAAGCTTGCGTTGCAAATAAAATTGTTCCTATGGTTTGTGGTAGTGCCTTTAAAAATAAGGGTGTTCAAACCATGTTGGATTTGGTGATGGAATTAATGCCATGTCCGTTAGATAGAGATAATATTAAAGGAATTAATCCGGATACAGGAGAGGAAGTTACTCGTAAACCTTCTTCTTCAGACCCATTCACTGCCCTTGCATTTAAAATCGCAACAGACCCTTTTGTTGGGCGTTTGTGCTTTTTCCGTGCTTATTCAGGTAGATTGGATGCCGGTTCTTATGTATTAAATACACGTTCCGGAAATAAAGAAAGAATTTCCCGCATATTTCAAATGCATGCTAATAAACAAAATCCTATCGAATTTATCGAAGCAGGTGACATTGGCGCAGCAGTTGGGTTTAAAGATATTCGCACTGGTGATACACTTTGTGCTGAAAAGTTTCCAATTGTATTGGAAGCTATGAATTTCCCTGAACCGGTAATCGGAATTGCGATTGAACCAAAAACACAAGGTGACCTAGATCGTTTAGGTGTTGGTTTAAATAAATTATCTGAGGAAGATCCTACTTTCCGTGTTAAAACGGATGAAGATTCCGGTCAAACCATCATTTCCGGAATGGGTGAATTACATTTAGAAATTATTGTTGATCGTTTAAAGCGCGAATTTAAGGTAGAAGTTAATCAAGGTGCTCCACAAGTTGCCTATAAAGAGGCAATTTCTACTTCTGTTGAACATCGCGAAGTATATAAAAAGCAAACGGGTGGTAGAGGTAAATTTGCGGATATCCGTTGTACATTAGGACCTCTTGACGCAGATTATGATGTTGCAAAAAACGGTGAATTACAATTTGTGAATGAAATCACTGGCGGAAATATTCCTCGTGAATTTATTCCTTCAGTTGAAAAAGGATTTAAAGCTTCATTAGCAAATGGTGTTTTAGCAGGTTATCCCTTAGTTGGATTAAAAGTAGTATTAACCGATGGTTCATACCACGCGGTTGACTCTGATGCTTTATCATTTGAAATTTGTGCTCGTACTGCATTCCGCGAAGCGTTACCAAAATGTAAGCCGGTATTGTTAGAGCCAATTATGAAAGTAGAAGTTTTAACTCCTGAACAAAACATGGGTGATGTAGTTGGTGACTTAAACCGTCGTCGGGGTCAAATTGAAGGTATGGATTCTAAAGGAAATGCACAGGTAATAAAAGCTAAAGTTCCACTTTCTGAAATGTTTGGTTATGTAACACAATTACGTACACTAACGTCAGGTCGCGCAACGTCCACTATGGAATTCTCACATTATTCAGAGTGTCCGGCAAATATTGCAACTGATGTGGTAGCAAAAGCAAAAGGTAAAACAGCAAAAGTTTAAACTAAATATAAATACGTTCTTTAAAAATGAGCCAGAGAATCAGAATCAAACTAAAATCATACGATTTTAACCTCGTTGACAAGTCAGCTGAGAAAATCGTGAAAACTGTGAAAGCAACAGGAGCCGTGGTTAACGGACCAATTCCTTTGCCTACAAACAAAAGAATCTTTACAGTTTTAAAATCCCCTCACGTAAATAAAAAAGCGCGTGATCAGTTTCAGTTATGCTCTTATAAGCGTTTGTTAGACATATACAGTTCTTCTTCAAAAACTGTTGATGCTCTAATGAAACTCGAATTACCAAGTGGAGTAGAGGTAGAAATTAAAGTTTAGTGATCTCTTAAATTAAGTAATTAGTAATAAAAATAAATAAATAAAAAATGTCAGGAATAATTGGTAAAAAAATAGGAATGACCAGTTTCTTTGATGCCAAGGGCAAATACGTGCCATGCACAGTTATAGAAGCGGGTCCTTGCGTTGTTACGCAAGTAAAAACCAATGAAAACGACGGCTACAATGCTATTCAATTGTCATTTGATGAGAAAAAAGAAAAAAACACATCAAATGCAATGAAGGGGCATTTCGGTTTGGCTAAAACAACGCCAAAAAGAAAAATTGTAGAATTCCGTCATTTTGAAGTTGCAAAAAATTTAGGTGATGTTATTACCGTAGATCTTTTTGCAGAAGGTGATTTTGTTGATGTTGTTGGTACATCAAAGGGTAAAGGTTTTCAGGGTGTTGTAAAACGTTATGGATTTAGCGGTGTTGGACATGCAAATAAATCGCATGGTCAGCATGATCGTGAAAGAGCTCCTGGTTCAATGGGTGCTTCTTCTGATCCGTCACGTGTTTTACCGGGAAAAAGATTGCCGGGAAGAACTGGAGGTAACCGTAAAAAAATGCAAAATCTTCAGGTAGTTAAAGTAATGGCAGACAAGAATGTTATTCTTGTGAAGGGTTCGGTTCCCGGTGCTAAAGGGTCTTACGTTTTAATAGAGAAGTAACATGCAAGTAGAAGTATTAAATATAAGCGGTAAGAAAACAGCAAAAAAAGTAGATTTGGCAGATGCCATTTTTAATGCTGAACCAAATGATCATTGTATTTATCTAGACGTTAAGTTGCATTTAGCAAATCGTCGTCAAGGTACACATAAATCAAAAGAACGTGCTGAAATTGCACGTACAACTAAAAAATTAAAACGTCAAAAAGGTACCGGCGGAGCACGTGCCGGTTCTATGAAATCTCCTTTGTTTATTGGTGGTGGTCGTGTTTTTGGTCCAAGACCTCGCGATTATTCATTTAAATTAAACAAAAAGGTTAAGTCATTAGCGCGTATTTCTGCTTTATCGTATAAAGCAAAAGATAATGCAATTACTGTATTAGAAGACTTTAATTTTGAAGCTCCGAAAACTAAAAATTATATTGATTTATTGAAAAATTTAAATCTTTCTGATAAGAAAACATTAGTGGTTTTAGGTGGAGTAAATAAAAACGTGTATTTGTCTTCGCGCAACATTCAGGGTACTAAAGTGGTTAACGCTTCTGATATCAATACGTATGATATTTTAAATGCCGATACTTTGGTTTTAGCTGAAAGTTCTGTGAAAGTTTTAGAAACAATTTTAAATAAGTAAAAATGGAAATAATAGTAAAACCCATAATTACAGAAAAAATGACTTCACAGAGTGAAAAATTTAACCGTTATGGTTTTATTGTAGTGAAGGAAGCAAACAAAACGCAAATAAAAGCTGCGATTGAAAAAATGTATAATGTAAAAGTTGATTCTGTAAATACTCAACAATACGTTGGTAAAGTAAAAACTCGTAATACGACTCGCGGTTTAGCTATAGGTCGCGTAAATCGTAGTAAAAAGGCATTTGTAACATTAAAAGATGGAGAGGTTATTGACTTCTACGCTAGTGTATAATTTATAAAAACAAAAACCTAAAATGGGATTAAAAAAATATAGGCCACTTACTCCGTCGTTAAGATATAAATTAACGACCGACTTCGCAGAAATTACTGCTGACAGGCCTGAGAAAAGTTTGGTAAAATCTACCAAATCGTCCGGAGGACGCAACAATACCGGTAAAATGACAATTCGCTACATCGGTGGTGGTCACAAAAAAGCTTATCGCGTTATTGATTTTAAAAGAGATAAAGATGGAATCGAAGGAACAGTGAAAACTGTTGAATATGATCCAAATCGTTCTGCTCGTATCGCTTTAGTTGTTTATAAAGACGGCGAAAAACGATACATCATTGCTCCACACGGTATTCAAGTAGGACAAAAAATAATGAGCGGAAAAGGTGCAGCTCCGGAAATCGGGAACACTTTATTATTATCTGAAATTCCTTTAGGAACAATTATTCATAATATTGAATTAAGACCTGGTCAAGGTGCCGCACTAGCGCGCAGTGCAGGATCATTTGCACAATTATCCGCTCGTGATGGTAAATATGCAATTTTGCGTATGCCTTCAGGTGAATTAAGAATGATTTTAATTACTTGTAAGGCAACGGTTGGTTCTGTATCAAATCCTGATCATAACCAAATCGTACACGGTAAAGCCGGTCGCAGACGTTGGTTAGGCCGTCGTCCTAGAAACAGACCGGTAGCCATGAACCCTGTTGATCATCCAATGGGTGGTGGTGAAGGTCGTGCATCCGGTGGTCACCCACGTTCTCGTAAAGGTATTCCTTCAAAAGGATACAAAACACGTTACCCTAAAAAAGCATCTTCTAAACACATTATAGAGAGAAGAAAAAAATAGTATAATCGTTTAATGGTCCCTTATTTATAATGGGGGGATTCAAAACTAAAAAAAGAAAAATGGCAAGATCACTAAAAAAAGGTCCCTTTATAGATCACAATCTTTGGGATAAAGTTCAAAAAATGAACAGTGGCACTAAAAAGTCAGCATTAAAGACTTGGGCCCGTCGTTCTACAATTCCACCTGAGTTTGTTGGGCACACGTTTGCTGTGCATAATGGAAATAAATTCATTCCGGTTTATGTAACCGAAAACATGGTTGGGCACAAATTAGGAGAATTTGCGCCAACACGGATATTTAAAGGCCACGCTGGTCATAATAAAAAATAAGCAGCTAAAGCAAAAAATAACGTAACATGGGAAAAAGAAAAAGATTAGTTGCTGAAAAGCGCAAGGAACAAAATAAGACTACTTATTTTGCAAAATTAAATCATTGTCCAACTTCACCTCGTAAAATGGCGCAAGTTGCCGACTTGGTGAGAGGTATGGATGTATATAAGGCTTTAACTGTATTAAAATTTAATACGCGTGAGGCTTCAAACCGATTGGAGAAACTTTTAAAATCTGCAATTGCGAATTACGAATTAAAAAATAATTCACGCGCGGAAGAAGGAACTCTATATGTAAAGTCTGTTAAAGTGGACAGTGCTCCTCAGGTAAAAAGATTACGTACCGCACCTCAAGGTCGTGGTTACAGAATCAGAAAACGTACAAACCACGTAACTTTAATTATTGATACAAAAAATAACGATTAAGAAATGGGACAAAAAGTAAATCCAATAGGTATCAGATTAGGAATCATCAAAGGATGGGATTCAAACTGGTTTGGCGGTAACGATTATTCAGAAAAATTAGTTGAAGATGAAAAAATCAGAAACTACCTGAAAGCACGTTTAGCAAAAGGCAGCATTTCAAAAATTGTTATTGAAAGAACAATGAAACTGATAACAGTTACAATCAACACAGCTCGTCCGGGAATTATTATCGGAAAGGGTGGAAAAGAAGTTGATAAACTGAAGGAAGAAATTAAAAAGCTTACCAAAAAGGAAGTTCAAATTAATATTTTTGAAATTAAACGTCCTGAATTAGACGCGCGTTTAGTAGCTGATAGTATTGCTCGTCAAATCGAAGGTCGTATATCATTCCGTCGTGCAGCTAAAATGGCTATGGCAAGTACTATGCGTTTAGGAGCAGAAGGTATTAAAATCAAGGTAAGCGGACGTTTAGGTGGTGCTGAAATGGCACGTACCGAAGGTTATAAAGAAGGAAGAACTCCTTTACACACTTTACGTGCAGATATTGATTATGCAGTTGCAGAAGCGCACACATCTTATGGTCGTATTGGTGTAAAAGTTTGGATTTGCAGAGGTGAAGTTTACGGTAAACGTGATTTAACTCCTAACGGTTCAGCTTTAAAAGAGAAGAAAAGTAACGATAGAGCAGGTGATAAGCCAAAATTCGGAAATAGAAAAAGAACTAGAAAAGAAGATAAATAACAATAAATCTTTAAAAGGATTCATCGTTAAATAGATAAATTATAAGTCATGTTACAACCAAAAAGAACAAAATACAGAAAATCCCAAAAAATGAAAATCAAGGGTAATGCCAAACGTGGGCATGAATTAGCCTTTGGTTCATTTGGAATAAAAGCGATGGCTGAGTCACGTATGACCGCTCGTCAGATTGAAGCTGCCCGTATAGCCATTACTCGTTTTATGAAAAGAGAAGGTCAGGTTTGGATTAGAATTTTTCCAGATCGTCCGGTTACTTCAAAACCTGCAGAGGTTCGTATGGGTAAAGGTAAAGGTGCTCCTGAATATTGGATGGCACCGGTTAAACCAGGACGTATTTTGTTTGAAGCAGACGGTGTGCCATTAGCAGTTGCAAAAGAAGCACTTCGTTTAGCCGCACAAAAACTTCCTATTGTATGTAAATTTGTAGTAAGAAGAGATTACGTAGAAGCAGAAGCATCAAAATAAAAAACACTTGGTTGGTTGAACCGTTACTTTAATTAACCTGGTCAAAAATAAATAAAATGAAAAACAAAGAAATAGCAGGCTTATCAGATCAAGAATTAAATGATAAAATCGTAAGCGAAAAAGCAGGTTTAAATAAATTAAAAGTAAATCATGCGGTTTCTCCTATTGAGAACCCGTTAACTATTCGTTTAAATCGTAAAACTATTGCACGCTTAAAGACTGAAGAAACTAAGCGTAAAAAAAATACTGCTACATCAAAAAAATAATTGATCAGTAAAAATGGAAAACACAGCAAGAAATTTAAGAAAAGAAAAAATTGGGATTGTTACCAGTAACAAGATGAACAAAAGCATCGTTGTTGCAGTTATGCGTAAGGTTAAACATCCTAAGTACGGTAAATTCGTTAATCACACCAGCACATTCGTTGCTCATGATGAGAAAAATGAATGTAGTATTGGTGATACAGTTCGCATAATGGAAACTCGTCCATTAAGTAAAACAAAAAACTGGAGATTAATTGAAGTAGTTGAAAAGGTTAAATAATATTTTGATTTAAAAAAAAGTAAAAATGATACAGAACGAATCAAGATTAGCAGTAGCAGATAACAGCGGAGCTAAAGAAGTGTTGGTTATTCGTGTTTTAGGCGGAACCCGCAAGCGTTATGCTTCAATTGGAGATAAAGTTGTTGTAACCGTTAAACATGCATTACCAAGTGGTAACATAAAAAAAGGTACAGTAAGCAAGGCTGTAATTGTGAGAACAAGAAAGGAAATCAGTCGTCAGGATGGATCTTATATTCGTTTTGATGATAATGCAGTGGTGTTGTTAAATGCAACTGACGAAATTAGAGGAACGCGTATTTTCGGTCCTGTTGCTCGTGAATTACGTGATAAACAGTTTATGAAAATTATATCACTTGCTCCTGAAGTATTGTAAGATTAGAAAAATTAAAACATGTCAAAAATTAAATTAAAAAAAGGCGATACCGTAAAAGTAATCTCTGGGGAGTCAAAAGGCTCGTCCGGAAAAATTATTTTTATCGATACAAAAACGCAGCGTGTAATTGTAGAAGGTGTAAACATGATTAGCAAAAGTGAGAAACCTAACGCAAAAAATACAAATGGCGGAATTGTAAAAAAAGAAGGTGCAATTCATATTTCTAACCTAATGTTTGTAGAAGGTGGAAAAGGAATCCGCATAGGCAAAAAAATTGATGAAAAAACGGGCAAACTAATTCGTATTTCACGTAAAACTAAGGAGGCAATTAAATAATGGCAACAACAACTTACCAACCTCGTTTAAAAGAAAAATACAGAGGAGAAATAGTTCAAAACCTGAAAAAACAATTTCAGTATTCAACTGTAATGCAGGTTCCTAAATTGGAAAAAATTTGCATCAATCAAGGAATTGGAGATGCGGTTTCCGATAAGAAATTAATAGAGTCCGCGGTGAAAGAAATGACCACAATTACCGGTCAAAAAGCGGTTCCTACAATGTCTACAAAAGATATTTCAAACTTTAAATTACGTAAAGGCGTTGCTATTGGTGTACGCGTTACATTAAGAGGCGATAAAATGTACGAATTTTTAGATCGTTTAATTGCTTCTGCTTTGCCACGTATTCGTGATTTTAAAGGGGTAAATGATAAAGGATTTGATGGGCGAGGTAACTATACTTTAGGTGTAACCGAGCAAATTATTTTTCCTGAAATCGACATCGATAAAGTGAGCAAAATTCAGGGTATGGATATTACTTTCGTAACATCTGCCGGAACGGATAAAGAAGCTCATGCATTACTAACAGAATTTGGAATTCCATTTAAAAGAAAAGAAAATAATGGCTAAAGAATCAATGAAAGCCCGCGAAGTAAAAAGGGCTAAACTTGTTGCAAAATACGCTGCAAAGCGCGAACAATTGAAAAAGGATGGTAACTGGGAAGAACTTCAGAAGTTACCACGTAATTCAAGCAAGGTGCGTATGCGTAATCGTTGCAAAATTACCGGCAGACCAAGAGGGTACATGAGTACTTTTGGTATTAGTCGTAATACTTTCCGTGATATGGCACTTTTTGGGCTAATCCCGGGGGTTACAAAAGCAAGTTGGTAAAACAACTTGCGGGGTTTCAAAAATAAGTGTATATTTGCGACCCTTAAAATAGGATAAATAAATTGTTTCATATAATTATTCCATTGTTGGAATAACATATAAACTTAAATAAAAATGACAGATTCAATATCAGACTACCTTACGCGTGTGCGTAATGCCATCAGAGCAAATCACAGGGTAGTAGAAGTTCCGGCTTCTAATTTAAAAAAAGAAATCACTAAGATTCTTTTCGAAAAAGGTTACATCCTTAACTACAAATTCGAACCAAGCGAGAATAAACAAGGCTCAATTAAAATTGCCTTGAAATATCATCCGGTTACAAAACAACCGGCTATTCGCACGCTTGATAGAGTGTCATCTCCCGGATTGCGTAAGTATGCCGGTGCTGGTGATATTCCTAGAGTTTTAAATGGTTTAGGAATTGCCATTGTTTCAACTTCAAAAGGCGTAATCACCGATAAAGAAGCAAAAAAGCTTAATGTGGGTGGTGAAGTTTTATGTTACATTTCATAATCAACTAAAGGAGGAAATTAATCATGTCACGAATAGGAAAAGCCCCGGTAGTTATACCAAAAGGAGTTGAAGTTACGATAGCCAATGGAATTGTAACCGTAAAAGGACCAAAAGGTACTTTAACTCAAAAAGTAGATTCAGATATTACAGTTACTATAGATAATGGTCAGGTTTTAGTTAGCCGTCCAACCGATCAAAAACGTCATCGTTCTTTGCACGGATTATATCGTTCTCTTATCGCAGGTATGGTTACCGGTGTAAGCGATGGGTATAAAACAGTTCAGGAATTAGTAGGTGTGGGTTACCGTGCTGTTACCAAAGGTCAGTTGTTAGAACTTTCTTTAGGATACTCGCATAACATAACATTTGAATTACCTAAGGAAATTAAAGTAACTACTACGGCTGAAAAAGGTGCTAATCCTACAGTAATTTTAGAATGTGCTGATAAACAGTTAATCGGAATGGTAGCTGCTAAAATCAGAAGCTTACGTAAGCCAGAACCATACAAAGGTAAAGGTATTAAGTTTGCAGGTGAAGTATTACGTAGAAAAGCAGGTAAGTCTGCAGCTAAAAAATAATAATTAAATCATCATCTTAAAAAAAGGTTAAAATAAAGATGGCACAGAAAAAAGAAAATAGAAGACAAAGAATTAAACTAAAAATACGTAAGCGTATTAAAGGTGATACAAACACACCGCGATTAAACGTATTTCGTAGTAATTCTGAAATATACGCTCAATTGGTTGACGATAGAGCCGGTAAAACTTTATTAGCAGTTGGTTCAATTGATAAATCAATACAAGCTGCAAAAGTAAATAAATCGGAAAAAGCAAAACTTGTTGGTAAAGCTATAGCTGAAAAAGCAGTGGCTAGTGGAATTACAGCGGTTGTATTTGACCGAAATGGATTTCTTTATCATGGTAGAATTAAATCGTTAGCAGAAGGTGCTCGCGAAGCAGGATTAAAATTTTAAAAATATTAAAATGTCAAAAGAAGTAGTAAAACGCGTTAAATCAAGCGACATTGAGTTAAAAGATAAATTAGTTGCCATTCAACGTGTAACTAAAGTAACTAAAGGTGGCCGACACTTCAGCTTTGCAGCTATTGTGGTTGTAGGAAATGAAAAAGGTGTTATTGGTCAAGGTTTAGGTAAAGCAAATGAAGTTACTGATGCGATTACCAAAGGAATTGAAGATGCCAAGAAAAGCCTTGTAAAAGTGGCTGTGTTAAATGGAACGGTTCCTCATCCTCAGGAAGGAAAGTTCGGCGGTGCGCGCGTATTTTTAAAGCCCGCTGCTCATGGTACAGGTGTAATTGCAGGTGGTGCAATGCGTGCAGTATTAGAAAGCGTTGGAGTTACGGATGTATTAGCAAAATCAAAAGGGTCAAGTAATCCACACAATGTTGTAAAGGCTACTTTAGATGCTTTGATGAAAATGAGAGATCCTATAACAATTGCTCAACAACGCGGTATTAAATTAGACAGAGTATTTAACGGTTAAAATTATTACAATGGGAAAAGTGAAGATTACATTAGTTAAAGGAAAATCAAAACGCAGTCCGATTCAAAGAGCTACGTTAACTGCGCTTGGTTTAAATAAAACCAACAGCTTCTCTGAAAAAGAAATTAATCCTGCTATACAAGGCATGATCAATAAAGTAAAACACCTTTTAAAGGTAGAAAGTATTTAATAATTAGAATAAACTGCCAATAGGCAAATTTTAAAAGAATATAGAATGAAATTAAGTGGATTAAAACCGGCAAAAGGATCAGTAAAGTCAAACTTCCGTCGTGGTCGCGGTCAGGGTTCCGGTGGTGGTGGTACTGCTACAAGAGGACATAAAGGTGCGCAATCAAGATCGGGATATTCTCGTAAGCGCGGTTTTGAAGGAGGTCAAATGCCTTTACAGCGTCGTTTACCTAAGTTCGGTTTCAAGAATATTAATCGTATTGAATACAGAGCTATTAATTTGGATGCGATTCAAAAATTGGTAGATAATATCAAAGTTTCCGAAATAACTGCCGAAGTGTTAATTAAAAACGGATTGGCCGGAAAAAATGATTTAGTGAAAATAATGGGTAGAGGCGAGCTAAAATCTAAGGTAGATTTTAAAGTACATGCTTACACAGCCTCAGCAAAAAAAGCAATTGAAGAAAAAGGTGGCTCAGCTACCGAGGTAAAAAAGTAATATGAAGCGTTTTTTAGATACACTCCGTAACATATGGACCATTGAGGAATTAAGGCAACGAATTCTGGTGACACTGGGATTGGTATTAATTTATCGATTGGGTTCTTATGTGGTACTTCCGGGCGTTAATGTTGATGCACTCAATGCCGCTCAAAGTAATCAGGATTCAGGAGGAATTGTAGGTTTAATCAATATGTTTGCAGGAGGAGCTTTTCTTCGTGCATCAATTTTTGGATTAGGAATTATGCCCTACATCACTGCATCCATTATTATTCAATTATTGGGAATGGCAGTTCCTTATTTTCAAAAAATGCAAAGAGAAGGTGAGAGCGGACGTAAAAAAATTAATCAGTTAACCCGATTTTTAACTATTGGTGTTACTGCTGTTCAAGCTCCGGGATACATCGCTTCAATTAAATCTACCGCCCCCGGTGCGTTTACCGATTTATCAACCATTTGGTGGGTTCAAAGTATTATCATTCTAGTAACAGGAACTATGTTTGTAATGTGGTTAGGTGAAAGAATTACTGATAAAGGTTTAGGAAATGGTATTTCTTTAATCATCATGATCGGTATCATATCTCGTTTACCTTTTGCGTTTTTATCAGAGGTGAAATCAAGAACTTCAGGTAATGGTGGATTAATTATATTCCTAATTGAGATTGTAGTATTATTATTGGTAATTGTAGGAAGTATATTGTTGGTACAAGGTACTCGAAGAATACCGGTCCAGTTTGCCAAGAAAATTGTTGGTAATAAACAATATGGTGGAGTTCGTCAGTATATTCCTTTAAAGGTGAACGCTGCAGGTGTTATGCCAATCATCTTCGCGCAGGCTATCATGTTTATTCCGGCAGCAATTTCCGGTTTTGCAGGAAGTTCGAGCGGTGTTTTTTCAGAAAGATATGGTTTTTGGTACAACTTAATTTTTGCAGTAATGATTATTCTTTTTACTTATTTCTATACTGCTATTATGGTAAATCCAAATCAGTTGGCAGATGATATGAAAAGAAACGGTGGATTTATTCCGGGAGTTAAACCGGGTAAAAAAACTGCGGAATTTATTGATCAGGTAATGAGCAGAATTACTTTGCCGGGTTCAATTTTTTTGGCCGGAGTAGCTATCATGCCTGCTTTTGCACAGAAATTAGGCGTTAACAGCGCGTTTGCTGATTTCTATGGTGGAACATCTTTGTTAATTTTAGTTGGTGTGGTATTAGATACTTTACAGCAAATTGAAACATACTTGCTAAATCGTCATTACGATGGTTTGATGAAATCGGGAAGAATTAAGGGTAGGGGTGCAAACGCAATGATGATGCAACAAGGATAATTAAATGGCAAAACAAGCGAACATAGAGATTGATGGAACAATTGCAGAAGCGCTGAGTAATGCCATGTTTAGAGTTGAATTGGAAAATGGTCATATGGTTACTGCACATATTTCAGGTAAAATGAGAATGCACTATATTAAAATTTTACCCGGCGATAAAGTAAGATTGGAAATGAGTCCGTATGATTTAACAAAAGCTAGAATAACGTTCAGATATAAATAAGTTAGTTTAAGTACAGTATGAAAGTAAGAGCATCCATAAAGAAAAGAAGCGTTGATTGCAAAATCGTTCGCAGAAAAGGAAAACTATATGTGATCTGTAAAAAGACACCTAAGTTTAAACAAAGACAAAAATAATTAGTAAAAATTTAAATTATATAAGATGGCACGTATAGCCGGTATTGATTTACCAAAAAACAAAAGAGGAATAATTGGCTTAACTTACATTTACGGTATTGGTCCTAGCAGAGCTGCAAAAATTTTGGCTACCTGCGAAATTAATGCCGATAAAAAAGTAAGCGAGTGGACAGATGATGAGCAAAACGCGATTCGTAATTATATTAACAATGGTTTTAAAGTTGAAGGGGCTTTACGTTCTGAAGTTCAGTTAAACATTAAACGTTTAACGGATATAAACAGCTACCGTGGTATTCGTCATCGTAATGGTTTACCGGTAAGAGGTCAAAGAAGCAAAACGAATGCACGTACTCGTAAGGGACGTCGTAAGACTATTGCTAACAAAAAAATGGTTACTAAATAATAATTAAATTAAAAATTAAA
Organism: Sphingobacteriaceae bacterium; assembly: GCA_016715905.1. Lineage (NCBI taxonomy): Bacteria > Pseudomonadati > Bacteroidota > Sphingobacteriia > Sphingobacteriales > Sphingobacteriaceae > Sphingobacteriaceae bacterium. The sequence goes on along the minus strand of JADJXI010000004.1, from coordinate 561,974 downwards.
AATGGCTAAACAACAAGCATCGGCTTCAGCAGCTAAAAACGCTTCACGTAAAAGAACAGTGAAAGTTGAAGCGAGCGGAGAAGCGCATATTAATGCAACGTTTAACAACATCATCATTTCATTAACCAATTTGTCTGGTCAGGTTATTGCCTGGAGTAGCGCGGGTAAAATGGGATTCAGGGGTTCAAAAAAGAATACACCTTATGCTGCACAAATGGCGGCTCAAGATTGTGGCAAAACTGCATTTGAGGCCGGTTTACGTAAAGTAAAGGTTTATGTTAAAGGACCAGGTGCGGGAAGAGAAAGTGCTATTCGTACTATTGCTGCTGCCGGTATTGAAGTGTCGGAAATTATGGATATTACTCCAATTCCTCACAACGGTTGTCGCCCTCCTAAACGTAGAAGAGTATAAAAAATAAATAAGCCGGTCTCCATGAATTGGAGATTTGGAGTTGATTATCGTAAGGATTTTCAACTTAAATAATAAAAACCGATATCACTTAAAGTGATATCATTAACAAAAAAACAATTATTTAAAATGGCAAGGTACACAGGTCCAAAATCAAAAATCGCGCGTAAATTCAAGGAACCAATTTTCGGTCCTGATAAAGCGTTAGAAAAGAAAAATTATCCTCCGGGACAACACGGAGTATCTAAAAAACGTGCAAAACAATCTGAATACGCAGTTCAGTTACAAGAGAAGCAAAAAGCAAAATATACCTATGGTATTTTAGAAAAGCAGTTTGCCAGAACGTTTGAAAAAGCATCGCGTTCAACCGGAATTACAGGTGAAGTATTACTTCAATTGATTGAAAGTCGCCTGGACAATGTGGTTTATAGAATGGGAATTGCACCTTCTCGTCGTGCAGCTCGTCAAATCGTTAGTCATGCCCATATTGTAGTAAATGGTAATGTTGTAAACATTCCCTCATTTACTTTAAAACCGGGTGATGTTGTTGCTGTTCGCGAAAAATCTCAATCGTTGGAAGCAATTACCAATTCATTAAGCGGTCATGTAAACAAATATCCATGGATTGATTTTGACATCAATTCAATGACTGGTAAATTTATTAATCGTCCGGAACGCTCACAAATTCCGGAAAATATAAAAGAGCAGTTAATTGTAGAATTGTACTCGAAATAATCAATCAAATAAGTATTAAAAAATAAGTATATAATATGGCAATTTTAAATTTCGTAAAACCAGATAAAGTTATAATGATCAACTCAACTGAAACAGCAGGTCAGTTTGAGTTTAGGCCTCTTGAACCGGGATTCGGCATTACTATAGGCAATTCACTTCGCCGTATTTTACTTTCTTCATTAGAAGGTTATGCAGTAACAAGCTTAAGAATTGAAGGTGTTGATCATGAATTCACCACAGTTAAAGGAGTAGTTGAAGACGTAACTGAAATCGTTCTTAATTTAAAACAGGTTCGTTTTAAAAAACAATTGGATAACCACGATAACGAAAAAGTAACTGTTCATTTTGCAGGTAGCGATAAGTTTACTGCAGGTGATATTGGCAAATACATCAATGGATTTCAGATATTAAACCCTGAATTAGTAATTTTTAATTGCGATCCTTCTGTACGCCTTAAAATGGAATTAACGGTTGAACGTGGCCGAGGATATGTTCCTTCTGAAGAAAATAAAACAAATACAGCTCCAAACGGAACTATTTTTATCGATTCTATCTATACTCCAATTAAAAACGTAAAATACGTAATCGAAAATTATCGTGTTGAGCAAAAAACAGATTACGAGCGCTTAATTTTAGATATTGTAACTGATGGTTCAATTCATCCGAAAGATGCTTTAAAAGAAGCAGCCAAAATATTGATCTTTCACTTTATGTTATTCTCTGATGAGAAAATCACCTTGGATACTGAAGAGAAGAGAAATGAAGAGGAATTTGATGAAACCAGTTTACATATGCGCCAATTACTTAAAACAAAATTGGTTGATATGGACTTATCAGTTCGTGCATTAAACTGCTTGAAAGCCGCCGATGTAGAAACTTTAGGAGAATTAGTTTCTTTCAATAAAAATGATCTTTTGAAATTCAGAAATTTCGGTAAGAAATCATTGACAGAATTAGAAGATCTAGTACAGGCTAAAGGTTTACAATTTGGTATGAATGTATTAAAATACAAATTGGATAAAGATTAATCATGAAGCTGAAGAATTGGAATTTAATTCTGATTTGTAAAACTTCAAAGTAAAAATTAAACAAATGAGACACGGAGATAAAATAAATAATTTAGGCAGAACAATGTCACATCGCCAGGCATTGTTAAGCAACCTTGCTTGTGCCTTGATCGAAAATAAAAGAATATTTACAACTTTAGCCAAAGCTAAAGCATTACGTACTTACGTAGAACCCTTATTAACTAAGAGTAAAGATGATAGTACGCATAGTCGCAGAACTGTATTCAGCTACTTAGGTAATAAGGATGCGGTAACCACTTTATTCAAAGAAATTGCCGGAAAAATTGCCGACAGAAAAGGTGGTTATACACGCATTATTAAGACAGGTAACCGCCAAGGTGATGCAGCAGAAATGGCCATGATAGAACTGGTTGATTATAACGAACTATACTCAAACAAGAAGTCTGATGCAGGTGCTGCTAAGAAAACTACGCGTAGAGGTAGAAGCAAATCAAAAGCAAAGACCGAAACTGATTCGGAAGAAACAAAATCCGAGTAGTTACAGTAAAACTTTAACTGAAGTCGCAGAATTAGTTTTTTGCGACTTTTTTTATGTAAAATTTTAAATTCTGAATATAATTAACTATGTTAGTAGTTAAAGTAGAGTGGAGGAAATTCCCCGCTTTTAATTAAAATATTAAACATGAAAAAAAATTTATTTTTGTTTTTTACATTAGCCATTTTGGCTTTAAATCTAAGATCACAGAATCAAAATGTGATAAAACGATGCGGTACTGATGTTCCGCCAAAAGAATGGGATGAGTATTTCAATAAAGAAGTAGAAAAATATAAGCAGGATTTACAAACCGGAAAAAGAGCAGCTGTAGTTTATACTATTCCGGTAATTGTACATGTGATTCATGGAGGAGAACCTGTTGGAACATTTCCAAATATTTCAGCTGCACAAATTAATTCTCAATTAAATGTGCTTAATGCTGACTTGTCGGGAACAGGATGGAATGTAAATAATTTAGCGGCAACTGCGTTTTCAGCTGTTGGAGCAGCCAATTGCGAAATCGTTTTTTGTGCTGCAACAAAAAATAAATTAGGACAAACACTTCCGGAGCCGGGGATAGACCGTATAAATTACGTTGATTCAGGTTGGACTAATCCTGCAACATTTGGCACATCAGCTGCCTTTAAAGGTTATATTGATGCTACCATTAAACCCAAAACGATTTGGGACCCGACTAAATATTTTAATGTTTGGGTTACTAATGAAAGTTTGGGTAATGTGCAATTATTAGGTTATGCAACATTTCCTGCTGGTGCTGCACTTGCCGGATTAGGACCAGTTGGTTCAGGGCAAACTGATGGGGTATTTGTTTATGCAGGTTGTTATGGTAATGTAGGAGCCGTTTCTCCACCTTATAACCTTGGTAGAACTATGTCTCATGAAGTTGGACATTGGTTAGGTTTAAGGCACATTGGCGGAGACGGAAACGGAAACGTAAATGGTGATTGTGATGCCACTGATTATTGTGCAGATACACCTCCTCAAAAAGGTGGATTTAACAGCGGTCAATATGGTCAAAATTTTGGTGCACCTGCTTATCCACTTTATGCAACTGGTACTAATTCCTGTTCAGGTGCGCCAAATGGATGTATGTTTATGAATTTTATGGATTATTGCGATGATCAGGTATCTATTATGTTTACACCCGATCAAAAAACACGTATGGTTACTGCAATGACTACAGCCTTATATCGTCAATCACTTTCAAATAGTGCAGCCACGCAATGTAATAACCCGGCTAGCACACCCACAGCTTATATTAATATGCCTGTTCAAATTTGTAACACGGTAGGTGTGATATCTACTACAGCTTACGCGGTTGGAAATCCAATTCCAAGTTTTTTCTGGACCACAACACCAAGTGCCGGAGTAACTTATTCGCCTAGTAATTTAGTTCAGGCTCCTCAAATTACCTTTCCTACCGCAGGCTCATTTACTGTAAATTGTGCCGCAACTAATTCAGTTGGTACCGGAAACTCAATGATGACAGTAACCGTTGAAGTGTGTGATGTGGGATTACATGAGAATACATTAAATGCACACATTGCTTTGCAACCTAACCCAAGCAACGGTTTAGTAAATCTGATTATTACTTTACCTGTTTCAGCGCAAATTGATATCCAGGTAACAAATGTATTAGGTCAGGAAATAATTAGTAATCAATTAGGTGATATAACTAATAAAAGCATTGAATTAGACTTAAGTGGACAGTCAAACGGAGTTTATTTCATCAGTATCAGTAATGGTAAAGAAAAGACAATTAAACGACTTGTGTTAAATAAGTAATTTAAGTAAAAAACTATTGAAAGCCTCTGTGTTTATACACAGAGGCTTTTTCTTTATAAGTTACTATTGATTTATTAAAGGTGATTTGTTCAATTCGATAAACAACAGTTTTGTTAAAAACCTAATCATTAATTTGGTAACAAGGATGAATTCCGATATACATTTGCTACATAGGTATGGCATCTCGTAAAAAAAATGAACTAAGTTTAAAGGAAGTTATTGCACTTATTACTTTATTAGATGATCCTGATGAAGATATTTATACGCAAGTAAAAGATAGATTTGTTATACTTGGTCCGCCTGCAATACCGCATCTTGAAACAGCTTGGGAAAATAGTTTTGATGCGATTATGCAAAAACGAATTGAGACTATCATTCATACTATTCAATTTGAAGCATTAGAAAAAGCATTATCCTTTTGGGCTAAAAACGAGAACGAAGATTTATTAAAAGGGATACTTTTACTAGCACACTATCAGTATCCTGATTTAGATGAACAAGTGGTTAGGAAACAATTAGCAACTATTAAACAAGATGTTTGGCTAGAAATACATGATGATTTAACAGCACTTGAAAAAGTAAAAATTTTAAATCATATTTTATTTGAAGTGCATATGTTCAGCGGGAATATTACCAATTATCACGCACCTCAAAATTCATTTATAAATAATGTTCTTGAAAGTAAGAAAGGAAATCCTTTGATGTTGAGCGTTATTTATATTTTAACTTGTAAAGAACTCGGTATTCCTATTTACGGAATTAACTTGCCTCAACATTTTGTGTTGGCCTATGTAAATGAAAATGCAAGTTTAGTAGATGTAAATAACGTCACGCAGTCTAATAATGTATTATTCTATATTAACCCATTCAGTAAAGGGCTTGTGTTTAGCCAATCCGATATTGATACTTTTTTAAAACAATTGAACTTAGAGCCCGATGCAAAATATTATTTACCCTGCAGCCATACTGAAATTGTGAGAAGATGCATTCATAATTTAGTATTTGCTTATGAAAAACTGGGTTATCTTGAAAAAGTGGCAGAACTAAAGAGGCTAGAAAGAACATTAGGAAGCTTTAAACCCTGATTCTTTTACATCACAAATTTATATCCAACACCACGTATCGAAATAAAGTGTATCGGACTTTTAGGATCAACCTCAAATATTTTTCTAAATCCTAAAATGTAATTATCAATCGTTCTGGATGAAGCGTTTTCATCATCTTCCCATAATTCCTCAATAATTTTGTCGCGAGAAATAACAACATTAGGTTGTGAAGTAAGCAGTTTTAAAAATCCAATTTCGCGCTTTGATAAAGGCATCCGATGACCGGCAATATCCGTAATTTCATAAGTATCAAAATTTATATTGCATTCTCCAAAACTAAAGATTGAGGAAATGGGACTTGTGTTAACACGCTTTAAGACATTCTGAACTCGTAATAAAAACTCTTCTAAATCGAAAGGCTTAGTAATATAATCTTCAGCACCCAGTTTCAAACCTTTTATTTTATCATTAACCTGATTTCTTGCAGTTAAGAAAATTACAGGAAAATCAGGATTGGTTTTTTTGATATCATGATATACTTGAAATCCATCTTTAAACGGCATCATAATATCCAAAATGGCCATCGATAGGGAAGGGGCAAGTTTTTTATAACTTTCGATTGCCTGTTCACCATTCATGGCATATTCAACATCAATGCCTGCTAAATTTAAATTCAGAATTAAAGTTTTAGCAATAGATTCTTCATCTTCTGCAAGTAATATTTTATGTCGATATTGATTCAATTAAAAAATGATATTATAATGGTATCCTTCATCTTTATTAATCACTAATTCTCCATCTAATTGCTCAACTAACATAGGAATAAGATGTGCGCCTAAATTGTTATTATGTGACTTTGGAAAAACTTTTACAATTTTAGAACTATGGTCACTAATATTAATATAATTTTTACCATTAAGCTTTTTTGCTGAAATGTGAATGCTTCCGGCGTTTTCAGGAAAAGCGTATTTTAAAGAATTGGTAATCACTTCGTTTATAATTAAACCCAGAGGTAAAATTTGTTCAGAGTCAAGAAAGAAATCAGAAGGAATATCATATACAAATTCAATTTTACTATCTGCCTTTTTAAAAGATGCATATAAATTAAAACACAATTTATTTAAATAATCATTAACCGAAATTTTTTTAAAATTAAAAGAAGACAATAGTAATTCATGAACTAAGGCGATTGAATTGATTCTGTTTTTGCAGTCCAATACCAGTGCATTAAATTCAGGGTTGTTAATTTTTTCACTTTGCAGATTCAGTAAACTTGAAATTATCTGTAAATTATTTTTAACTCTATGATGAATTTCTTTTAATATTTGATCTTTTTCTTTTAGTGAAATTACCGAGTGTTCTAATTCTTCACCCAGCATATTTACTCCAACTTTAATAGCATTTAATACATCAATATCACTAGTGCCTTTTATTTTTTGAGAAAAATCTAAGCGTGCAAAATGCATAACTACTTCTAAAATTTCATTAGAAAGTGTGTGTTCAGCGGCTATTTTTGAATTTATTTTTGTACTCAATGTAAATAGCTTTGCAACCATGCAACGGCAGAAGATTCGTTTTCAAATAACTTTGCCGGTATATTTGGTTTGTTAAGACCCATAAAAAAATTGCCGATAACTCTACTTATAGGAGATTTAACTATAATGGCCATGGAATTGATTACTGATTGACGATTTTTAGTTGAAAAGTGGCTTCTAGCTTCACGGGTAATGTATTTTACCTTGTTGGAATCGATTAAAATTGGGTATTGCTTGTTTTGGTAGAAAGTTTCAACCATTCGTGTATTTTGCTGTGCAGCCTTTAAATCTACCTCTGCATTGGCTTTCGCTACCGTCCTACAAATACCATCATCTCCCATCCAGGTATAAAAATGGTCTGATTCAAGTGCTGATTTGGGAATATTTATTAAATATAACAAGCTAAACAAAAATAAATTAAAAGTTCTTTTGATTTCCTATACCATAACAGAATGTGTAAATTTAGTGATGATTGGTTAGAGTTCATATTAAAATTCCTTATCTTTGCTATAACCATGAGAAAAATAAAGCAAAACATATTAATTCTTTTTGTGATTTTGGCAGTCTTTGCCTGTAAAAAGAAAATCGATGATCCGGCACCAGCAGAAGCGGCTGAGCCAAGCAGAGAAGTAATAGAATATTGGTTATCCGTAATTCCAAGAGCTGAAAACAAAATAAATAAGGACACCTTAATTATAAAAATTAATGGTACCGAAGTAATTTCTGCTAAAGGCAGTGTGGCTGATGTTTACCCGGTTAAAAAGGTAAAAACGGGAGATCAGGTGAGTATTTATTATAATCCGGGTAAGGTTGTTACTACAAACAGCGTTACCTTAATTGATGATAATGGTTTGTTGCTAATGCTTGATTATAGTGTGAATAATAACAAAAAATTAAAGGAGTATAGTTGCCGATGTATTGCTAATGAAGTGCTAACTATTGAATAACAGCATTGTATTTATAAATATCCCTGCAATTTGTGGGGATATTTTTATTATAAATAACATACATAATTAACATTATGTTAAATAGATTAATTAAAATATAATGTACCTGTTAAGTACATTATATACTGTTTCTTATAATTTAACGCTTTTGGTAGATTTTGAATAAGCAGGACATTTCTCATGACTTTTGCATGATGCCAAACTCCCTGCTACAACTAAACTTAGTAAAACGATTGAAAGTATCTTCTTCATAATAATTAATTCCTGTAAATATACAAAAAACTCTTTTAAGTACTGATTGAACAATAAAAGCTTTTCTTATTTTAATAACAAATTTTAGTTAACAAAACCTATTTATCTGTTACAATGCCCTCTTTATATTTTAGAACTTTCTTTTTTCCGGATTTATCGTAAATGATCCAAGCTCCATCCTTAATATAATCTCCCCGTTCATTCAAAACTAAAGTACCTTCCTCTAACAATTGTCCATTCTCACTATACAATTTTTGATCGTATTTTTTAATCTTTCCGTCTTTTAGCTCTATAGAATTCTGAATTTGTCCGTTACTGTACCAACTTTTTTTAACCGTTAGGTATTTTAGTTCTTTCTCATTTTCTTCGGCATATTTTGGTAAACCATTGTTATAATACTCGTATTTTTTCTGAGGAAGTCCGTTGTAATACGTTATTTGTCTTTTTTGTTTACCATTTTCATAAAATACATCAATGTTACATCTTAAAGGGTCGGGATTGATCACTGTACGCTCACACTGGCCGTTTTCATAAAAGTTTTTAAAAATAACTGCTTTGCCATCGCGATAATATCCTCTGTGTAGAAGCTTGCCGTTCACGTAATAATCTTCATTCCATCCTTGCATATTATATCCGGCCTTGTTGTAATTTATTGAGTCGCCTCCAATAGATTCGAGCAATTTATCGTAAATACTTATACCTTCAATGCTATCTAATACTTCATTCTGATGATACCTTTTTATTTGAGGTACCTGATCGGCAAATCGCTGAGCATAAAAAGACCCGGCAAATAAAATAAATGAAGTTATATGTACTATTCTGTTCATGAAGTATCCTATATCAAAATTATAGTATTTTTCTAAAAAAATAAATATTTTTACCTAAACTTATTGAGATCAACTTGTTTAATAACATTTATTAATAATACCTAATCTTTAAAGTGTTACTTTAATAATTGCCAATTCCAAGCATAACTAAAGTACAGGCCTCAATACACTCTATACCTTCAGCTGTAGCCAATTGAAAAAAATCCGGATTTTCAGTGCCCGGATTAAAAACCAAGCGATTTGGTTTTAATTGTAAAACATAAGGTATCCATTCGGTTTGATTCTTAGGTCCTACATATAATGTTACCGTATCTATGTCCGCTATTTGTTTTTTATCTGTAATAAATTTAACCCCATTTAACTCTCCTTCTTGAATTCCGGCGGCTAAAACTTCATGTCCGTGATTTTGCAAACTTAACAATGCTTTATAACTATATCTTTCCGGATTGGTTGATGCGCCGATTATTAATGTTTTTTTGCTCATATTATTCAGTATAATTTAAATCCTTAGCAAATGTTTCATCCAATTTGTAACAAGCAATAAAAGCAAGTACAAATACAATACTTCCAATAATGATTGATGAATTGATGTATCCCACACTGTTTTTTAACGAGGCATGAGAAATTGCCATTAAAGTTACGGATCCTCTAACAAAATTTGGTGCAGTTGTAGTAACTGTTGCTCTGATGTTAGTGCCAAATAATTCGGAGGCACTGCTCATGAATACGGCCCAATATCCTGTTCCGAATCCAACACAAAATATTAAGGTATAAAACACCACAATTGAAATATGAGCGAACAGATAATAGAGTATGGAGAATAACAAGGTGAATGCTATAAAGTAGAATAATACATTTTTTCGGGATTTAATTTTTTGGCTTAAAGTACCGCTAACAACATCTCCAATCGTAATACCTATATAGGCTATCATGATAGATACCCTTGCCTCTTTCGGACCATTTTCTAATCCTAAAGCCTTGCTCATTTCCGGCGCAAATTGCACTAGAAAAAACATAACAAACCAAACCGGAATGGCAATTAAAATTATATTTAAGTACTTCAATAATAGTTTTGGATGAGAAAAAAGGTAAAAGAAATTTCCTTTTTTAATTGTTTGATCGTTTTTAACATGACTGAACATTCCACTTTCAAAAACTCCAATTCTTAAAAACAATAAAAGCAATCCCATAGCTCCTCCTATATAATAACTCATTCTCCAATTATTAATCGCTATTGTGGTAAATCCGGCAACTACAGCACCGAATAATCCAACAGAGGCTACTACAGTTGTGCCTATACCCCTATCCTCTTTTTTCATGGTTTCACTAACCAATGTAATTCCTGCTCCTAATTCGCCCGCAAGACCAAAGCCACTTACGAAGCGAAGTATGGCATACCAAAAAGTATCTTGTATCATTCCATTAGCAATGTTAGCTAACGAATAAACAAGAATGCTGCCAAATAAAACGGATAATCTACCTTTTTTATCTCCAAGTACTCCCCAAAAAATTCCACCAACCAACATCCCAATCATTTGATAACTCAATAAGCTCGATCCTATAGAAGCAACTAATGCATCTCTTTCGGTCTTATCCGGATAGTTAGTTATTAATAAGTCATGTAAACTTGATATTCTTTCCATTCCAAACAATACCAAATCGTAAATATCAACGAAATAGCCTAAGGCAGCAACCAGTACAATTTTATTTATAACAGATTTTGGTGCGGACGAAGAATTCATGTATTAGTTCTTGATTATTTTTTTGGTTTCAGAATAATTAAGTGATTTTACATGAATAAAGTAAAAACCATTACCCAAATCTGTAAGATCCAAATTGAAATTGTACGAGTCCGATTGAGATGTAAACACTTCTTGTCCTATTGCATTGTAAATGGATATTTTAAAAGTTTGGTTTTTCAAAGCATCTACAAAAATTGAAATACTATTGGTGAATGGATTTGGATAGACTTTTAATTTTTGGGTTTGCTCATTTGATTTATTTTTATTTAATCCTACCGGAATGGCGCACATAGTCGGTATGCCCCAACCTACTTCGTTATCCGGATTCATGTGATGAGAAGAAGATTTTTTAAGCGTATCAATTACTTTGATGTTATTAAAATTTTTATGGGCTTGCCAAAAGCAGGCTAAAGCACCGGCCACTGCCGGAGTTGCGTATGATGTTCCATTTCCGGCTTCACAAGCACCATTGGATTGCCAACTTACCCAAGTAGCGACTCCTCTTGCACTGAAATCAGGTTTTCTTCGGCCATCCGCTGTTGGTCCTTTAGAGCTGAAGCTAGCATGTAAAACCAAACTGTCAACAGCCCCAACAGTACAAATGCTATCTGCGTCGGCTGGTACACTTATAAAATTCCACGGGTTATTTCCTTCATTGCCGGCAGCATTTAAAACTAACATTCCTTTCCTTGCCGCCATTGTGGCCGCAATGCTCATTGGCGCGGTTTTGCCATTTAAGGTAGCATAGGTATGATTTTGAGAAGAAATATCAAATTCTGTATAACCTAAAGATGTTGTTAAGATATCGGCGCCAACGCTATCTGCAAATTCAGCACCTCTAATCCAATTATATTCTTCAATTATTTTTTCCGTTGGAGCATCTTCTGTTCTTAATAACCAATAATCGGCTTGTGGCGCTGTTCCTACAATTAAGCTAGGAACAACGGCTGCCATTATTGAAAGTACAGCTGCACCATGAAAATGATCTTCATAAACCGAATTACCTCCTGAAACAAAATCACGTGTGCCTAGTATTCCTCCACGCGCACGTAAACTATCAAATACCGGATTAATATCCACACCGGAGAAACCTGCATCTAATACCGCAATCACAATCCCTTGCCCCTTTTTTCCTTGTTCATGAATACAATCTAGCCCTAATTGTTTATTTTGCCAATACGATCTGCCGTAATAATGGGTTGCTGCATTTGATTTACTTTGATAATTTAATGGAGTAGCTGAATTTGAAACTTCCGGAAAATTCACTTTGTATTTTGTTACCGGCGTTGTGCTCGATACAAAAGAAAAATTATTGATGCTCGTTAAAACAGCGGCGCTCGTTGCGCTGATCACTACCCCATTCAGCCATTTAGATGCGTAAATCACATTGGCACCCGGCACTGAAGCAATTTGACTGATGAATGAAGGATTAACCGGCAAATCACTTTCATGAACATTGATGCTATAATCAACTCTTCGCTGAATGGAGCGGGCGGTTAAGAAAACACTAGGGTTTGAAATAGAATAAGGTGTTCCGTTTTTTGTATTGAATCTTACCCAATATTTTGTTTGAGCAGAAAGTTCAATTAAAATTAAATTGCAAATAAAAGTAAGAAGTAGAATTTTTTTCATAATAAAACTAATTTTTAATCACTTTTTTAATGGTGTGATAATTCCCCGATTGAACTTTAATAAAATAAACGCCTGGAGAAAAGTTGTTCAAGTTTAAATCTAGTCGCTTGGTCTTTTCATTTATTGTAAGTTCTTGTATAGTTTGTCCAATCAAATTTGTAATTGAGATTTTTTTTGCGCCTTCAGCAAGTAAATCTATGGTAATTTCGGACGAAAACGGATTTGGAAAAATTCTGAAATCGCTTTTCGTTTTTAGCTCATCAGCATTGGTTACGATTGGAGGAATTAAACACATTTGAGGTCTTCCCCACCCCCTTGAATTATTTGGTGTTAAACTAAAGGTTGCCGTATTTCGTAAAGTATCTAACACTTTTATACAATTGTAAGTTTTATGTGCTTGCCAAAAACAAGCTACTGCTCCTGCTAAAATCGGACAAGCGAAAGAAGTTCCGTTACTATATCCGCAACTTCCATTCACAAAACTTACCCAGGCTTTTGAGCCTCGGGCTACTAAATCCGGTTTTATTCTTCCATCCGCAGTTGGACCCAATGAACTAAATCCGGCCACATTAGATAAACTATCAATTGCTCCAACTGAACAAATACTATCTGCATCTGCAGGTATTCCGATTTTTGGCCATGGGCCACCGTTTCCGTTCCCTGCTGAATTTAACACAAACATGCCTTTACGGGCAGCCATGGTGGAAGCGATACTCATATGTGCTGTTTTTCCGTCTAAGTCGGCAAAGCTGTGATTTTGAGAAGGTATATCAAAAGTGGTATAACCTAAAGATGTAGTTAAAATATCAGCTCCTACACTATCCGCAAATTCAGCTCCTCTAATCCAGTTATATTCTTCAACAATTTTTTCAGTTGGCGCGTCTTCAGTTCTTAACAACCAATAATTAGCCATAGGCGCTGTACCGCATATGGTTCCCGGCTTTATGGCTGCCATACAAGATAATACCATGGCTCCGTGGTTATCATCTTCATAAACACTATTGCCTCCTGTTACAAAATCACGGGTTCCTAATATTCCATTTCTGTTTCTTAAACTATCAAATACCGGATTAATATCCACATTTTTAAATCCGGCATCTAATACGGCTATCGTTATGCCTTGTCCGCGATAACCTTGACTATGTAAACATTCTACGCCTAATTGTTTGGCTTGCCACCAGGCACCACCGTAAAATGGTGAAGGTGTTGAAACTGCTTCAGTACCTTTGCCGATATAACTTTGAGGTTCATCGGGAACCGTTATGTTATTCAGTTTATATTTGGATACCGGTGCGGTAGAATTTACAAAAGAAAAACTATTGATAGTTGAAAGTACATTGGTGTTAGTAATGGCCACAACAGCACCATTAATCCATTTCGAAACATAAACTAAAGTAACATTAGGTACCGCACTTAATTGAGAAACATAAGCCGGTGTTACAGGCAAATCTGTACTATCTAAACTAATGGCATAGGTAATTCGTCTTAGGTAAGATTGTCCGCTTAGGTATGCCGTAGGATTGTTTAAAGTGTATGGGGTGCCATTTTTGTTTTTAAATTTTACCCAGTATTTAGTTTGAGCGTTGCTTACACCGCCAGCAAAGGTTAAGAGAAAAGATATTCCGCTAATTAATAATAATTTATTCATGCCCATAAGAGATAATTTTTTGTTTATAAAGTATACCATTTTCAATTCTGTTTTCTACCGGTATTCCGGGTAGCACCTTGTTGGAATAAAGTTCGGTGATTTCCCGGTAAACCAAACCAATATCTTTGGCGTATTTTTCAGTGTAAACTTTCCATGAAATTAATGTTCGCTGATCAAATTGTTTTACCTGAAGAACTTTATCCAAACTAACATTATTAATAATTTCGGCCTTATCTACATAATCATAGATATAATCCCAATCTCCTAAATTATTTTGCACATTTCCTTTCCAGCTGAATTTTTCTTGTATGGGAAAAACGAGTTTGGTATATCGTATATCTCTTTCCGAAATTTGTATAGATTTTTTATCTGCATTAATCATCCACACTTCTTTAATCGTCCAGGGAATACTGTCGTATGATTTATTTGGATTAAATACTTTAATATATCTTTCTAATCGAAAAGCAGGTTTTCCTTCATTATCAATAAATTCATCTGCTATTTTTTCTTTGATCCGATATTTATAAATAACGGTATCAACAGGTAAATCAGTATACACAATGCTATCTACATCATAAATTACAAATTTACCGAATGTGGTAGGGTAATATTCTAATCCTAATAAACCAGATTTGTCCTCCACCTTTTTTTTATGGCAGGATAACAACAAAATTGAAAATAATATGACAATGATACGGTGAAGCAACAAGCTAAGATACAAAATTCATTTAGAAATTGGAGCTGATTTAAAGCCTTTTTCCGTCTTTGTAGGCGGCAATAAAACTTTCAATTCCTTTTTGCAGCAGAGCGCTTCTTTTAGCCAATGCTTCTTCTTTAGTTGAGAATGAGCCTAATTGTACTTTATATAACCCGTTTTCTTGAATAATGCTTACAGAACCAGCATTGCTGAATCGGGATTTACCGGGGTCTGTGCCAAAGGCACCTAATTGCAATCGGTAAGTAATTCCCTGACCGTTTTCCTTTTTTATTTCGGGATTATTGGTAACCGTATTGCTATTTACCACAGGATTTGTTTTTACATCGGGATTTTCATTTGTTGATATTGGATCAGATGCGTTTTCATTCAAAGTAAGGGAAGCCAATGAAGTGGTTGCTCCATCTTGAATATTGATTGTTAAAGGCTCGGCTTCGGTATCTTTTTTAGCACCATCAACCAAATAAAAAAACTTTTGATTTAATACAATTTCGCCTTTTTTATTTCCGGTATTCAATTTAAAGGAAAAAATAAACTCTTTTTCTCCGGGTATATTAACCCAAACTATTTTTATTCTTTGTTCTTCAAACGTAAAACTTCCCTGCAAGCTATTTCCTTCTCCGGCTTTTATTCCGGCCGGTACATCCATTTGGTATTTGGCAAATCCTTCAATGTCAGATTTTGTGATTTTAACTTCAACATTCAATTCATCAGATGGACCTATAACATTGGGAAGATTCGTATTTATTTGTATTTGTGAAAAAACTGAACTAGAAATAAATGACAGAAAAAAAATGCAAATAGTACTTTTCATAATTAATTCAGGTTTTAATTTAAACTAAGTTCAGGTAAGCAAACAGGGGCTGAATTGAAAAAAGCAAGCTCATGAATTTCCACTTTTACTTCTTTAATAATTGGGAATGTACTTAAAATGTCCATTACTTCAGTCTGATTTTTAGCTTGAATATACACATATAGGTTTTTACGTTCGATATCCAAAGAGTAACTCAAAATTACATGATCTTCCAATAACTCATTAACCAGGCTCCTTTGAGCAGCAATTAAATGATGAAAACGCACCGTAAAAAAATCGGGTAATCTGATATGTATTAAAAAGACGTCTTTCATTTGTAATAAATGACAATACACACAAATATAATGCATTTTTTAACATCTTATGAACGTAATTTAACTTAAACGAAGGATTAATTATATGTTATATAGCTTAAATGGTCGAAAAAACTTAAATATCCATTGCAAAGCAGACTAAGAATGGTTAAGTTTAATCAATGGAAGTTACCAAAAAATTACTCGTTGAAATGGTTATCACCAAAATGCCATTCGGGCAATTTGAAGATACTTTAATTTGCAATCTCCCATTGAATTATTTGGAAGGTTTAAATTCTATCGGATTTCCAAACGGAAAGTTGGGTATATTATTACAAGCAGTGTACGACATGAAAATGGAAGGAACAGAATATATTTTAGAGCCTTTTAAGGTTAAATCGAAAATTAATTAGTTGTTAAATTCTTAATGATAAAAGCAAGATTTTATAACGTTTTAAAATCTTTTCAAAATTATTTTTCAAATCATTTTTTAAGTTTCATTGTATTTTTCTAAATAAGAATTTCAATTTTTTATTTGGAATATAATGGGAGAAAGCAGACCCTTCTCCTTTTATTAAAATAAATTAAAAAATATAAGTTTTATGCATAACTTGCTGTAAATTTCAAATATGGAATACAATGTAAATTCATTTTGTGTGTTTTTTATGGTTGAATCTCCAAACGGTGTTGAGCCTTTGGGTGCATTTAAATATACGAGCATGCCCGAACTGCCAATAAAAGGACAGGAATTCAGAATAGTAAAAAATCAAAAGTCTAATAGTTTTAAAATTGCCGAGTTTTTGGGCCAGGCCTATTCTTTGGAAGCAAACAATTCATGTATGCAATCGTTTACTTATTTGGTCACTTTAATTCATGAGAATTGATTATAATCATTTTTATAGAGGAGATATAATTTTACATTTATTTAATTAATATATAGGATATGAAAACCATACTCGTGCCGACAGACTTTTCAAACAATGCCAATAATGCGTTGGTATTTGCTAATTCGATTGCCAAAAAACTAAATGCAAAGATAATTCTGCTGTATATATATGAGCCTACGATCAGCAAATCGAATCCTATAAGCGGATTAATTGCTGAAGAAATTGTTAGTGCCAAAAATAATGCTGAAAAGAAAATCAAAGCCCTGGCTTCAAAATATATTACGGTGAATTATAAAAGTATCATTGAAGTGCACGATCCGGTTGAAACCATATTATTAGCTTCTTCTAAATTGAAAGTTGATTTGATTGTAATGGGTACACACGGCGCCACGGGATTAAAGAAAGTTATATTTGGTTCAAACACATCAAATGTAATTGCGAAAGCTAAAGTGCCTGTTTTGGCCATTCCACAAGGGTATAAATCATTGAAGATTGATAAAATTATTTGCACCTCTGACTTATGGAATATCGATAAAGAGTTAAAAGCCATTAGCCCGATTGCTAAAGCATTAGGAACCGTTATTGAAGTTATTTATTTGGATTTTGGATGGGAAAAAGAATTAAAACCTGCTCAGCATTTTAACGCAGCCATAAAAAAACTCAGAAATAAAAAAATATATTTAACCAGAATAAAGTCGTCGGTTGAAGACAGAATGGTTGATGTTATCCAAAGATCAGTAAATAAAAGCAAGAATGCCCTATTTACTATGTTCCCGGAGAAATTAAATTTTATTGAAAGAATTTTTATTGGTAGTAAAACTGAGCAAATTGCCAAGGGATTAAAAATGCCACTTTTATCAATCCGAAAAGAGAACCTTAAAAAATAAAAGTTAAATTAATTATCGTTTTACTGTAAAGGAATTAATGCTTCTTTGATTACCACTCATCGTTCTTTTCAGGAACTTCTTCCTTCATAAAAGCCTTAATATCATCAACAATTATTTGTCCGGCTTTTAAAGATTCATTTTTAATGAGTTTCCAAGTACGGTCATTTATTTTCATGGATCCACATTCAGGTACAATGGCATAAATATCTCCTCCCGACATGCCGGGTTTTGTGGCCACATGTTTAATATTTTTTACGGTATATCTGTATTTGCCTTCTTTAGCTTCTATTGATATATCCAATATTATCTTTCCATCACATTCCGATTCCGGATTTAAAACTTTTTGTTTGAAAATAAAAGTAGCTGAACAAGTGACTGATTTCCCTGAATTGGATCCGTTCGATTTTACAAATTTTTTGCTCGGTACCGGAGCCACATACCAGGCTTGTGCCCTTTTAATAATTTCAGCTGCCGGAGCCGGCATATCCGGAGGAAGTGTATCAGGTTCGGGCTCTACGGGAATTTCTTCAACGTATTTTTTCTTCTTTTTATTTTTAGGATCTTCTACCACCGGCTCTGGTTTAGCTTTAGGGGTAGAATATTTAGCGCGGTCAACTTGAACATTAACAATATCTCTGAACATTTTTTTTGGGTCTTCTTCTTCTTGCGCAGTGATGAGATTTGGAAGAACAAGCAAAGAAAATATAGCTAAGTATTTTATCATTTTATTCAAAGATTAATAGATTGTTGGATATTTATTTGGATTTGTTTCACGCATTAAATCATAGATAATTTCAAATACATCATCTGCATTTGGTTTGCTAAAATAATCTCCATCGCTTCCGTAAGCCGGACGATGCTCTTTAGCGGTAATTGTTATTGGTTTGGAATCTAAATAACGATAAGCTTCTTGCACTTCAAGTATTTGTTGTAATATAAATGCGCTGGCTCCACCCGGTACATCTTCATCCAATACCACCAATCGATTGGTTTTTTGAACAGATTTTACGATGCTCTTTTGAATATCAAATGGCAATAAGGTTTGAATATCTATCAATTCAACCTGTATGTTATAATCGGATAAGGTTTGTATGGCTTCTTGAGCAATTCTTAAGGTGCTTCCATAACTTACCAGAGTAACATCATTACCCGAACTTAAAATTTCAGGAACCCCCAATTTAAATTTATACTCGCCAAAATTAGATGGTTGTTTTTCCTTTAAACGGTAACCATTTAATGGTTCAATAATTAAAGCCGGTTCATCGGACTCTAACAAAGTATTATAAAACCCAGAAGCTACTGTCATATTACGCGGCACGCAAATATTAATACCACGGCAAGCGTGAATAATCATTCCCATTGGCGATCCACTGTGCCAAACACCTTCTAAGCGATGCCCTCTGGTACGAGTAAGCACAGGTGCTTTTTGTTTACCTTTTGTTCTCCATTGTACAGTTGCTAAATCATCACTCATTAGTTGCAAAGCGTACAATAAATAATCCAAATATTGAATTTCTGCTATTGGCCTTAATCCCCGCATGGCCAAACCAATGGCCTGTCCCATAATAGTAGCTTCACGAATTCCGGTATCAAATACGCGCTCTTCTCCGTATTTTAATTGTAATCCCTCTAAACCCTGATTCACTCCTCCAATTTTTCCGGAATCTTCTCCAAAGATCAGAACCTCCGGATATTTTTTCAATACGGCATCAAAATTATCTCGAATAATTTCTCTTCCATCAACCCACTTTTCGTTCTCATAAATTGCATCAACCTCATTTATATTTTTTAAACTTTGAATCGTTTCTGAGTATAAATTGGTACTGTATCTTTCGTGATTTTCCTTTTTGGCGTTATCTAACCAAAGAATAAGTTTTTTTCTGGATTCATTTTCTGCGCCAATACTTTTTCGGATAATTTTTTTAACGGCAGAATGAATATCCTTGCGAATAGGTTCTTTTATCGATTTCAGTTCGTTAATTATGCTTAACACAGCATCATCCTTAAACTCTTCGGTTATTTCTACTATAGAATTAATTTCTTGTTTGATGGGTAACAAATATTCATTCCAGGCTTCATTTTTTGCATGCCTAACACTTTCTTTGGCTTCTTCTTCAATTTTATCTAATTCTTTTTCATCGAGTAAAGCATTTTTTAAAATCCACTCTCTCATTTTTTTGATACAATCAAAATCAAGTTCCCACTGTAATCTTTCCTTGCTCTTGTATCTTTCATGCGATCCACTAGTGCTGTGACCTTGTGGCTGCGTTACTTCTTCAACATGCACCAATACAGGAATATGTTGTTCTCTGCAAATTTTTGCGGCTTTTTCATAAGTTTCACACAAGTGTGCATAATCCCATCCTTTGGTTCTGTAAATTTCATACCCTTTTCCTTCATTCTCTCTTTGAAAACCTTTTATGATTTCAGAAATACTTTCTTTGGTGGTTTGATATTTTTTTGGAACTGATATGCCATGGCCATCATCCCAAACAGAAATAAGCATTGGTACTTGTAAAACACCCGCTGCATTTAATGTTTCCCAAAATAATCCTTCAGATGTGGATGCATCACCTATGGTTCCGAAAGCTATTTCATTTCCTTTACTGCTGAACTTGGTAAATGGAGGTTGTTGTAAATTTTTATTTACTCTGTAAAAATGGGAAGCATAGGCTAAACCTAATAAACGAGGCATTTGGGAGCCTGTTGGAGAAATATCGCTGCTCGAATTTTTTTGATTTATTAATTCTTTAAATGTACCGTCATCATTTAAACTATGCGTTCCAAAATGTCCGTTCATTTGTCGTCCCGCACTCATGGGTTCGAAATGAATATCTGTATGCGCATATAAACCGGCAAACCATTGTTTTATTGAAACGGCTTGTATGGCAAACATTAAAGTTTGATCGCGGTAATAACCACTTCGGAAATCGCCATTTTGAAATACTTTACTAAGTGCAACTTGGGCCAATTCTTTTCCATCACCAAAAATTCCAAATTTGGCTTTTCCGGTTAACACTTCTTTTCTTCCCAATAAACTAGCCTGTCTACTTTCATTAATTAAGCGATAATCATTCAGCACGATTTTTTTAAAATCGTCGAAATTCAAACTGCTTGAAGCGAAAGCCTTTTTTTCATTTTCCATTTTGGCGCACTTACCTTACAAATATAAGATTTTGACTTATATGATGATAAGAATGACTTGAATATTAAGCTAAATTTTGATAAAGTTTATCCATCCGAAAATACTATACTAAATGTAGATTTATTTTCGGTTTTAATGCGCCTAATAATGTTTATAGGTTATAAATTTCAATAATATCTTTAATTGCAGTTTAATTCATGAAAAAAGCCGGTATAAAACCGGCTCACACTCTATTGCAATTTAAAATTAAATTCTAATTCCTATTACACAAACATCATCTACCTGTTCCAAATTTCCCTTCCACTCTTCAAACTTTTTATTTAGAATTTCTTTTTGCTCTTCTAATGCCAAATGACAAGTAGAAACAAGCATTTCTTGTAATTGTTTGTATTTGAATTTTTTTCCTTTTGGCCCTCCGAATTGATCAGCAAATCCGTCTGTGAAGGTATACACTGTATCCCCTTTTTTTAAGTCGATTGACTGTAAAGTGAAAGGTTTTAATTCATCATGATATTTACCAACGGGCATTTTATCCGGTTTATATTCTGTTACCTGTCCGTCTCTCACTAACCAAAGTGGATTATTAGCAGCAGCAAATTCTAATTTATTATTTGGGAAATCGTAAACACATAATACACAATCCATACCATCTTTACTTTCTTCTTCACTACCTTCCGGATTTAATGAATCAATAATCCCTTTTCTTACATTATCTAAAATCTCATTTGGATGTTTTAAGTTTTTTTCAAGAATAGACTCATTTAAACGAGAAATTCCCACCATACTCATCAAAGCACCCGGCACACCATGCCCGGTACAATCTGCAGTACAGATGTAAAACAATTCATTTTTGCTTCCGGCTGGTTTATGTGCCTGTGCATAATAAAAATCTCCACTAACAATATCTTTAGGTTTGTAGAGGATAAAGAAGTTTTTTGTTGCTGTTTCCATGATTTAAATATAGAACATTAATTGAAATCCGTCAAGTCCTAAAAAAAAAATTATTAACTATGCTACTTAATCGCTTTTTACGCTAAAAACACTTCTACATTAATAAAAGTGATGTTATTGTTAAGAATTGATGTTAACAATGAATGAGCGAAAATCTCAAGTGTTGAATAAAATTTTATAAAAAAAGCTGTCGAGAGGACAGCTTTAAGATAGATTTTTAGGCGCCGACTTTCTGTTTTTTAAGTACCTCTACCATTGTTTTACCAATATCAGCGGGGCTTTCACAAACAACAATACCGTTTTCTCTTAAAATTTCCATTTTAGCTTGGGCTGTATCTTCTGCTCCACCTACAATTGCACCTGCGTGTCCCATTGTTCTTCCTTTGGGTGCTGTTTGACCCGCAATAAAACCAACTACCGGTTTTTTATTTCCGTTTGCTTTTATCCAACGTGCTGCTTCAGCCTCATAACTTCCTCCTATTTCACCAATCATTACGATGGCTTCGGTTTCCGGGTCGTTCATCAACAACTCTACAGCATCTTTAGTAGGTGTTCCAATAATAGGATCTCCCCCTATTCCAATCGCAGTTGTAATTCCCATACCGGCTTTTACAATTTGATCCGCTGCTTCATATGTTAAAGTTCCACTCTTACTCACAATTCCGATTTTACCTTTTTTGAAAACAAACCCGGGCATAATGCCAACTTTTGCTTCACCTGCCGTAATCACTCCAGGACAATTAGGCCCAATTAATCTGCAATTTTTTGTTTTTAAATATTCCTTAGTGGAAATCATGTCTTTTACCGGAATGCCTTCAGTAATACATACAATTACTTTAATTCCCGCGTCAGCAGCTTCCATAATAGCATCAGCCGCAAATGAAGCCGGTACAAAAATAATTGAAACATCAGCTCCCGTATTTTGTACTGCATCTGCAACAGTATTGAAAACTGGTTTGTCTAAATGAGTCGTTCCACCTTTACCGGGTGTTACACCACCCACCACGTTGGTTCCATATTCTATCATCTGCGTGGCGTGAAAGGTTCCTTCTCCACCTGTAAACCCTTGAACAATTACCTTTGAATTTTTATTAACTAATACCGACATAAAATTTTTATTTGAATTACGAATATAACTACTTATTTAGATTCGTACAAAATTAAATTTACAAGTGTGGCAGAAATAAATCACTTAAAATTTATGACTTGTTATTACATAGGCACTACAGCTAATATTATTAACTAACTTTACGCCAATTAGATGGAACAGGCGATTGAATTATATACCGATGGCGCTGCTAGCGGTAATCCGGGACCCGGAGGTTATGGTATAGTGCTTATTTATGGAAAACATCGAAAAGAATTGAGCGGAGGATTTCGAAAAACCACGAATAACAGAATGGAATTGCTGGCGGTAATTTTGGGGCTGGAATCAATACAAGATAAAAAGTTAAAGGTTAAAATTTTTTCTGACAGCAAATACGTAGTAGATGCAGTGAATTTAAAGTGGGTTTTTAATTGGAAACTCAAAGGATTCGAAAAAAAAGCTAATCCTGATTTATGGCGACGTTTGTTACAGGTATATGATCCCTTAACGCATGAATTTATTTGGGTAAAAGGTCATGCAGATAACGTGGAGAATAACAGATGCGATGAATTAGCAGTTGCTGCATCAAAAACGGAGAACCTGAAAGCGGATGAATATTATGAATCATTAAATAATGGAACATTGAATTTATAAGTGCACTTAATTTTTTAAGTGTATTTAAAAAAGATAAATGATTATTTTTACCCAGTATACGAAAAAATGCACGAATTTTTAAATCATACCCTCTTTACATTTAATTCCTTACAACTTAAAATGTATTCAGTAGTTAAGTTGTTGGGTTTTATACTATGTGTTTTTATATTATTAAAAGTAATTAAGAAAAGTATTTACCGAGTTGAAAGTTTTGATGGTGCTAAAAAGTATTCGATATATACATTATTAAAATATGTGATTTTAGTAATTGCATCTATCGTTTCGTTAAGATTGATTGGTTTTGATTTATCAATACTAATGGCGGGTTCGGCAGCCTTGTTGGTTGGATTAGGACTCGGAATTCAAAACTTGTTTAGTGATTATATTTCCGGAATCATAATTTTAATAGATTCATCGGTAAAAGTGGGAGATGTAATTGAAATAAACGGAATGATATGTACAGTACAAGAAATTCAACTCCGTACTACCAAGGTTTTAACAAGGGATGATAAAAACATTATTTTACCAAATACGGATTTAACCCGGAATCAATTAATTAATTGGTCACACAGTAAATCGTTTGCGCGATTTGAAATAGCTGTTGGAGTAGATTACGGATCGGATGTTTTATTGGTGATGGAAATATTAAAAAAGGTGGCCATTAATCATCCAAAAACAAATAAGCATCCCGAACCTTTTGTTCGCTTCCAAAATTTCGGAGAATCTTCATTAGATTTTTTACTTTTCTTTTGGTCCGAAGAATTATTTAGAATTGAAAACATAAAAAGTGATATGCGCATTCAAATATTCAAAGAGTTTAAAAAGAATAATATCAGTATTCCATTTCCACAAAGAGTTATTCATTCTAAATAATTCTTATTTTGATTTCTCGAAAATAAATTGTATATTACTTAAAGCTAAAATTAAATTTATCCGATTTTGAACAAATAAAGATTATTGCTATCAAAAATTCACAGGACTATGAACCCAACTGAAAAATCCATTAATCATAAAAAATTAAGACTTAGAAAAATTAAAATTGAAGATTATGACCAAATTATAGCCATTCAATTAAAATGTTTTCCCGGAATGAAGCCTTGGTCGATAGAGCAATTAACCAGCCTAGTTAGTATTTTTCCGGAAGGACAAATTTGCCTTCAGTACGGCAAAAGTATCATTGCATCTTCATGTAGTCTTATTTTAAATATAGATGACTATGATGAATCAGCTTCATGGAATGAATTAACTGATCAAGGTATGATTACCAATCACAATAAGTATGGAGATACCCTTTATGGAATGGAAATAATGGTTGATCCTGATTATCGGGGTATGAAATTATCACGAAGGCTCTATGATGCGAGAAAAGATATTGCCAAACGTTTTAACTTAGAGAAGATAGTTATTGGCGGTAGATTACCTAACTACCATAAGCACGCCAAAAAAATGGGCATTGATAAGTATGTGGAGAAGGTAATCGATAAAGTGATTTATGATCCTGTTTTAACAGCACAACTTTCAAATGGGTTCTTTCTAAAAAAAGTTTTACCTGATTATTTACCCAATGATAAAGAATCACTTGGATACGCAACATTATTGGAATGGACTAATTTTGGATACAAAACAAAAGAAGAAAGAAGAAATGCAGAAGGACAATATGTTCGGGTAAGTGCAATTCAATATCAAATGCGATCAATCAAAAATTTCGAGGAATTTGAAAAATATTGTGAATTTTTTGTAGATACAGCATCTGACTACAGAAGTGATTTTGTTGTTTTCCCGGAGATGATAACCTTACAGTTATTATCCTTTCTGCCCTATAAAAAACCTGCCGATGCTATGCGTGAACTACATAAATACACACCGCATTATGAAAATTTATTTTCCAAATTAGCTATTAAATACAATGTTAATATTATCGCCGGCTCTCACTTTGCTGTAGAAAACGATAATTTATACAATATTTCATACTTATTCAGGAGAGACGGTACACACGAAAAACAATATAAAATTCATATTACGCCACATGAAAAAAAATGGTGGGGTGTTAAAAGTGGAAATAAAATAAATGTATTTAATACGGATAAGGGAAAAGTAGCCATTTTGATTTGCTATGATTCTGAATTTCCGGAATTAGCAAGAATTGCCACCAGTAAAGGAGCCAAAATAATTTTCGTGCCGTTTAATACAGATGATCGCCGAGGTTATTTGCGTGTGCGTTATTGCAGTCAGGCCAGAGCGGTAGAAAACCAGGTGTATGTAGTAATTACCGGCTGCGTTGGCAATTTACCGGATGTTGAAAATTTGGATGTTCATTTTTCACAAGCAGCCATTTTCACACCTTCTGATGTGGAATTCCATCGAGAAGCTATAGCTTCAGAAGCTACGCCTAATACAGAAACTTTAATTTATCAAGATTTGGATTTAAATTTATTAAAGCGGAATAGAGAAATGGGATCAGTACAAACCTGGAATGATAGAAAACAGGGATTCTACAAAATCACTTATGTTGAGGATGACGTTAAATATGAAATATAAATCATTTATTAATCATAAAATAAATAAATATGGCAAAAAAATCAAAATGCTGCATTTGTGCCGGAGGTAAATTTGAGTTAGCCGAATGTAAACCAATTAATAGCAGCGAAA
Source organism: Sphingobacteriaceae bacterium (assembly GCA_016715905.1). Lineage (NCBI taxonomy): Bacteria > Pseudomonadati > Bacteroidota > Sphingobacteriia > Sphingobacteriales > Sphingobacteriaceae > Sphingobacteriaceae bacterium. Next base: position 535,750 of record JADJXI010000004.1, on the reverse strand, counting down.
AGATTCTGTTATTACAATGCGCTGAATGTGGAACTATATTTGGCTCATTAGATCAATATAGTACAGGAGTAATTTTGGCTAAAATAGCTCGAAAACTAAAAATAAAAATTTAACTCGTTTAGACTTTATCTTTCGTTCCAGATTTCCCAGGCTTTTTCAGCTTGTAGGTGTAACATGCTTAATCCATTCATTACACTTGCCCCCTGCTCTTCGCAAAATTCAAGAAATTTAGTTTTTTCCGGATTATAAATTAAATCATAACACAGGTGAGTACTCTCAATTTGTTCAAAAGGAATTTTTGGAAAATCTTTTACATTCGGATACATACCGCAAGGTGTTGCGTTTACAATTAATTTAAAAGATTTGAAATGTCCTTCCCCTAATTCATCATAGGTGAAAGTTTGTTTATTTTTTTTATTAATATCTGAAGTTACAAATGCGTTGGTTATACCAATTTTATTCAAACTAAAAGCCACGGCTTTTGCAGCACCTCCGGTACCCAAAATCAAAGCTCTTTCATGCGTGGGTTCTAAAAATGGTTTTATACTGGTGGAAAAACCGAATGCATCGGTATTAAATCCTATTTTTTTTCCGTTAATAATTTTTACACAATTAATGGCATTTATCTCTTTAGCTTCCTCTGAAATTTCATCCAAATAGGGAATTATACTTACTTTATAAGGATTTGTAATATTAAATCCTTTGATATCTGTGTTTGTTTTTAAATGTTCAAAAAACAAATCTAAATGATCAAACTCAAAATTATAATACAGGTAATCCGATAAATTATCCGTTTTGAATTTATTTTCAAAATATTTTTTGGAAAAGGAATGGCTTAACTTTTTTCCCAGTACACCGTATATTACCGCCATTATTTTTTGAATTTATTTTTTAAGGCAGCTAAGGCTTCATTCATATTCTCAGGGTTGTAACTCGTTTCTTTCTCTTCCGTTTTTTGTTTATGCTTAGAGGTAATATTTGTATTTAAATTTTCGCCTTTCATGCTTAAGGCGATTCTTTTTCTTTTTACATCCACATCACTTACAGTAACCCAAACTTTTTGTCCGGCTTTTACAACTTTAGCCGGATCATCAACAAAAGTATCGCTCAATTGCGAGATGTGTACCAATCCATCTTGATGCACGCCCACATCAACAAAAGCTCCAAAATTTGTTACGTTGGTAACTATTCCCGGCAAACGCATTCCCTCTCGTAAATCTGCAATTTCATGAACATGTTCATCAAAACTAAATAGTTCAAAGTCTTTTCTAGGATCTCTTCCCGGCTTTTCCAATTCATTCATAATATCCTTTAGCGTGGGTAAACCTATTTGCTCATTGGTATAATCGTTTAGTTTTATTTTCTGACGTATTTCTTTCTTAGTGATTAAATCTTCAATGCCACAATTTAAATCATGAGCCATTTTTTCTACAATGTAATATGATTCGGGATGAACCGCACTTTTATCTAATGGATTTAAAGCACTTGAAATCCGCAAAAATCCCGCGCACTGTTCGAATACTTTTTCTCCCATTCGAGGAACATTCAAAATATCTTTTCTTTGTTTAAACGCACCATTTTCATTTCTAAATGCCACAATATTTTGTGCCAAACCCGGACCAATACCTGAAACATACGAAAGTAATTCCTTAGAGGCCGTGTTTAATTCAACACCAACCGCATTCACACAACTTTCAACCACTTCATCCAATTTATTTTTCAGCAAAAACTGATCTACATCGTGTTGATACTGCCCTACTCCGATTGATTTTGGATCAATTTTTACTAATTCGGCGAGTGGATCGGCTAATCTTCTTCCTATAGAAACAGCACCTCTAACGGTTACATCCTGATCAGGAAACTCTTCACGCGCTACTTCAGATGCAGAATATACAGATGCACCCGATTCACTCACAACAATAACAGGAATTGTTTTTGGCAAATACGCTATAGCTCTAATAAAAGCTTCTGTTTCACGCGAAGCGGTTCCATTTCCAATGGCTATGGCTTCAATATTATGTTTTTCGCAAAAAGCCAACACAATCATTTCAGCTTCCGCTTTTTTTCTTTGTGGCTCATGAGGATAAATCACGGTATTCTCTAAAAGTTTTCCTTCGCGATTTAAGGCAACCAATTTGCATCCGCTTTTAAAACCCGGATCAAGTGCCAGAATGTTTTTCTGTCCTAATGGCGACGATAAAAGTAACTCCCTTAAATTTTCGGCAAAAACCTGAATAGCTTTTTCGTCGGCTTGCAGCTTAGCCTGTACGCGCATTTCGGCTTCTATACTGGGTTGCAGTAATCTTTTATAACCGTCTTCAATGGCCATTTTCAACTGATTGGCGTTTTCATTTCTGGATTTGACAATATTTTTTTCAATTAAATGATGAGCATCTTCATTATCAACCTGAATATCTATTATTAACACATCTTCTTTTTCGCCTCTTCTCATGGCCAGCATGCGATGACTTGGACAAGAAGCTAATTTTTCCTCCCACTCAAAATAATCTTTAAACTTTTCTCCCTCCTCTTCTTTTCCTTTAATTAATTTACTTTTAATAATGGCAGTTCTTTTAAATAAATCTCGAATAGCATCTCTAACCGCAGCATTTTCAGAAATAATTTCAGCCACTATATCCCGTGCACCATGTAAGGCTTCTTCGGCGTTTGTTACTTCTTTCTCAATGGAAATGAATTTTTCTGCTTCTTGAAAAGGATTCTCATTGCTTTGTTCTAATAAAAATAAGGCCAGCGGTTCAAGTCCTTTTTCTTTAGCTATTGTTGCTTTGGTTCGGCGTTTAGGTTTATAAGGAAGGTATAAATCTTCCAACGCAGATAAGGTGAGGGTCGCATTAATTTTTTCTTTGAGTTCCTCAGAAAGTTTGCCTTGTGAATCAATGGATTTTAAGATCGTTTCCTTTCTTTGTTCGAGTTGCCGAAGTCTTTCTATTTCGTGTTTGATTTGTAAAATTTGGAGTTCATCTAAACCGCCGGTCATTTCTTTTCGGTATCTTGAAATAAAAGGAACAGTTCCGCCCTCATCCAATAATCGTACGGTAGCCGTAACATTTCTGCTATCAATTTTTAGTTCATCGGCAATAGTAAAATACAATTTAGCTTCGTTCATAGGTACAATAAGAAAAACTGAAATTAACCTGTTATAAGAAATAAATCAAAACAAGTTTTTATTGAAAATTGAACAATATTTAGTTGAAGAATTGTTTACTTCCATTCAAGACTCCAATTACTTTGCCCTTCATAGTTCTATTTAAAAAAGGTGAATTTTTGGATTGGGAATAATTGTTTTTTTCGGTGAGTGTGAAATTTTCATCCAATGTAAAAAGGGTCAAATTAGCCGTTTCTCCTTCTTCAATATCCGGATTATTTATGCCAAGAATATCTCTGGGGCCACTAGTAAAGCCTTTAATTATTTGTTCTAATGCATCGCTACCAAGGGCTTCTATACAAGTATTAAAAGCGGTTTGTAGATTTATAATTCCGTTTTCCGCCAAATCAAATTCAAGTTCTTTACTTTCGTTATCCTGTGGTAGGTGATCACTTACAATTACGTCAATCCATCCATTGATTACTGCATTACGTATAGCCTGTACATCTTTTTTAGAACGTAATGGAGGATCTACTTTAAAATTAGTATCAAATTCTTTTAAAGCACTTTCGTCTAAAAGTAAATTTATGGATGAAACTCCTGCTGTAATTTTTAATCCTGCGCTTTTCGCTTTTTTTATTAAGTCAAGTCCGGCTTTTGTACTTACAGTAGGAATATGCATTTTACCTCCGGCATATTCAAGTACGGAGATATTACGTTCAATCATAATTTCTTCAGCCAAAGCCGGAATTCCTTTTAAACCCAAACTTACCGATACTTCGCCCTCATTCATTTGACCACCTAGTGAAATACTTTCGTCGTTACAATGTGTAATAATAAAAGTGTTAGCGTTATTGGAGTACTGTAGTGCTCTCATTAAAACTCCTGAATCTTTTATGGGGTGTTTATGATCACTAAATGCAAGAGCGCCGGATTGAGTCATATCAAACATTTCCGATAATTCTTTTCCTTTAGCGTCAACGGTAATTGTACCTAATGGAAAAACATCAACTACCTTATTGATGGTTTTATTTTTAATGTATTCGATTTGAGATTTTCCGCTTAGGCTTGGCGTGTTATTATTATGGATGCACACCCCGGTAAATCCGCCGGCTGCAGCACACTTTATCATACTTTCTAAATCTTCTTTAAACTCATAACCCGGATCGCATGCTACCGCTTGCAAGTCGAACCATCCGGCTGACAAAAACAAACCTTTTTGTTCAATAACTTTAGTGCTGCCTTTAACTTCAATACTTTTAGCAATTTTGCTAATCTTTCCGCCCTCAATTAAAACATCCATGGTTTTAAGGTGATGCGAGTTTCCTTCGGCAATAATTTTGGCTTGTTTTATGAGTATGCTCATTTTTTTACTTTATAAAGCGCAATAAAAGTATTTCAATTAATAAAAAGGTCAAAGCTAAAATTACAAACAATTTCCACAATGGCGTGCCATTAATTCCGGAATTTAATTGTGAAATGCTGTTTTTTTCATCCACTTTCAACAAAAACATATTCTTATTTCCATTTTGGGCAATTTGATCGTTTATTTCTTCGGCTGTATAACATTTTAAATGTGATTCAATTCGCGAATAATTAAAAGCGATAGGAAAAACGGGTAATTTATTTTGTTCAATTGTATAAAATCCGGGTTGATGGATTTGAAATTGCGTATACAATAACAAACTTTGACCTAAAGTTTTGAAGGAAGGAATAATATCTAAACTACCGGTTAAGCCACGGATATGTGCAGGCTCTGAATTATTTTTCATTTCATTTTTTATACGCAGTACATTGTTATTGTCAATTCGGTAATAAATAGATTCATTTTTTAAACTACTGAAACAAATACGGTAAATGGTTGGAACAAAAAGGGCGTGTTTACTGAAATTACTACTCTTTTCGGTCATAGGATCAAGACTTAAGTACACATTACCACCATAATTTGAATTTCGTATTAATACAGGATTATCATTTTGAAGTTTTAAAATAGTTTCATAAACTTTGTTTTGTGGGGAATTGATATTAAAATGATTATAGATGATTGGTAAATTCACCCGATCATCCATTTTTTCAAAAACGCCGGCAAAGAATTTGTTTTCGAGTTCAATTTTCGACAAGTTTATCCGATTCGTATCGAATTGAAGGGAATATGGTAAATCAAAACCGGCTAACAAATTTTTATAGGATTCAACATCAGCGTTCTCTTCCGGAAGAATGAAGAGGCAACCTTCATTTTCCACAAATTTTTTTAATTCAACCAATAAACCGGAAGAGATAGAATGCAGATTTCGAAGTATGATTACGTTTGAATTATTGAAAGCTGAATAATCTATTGCTTCTTCTTTAAAAATCTTTAGATCAAATAAACTATCTGATTTAAAAATAGATTCAAATCCGGTTTCACGACTCGAATTTTTGCCATTAATTACACAAACATTAATATTTAATAAGGAATTGAATGCAAAAAATAATTCATCATCAAAGGTCACGGGATAATCTTCAATCAGGACAGAACCATAATTAAATCCACTTTCTTTACATTCAAAATTGAAATTTATTTCTTTATTGCTATTCGGTTGAATGGAAAATGCTGAAATTCCCAATTGCGTATTATTCACAATTAGTTTAGCTGAAGCCGCATTAACAGGTTCGTTGCCATCATTAACTATTTTCACGTTTAAAGTTTGAATAAATCCTTTTTGTTGAAGTGGCGAATTAAAATAACACGTATCAATAAAGACATTATTCACTTTATTAGGATCAAGTTTCAGCAAATAGTATTGAGTAGTTGAATCAACACTCAAATTATTTAAATTAAAAGTAGTTTGCTGCCCGTCACTGATTATAAAAATAAATTTGTTTCCTTTAGAAGAATTAAGAAATTCATTTTGCCTTTTGATGACATCACTTATATTTCGGACGGAAGAAGAGCTCTTTATATCCTCAATCAGTTCTTTTACTTCTTCATTGGAATAAAATCTTTGATGTTTTCCTTCAAAATCATTGGTAATGATTTGAATTTTATCAGTACCGCTTAAATTTCCGACAATTTGTTGAGCTTGATTTTTGGCCAATTCTAATAATGGACCTTGTTTTCCTACATTATCCATGCTGAAGGAATTGTCAATATAAATACTAACCAGCTTATTCATGGAATTAAGGGGGGCGGTATCATTTTCGACTAAAATAGGTTGAGAAAAGGCCAACACCAGAAAAAGAAGGGCTAAGCAACGAGTAATTAAAATCAATACTTCTTTTAGGCGAGATTTAGACTTACTTTCCTGCTGAAGTTCTTTTAAAAATTTCACATTTGTGAAATAGATTTTGGTATATCTCCTGAAATTGAAAAGGTGGATAAGAATGGGGATGCTTATTGCAAGTAAAGCCCACAAAAAAGTGGGATATAGAAAAACCATGGTTCTAAAATTAAGTATAGTATGTGTTAAAACAATAGGATTAATTAAAAATTTTTGTATTTTTACCTACAATCGCAAATTATGTATACTGTATTAAGTTCATTAGGTAAAAATTTTATTTTATTGGGAATATTATCTCTTTCGGTAGTAAATTATTTTTATGGGATATTTGGATGGAAAGAGCTCTTATCTATTCAGGCTTTATCCGGTTTGGCCTATATATTTTTAAGTTGCTATGAGTTTTTAAATGCACAGTACAAATCTAATTTGCCGGTTCAACGCTATTCATACCTAACAAATAGATTTATAACGTTTAAAATTTTAAAAATCACCATTTACATTGGTTTTGGTATAGCATTATATTTAACAGGTTCGCGGGTTAAATATTTTTATCCAATATGTTTAATGGTGGGTTTAACAGAGGCAGCCGTTCTATTTTTAAAATACAAAAAACAAATTTGCTTTGTGAGTATTTATGCCAATTATTTGCTTTTTTCTCAAGAAAAATTATCTAAAATTTTCGCAAACGAAATTTTGTTAGTGGAGTTTCGTCATAATATTTTTTATTTTGTTAAGAAGAATAGAAAAACCAGCGTGATTAAACTGGAGCATATTACGAATAAGGACTTGTTTTTAAAGAGTATGGATGAATGGCTTAAAAGAAACAAGGTGAACGTGGGTGGTGAGTCAAGTGAGAAAATAAAGGCTATACTCAGTAACTAACCATTGCCTGTTCATATATATCCCCTAAATCTAGACCTATTTTCACTCAATAATGAGCTTATTTTTTTGTAGACAGTTAATTTAAATGTATCTTTGAATATATTAAATCTCATGAAAAAAGGAATTTTTATACTAAGCAGCTTATTGGCTTTAACATTATTATTCACTTATGCTTGTAAAAAGAAAAAAGATGAAGCAATAAAACCAGAATATAAAGCTGATACTGGAACCGGAGGAAATCCTGATCCGAATAATGTAACTACCACGGGTACGACTACTTTTAATCCAATTCCTACAGAGAATTCATCATTTTATGCTGGGGGAGCAGGATGGTCAAATCCAAGTTGTATTACTACCAGCAGTTTGTATTTAAAAGCCAATAATGGTTCAACTGAAGTAACGGTAACTTTTGCATTCCCACCTTCAATAGGAACTAATACTTATTTAGTTGCTTCAAATGTTGGAGCTCAAAGTTGTGTGTTTACTGTTTTAAACGCTCCTGGACAGCCTGAAAATATCATGTGGTATGGACGTTCAGGTTCATTACAGGTAACCAATACCGGTACTACCGTAAGTGCATCCATTATCGGTTCAGTTCGATGTGAGCAAAGCAATTTTAAATTCCCTAGTGTTACCGTTGCCGGTATCTTAGGTTGTAATTAATATCACATTCAATAATTTTTAAAGCGTTTCTTAATAGAAACGCTTTTTTTGTTAATACCTTTTTTTACTAAAAGTAAATCTCTTTCTTATCTTCATCCTTTCAAAAATAGATTATGAAATTTTTTATTGATACAGCAAACTTAGCACAAATTAAAGAGGCGCAAGACCTCGGAGTTTTAGATGGAGTAACTACTAATCCAAGTTTAATGGCGAAAGAAGGAATTAAAGGCCAAGATAATATTATTAAACATTATGTAGATATATGTAAAATTGTGACTGGTGATGTAAGTGCAGAAGTAATTGCAACTGATTACGAGGGAATTATTAAAGAGGGAGAAGCCTTAGCCAAACTTCATGATCAGATTGTAGTTAAAGTACCTATGATAAAAGATGGAATTAAAGCTATTAAATATTTTACATCGAAAGGAATTAAAACCAATTGTACTTTAGTTTTTAGTGCTGGACAAGCTTTATTAGCTGCCAAAGCAGGCGCAACCTATGTTTCACCTTTTATTGGACGATTGGATGACGTGAGCACAGATGGATTAGCCCTAATTGAAGATATACGTTTGATTTATGATAACTTTGGATACGAAACACAAATTCTTGCAGCAAGTGTTAGACATCCTATGCATATTATTGAATGCGCTAAAATAGGTGCCGATGTGGCTACATGTCCGCTTAGTGCAATTACCGCACTTTTAAAACATCCATTAACAGATTCGGGATTGGCTCAGTTTTTAGCAGATGCTAAAAAATAGTGCTTATCGCTTCAATTAATCTTATTTACAGGTACTTATCAACATCACTTTAATCTTAACAAGAAGTGATTTGTTTTCGTAATGTTATTTTATAAATTTATACTACACATTACGAATGAGCAGAATTTTTATTTTTTTTATTGCCTTCATTTTATTCAGCTTTCATAGTCGTGCGCAAACTTGCACCGCCGTGGGGATGTTGACGTTAAATCCGGGCGCTGTTGGTCCAATTGGAGCTCATATGATGGTAACATATAATCCTTTGAAAAATGTTTACTATTGGAATTCCGGCGGATTTGGTTCTAATCCAATTGCTACCTATTCTTCCACCGGAGGAAACACCATTGCTGTGGGGATGGGCAATCAAGATTGGAGAGGTTTATGGTGGAATAGTAATAATTCCAGTATAGAAGGAAATTGTTTTAATTCAGCTGGCATTTTTACAATTAATATTGATCCGATAACAGGATATGCAGGTAATGGAAGCAATATTATTTTAAGCAACAATCAACCTAATCCACAAAGTGGCGGACAATACGATGCAATAAATGATCAAGTGATTTATTATTCAGCATTTTCAATTTTAAAATATAGCAGAAGCAGTGGTTTGTTGGTTTCAACAGTACCAATCATTGGCTTACCCGGCGGAATTGGTAATATCTCTTCTTATGGGTTTTTTACCGGCAATGCAGGTATGGAATATGCAATTTATGATTATACAAATAGAAGAGCTTATACCATAAATTATAATACCGGCGCTTATGTTTCAACTATTCAATTTCCACTGACTGCAGGGGCTCCTTCGGGATTTGGTTTGGCTTACGCTAATGGTTTGTATTTTATTTATGATGGAAATAAGTGGGTAGGATATCGAGCCGGATTATGGGCTGAACATACAGCACCCGTGTGTATAGGACAGGAAGTTCAAATTACTGCCTATGGCGCCTCGAGTTATACCTGGAATACCGGAAGTAACTCAAATAGTATTGTTGTTAATCCGATATCTACAGTGATTTATACAGTGAATGGTAACTCTGGCAATTCGTGTATTTCAGTATTCACCATTAGTATTCCTGTAATTCCGGTTTCAGCACCAAGTATTGCAATTTCAGGAAGTAGCAATGTTTGTATAGGGTCAACTAAAACTTTAAGTGCATCCGGCGTTTCAACTTATTCTTGGAGTACAGGATCAAATAACTTCAGTATAACAGTTTCGCCTACTGTTTCAAGTACATATTCTGTTATTGGAAGTAATTCAGTTGGATGTCATGCCAAAGCCACTTTTTCAATCAATGCCTTAGACTCTCCTACTGTTCAGATTAATGGTAATAGTATTTTGTGTGAGGGTGAGTCAACCACATTAACAGCAACCGGCGCACCTTCGTATTCATGGAACACAGGGGCCAATTCTGAATCAATAAGTATTAGCCCAAGCGTGACAACCGTGTACACGGTAATAGGCACATTTAGTAATTCATGTTCAGATACAAAAACCATTAATGTAACCGTGAATCTGAATCCCATTATTTCAATAAATGGTTCTACTAATGTTTGTTCCGGTAAATCAGCCACATTATCTGCTACCGGTGCCAATAATTATACTTGGAGCACAGGGAGTACACTTAGCTTTATTGTTATTTCGCCCACTGCAGCTATTTCTTATAGTGTATATGGAGAAAGTATTTCAGGCTGTCCGGGTTCTAATTCTGTAAATATAAATGTAAGTGCTAGTCCAACAATTAGTGTTTTTTCAAATACAAATACAGCTTGTGCCGGAAATTCAATTACCCTATTTGCAAATGGAGCAGATTCATATTCTTGGAGCACTAATCAAGTAACACAAACAATAATTGTTACAGCAATTAACAATACTACTTATACTGTAATTGGTACAAATACAGTAAATAATTGTGCTACTCAAAATCAAATTGCAATTTCGGTTTTAGGGAGCCCTACTTTAAATGTTTCTTATCCTGCTATCGTTTGTTTAGGCGAAACTGTTACATTAACCGTATCCGGAGCTGATACCTATACCTGGAGCACCGGTTCTAACTCAACAATTGTTATTGATACCCCAACTTTAGGAACTTCATATACCATTGCCGGAACGAATTCTATTGGATGTACAAGTTCATATAGTTTACAAATGGTAGTTGCTGTTTGTAATCAAATAAGCCAATTAATTTATCAAGCTAATCAAACAACTATTTATCCTAACCCAAACAATGGTGTTTTTACGCTTATGTCTAAGAGTTCATCATCTCAGGAACTAAAACTATATGATTTGAACGGAAAATGTGTGCTTAGTCAAAAACTTATTGATCACCTACACGAAATTCAGGCCGATCATTTAGCAGAAGGATGTTACATTTTAAAATTAAATGAATCAAATGGCATAATGAGAGAATTTAAATTATTCATTAAAAAGTAAAGTTATAGATTAAGATGAATAAATTATTTGAGGAGTTGAAAGATTTGAGCGATGATGCAAGCCACCGTTCAGCATTACGAATTCAGTCCATTATAAACGACAATCCCGACTTATTTATCAAAGAATTCGGAATAGAATTATACACGGATTTTTTAAAAGGCATTAATGCCATTGCAGGTACAAGTAAAGCTCATTTAAATAGTAATGAATTTAAAGTTGAATACGGTAAACAACTTTCTTTGTTAAAGTATTATTTAAACAGAGTAAGTCCATAAAAAAAGCCTCTTTTGCAAGAGGCTTTAATTTTATATCAATTAATTAAGTTTAGTTAGTTAATCCAGTGAATCCGGCATCTTCGCGCATTTTAATGAATTCCACATCATCTTTTGCGTAAGCTTTTAAACTAGCATCTTTTTCAATTGCGGATTTTAAATTGGTAATAGCATCGCTATTGTTTCCTGAGCGAGCATTAGCAACAGCCTTTAAATAGAAGCTATAAGCCATGTCTTTTTCATCGCTTGAGTCAATCATATCCTTAACAGTTCCGGCATTGCCTGATAACATCTGAGCTAAAGCTTTATTATGTCCTTTGTAATCTCCGAAATTGTTTACAGCATCGTTATATTGCCCGTTACGTACATTTAAGATACCCATATTATACATAGTTTCTTTTGCACTACCGGCTTGTTTGTAAAGGTCCATTGCAGCCACTCTGTTTCCATTTTTTGCTTCAACAATCCCTAAGTTATTGTAAACTGCAGGTTGAACATTTCCTAAACCTTCTGCACGCTTGAAAGCTGCAGCAGCATCACTTACCTTATTTTGCATTAAATAAGCTACACCCAAGTTATTTGAAGTTCTCCAATCCGTTCCGTACTTCTTTTCAGCTGCTTCATAAACTTGAACTTTTGTGTTTACATCATTGGTTAAATTAGCGCCGTATAATAACTCTTCTACAGATAAACTATCAGGATAAGAAGTCATTAATTTAGAAATCATTTCATCAGTACGTGATTTTTTATCCACATTAACCGTGATTTCTGATCTACGTAATTTAGGTAAAACTTTGTCGGCTAATTCTGTATATGTCTTAGATAAGTTTTTAATTTCTTTTCTGCGTTGATCTGCATCCGTATACATTGTTAAAACACGTAAAATCAAATCTTTATCAGCCATAGTAGAAGCTTCCATTAAAGATTTAAATCCTTCCCAGTCTTCTTTTGTTGTACCCACCTGATATTGTTCAGCTGTTTTACCAAAAGTTACTGCTTTGTCTTTATTTTTTTTGAATTCTGACATGATAGCAACAGAACCTGATTTTGCACGATCCTTTGCTAAGTTTTCGTTCTTATCAGTTTCACCATCAGGAGAGGCATAAGCAGAAACTGAGATACCTTTAAATTCATACCAAGGAGAAGATAAATTCTCTGCTACAAACTTGCTGAAAGATTGAGTTTCTTCAGACTTTAATTCAGCAGGGCGAACATTTGATTGATTTATGGTATAATAAATATGAGTAGTTTGATTTACCGGATAAGATTTTTGGAAAGCATCAGCACCCATAATTCCTTTTTCATCATTACGCACTAAAAGCGGAGTAACGTTGGTTCCATCAGCCATTTTTACAGGATCAAAAGGTTTTACCTTCTTTTTAACTTGTCCTTCGCCACGTAATTCAACTATAGCATTACGCATTCCAGACTCATATCCAAATTTTTCAGAAGTGTAACTAAAAGTTCCACCTTGAGAATAAGAAATTTTCTGTCCACCGGTTCCTGTTGCTTTTTCGCCAATTAATATAACCGGTTTAAGTGCTTTTTCACCACCAGAATATTTTACTACCGGAGTTAAGGTTAATGTTACTTTTTTAGCAAATATTTTAGGATTAAATTTTCCGTTCACGCTGAACTGAATGCTATCTCCATGCATTTCAATCGGATTTGGCGTTAAAGTGTACTTAATGTCCTTTTGTTTTTTGAGCATTTTACCTAATCCGTCACAACCTGTTAAAATAACAGCTAACGACAGACCAGCACTCATCGTGCGTAAAAATTTTGAATTCATCGTATAAATTTAAATGTTCGAGCAAAAGTAGAAAAATAATTTAACAAAAAAAGTTTTTTTAAATAAAGTTATTGCCACCCATATAAAAAGCTAATTTCAATTACGATTTAAGTTCTAAATTTGCAATCTAAAAATTGGCACAAGGAGCGGTTAATATTCCGGAAAAAGATTCAAATTATTCAAAATTTTTGGGTTACGTGAAACTGACAAAAGTTCGCTTGTCAGCTCTTGTTGTTTTTTCTGCTCTCATTACATATTTAACAATTGCCGCTCCTTTTAACTGGCACACTCTTTTGGTACTCGCTATTGGGGGATTTTTGGTTACCGGATCTGCAAATGGCTTTAATCAGATAATTGAGCGTGATTTGGATAAAAAGATGAACAGGACAATGAACAGACCTTTGCCCTTGAACATAATTTCGTCTACTCCAGCTCTTATTTTTTGCATTATTATTGGAATAATTGGAACATTTTTATTAGGGTATTTCATTAATCCACTTTCGGGTTTGATTGGTTTTTTATCCATATTACTATATACCCTATTCTATACCCCTCTAAAACGAAAAACGCCATTATCCGTATTTGTAGGGGCGTTTCCCGGGGCTTTGCCAACTTTAATTGGGGGTATTGCAGCAACGGAAGGATTTGGAAGTGTTAGCTTTTTCACAATTTTACTCTTCATTATTCAATTTGTTTGGCAATTTCCTCATTTTTGGTCTTTAGCCTGGTTTAACAGTGAAGATTATGCAAAAGCCGACTTTTTTCTTTTACCTTCAGCAGGCGGAAAAGATGATTCAACAAAGTTTCAAATCTTGCTTTATAGTGTTGTGCTTCTCATTGTAAGTATTTTTCCTTTCGTATTTGGGTTTACCGGGATAATTAGTGCCTGCGTTTGCGTTTTAGCCGGATTAGCTTTGGTTTTACAAGCATATAATTTCTATCGGATTGGAAGTGATGTTTTGGCAAAAAAATTATTTTTCATTACCTTAATTTACCTTCCGGTTATTCAAATTGCATTAATGACTAAACAATAAAGATTTATAAAATGGCCAAAATCAGAAAACAAAGTCCACATGTTGCAGAAATAAAAGCTGCCAGCCGAAAAACAGCTAAGCCTTTATTGTATATAGGGATGGTTAGTATAGTCATGCTTTTTGCGGGGCTAACTAGTGCTTATATAGTAAGAGCAAAAAATGGAAATTGGCTTGTTTTTCAGCTTCCCGATATTATGATATTAAGTACCGCTATTTTGGTTACCAGCAGTATTAGTTTATTTATAGCAGTGAAAGCGATAAAAAATAATAATTATTTAATAGCAAATCTTGGACTTGCAATTACGTTGTTATTGGGAATAGTTTTCATTTTCACGCAATATGAGGGTTGGTTGCAGTTAACTGCTCAGGGCATTTATTTTGCCGGCAAGTATAGTAATGCATCAGGCTCTTTCTTGTACTTTATTGCTTTTATTCACGTTGTTCATATGGCTGTAGGTTTATTAGCCCTGGCTGTTTCATTAACAAAATGCATGTTGAAAAAATATTCTTCGGCTGATTACCTTGGAATTGAGCTAACTGCAATTTATTGGCACTTTATGGACTTGCTTTGGGTGTATTTGTTTTTGTTTTTATATTTTTATCGTTAATATTGCATCGTATAATTTAACACTTTTTTAATTTCATATGGCACATCATACTGCTGAAATTGACCCGAAAGAAGCCTGGGGTGGAGGTCGTTCACCATTTGCCGTTAGTTACGGTAAATTATTTATGTGGTTCTTTCTTATCTCCGATGCATTAACATTTGGAGGATTATTAATGTCTTATGGCTTTATTCGTCATAAGTATGCTGATGTTTGGCCAAAAGCAGAAAATGTGTTTACACACTTTCCTTTTGTGGAACAACATTTACCATTAGCTTATGTAGGTTTAATGACTTTTATCCTCATTATGTCTTCGGTTACTATGGTTTTAGCTGTTGAAGCAGGAAAACGATGGATAGAAAAGGCGTAACGGTTTGGATGTTGTGGACAATTATTGGCGGATTAGCTTTCGTTTTATCTCAAGCTTGGGAGTGGTATCATTTTATTGTTGGTACACATACTGGTGGCCCAACTGGTGAAGGTGGATTTTGGCGTAATATTTGGGATCCTGAAAAACAAGCTTATGTGAAACAATTATGGCATGGCGCTAACATGACCGTGAATGAATATGGTGTGCCGCAATTTGCGAACTACTTTTTCTTTATTACAGGATTCCACGGAACACACGTTTTTTCTGGAGTAGTAATCAATTTTGTGATATTCATGAATGTTCTTAAAGGTACTTACGAAAAACGTGGACACTATGAAATGGTTGAGAAAGTAGGATTATATTGGCACTTTGTAGATTTGGTTTGGGTTTTCGTATTTACTTTCTTTTATTTACTATAAAAATATTTTAAAAATTAGCATATGTCAGAATTTCACGATAATTATCCATCTTATGAAACCATGTACAATCATGATGAGGCTTATGGAAAAAAGGCCCGCAGAACATTATGGAATGTGTTCTGGATCATGTTGGTTATTACTATTTTTGAACTAATTATAGGTTCTATGGCGCCTAGTCATGGTTGGTCAGGAACTTTATGGTTAAAAGTTTTATTTATTGGTTTAACGCTGGCTAAAGCGGGATACATTGTTATTAAATTTATGCACTTGGGTCACGAAGTAAAAGCCTTTAAATATGTGATTTTAGCTCCTTATTTAGTATTAATGTCTTATGGTATTTTCATCATATTAACTGAAGGAACTTATGCAGGAGAATCTGGAAGGTTTACTAGAGTTGACCCTATTTTAGTGCAACAACAAGAACAATTAAGATCCGGACATGGACATGGCGCTGATCACGCAGAACATAGTGAAGAAGCTGCAAAAAGCGAAGGGCACAGTTCTGAAGCACACTAATTAAGGTAATTTATAACTTTTTATAAAAGGGGCTGTTTTTTACAGCCTTTTTTTATTGAAATACATTGCCAAATGAATATATTTAATTATCTTTGCCATCCTTAAAATTGAATAGAAATGCCAAAAATGAAAACTAATTCCAGCGCTAAAAAGCGTTTTAGTGTAACTGGAAGCGGTAAAATCAAAAGAAAAAAGGCTTACAAGCGTCATATCCTTACAAAAAAGGAAAAAGATCGTAAACGCGGTTTAGCAAAAAGCGCTTTAGTAAGCAAAGAAGACACAAGTAACATTAAATTTTTACTTGCTATTTAATTTCGTTGATTTAATCGGTTAATTAAAAAAATGTTTAACCCAGAATTCAGTAATAAGTCCGGAAACGGCGCTGAATTTTAAAACAAAAAACAAAAAATGCCACGTTCAGTAAATCATGTAGCCAGTAAGGCTCGCAGAAAAAAAATCCTAAGACTTACCAAAGGTTATTGGGGAGCAAAAAGCAATGTATTAACAGTTGCTAAAAACGCATTAGAAAAAGGTTTAACCTACGCTTACCGTGATCGTAAAAACAAAAAACGCAGCATGCGCGGAATGTGGATACAAAGAATTAACGCCGGTGTGCGTGAGCACGGATTAAGTTACTCAGAGTTTATGGGTAAATTAAACTCTAAAGGTTTACAATTAAACCGTAAAGTTTTGGCTGATTTAGCATTAAATCATCCTGAAGCATTTGCAGCTGTAGTAAATCAGGTAAAATAATTTAAAAGAGAATCTAATAATGAGTGAAAGCACCCATAACCGGGTGCTTTTTTTATTAATAACAAAAGCCTGTTGGTATTAAAGGAATCACTTGGCATTATTTAACGTTAATCGTGTCGCTTTTTTTGTTATTTTGTATTAGAATAGTAAGAACAATTAAATATTAGTAATCATGAGGTCGAAATCAGCACCCAAGAAGGAAGAGATTAAAGGGAGTACCTACTTAGTTAAATTACGTATTGACCGCAGAACGGTTATTACAGTTAGAAATAAAGAAAGTTTAAAAAACTGGAAAGCTAAATACCCGGATGCGGTAGAAGTAATTTAAATCAGAAGTTTATAGCCATTTTCTTTTTCTAAAAAACAGAAGCAATCCGGAAACAACCAGTAACATGGTTAGGCAGGTAATTAAAAAACCATATTCGGTTTTTAATCCAGGCATTTTTTCAAAATTCATTCCATAAAGTCCTGAAATAAAAGTAATTGGGATAAAAATACTCGACATAATAGTCAACACTTTCATGATTTCGTTCATTTTATTGGAATTGCTGCTAATATAAACATCCATCATTCCGGTGAGTAAATCTCTGTAAGTTTCAACTGTATCTATAATTCGTATAGTATGATCATTTAAATCTCTGAAAAATAAATGAGTATTTTCTGTAATCAATTCATTTTCGCTCCTGTTCAGGTTATTCAACATATCTCTTAATGGCCAAACCTGTCTTCTTATATGAATGATTTGCCGCTTGAGTTCATATAACTCTTGAATAGAATGCTTTTGGGGATCACTTATAATTTCTTCCTCAATAAGTTCAAGATCGTCGCCCACTCTTTCAATAACAATAAAATACCAATCAACCACCGCATCCATTAAAGCATAAAATAAATAATCGGCGCCTAATTTCCGAATTCTTCCCTTGGATTGATTTAATCGATTCCGAATAATATCAAAAGCATCAATCCCGGTAGGCTCTTGAAATGATATGATGGTATCGCCCTTTAAAATTAGTGATAATTGTTCCGATTGAACATCATCATTGTATGTTATCATTTTTACAATGCAAAATAAATAATCATCGTAGTCTTCGCATTTCGGTCTTTGATTAACATGCACTATATCCTCAAGCGTCAAAGCATGTAAATTGTGATAATCCCCGATCCGCTCAATAATCTCTGTATGATGTACCCCTTCAACATTAATCCACTTTATATATCCGTCTTTTGTTGCGTTTAAACAGTCATTGATCCCGGAGAATTCTTTTTGAATGATATCTTTTTCGTTATACTCAATCAAAGTGATTTTAGGTTGCGCTTTTCTTTCCGGTCCCAAATAAATTAATGAGCCCGGAGGAGCACCATGCTTACTCTGTATCATCCTCTTTATTTATTATATTTTTTGCCTGAACAACAACTACAATTTCTCCTTTTATAGTTTTTGATTCGAAGTGTTTAATTAATGAAGAAGCATTCCCTCGTATATTTTCTTCAAACTTTTTTGAAATTTCTCTACTCACATTAACTAATCTATCATCTCCTAAATGCAATTTAAGTTCCTCTAGTAATTTTAGAAGCCGATAAGGAGATTCATATAAAATAAAAGTTTTTTCTTCTGTCTCTAATCTTTTTAATTGCGTTAACCTGCCTTTTTTTTGAGGAAGAAATCCGTAAAACGAAAATTCATTACAGGGAAATCCACTATTTACTAAAGCAGGTACAAAGGCGGTTGCCCCAGGCAATGTGGTAACCGGTAAATTATTGTTTAAACAGGCTCTAATTAATAAAAAGCCGGGATCCGAAATTCCGGGTGTGCCTGCATCGGAAATTAATGCAATTTGTTTACCGCTCTGTATTTCGGATATGAGTTCTTCTAAAATTTTATGTTCGTTATGTTGATGATAAGATCGATATGGTGTTGTAATTTCATAATGTTTCAATAAAAAAGAACTATTGCGGGTATCTTCAGCTAAAATAACATCACAGGATTTAAGAACTTGAATAGCTCTGAATGTGATATCTTCTAAATTACCAATTGGTGTTGGTACTATAAACAAATGTCCTTCCATACCTGTTACAAGTTAAGGCTTGTAAAGAAAGGCTTGAAGATTGTATGAAAGAGTTATTCAATAAATTGGGTTAATTACTTTTTTACACAAAGTTTAGTTCTTTAATCGTTCTTTAATCGTTCTTTCAACCAAGCTAATGCTTCAACTCGGTTACTGAAAATTTTTGTGGGATGCTTTTGTTTTTTGGATACTAAATTGATGTAAAATGTGGCTATAATTCTTTGATGTAGTGCTTTAACAACAATGGCTTCTGCTAATTTTTTATCGTTTTCAGCTAAAAACTTTTTAGCTTGCGGTGTAATTTGATGTAAACTCTTACTGGCATCTAACAACACAGCCATGGGTTTACCATCAGTAAGAGTTGTTATTTCATTAAATTGAGCTTTAGCCTCTTCTAAATCTATAAGTTCATCATTTTCCAAAAGAGTCACCTCTAATATTGAATCGTTTAGTATTTTGAATGATGCTGTTTTAGAATTCATCTAACTAATTTAATAAAAATTATTTAAAACTTTGCATCTCACACAATTTACTATAAGTTCCTTTCGCTTGTAATAATTGATTGTGTGTACCTCTTTCAATTATTTCACCTTTATTTAAAACAATTATTTCATCGGCATTCATGATTGTAGATAATCTATGTGCAATAACGATGCTGGTTCGGTTTTTCATTAAGTTACTTAAAGCTTCCTGCACCAATTTTTCGCTTTCTGTATCTAGTGCCGAGGTAGCCTCATCTAATATTAATATCTGAGGATCTTTTAAAACCGCTCGTGCAATACTAATTCTTTGGCGTTGCCCTCCACTTAGTTTTCCTCCTCGGTCACCTATATTGGTTTGGTAACCGCCTGATAATTGCGAAATAAATTCATGGGCGTTGGCTATTTTGGCTGCATTTTCGATTTTTTCCGGTGTTACATTTTGTAATCCAAAAGAAATATTGGCGGCAACTGTATCATTAAAAAGCATACTTTCTTGTGTTACCACGCCAATTAAATTGCGTAATGAAGCGAGTTGCAGGTTTTTAATATTTTGGCCATCTATACAAATTTCACCACTATCACAATCGTAAAAGCGAGGTAACATATCTGCCATCGTTGTTTTACCGCTTCCGCTCTGCCCTACCAATGCTATTGTTTTTCCTTTTGGAATGTTCAGGTTGATGTTTTTTAAAACATAACCGGTATCCCCTTTGGTGTATTTAAAACTTACATTTTTGTATTCGATATTAATATCAAAATTCTTTTTAATTACAGCATTCTGTGTTTCGTGAATGATTAAATCTGCTTTTAATATTTTATCAATGCGCTCTTCACTGGCTACTCCTTTTTGAATATTGTTGTACGAAGTGGTAATTTGTTTAATGGGTGGAATTAATTGAGATGCCAAACCGAAATAGGTAATAAACAAGGCTGCTGTTAATTCTCCAGTAAATACCATTTTACCGCCGATAAATAAAATCAGCATTAGGATGCCAGTAACTATCACTTCTGTTAAGGGTGAAGCTAAATCTGTTTTGCGATAAACTTTCACTGATTGCCTGAAATACTGATCATTTTGTTCTCCGAATTTATTGCGCATATTTTTTTCAGAATTAAATGCCTTAATTACTTTAAGCGCACCCAAAGTTTCTTCAATTATACTAATTAAACTACCTAATGTTTCTTTTGTCTTTCTCGCTGCGTTCTTTAAGCTTTTACCTAAAATAGCAATTACCAAGGCTGCAATGGGTAATAAAACTATAATGTAAATTGTAAGTTTTATACTGATGATTAACATCAATGTAAATAAGATGACCACAGTTAAGGGTTCTCTAAAAATCATTTCCAGCGTTTGCATGATGCTCCATTCAATTTCTTGAACATCACTGGTCATTCTGCTCATGATATCACCTTTCTTTTCTTCGCTAAAATAACTTAGTGGCAAATCTATAATTTTGGCGTACAATTTATTTCTGAGGTCGCGCACTACTCCATTTCGGATTGGCGCTATAAAATACATGGCAAAGTAGCGGCATATATTTTTTAAAAACGTTAGTATTACCACGGCTAAACATATAACCAGCAATGCACCACCTTTAGAATACCCAATTATTAATAAGGCTAAATAATAATTTGGCGCTGTTTTTAAGTACTCTGATGAAAGAGAAAATTCAGGCGGACCCTTAAGCACCATGAATCCAATATCAATTAAATCAGTTTTAAATAATAATTCTAAAAAAGGCGCTATTAAAGCCAAAGTTGCTGCTGAAAAAAGTGAAAACAGTATATTAAATAAAATGTTTAGTAAGGTATATCCCTTGTAATTACCCGTATATTTTAATACTGAAAACAGCTTTTTCATCGAAACGAAGATACTAATAACGGAATAAGTAATAATTTATTTTATTAAACAATCCAGGTTGATTATCTTTAAAAAATGGAAAGTGTACGTCAGCAAAAAGTAAATAAGCTCATTCAAAAGGAATTGGCTGAAATTTTCAGAGGAAATGCCAAAAGTATGTTTGGTGGGTCTTTTATTACCGTAACGGTAGTAAGAATTAGTCCGGATTTAGGTCACGCTAAAGTTTATTTGAGTATAATGGCTACCAAAGATAAAGACGCAATTTTTAAGTTAGTAGAGGCACAAAGCGCTGTGATTAGAAAAAAATTAGGGAATATTGTTGGAAAACAGTTGAGGATTGTACCTGAATTAAGTTTTTTCATTGATGACTCCTTAGATTATGCCCTAAAAATAGATGCGCTTCTTAAAAAGTAAGGTCTGAATTTCTCATTATACATAGCTAAAAGATATTTGATTTCCAAGAAATCGAATAATGCGATTAATTTAATTAGCTGGATAAGCATTGTGGCCATTGCAGTTACAACTGCATCCTTAGTTGTTATTCTTTCGGCTATGAATGGATTAACCGGTACTGTAGCCGACCTATACAATGCTTTTGAGCCGGATATAAAAATTGGAGTTAATAAGGGAAAAAACTTTTCGCCTTCAACTTCCCTGTTGGAAAAGATTAAATCGATTAATGGCGTTCAATTTGTTTCATTTACAATAAATGACAAAGCGTTATTGAAATCAAGTGAAAATCAAGTTTTAGTTACAGTGAAAGGAGTAGATTCTAATTTTGCTCATGTCACAAATATTAAAAACGCAATTGTTGATGGGATTTATAATTTAAACAGCACATCCAAAAATAATGTTTTAGTGGGTAATGGCATTGCTACACAATTACAAATAAATTTACGTGAATATAATAATGATTTGAGCTTAATTAGTCCGACTAAAGGAAAAAATGAAAGTTTAAATCCGGAAGATAATCTCACACAAGTTTATTTAGAACCTAGCGGCATTTTCTCGCTCAATGATGAATTTGATTATCAATTTGTTTTTGTAGGTATGCAAACTGCACGTAAGTTATTTGAAATATCGGATAAAATTTCATTTATAGAATTGAAATGTGAGCAGGCTAAAGTTGCCGATGTACAAGAAAAATTAAAACAATTGCTGGGTGAAAATTTTGTAGTTAAGAACAGATATGAGTTAAATGATATTTTATTTAAGACTTTAGAAACAGAAAAAATGGCCACTTTTTTAATATTGGCCTTCATAATGATTATTGCAACTTTTAATATCATTGGTGCGTTAACCATGCTAATAATCGAAAAACAAAAAGATATTAAAACTCTATTTAGCATGGGCGCTTCCTTGTCGTTAATTCGGAATATTTTTATGCGCGAAGGTTTTTTAATCACAGGAATAGGTACAGCGCTGGGGTTATTATTGGGTCTACTGGTTTGCTGGCTCCAAATGGAATTTCATTTGGTAAAATTTGGCGATGAGTTTGTAATCCCTTATTACCCTATTAAAATTCAGCTACAGGATTTTGTTTGGATTTTCGGATTAATAATGCTCATTGGTTTTTTTGCGGCTTTATACCCCGTTCGAATTTTCACTAAAAAGGATTTACTTCATTAAGCAGTAAAATTTTGTAATTGATCAAAGGTAAGTTTACAATTTATCCATTCTCCATCCAAATTGGTGTTGTATTTTTTATAGAAAACTATGGCCGGTTCATTCCAATCTAAAACCTGCCACTCCATTCTTCTTACCTTGAGTTCCTTGGCAACTTTTGCTACTTCATTAAATAATAATTGACCATAACCCTTTCCCCTTTCTTTTTCGGTGACAATGATATCTTCTAAAAATAAGCATTTACCTTTCCAGGTAGAGTATTTAAAGTAATAGAGCGCTAATCCAACAATTCGATGATCTGTTTCTAATACAAAAAAATCATAAATATTTTCCTGTTCGGGTCCCCACTTTTCCATTTCATTTACAGTAACCTCTACTTCATTTGGCTCTTTTTCAAAACGGGCTAATTCTTTTACTAACTCTAATACTTGAGGTAAATCATTGTTATTGCCTTTTCTTATTTTCATTTGGAGAATTTTATTTTTAATACCACTTTTTGAAGTATTCTTTTAAAAATTAGTTGAGTAAGGTGTTCCCCTTTTATTTGCTCGATTTCAAAATTTGTTTGTTTAGTTGATATTTCAGGTATATCAATTCTATACAGCAACTCTTGTAATTGAGAAAAACTAAGTTTATTTATTAGTACTCTTACAGCATCAAAAACATCATTGAGGTTTGCTTGTTCATTCAAATTATTTTCCAATTCTATTCGGCTCATAGCCAAATCTTTTTTTAACTGAATAATAAAATTAGTTAAGAGTAAATCTTTATTAATCCCTTGCTGTACAGCTTTATTTATTTCTAAATCAAGACTCATTTCTTTTTCAATAGCAATCGCTCAACAGGTACATTGTTTACAAGATGTGACTGAATAATTTCATCTACATCCGCTAAAGTAACACCAACATAAAAAATTCCTTCGGGATAAATGGCCACAGTTGGACCAAAATCACAAATACCCAAACATCCGCACCTGCTGGTTCTTATATTGGTATTTAATAACTGATCTTTAATTTTTTTCTTAAATGCAGCTGTTAGTTCAAGTCCGTGTTTTTCGCCACAGCTTAAACGTTCATTATTTTTTCTTTCGTTTGTACAAATAAATACATGTTTATCGTATATCATTCTTTTATAGCTTTGTGTAATGGCAAAGATATTAATTACAGGCGGAAGTGGACTAATAGGAAGAGCCCTAAGTGCTAAACTTTTAATAAATGGGCATCAGGTGGTGTGGTTAAGCAGAACACCCGGTAAATGGAAGGGTATTGATATTTTTAAATGGGACCCCAAAAAAAGTTTTATAGATACCGATAGTTTAAGCGATATAACTCATGTAATAAACCTTGCGGGCACTTCAATTGCTGCTAAAAGATGGACCCGTTCATTTAAATCAGAAATTCTTGAATCCCGAATAAATGCAGCGGAATTACTTCTGGATGAAATAGTAAAGTCGGGCATAAAAGTTGAGAAATTTATTGGAATTTCGGCAGTAGGAATATATGGAATAAATAACAGTAAATTAGTATTGAATGAAGAAGCTCCGGTTGGTGATGATTTTTTAGCTCAAACTTGCTTAAAATGGGAAAAGGTGTATCAGAAATATATGGCTGCAGGTATTCCAACAAGTATTCTTAGGGTCGGAGTTGTTTTAGATAAGAATGGGGGAATTTTTCCTCAACTCCAAAAATCCGGAAAATTTGGGCTTGGAATTTATTTTGAAAATGGTCAGTCCTTATCATGGATTCATGTAGATGATTTATGCGAAATGTTTTTGTTTTTATTGAATGATAAAACCAATTCTATATTTAATGCCACAGCGGAAAATGTTACTTATGCTGAATTAACTAATAATTTGTTGGCTGGAAAAGGCGGTTTACAGGTTAAAATTAACGTACCTAAATTTTTGATTAAAATTTTACTTGGCGAAAAGTCAAACTTACTTTTACAAGGGCCGAAAATAGATAACCGGAAAATTAAGAATTATGGTTTCAAGTTTAAATACGAATCTTTGTATGCCGCAATTAATCAGTTGCTAAATAATTAATGCCATTTAATTTCTTTCACATCAAAGCTTTTCATTTCTCCGTTTTCATCTGTCAAATTCAATAAGCCGCTTTCACTTACCCCTGTTATTTTATAGTTTTTCAGCAAACCATTTATTTCGAAGTTGGAGAACTCATTTATTTTATAAAGTGCATGATGATATTTTCCGTTAATAACTTGCTGTTTTCCATTGCGCAACAATAAATAGTATTTTTCTATTTGGGCGAACAAAAGTGGCATTAATACTTTTAAATCAAAAGATTGA
The DNA here is from genome assembly GCA_016715905.1 of Sphingobacteriaceae bacterium. Taxonomy (NCBI): domain Bacteria; kingdom Pseudomonadati; phylum Bacteroidota; class Sphingobacteriia; order Sphingobacteriales; family Sphingobacteriaceae; species Sphingobacteriaceae bacterium. The sequence continues at coordinate 510,543 of JADJXI010000004.1, read as the reverse complement.
TTGCAAAGATTGGAAAGTGAAGTTGCATTTAAACGTTCATCAAATTGTGTTTGATTAACATTAATTCCTATCCCAATTACACTTTGTTCAATACGTTTATTCGCCACAATATTTTCAATCAATATTCCGGCAATTTTTTTGGAATTGATGTAAATATCATTCGGCCACTTGATTTTAATGTCAATTTGACGATTAACTACAATTTGCGACATAAAGTCATGCAAAGCCAAGGCTACAAATTGATATAAATAATATTGATTTTGAATACTTAAAAAGCTTGGTTTAAAGATTACCGAAAGAATTAAATTGCTATCTTTTTCACTGTGCCAAGCATTCCCTCTTTGTCCCTTTCCATTTGTTTGATGGTTTGTGTGAATCACAGTTCCCTCTGATACCTTAACGTTCTTTAACAGGTTAATGGCATAAGAATTGGTACTCTCTACCTTAGGTAAATAAATGACATTTCTTCCAACAAATAAAGTATCCATATTTGACAAAAAGGTTAAATTTGTTGTTTACTTTTACGTACTAAATTTAACTAAAAGAGCGCATTAAAAACAAATATGGCCAAAAAAGCAATAAAAAAATCGGCTTCTTTAAAAAAGACAAAAATCACTAAGGCGGCGCCCAAAGCAAAAGCAAAAAAAAGTGCAGTCAAAAAATCTTCGGTTAAAAAGAAAGCAACGGTTAAAAAGGTAATAACAGAGAAAGAACGAGAGATAAGAGCTGCAAATCTTATTGCTAATTCTGAAAAGAAAAAGACAAAAACTGCAACGAAAAGACCAAAACGTACTTTAACCAATGCGCAGTCGCAAGGCTTACTCAGTGCCATTATTGAGGGAATGAAAGAGAAGAAGGCTAAGAACATAGCCGTACTTAATTTATCAAAAATTGAAAGTCGGGTAAGTGACTTTTTTGTGATATGCGACGCCGATAGTAAAATACATGTTGAATCGATTGCCGATAGTGTAGAAGAAATTGTAGAAAAACTTACCGGTGAAAGAGCTTACCACAGCGAAGGCCAAGGAAACAGTGAATGGATATTAATCGATTATGTCAATATTGTTGTACATGTATTTCTGCGCGAAGCACGTGAACATTACAACTTGGAAGCTTTGTGGGGCGATGCAGAAATGGAACTAATTAATTAAAATTAAGAGTAGATTCAATTATGAGTGAAGATAAATATAAAGAACCTTCAAACGATCAAAAAGGAAATTCGCAGGAAGAGGAGAGAAAAAAACAATTCGAAAGAATGAAGGAGAAATTCGGGAAACAGAATAGTCCTTTTGGGGGTGGTAATAAAGGAAACAGTGGAAATAATTTTTATTGGATTTATGGTATCGTTATCGCCGTTTTACTATTTATAGTTTTTTACGGAAACAATTTCAATTCTAAATTAATTCCAACAACGCAAGGTGAATTTTATCAAAATATGCTTGCGAAAGGCGATGTTAGAGCAGTTGTTATTGTGAATAAAAGTTTTGCCCGAATTTCAATTGATCCTGATTCAGCAGCTATTTCTGATCGTTATAAAAACAAATCAGGTAATGGTCAGGCTTATTTCCCAAATAGAAATTATAAAGGCCCGCATTATGTAGTTACCATCCCTTCTATTGATAATTTTTTAACGGGTATGGAGAAAGTGCAAAATGAAGCCGGAATTCCGAAAAACAAACAGGTTTTTGCCGATAGCATCGAAGAAACAAATTGGATGAGTGATCAATTACCTTGGTTATTACCTATTTTAATTATGGTAGTGCTTTGGATTGTGATGATGCGTAGAATGAGTGGCGGGAGCGGAAGTGGCGGCCCGGGTGCAATATTCAACATTGGAAAATCAAAAGCACAATTATTTGATAAGGATACACATGTTACCACCACATTTAATGATGTAGCCGGATTAGATGGGGCCAAAATGGAAATTATGGAAATTGTAGATTTCCTTAAAAACCCAAAAAAATATACCGATTTAGGTGCTAAGATTCCTAAAGGAGCATTACTTGTAGGACCTCCGGGTACAGGTAAAACTTTATTAGCAAAAGCAGTAGCCGGAGAAGCAAAAGTTCCGTTCTTTTCTTTAAGTGGATCTGACTTTGTTGAGATGTTTGTGGGTGTTGGTGCCAGTCGTGTAAGAGATTTATTTCGTCAGGCTAAGGAAAAAGCACCTTGTATTATTTTTATTGATGAAATTGATGCCATCGGTAGAGCAAGGGGTAAAAGTATATCCGCAGGTTCAAATGATGAACGTGAGAATACTTTAAACCAACTCTTAACTGAAATGGATGGTTTTGGCACCAATAGTGGTGTAATTATTTTAGCGGCAACCAATCGAGCCGATATTTTAGATAGAGCTTTATTAAGAGCCGGAAGATTTGATCGACAGATTTATGTAGATATGCCGGATTTAAATGAGCGTAAAGAAATTTTCCAGGTTCATTTGAAAAAAATTAAAATTGATGATACCGTTAATATTGAATTTTTAGCCCGACAAACACCCGGTTTCAGTGGAGCTGATATTGCCAATATTTGTAATGAAGCTGCTTTAATAGCAGCCCGATCTAACAAAAAAACGGTTACCAAACAAGATTTTTTAGATGCTGTGGATAGAATTATTGCCGGATTAGAAAAGAAAAATAAAATCATAACTAAGAATGAAAAACGAGTAATTGCTTTCCATGAAGCCGGACATGCAACAGTAAGTTGGATGTTGGAGCACGCAAGCCCACTTGTTAAAGTGACTATTGTACCGCGCGGTCGTTCATTAGGAGCAGCCTGGTATTTGCCCGAAGAAAGACAAATAACCACAGCTGCACAAATCATGGATGAAATGTGTGCCGCACTTGGAGGAAGAGTAGCTGAAGAAATTGCCTTTGGTCAAGTTAGTACAGGTGCTTTAAGTGATTTGGAAAAAATCACCAAGCAAGCCTACGCTTCCATTGTTTATTATGGCTTAAATGATAAAATTGGAAACATCAGTTATTACGACAGTTCCGGACAAAGTGAATATTCATTTGGTAAACCATACAGTGAGAATACTGCAAAATCTATTGATGAAGAGGTGAAAAAGATGGTTGATATTGCTTATGCCCGAACCAAACAAATTTTAACGGTGAACAAAGATAAATTAACTTTACTTGCTGAAAAATTATTGGAAAAAGAAGTTATTTTTAAAGAAGATTTAGAGGATATATTTGGTAAACGTCCGTTCGAAAAACCCGAAGAAAATTTTAAAAAGGAAGAAATAAAACCGGAGGATAACCCTACTCCACCAACTTTAGAGTAATAAATTTAACTCCGATTAATAAAAAGATCGGAGTTTTTTTTTGGCCAAACACCAATTCCGATTTTGTTTTCCAATATCAGTTCTCCATTTATATAAGTGATACCATTAAATGGGTCATTGTTTATTAAATGTGGTGCGTCTAAGTCAATATAATCTGCAAATGACGCTAACTGTGCCATAGCAGCGGTAGCACATGAACTCTCTGCCATACAACCCAACATAATTTTTAAGTTTTTTGTTTTAGCAAAATTAATTAGGTCAATTGCTTCTTGAATTCCTCCACATTTCATTAATTTAATATTGATGCCATGAAAAGCAAAATATTGATTTTTGCAATCTTCCAAATTTCGAATACTTTCGTCGGCTATAATAGGCAAAGCACTTTTTTCTTTAAGTATAGCCATTTGCTCCAGGTTATTTTTAGGTAAAGGTTGTTCAACCAATAAAACATTTCTTTCCTTTAACCAATGTGTCATTTCTATTGCGTTATCCAAGTTATTCCAACCTTGGTTAGCATCAACGTATAATGGTTTATCGGTTAAGCTGCGAATAAAAGTTATCAATTCTTTATCATTTTCCCCGCCAATTTTCACTTTCAAAATTTTAAAATCCCTAGCCTCGTTTAATTTTATTTCTAACTTTTTATAATCGTCCAATCCAATCGTTGCACTGGTAACAATGCAAGTTTTGGCTTCAATATTCAATAATTGTCGCAAGCTTTTTCCTTCCGTTTTCCCTTTCAAATCATAAAAAGCAATACTTAACGCGGCCTTAGCTGCTTGTAAACCTGATACAGCCTTCAGTTTAGTTTTTAAGTAGATATCAAGTTCAACTAAAGATTTAATTGAGTTAATGTCACTATGTATACTTTGGTAAAAAGCTAAGGTATTTTCTACTGTTTCACCCAAATAAACAGGCATACACGCTTCACCATACCCAATAAATTCTCCCATTTGTAAGCTAACAAAAACGGTTGGAGTGTGGGTTCTTTTATTACCCGAAACGCCAAAAGCATGTTTAAACTCGAGTAAAAAGGAGACGAAATGGAGCCGCATGCTAAAAATCAATAGATTTTACAAATAAAGTCATTTTTAAAGGCATTTTATATAATGACAGGTCTTAGTTTTTATCAATTTTCTGTTATTTTTGTAACATTAATAATTCGTATGGGCAAAACCTTAACCGATAAAAAACTAAAATTCACCAAAGAGCAATACCTTAAATGGTATGAGTCGATGCTTTTGATGAGAAAATTTGAAGAAAAAACTGGACAAGTTTATGTTCAACAAAAAATTAAAGGTTTTTGCCACTTATATATTGGACAAGAAGCTATTGTTGCCGGAACTGTTAGTGCTACCAAAAAAGAAGATAAACATATTACTGCCTATAGAGATCATGCACATCCTATTGGCTTAGGATTACATCCCAAGTATGTAATGGCTGAAATGTATGCTAAAATTACGGGATGCAGTAAAGGAAAAGGTGGAAGTATGCATATTTTCAGCAAAGAACATAATTTTGTTGGCGGACATGGAATAGTTGGTGGACAAATTCCTTTAGGTGCTGGTATTGCATTTGCAGAAAAATATTTAGGTACTAACAATGTTTGTATCTGTAGCATGGGTGATGGAGCTGTTCGCCAAGGTGCACTTCACGAAGCATTTAACATGGCCATGACCTGGAAATTACCTGTAGTATTTATTGTTGAAAATAACATGTATGCCATGGGAACTTCAGTAGAAAGAACCAGTAATGTACATGATTTATGGAAGTTGGGTTTAGCATACGACATGCCTAGTAAACCGGTTGATGGTTTAACGGTAGAAGCCGTTCATGATGCTATTGAAGAAGCGGTGGCTAGAGCCCGTAGAGGTGACGGCCCTACTTTTTTAGAGATGAAAACTTATCGTTACAAAGGTCACAGTATGAGCGATGCTCAAACGTACCGGACAAAAGACGAGGTTAAAGAATTTCAGAAACAAGATCCCATTGAAAAAGTTTTGGATACTTTAAAAACAAATAAATGGATTACCGATAAACAGATTGAAGAAATTGAAAATAAGGTAAAAGATATAGTTGATGAAAGTATAAAATTTGCGGAAGAAAGTCCATATCCGGAACCGGAAGAATTGTATAAGGATGTTTATGCTGATGAAAATTATCCTTTTATCGAATTATAAAATATTTTAGTGTTAGATTTTAGATAAAAAATCTTTAATCCAATAATCAAAAATCTTAAATAAAGAAATGGCTGAAATAGTTAAAATGCCCAAACTTAGTGATACCATGACCGAAGGTGTTGTTGCAAAATGGCATAAAAAGGTTGGTGATAAAGTAAAAAGTGGAGATTTATTGGCGGATATAGAAACCGATAAAGCTACCATGGAATTTGAAAGTTATCAGGATGGGGTTTTATTACACATTGGCATTCCTGAAAAAGGCACTGCTCCGGTAGATTCTCTTTTGGCTATTTTAGGAAAAGAAGGTGAAGATATTACAGCCCTTTTAAAGGAAACTAACAAAGTAAGCAATGGGGTTGCTCAAAAAGAAGAAAAGACAAACGTTGTTACTGCTTCACCAAAAGTGAGCGCATTACCTGCTACAGTACAAATAGTTCGTATGCCAAAATTAAGCGATACAATGACAGAAGGAGTAATTGCAAAATGGCATAAAAAAGAAGGTGATAAAGTAAAGAGCGGAGAACTTTTAGCAGATATAGAAACAGATAAAGCAACTATGGAATTTGAAAGTTTCCAAGATGGAGTTTTATTACACAAAGGTATTGAGGAAGGAAAAAGTATAGCCGTTGACGCGGTAATAGCCATCTTAGGTAAAGGTGATGAAAATGTGAAAGAAATTATTGCCGCAGTTGCAGCAATGGGTAATACCAAAACTCAGGAAACTGTTGCTTCAGAAAATACAAAAACAACTGCAATACCCGAAAATAAAAAACCAATTCAAAACCCCGTTAAAAATTCGGCGACATCAATACTCAATGGCGGCCGTGTAAAAGCATCACCATTAGCAAAGGCATTAGCAAAAGAAAAAGGAATTGATATTAGAGAAGTTAAAGGTTCTGCTGAGAATGGCAGGATTACTAAAGCCGATATAGAAAATTATAAAGGCGGCAGTGGTTCAGGTAAACAATATTCGTTAGCCAGTGCACAAGAAAGTTTTACAGACGAGCCTGCATCGCAAATGCGTAAGACCATTGCACGTCGTTTATTAGAAAGTAAAAACGGAGCACCTCATTTTTATTTGAATATTGAGGTGGATATGGATAATGCCATTTCAGCAAGGGAGGCCATTAATAAAGTTGGAGAAGTTAAAATTTCATTCAATGACTTGGTGGTTAAAGCTGTTGCATCGGCATTAAAAAAACATCCGCGTGTAAATAGTAGCTGGATGGGCGATAAAATTCGAATTAATCATCACATACATGTTGGGATAGCTATTGCTGTTGAAGACGGATTGTTAGTACCTGTAGTTCGATTTACCGATTACAAAAGTTTAGATCAAATCAGCCTGGAAATAAAAGATTTCGGAAAAAGAGCAAAAGAGAAGAAATTGCAACCAAACGATTGGGAAGGAAATACCTTTACGGTTTCTAACTTGGGTATGTTTGGAATTGAATCTTTCACTTCAATTATTAATTCTCCCGAATCCTGTATTCTATCTGTAGGAACTATTAAACAAGTACCGGTTGTAAAAAATAATCAGGTTGTTCCCGGAAATGTAATGATGTTAACACTGGCTTGCGATCACAGAAGCGTAGATGGCGCTACAGGAGCTGCATTTTTACAGACTTTGAAAATGTATTTGGAAAATCCGGTTACGATTTTTATTTAGACACTAACGGTCATTTTTGCTGCCTTTAGTCCCGCTAAAATCAAATCCCGTACATACCAACGAAAACTCTAATCCACCTCTGAATTTTGAAGCAGCGGTAAATTTCGAAACGTTTACGTCGTAACTAACTCCAATAGTTAAATTTTTCCTGTATTCTATGGCTGTGCTAAATATTACAGCATCTTTCAAACGGTAAAACACACCAAATTGAACAGCAGACGAAATTAAAGTAAAAGTATTTAATAAAACTTTTTCCCTGGTTTGATCTCCAAGCAGTAATTTAATTTTACTTCCTGCAATTATTTCTTGATGTGCACCTTGCCGTGAATACAAAACAGCAGGCATTAATACATAACTACTGCCACTGGGATGGTATTGTAAATTCAAATGCCCTGTATATTTATATTGTAAAGAATTTTTACTTAACAAAAATGCATTTTTTGGTTTGGTAAGATGTGCCATTGCAAACCCACCTTGAAAAATTATTCCACTTTCATGTTGATCAAGGGTATATAACAATCCTGATCCTAAATCAAATTTACCGATGCTGGTTAAAGCAAATCCTTCTCCGGAAGATAATGCGGAATTATATGCTTTGCCATCGTATTGATTGTCCCATTTTAAACCGGCCGGATTTAAATGTTTTTCATAAAACCCTGTTTTAATACCTAAGGTTATTTGATGATGTCTGTTTAACGGAACATGAGCTGCTAAATCAACATTGGCCTGATTGGTTGTAATTTTGGCTAAACCCGATTTATCATTAAAAAGAGAAACGCCATAACCTACATAAACACCTTTTTTCTTTCTGTTTAAATATAATTTGGAATCAAACGCTATGGCAATGGTTTGATATGGATTAATAACACTTTTCCATTGATTTTTGTAATTAACCACTAATCGTATGGGATGACGAATAGCGCCTGCAGTAGCCGGATTAATGAGCAACGGTGATTCTGAAAATTGCGAAAAGTGAATATCTTGGCCGTTTAAAAACTGGATACTTAATAAGTAAAAAACAAGGCAAATTATTTTACTTTTAAATTTCATTATCGAATTAAGGTTACATCTCCTTTTTGTTTTATCTCCTTGTCGTTATTCATTTTAACTATCAGGAAATATGCATAAGTTCCGGGTTCTGCAGGTTTTCCATTTATGGTCCCATCCCACCCCATTAATTTATCTTTTGATTCAAATACTTTACTGCCCCAGCGGTCATAAATTGCAAATTGTAATTCTTTAATTCCATTTCCTCTTACAAATAACACATCGTTTGCCCCATCATTATTCGGTGAAAAAATATCAGGAATGAAAATATCCGTATTTTCAAGTATACAAATCGGTAAAGTAAATTCGTCGGTACAATTCCCTTCATTACTAACTAATAATTTAACGGTATAATTGCCCGGATTTTTAAATTCATGACTAAATCCAACTCCGGGAGAATAGGTTTTTGTGGTTCCATCAAAAGTCCACATCCCACTTGACCCACCATTTGAAAGATCAATAAATGAAACTGTATTCTCATCAAACGGTATACAACTTAAATTAGGGTTTGGAGAAAATAAGGCTTTAATAGCATCGTAACCCGGAATTTTTATGGACGTATCTTTCTTGCATCCTGATGCTGTATTTACAATACTTAATTGATAACTTTTACCGGATGTTCCGGTTAATATACTTCCGGTTTGAACAGGATTCGTATTCCAAGTGTATGAATAATTATCACTTGGCGTTATATTAACCGTTGCTTGGCCATTTAATCCATAACAAACCTTGGGTGTTGTAACAAAGCTCGCATAATAATTAGGAAATACATTTATGGTCACGCTCAAAGTTACAGGGTCAGAACAACCATCTTCTGCTAATACGGTATAGGTTGTAGTCGTATTCGGAATAACATTGTGATTATTAATCGGAATTAATCCATGACTCCAAGTATACGTATAATTAGTTACTGTAGGTAATCCACCTGAAGCTTGTATAGTAAGCTGAGATGATTCACCTAAACACATGGAAGATTTTGTGGAATTAAGTGTTGCTGTAAGTTGTGGATAAACGTTTACTTTAATTGAATCGCGGGTATGACATTGCCCTTCACCAAAAGTATATAACACATAAAAAGAACCTGTTCCTACAACTGATGGATTCATAATATTATTAGTAATTGTGGCTGGAGCTGTTAATGTTCCGTTCGGCGGATTTGTTGTGAATGTAATGTTATTGTCAGTAAAACAATAATTCGCATTTAATCCATTAATATCAGCCGGAATAAATTGATAAACATTGATAACGGCTGAATTACTGCAGGTTAAAGGCGACTTAGGCGAATAACTAACGGTGTACGAATTGCCGGCCAATACTGAACTCGGATCAAATATACCCAAGGTTGGATTGGTTACACCTAATCCTGTCCAATTTAAACCCGGGGGTAACGGAGCAATTACAAATGTAGGATGCGTAGAACATATAGTTCGATCGGCATTGCTTAATATTGATGGATAAACAACCATTTTAACCGAGTCTATACAGCTGTTATTATCGTAATAAACGGTGTGCACTCCGGGACCTGCTGTAGTTGGATTAAAGAAATAATTTGGACCTGATAAACTTACACCCGGCCCGTTATAAACTCCACCAGGTGGGGTATATGTAAAATTAACTAAGTTGTTGCTTAATTGTAATTGACTGCTGCTTTCACAAAAGAAAAGACTATCAGCAGTAATTGCGGTTTGTATAGCTTTCATGGATAAGGTATCTCGACAACCGTTAGTAGCTGTATAAACTAAAATATCAGTATGTGAACTTGTACTGCTAAAAGAAGGATTATATAATCCGGTTGTAGGATTTTGAATAGAACCGGCAGTGATACAACTCCAGGTTCCTCCGGCAGGTGTTGCTGTTGAAGTAGGAATAAAAGGTGGTGCATTTGGACAAGTTGTGGCGCTTGAAGGACTGACATCAATATCTAATACATTAACTTCAAATGTTGCTGAACAACCACTCAATAAGGAGTAAGTTATAATATGTGACCCAACTCCGGCTAAGGAAGGACTAAATTGTCCAAGCACATTATTAGTAATACCTGGGCCAGCTTTTGAATATCGGCCACCAAATGGAGTTATACCATATCCTAAATAAAATCTTGTCCACCATTGTGATTTGCACAAATCAATTGCAACAGTTGGTACAACAATTGCATTAGTAACATTTATTGTTTTTGGAGTTGATGTACATGGACCAACTGTGTATAGTACTGTGAAAGCACCAACAGAAGATGGAGTAAAAACACCGGCAGAACTAATATTGGGATTGCCATACCAAATTCCACCACCTGGCGATCCGCCTGAAACCGTGAAGGGTGGTGCTCCTAAGCAAGCGGCATCAGAACTACCCGCGCTAATTTGGATTACTGTTAATTGAATGGATGTGGTACAATTCCCTACCGTGTAAATAATATTCTTAACTCCCGCCCCTGTACAAGCGGGACAAAAAGTTCCATTTACAGTATTGGTAATTCCGGGACCTGACCAGGTTCCGCCAATAGGAGTTCCAGTTAAATTAAAATTCGGATTAGATTGACAAACTGTAGGATTTGGTACCGGATTTATTTGCGGATCAATGGCGTAAATTGTTCTAGTAATTACAGTTTGTACTAATGAAGAAAGCTCTGTCATCGTACAAGAATAAACAGTAGTTACTGTTGGACAAACTGCATGTGGACCAGCAGTAGGTGGTAATCCCTGATTCCATTGATAAGAAAAATTTAGACAATTAGTGGCGGGACTAACGGCGGTGAGTGTGGCGCTGCAATTGTAAGAACAAACCGTATTGGTTGGTAAAGCTGTAATACTGGCCTGTATAGGACAATCAGAAATAGAAAAAGTATTCACAATATTCAAAAATTTATAGGCACTATCGCAATTATCATGGCGGAATAAAGTTGAATTGACTGTGTAAGTACAATTTTGACTTAGTGGATTCTGTAAAACAACTTGTATTACGTTTGTTGTACCATTATTACATCCAACAGGAATTACCGTTGCGATTCCCGGAGTAATTGGACCATTCACCAAAAAATAATTGTTTTTAACCGAGTCGCAGGCGATTCCGTTACTTGTATTTAAAGTAAACTGAGTTGCATTACATAATGGAATTGCGGCTAAAGATGCTAAAGGTGGGGCTGGTGGGATAGATAAAGAATACCAACCTGCATCCCAACCGTGACCAACCGTGTTTCCATTTTCAGTCCAGTAAACCGTTAAACTTCCTGAAGGTGCAACAATCGGAGGTATTGCGTTAGTTGCAGTAAAAGGTCCGGCAATTAATGGAGCTCCTGTAGTGGCTCCATTATAAAATGAAATAAAATCTCCTGCCTGTATTTGAGTTTGAGCAGGTGAAGGATTAAATGTCATAGTAATTTGACTACCAATAAATATGCAAAATGTATGTGTTGTGGTAGTATTTAATACAGATAAATACGGTTGAGTTGGTCCACCATCATCGTAAAATTTGGCCCGACAATCGGTAACTGTATAAGTTCCGATATTGTGATTAGGAACCTGACCTTTTACTAAAAAAGCAAAAAATAAAAACAGAATTGAAATATTCAATTTTTTAGTAAAAACTGTATTTCTATTTTTTTTCAATTATTTATTAATGGTAATGCTGGGTGAGCTAATTTCATTACTCCAATTTCCGGCTCTGTCTTTTATTTTAATTTTTAATGTGGTAATTTCTGAATTACCCTGACCTAAAAGAAAAAGCGTATTTAATTTAATAGTTACTTCTCCTTCAATCGGAATGTTTTTATCAGAACTGGGAGCAAGTGGTTTTAAATGGTAAGTATCCGGATTTTGCAATCTGGAATCTTTAACTTCTACGGAATGTACTTCAGGAGAAGCGTCTCCTAAATCGCCGTTATTATCTTTGTATTTTATTTTCACGTCAATAAACTGAGAATATTGTGTGAGCGTTGTGGGCGTTACAGAAATTAATTCAATTTCAGGTTCAGGTGCCGGAGCCGGTTCTTCCTTCTTTTTACAAGATTGAAGAAAACTACCCATAATAATTATTCCGGCTACTAATTTAAAATTTGTCTTTTTCATTACTAAGGAATAATATGAATGATAAAATAATTTGTATAATATTTAGAACCATCATTAGGTGTTTCAGAAGGTGTTGCATGATCCGGATCCTTAATATAGGTGCGCATAAATATATATCCGGTATCAGGCAATACGGTATTTAAATTAAAATTTGTAAGCTTATAATTGTACTGTACGTTATCTGTTAAGGTCATATCTAAATATGTATTACCAGCGGCCACATAGTTTATTGGTGCAGATATAGCATTTGAGAAATCGTATCTGTTTGTACTAAATTTAATTTCAGCATTGGTTAAATTTTGATCTGCCGTTTCAAAATCTTTTATATATAACCAAATATCAACGGGGCCATTATTTTTTGAAATATTAATATATTTTGGACGCAATATTGGAGTAGAATTTCCGGTGTTACAAACTTGTAATCCCAAAGTATTAGGTTGTTTATTGCCTATAATTGCAGTATTTCCGAAAACATCTTTAGCGCCGGCATTAATCCAGTCGGTGATATTTTGAATATAAGTTGCATGTTGCGCAACAAACATCCAACTGGTATCATTCCAGGGCATTCTACCCTGCCCTAAGGTACCAATACCTGATCCGGGCGTTTGTGTTAATCGATGACGAAGAATAGAGAGCGCAGAATTACCCGGAACTACTCTATATTGATAACTACCCCCAACAGGTTTAATAATTGCCGGCGCATACACCAAAGTATTGTAAGCACTACTTATATTTCTGAAATCCGGTTCAAAATTACCATCATGGCAATTAGAATTGTTACAGGTTACATTAAATACATTTTTATAAATATATTCGAATGAAGTTGCGCTTGGATTGTAAGTAGAAGGCGGAACTTCCGGGGCCGCTAAGGAAGGATCATCAAAGGGATTAGCCGGTACTTCTTCATCTTTTTTACACGCCAAAAAAACAAACGTGAGAGAAAACAGTAAAAATAAAATATTCTTTTTCATTTTTTAATTGCAGGATTACATTAATTCATAAAATGATTTGGTTTGTCCTAAGGATCCATTGTACAAGAATCCATAATCTTGTACATTTTGTTTAATTCCTAAAATATCAGCTATGGTAGGTACAACATTCGTATTTAAACCTAATGGGTTATTAGCATCGCCCTTTACTAAATCTTGAGGAACGTCTGCTCCGATTAATGAAGTGAAAGAACGCAATGAATTAGCGTCGGAATGATCATACGCGAAATAGTTATTATCGTCTTTTATCGGATTTGGATTTAAGTCACGACCGCATTCAGGAGCAATTAACATGATTGTATTATTCGACATTTCCGGAATTTGAGTCTGGATATAATTCCATAAAAATCCTACAGAGTGATCTGCAATATGTAAATTTTGTAAATAACTGGTATAATTTTGATGACATGTATCAACTGCACCTAAATTCACAACGGTTAAAGTAGGTTTAAAATACTTTAGTAATTCTGCTGTATATCCAATGGTTCTTGCATCACCATTACTTGCGCCCGGAGGCATAACAACAGAATTTGTTTGGGTTTTAGTGAACATTGACTTCATGAAATTATGAATGTCATACTTTTCTGCTTCTGTATTTTTTAAATCAGGTAATGATTTTCCAATGTTGGAGAAATTATTATCTAAAAAAGCTTTCATTTTATACATTGGAGATAATTCATCATCCGGATGATACACTTTTGCATCAGAATACCAAGCTTGTCCTTGATTACCAAATGTTACACTTGGAGCAAAGAAATTAGCTCCATATTTAGCACCGAAATTTGGATGCTCACTGTAATTTAATAAAGGAACTGAAGCACCAATACCATTACCAACAAACCAAACTTTAGTTGCGGGTAACCCCATTTCTCTTCTTACATATTCAAAAATTGTAGGATATAATGGTTTTTGTTTTAACCCTTGAGAAGCTACTCTATTACCCTGCAATAATGCTGTCCATCCGTCATAATGTCCTGCTGTTATGCAACGAACTTCTTTAAATGAAGTGCCTTTGGATTGAATGGAGTTAGCCGGATTTAATATGGCTGGAATTGGATTTGCTCCGGTTAATCCGGAACCATATACAATTGGAGTTTTATTAGAATCCGGGGCTGATCCATTAAAAATGTTCGGCATTATGTTACCGGCGTTATCGGGATTATTTAAAGAAGGAATTTTTAATCCTTGTCCCAATTGCAAATAACCTTGCAAAGCAGATTCCTGATGACGAACACCACCGGCAAACATAACTAAAACCACGTGTTGCGCTCTCTGCACATTTGTACGCGGAAATAAAGTTCCGGTAGGTAAAATATAAGGAGATACCAGCGTACCTGCGGTGGTTAACCCTACTTTTTTAATAAATTCTCTTCTTTTCATTTATTGAAATATAATTACTTATTAATAATACATGTATTCATCAGAAAGTGCAAAGGACATATACACCAATTCCGGTGTAACATTAGGATCTGCTGTAATGAATTGTTTTAAATATTCTTTTTCTGCCTCCGATGGTTTTCTAACATAAAAGCGAACGTATGTGTCAGTAATGAACGTATTCAAATCGGCATTCATTTCGGTCACAGTTGGAATTTTCACTCCAGGTTTTTTCATCAAGTTGGCAATTAAAAGCTGACGGGCCAGAATTTGATCGCCAACTGAATCGAATGCTTGTGAAATAGCAAAAATATTATTTGATGATAAGGCTTTTTGAAACAAATTGGCATACAAAATTGAAATGTACTGATCTGTTGTTTTTAACCTCGTTTTGTTTACGTTAGGAGGTAACAAATTTTCATTGTTCACACCGTATTGGTATTCTGTTTTTGGTTTTTTACAAGATGTTATGGAAAATAATACTGATGCTATCAGTACTACCAATAATCGTTGTTTAGAAAAAATTTGCATACTCGTCGGATTTTAAAATGTTTCTTTGAATTTTAAATATGTCTTTATCGTTTGGCAATGAAGTCATACCTTCAATTACCTCTTGCGTATTTGGAAATCTAGCCAAAAAAGTTTTATATAACCACCTTACAGTGCCTTCATAAAACTCGTTACTGTGCGTTAGTATTTCAAAGTAGTCTCCTTTACTGTGGCCTGATCGACCAAATAATATTCCTGACTTACCGAATAAAATCATTTCTCTGGAAATTTCAAATTCATTTAAAGTATATTGCCTAAACAATAAATCGTTGAATGTATATTTAATGGTATTATCTTCATTACCCATGTATGAATCTGTTTTTGTAAAAGTGAGCGTATTATTAATCAAAATGGCACAGTATTCTTCAATCTCAATAGAGTCGTGTAAATAAAGCCATTTGGCATTGGCGGCTCTGGCTAAATCATAAGAATTTTTCTTACCTGCGTAAAATTCTGCCCAATTACCTAAAATGGAATCCTGTATATTACCAAAGTCCTGCAATCCTTTATAAAATAAAAAATCTGGTGTAGAAAATCCTTCGCATAATCTTACAGTAAGTAAATCATAAATACGAGTATTAGCAGCAATGGCAAATGAAGAATCGCCGGCCCTATGTGTTGTGTCTAATTGAAGTTTGTAAATTAAAGATTCTCTTGTGGAGATAGCTAAATTATTAGCAATTAAGTTATCCGTTTCAGCCTGCATTTCCGCATCAAAAGGCTCTCTTCCAATAATATCAATAAATAAACGATTTACATAATTTTCAATTTTCACTCTGGGCACTTTATCATAGTAAGGTGCATTATTATTTGCTACCAATTCAATTTTAGGATCTTTCTTTTTACAACCTGAGAAAAAAATGATTGAAATAAAAAAGGAGAAAAAAATAAAAGTTTGAGTTGAAAATTTAAAGGGTGATAAAATTGGTTTCATTAATAAAGGCTTTAAATAGTTATGCAAAATACAATTTTAAAAGCCCAAATTTTTAAAAAATAGTACAACAAACGAATGAGTTATGCTAATACGGTTTAGAAACTGATGAATGAAGGAGTTTATAGATTAATGTGTTATTAAAAAAGATTAATAGTAAAAATAGTTCGACGAATAATTAATTGAACTCATACGCGCCAGCAGTTACACTGCTTGTATTTCTGGCATTCATTTTAATATCCAAAGGAAATATTGTGGCATTATTTTGTGCTACTGTACTATTGAAATTCTTAACCTGATTTTGTCCGCTTTTGGGTTGAAATAAATAATTGGCTTTGTCCTCATACTCAATTGAAGTACTCCCTACTCTTATTTCATTATAATGGCTTACATCACTTACATCCAAAGTTGTCTTCATCCAGCAGCTATTAAATTTATGTTTAGGTTGTCGATTAACGTCACTGTAATCAAAGTCTAATTGAAATTCATTACTCAATTTCCCATCTATTATACAATTAATAAAATTAAACGTATCCAATGGTAGTACTTGGGTACCGGCATGATTATTTAAAAATACGGCCGGTTTTTCACGTGCCCCTTCTTTTTCCCAAAAATTAGCAAAGGTATTGTGAATGAAATTATAGTTTCCGCCCAACAAAACATTCAAACTATGCTCCTGACAATTATTAATGGAGTTATTGGCGGCATACACATTATATGCCAAACAATATAATCCCCACATACTCATGTTTTGAATTTTAGTATTGGTAAGTCTTAAGCGGTTTTTAACTCCTAATGTATCACCTAGTAATTCAGCCTGAATGCCAATAAATCCATTTTTTATAATAGCATAATCTATTGTATTATTTGTACTTCCTTCGTTTATCCAAATTCTATCCCATTGTCCGGGTTCATCTGCATAATCTGCTTCTCTTCTTACTCCCTGAAAAATTACTTCATTTCCTTTTTGACCGTACACTCTTAATTCTCCATACCTATATACCCACAATCCGGCTTTGTAATTAAAATAAACTCTTGTACCCGCGTTAATAACCAATTTTTGACCTTCATCAACTACTAAATATCCATAAACAATGTGCGGCTTATCATTTTTCCAAACATAATCATTTCCAATTTTGTCATAAGAAGCTTGTAGCGTATCTACCGTTGAATAAGGTATATAATTCCCGTCTTTAAAGTATAAAGCATTTGTTGTTTTATGATAATAAGCGTCTTGTCCCCAGGCTTCCAATACAACTATTTGCTGATTTCCGTTTACATTAAACTCAATATTATCAGTTACAATGGCCGGGGAATTTATATTTGTTGGATTTACATTAACCTGAATAAAAATATACATGCTATCATTTGCTGCAATTTCTAAATCATTGAATACTGTGCCTTTTAAGCCGTCTACATTAATAATAAATTGCGAAGAATTACCTTTAGCTAATCTGATTTGGGTAATTTTAATTTTCTGTTTATTCTTGTTGATAACCCGGATATTTTTTGTTGCCGAGCCAATGGTTGTAAACACGGTATCAAATAATACAGAATCTTGAGAAAAATGAACTTTAGCGGCAGAATCGGTAATAAACTTATCTTTTTTGCAGGATAACAAAAAAAGCATGAGGGATGCAAATATGAAAAAATATCTGGTTATTAGATTTAAAAGCATGATTCTCTGACTGTAAACGTAAGAAAAGTTTAAATAGTATTAAAATCTGCAATTGTTGTGTTAAAAAGATGTGAAATCAAACAATATAATTTGGTTAATTTTGTTGCTCAATAAAAAACAAGTATATGACTTTTATTAGTGCTATTAATGCCCGACAAATTTTAGATTCAAGAGGAAATCCTACTATTGAAGTAGATGTAGTTACAGAAAATGGTGCAACCGGACGCGCTGCTGTTCCATCCGGAGCGTCTACTGGAACGCATGAAGCCGTAGAATTAAGAGATAACGATAAAACGCAATATTTAGGAAAAGGTGTTTTTAAAGCGGTTAACAATGTAAATACCATTATTCAAGAGAATTTGAAAGGCATGTATGTTATGGATCAAACTCAGATTGATGCAACATTAATAGGCTTAGACGGTACAGAAAATAAATCGAATTTAGGCGCTAATGCAATATTAGGTGTATCATTAGCCGTTGCAAAAGCAGCGGCTGCAGAGGCTGGATTACCCTTGTTTAAATATGTTGGCGGAGTAAATGCTAATTTATTACCGATACCGATGATGAACATTTTAAACGGAGGTTCACATGCCGACAATGGAATAGATTTTCAGGAGTTTATGATAATGCCTGTTGGTGCTGAAAGTTTTGCGGATGGATTGAGAATGGGAACCGAAGTTTTCCATCACTTAAAAGCAGTGCTGAAGAGTAAAAATATGGGAACTAATGTAGGCGACGAAGGAGGTTTTGCGCCAAATTTTAAAAATAACGAAGACGCTATAAAAGCAGTTATTCAGGCCATAGAAAAAGCAGGATACAAACCGGGTGAAAATATGTTTATTGCCATGGATGCAGCTTCCTCTGAATTTTATAACGCTAAAGAAAAAGTGTACGATTTAAAAAAATCAACAGGAGATAAATTAACTTCCGATCAATTAGTAGATTTTTGGGCCGACTGGTGTAAAAAATATCCCATACTTTCTATTGAAGATGGTTTGGCAGAAGATGATTGGGACGGTTGGTTTAAATTAACTCAAAAATTAGGAGATAAAATACAATTAGTAGGCGATGATTTATTTGTAACTAATGAAAATCGTTTAATTGATGGAATTTCTAAAGGTGTTGCTAATTCTATTTTAGTTAAAGTAAATCAAATAGGAACTTTAACTGAAACTATTAACGCAGTCCAAACAGCACACACTAATTCATATACGTCAGTAATGAGTCATCGAAGCGGCGAAACAGAAGATACAACAATAGCTGATTTAGCTGTAGCGTTGAGTTGCGGACAAATAAAAACCGGTTCAGCCAGCAGAAGTGATCGGATTGCGAAATACAATCAATTATTAAGAATTGAAGAGATGCTTGGTAATTCGGCCAGATACTTAGGTACCGCATTACGTTTTGTACCTTAATTGTATTGAGGAATATTAAATTTCTTTTAAAGAAAAAGTATTATTCAATAAGGATTTTTATAGTTCTGGATTCATTCTCTCGAAAAAATTTACAGAAGTAAACACCTTTTCCGAGGTGTTTAATACTCATATATGAAGTTTTTAAGTCGGTGCAATACACAATCTTACCCATTATATTTTGAATTTCCACTTTAACATCCATCAAATCCATATATTCAATTTGAAATTCTCCACCGGAAGGGTTGGGAAATACCCTTAATTGACCTAACAACCCATTCCGATCAATCAATCCAACACAAGTAACAACAGTTAAAGTGGTTTGAGCCGTATTACTGCAATTACTTATTGAAGATGTGCCAATAACACTATAAGTTGATGTTACAATGGGATTTAAAGCTACAATTGCAGTAGTTGCCCCATTACTCCAGGAATAAGTGTTCGCCCCGGAAGCAGTTAATGAAATAGATGCGCCCAAACATAATGTATTACTACCGGAAATATTAACGCTTGGTGTTGGATTCACGCTCACGGTAATATTTTGAGGCAAGGAAAATCCACAGCTATTACCAGCGCTTACTGTAAATATGCCGCTGGATCCGGAAGTGGCACTAATGGATGTGCTTGTACTGCTTCCACTCCATCCTCCTGCTAAATTCCATGAATAAGTAGTGGCTCCTGAAACTGCAGTTACACTATAAATATTAGTTTGACCCGAACACAAAAGGGTAGTTCCATTTATAGCACCTATATTCATTGGAATTTGACACATTTTATGCACAAACAAATCTTCACCTCCAACACTTGCTAAAGTGGTAACACCTGCATTCGGGTCAAAATCAACCGACCCTTGAAAATTACCACAACTGTAAATATTGTTACTGGTGTTTGTTGCTATTGCATAACCCTGATCATTTCCTACATCACCAAATGATTTTGCCCACACAAAACTACCGGATGCATCAAAGCGGTTAAGATAAACATCCCCGGCACCGGCAGATGACAAAGTATACGTGTTTAAGCCTATATCAAAATCCACTGTAGAACTAAAGTATCCACAAGTATAAATATTACTTCCTGCATCAATACAAACCCCATAGCCCGCATCATTACCGCTTCCGCCTATATTGTTAGCCCATATAAAATTTCCGCCGGCATCTAACTTTGAAACAAAAGCATCTAAAACACCATTAGAACCTAATACATATAAACCAAGACCCGGATCAAAGTCAACATTCAACTCAAAAAAACCGGTTGTAACCACATTATTAGCCGCATCAGTGGCTATAGACCGGGCTTCATCACTACTAGAGCCTCCAAAAGATCTTGCCCAAACAAAATCACCTGAACTATTCAATTTTAAAACAAAAGCATCAGTTGACCCTGCAGAAGTGAGATTAAAAATTCCTATACCGGGATCAAAATCAACACTTGCATTAAAAGCTCCGGTTACCAAAACATTACCGGCGCCATCTAGTGTTATTCCGTAACCCGCATCAACATCATTCCCCCCAACAGCTCTGGCCCAAACAAAATTTCCGGTTGCATCCAGTTTAACCACATAAATATCGTCAATAACACCCGAAACCAAATTGTATGTTCCTAAACCGGGATCAAAATCTACCGTTTGATTAAAATATCCGGTCATAAAAACATTACCGCTTGCATCTGCCGTTAAAGCAAAGCCATGGTCGCTATCATTACTTCCAAAACGATGTGACCAAACAAAATTTCCGGCCGCATCCAGTTTTAATAAAAAAGCATCGTAACTTGAAGCTGCGGAAGTCATATTATATGTGCCGGGTCCCGGATCAAAATCTACAGAACCTGAAAATGAACCGGATATATAAACATTAGCGTTAGCATCTAAGGCTATAGAAAAAGCAGCGTCAGTTGAAACTCCACCAATTGCTTTCGCCCAAACAAAATTTCCGGCTGCATCTAATTTTGCGACAAAAACATCAACCGTTCCTAAAGAACTCAAGGTAAAGGTTCCAGGCCCCGGATCAAAATCTACAATACCTTCAAAAACGCCGGTATAAAACACATTACCGGAAGCATCTACGGCAAGGCTCCTGGCTAAGTCGGCTACATTGCCGCCACAAGCACGAGCCCAAACCAGATTTTGAGAACGAAGATTAAAAAAAATCGAAAGAAAAAATATCCCAATAGTATTTCTAAGTAAGTTGTTTTTTTTCATCATACATTTTATGCGCCTATTCGTAATATTTACCGAATTTATAAACTATAACAATATTAAAACAATTCCTAATACATGTATTACCTGTTTTTAAATTAAATTTAGATTTTTTATTATCATTAATCAAATCCCCTTTAATTCATTTTATTAAATCAGGCCTTTTTTGGCACAAACATAAAATATTGTAAAATAAACGCATTTTACTTTGATTATTATAGAGCAGATTGTAAATTAGTAACCTTAAATTACTTATTCATGGATCCATTGAAAGAAAAATTCAAAGCAAAGGCAGAAGTTCTTGCAGCTGAGATAAAAGACATAATTAAAACGAATGGCGATGTTAAGCTAGGCGAAATTACTGTTGCACAAGTTTATCAAGGTATGCGTGGTATGGTTGGTATGGTTACCGAAACATCCAGACTTGATCCTGAAGAAGGAATTCGATTCAGAGGATATTCAATTCCTGAATTAAGAAAACAACTTCCAAAAGCACCGGGAGGCACAGAACCGTTACCTGAAGGGATATTTTATTTAATGTTAGTTGGTGAATTACCTTCACAAGACGATGTAACTTTTATTACTACCGAATGGACAAAGAGAAATAATGTTCCTAAACATGTGTTTGACGTAATAGAACAATTACCGGTTGATACACATCCTATGACTCAATTTGTAATTGGTGTAATGGCTATGCAACGTGAAAGTGTGTTTGCCAAGGCATACGCAAAGGGAATAAACAAAAAAGATTACTGGGATTATGTTTACGAAGACAGCATGAATTTAATTGCACGTTTGCCTCGTATTGCTGCATACATTTATAGAAGAAAATACAAAGGGGGTATTCATATTGAACCGGATCATAATTTAGATTGGGCAGCAAATTTTGCTCACATGTTAGGATATGAAGAGTTTGATATGAAACGTTTGATGCGCTTATATCTTACTATTCATGTTGACCATGAAGGAGGAAATGTATCTGCTCATACAACGCATTTAGTGGGTTCAGCATTAGCTGATCCTTATTTGGCTTTTGCTGCCGGAATGAATGGGCTTGCCGGTCCTTTACACGGTTTAGCTAATCAGGAAGTATTAAGCTGGATTATGGAATTAAAGGAAACTTTAGGCGGAGGATTACCCAGTAAGGATCAAATAGCTGAATACATCAAAAAAACTTTAACCGAAGGAAAAGTAGTGCCGGGATATGGGCATGCTGTTCTCCGTAAAACAGACCCTAGATTTACAGCTCAACAAGATTTTTACAAAACGCATATTAAACACGATGATATTTGCGAAATCGTTCAAATGATTTATGAAGTTGCGCCCCCAATTTTGGAAAGTACCGGAAAAATTAAAAATCCTTGGCCAAATGTGGATGCACACTCCGGAGCTTTGTTAGTACATTATGGTATGTATGAATTTGATTTCTATACAGTGTTATTCGGCGTTAGCCGTTCCTTAGGTGTATTGGCTAGTTTAATTTGGGATAGAGCAACCGGCTCACCAATAGAAAGACCAGGTTCATTAACTACAGATAATATTAAGGCAAAAATTAAAGCTGCAAAAGAAGCTGCTACGAGCAAATAATTTGTATTATCGGCTTTTCTCTTCTCAAAAATTAGCAATTGTTTCGAACAATGCTGTTAATTATTTATTATCTTCGCTATAATCTTTTAACTAAAGCCGTTGAGGATATGGAATAAAATACTATTCATTTTTTTTGTAACGTGTACTTTTTCATGTAAAGTTGATCCTCGTATTATAGAAGAATTACCTTCTGACGAATTAAAGGAAATAATCCCTGACGGATGGCCTCAACCGGTTTACACGTTTAGCACCAATGCAATTACTGAAGAGAAATTCATATTGGGCAGGTCCTTATTTTATGAAACATTATTATCTAAAGATAATACCATTTCATGTGGCTCCTGCCACCAACAGTTTGTTGCATTTGCGCATGCAGATCATGATGTAAGCCATGGAATAAATGGATTACTAGGAACGCGAAATTCTCCTGCACTTTTTAATCTTACCTGGCATACTAGTTTTATGCACGACGGAGGTGTGAATCATATTGAAGTTCAACCCCTCGCTCCTATTCAAAATCCAATTGAAATGGATGAAAACATTTCTAATGTACTTACTAAATTATCTGCCAGCGCAAAATACCGCAAGCTTTTTAATGATGCTTATGGTGATGATGAAGTAACAAGCCAACGTATGTTCAGAGCCATGAGTTTATTTATGGGGATGATGTATTCTTATAATAGTAAATATGATAGAGTTCGAAGAAATGAAGGATCATCCTTTGATGATTCCGAAGCCAGAGGCTATCAATTATTTCTTTCCAAATGCAATAACTGTCATACCGAACCTTTATTTTCCGATTTTCAAATGCGGAATAATGGCATTGCAGTTATCCCATCAATTAATGATTCCGGTAGAGCGCATATTACGGGAATTCCAACTGATAAATATAAATTCAAAACACCCTCTTTAAGAAATATTGCAATTACAGGTCCTTACATGCACGATGGAAGATTCACCACTTTACAACAATGTTTAAATCATTATAACACTCCATTTACAAATACCGTTAACCTTGACCCCTTATTACAAACCGGCATAATATCTTTGTCGAACCAAGACAAAACAGATATCATTAATTTTTTACATACCTTAACTGATTATAAATTTATAAACGATAAGCGTTTCGCAGATCCAAATTTTTAAAAAATGAATAAACGTTTGATTTTATTGGTTTTTACACTTATTTTACTTGCTTGCAAAAAGAATCAATTGGGAGGAACTTCAACTATTGAAGGAAAAGTTGTTCATCATTCTAAAGAAATTCCAGGCGCACGTGTGTTTATAAAATTCAATACCGCGGATTTTCCCGGAAACGATACGACTAAATATGATGAAAAGGTAATTGCGGATTCAAATGGCAATTATTCGATAAAATGTTTTAAAGGAGAATATTATTTATATGGTGTAGGAAATGATTATGCCATATCGCCTCCTCTTGTTGTTGGCGGTTTATCCGTTAAAATCAGAAAAAACGAATCAGTGAAAGCAAACATAGCCGTAACCGAAGATTAGAAATGAATTTGAAACTAACTTTTTTAGGAACCGGTACTTCGCAAGGAATACCCTTAATTGGATGCAATTGTGATGTGTGTACAAGTGCAGACTTAAAAGATAAACGTTTACGAACCTCCGTTTTAATTGAATCAAATAACACAAGGGTTGTAATTGATACCGGACCTGATTTCAGAACACAAATGCTCCGTGAAAAAATAAACAAACTGGATGCCGTTATTTTCACACATGAACATAAAGATCATATTGCAGGATTAGATGATGTAAGAGCATTTAATTATATCAATAAAAAAAAGATTCCGGTGTACGCCAGTGAACGAGTTCAAACTGCATTAAAAAGAGAATATGCTTACATTTTTTCTGATGAAAAGTACCCGGGCATTCCGGAAATAGAAATAAACACAATTAGCGATATTCCATTTACCATTGGGAATTTGTTTATAGAGCCAATTAATGTATTACATTATAAACTTCCCGTGAAAGGATTTAAAGTAAATAATTTGGCTTTTATAACTGATGCTAATTTTATAAGTGAAGGTGAAAAAAAGAAACTTATGAATTTGGATGTTTTGATTTTGAATGCCTTAAGAAGAGAAGCCCATGTTTCGCATTTCACTTTTCAAGAAGCACAAGAATTAGTAAAAGAACTTAAACCAAACAAGGCTTACTTTGTACACATGTCACATCAATTGGGCAAACACGCTCATGTTGACAATGAACTACCTGAAAATATTGAATTAGCATTTGACGGACTTCAAATCATCGTTTAATATGGCGGAACAAATAATTATACTAGCAAAAGACAAGGAATCAAAATACAAAGAACTAGTTCCGCAAATGAAACTTTTATTAAGCGGAGAAAGCGATTTAACGGCTAATCTGGCTAATTTTACAGCAGCCTACAAGGAAGTATTCAACCATCTTTGGGTTGGGTTTTATATAGTGAAAAATAATGAATTGGTTCTTGGTCCTTTTCAGGGACCAATAGCTTGCACGCGAATTCAATTAGGACGTGGCGTGTGCGGTACTGCCTGGAAACTAAAAAAGACCATGTTGGTAAGAGATGTAAATACCTTTGAAGGCCATATAACTTGTAGCGCTTTAAGTAAAAGTGAAATTGTAATTCCGGTATTAAAAAATAATGAAGTAGTTGCTGTACTGGATATTGATAGCGAATATTTAAATGCTTTTGATGAAACAGATGAAAAATATCTAAGTGAGTTAATTAAAAGTATCAATTTTTAATTTTCACATTTCCCACCACGAAGCCTTAACACCTACATAAACTCCATCATTTCTTATTTCAATCGGAAAAATTTTTAATGCAAATGCCGAACCTGAAGTAGCTTTACCGGAAGAAATATCGAAAGAATAACGATGAACCGGACAAACAATTTCATTTTTAGAGGTACAAAAACCTTGACTTAAACTTGCGCCGTTGTGCGGACAACGATCAGAAAAAGCAAAAATTCCTTTTTCCGTTTTAGTAATACAAATTTTTTCTCCTTTAAAAAAAATATTAATAAGAGCGCCAGTGTCCATATAATTCTCACTGTTTTCCTCCTTATCAAATATTTTTTTCCAGTGATAAGCCATTCAATATTTAAATTAAATCATTCATTGAATACACCCCTGTTTTTCCAATTAAAAATTCAGCTGCTAAAACAGAGCCCGTTGCAAAACCTTTCCGGTTATGCGCTTTGTGCATAATTTCGATATCATCAATAGGAGAGCTATATTTAATAATATGTGTTCCCGGCACCTCCCCTTCTCTTTTATCTGTGATGTGTAGCACATTAGCTTGTTTTTTATCCAAACTCCAATCTTCTTTACGTTTGATTTTATCTAATATTTGAGTAGCTAAAGTTAATGCCGTGCCACTTGGTTTATCCAATTTATGGATATGGTGAATTTCTTCCATGCTCACATCATACTCCTGATATTTATCCATTAATTCCGCCAAATACGTATTAACCTTAAAAAATAAATTTACGCCTACACTAAAATTGGTGGCATGAAAAAGTGAGCCGGAATTATTTTCACAATGCGTAACAATTTCCGAAAATTTATCATACCATCCCGTTGTTCCAACTACCACCGGAACTTTTGCATTTAAACATTTATAGATGTTTTCAGTAACAGTATGTGGCGTGCTAAATTCTATAGCCACATCTGATTTTTTCAAATTTTCAATCGTTAAATCATGTAAATTATCTTTATCAATTTTTAAATTAATCTGGTGACCTCTTTGAAGGGCAATAGCTTCTATCTCTTTGCCCATTTTGCCGTAGCCCAATAATGCTATTTTCATAATTTTCTATTTTAAACTTAATCGCAGGGTTACACCCGCTGCAAACTTATAATTTGTGTTGCTTGTTATATATAAATCTTGCCACGGGCTAATTTTTAAACTTAAATCATCACTCACATCAAAAGTTTTTAAATGTGCATCTACATTTGCATCAATAATATTTAAAAGATAAACTGCAATTAATCCAATTGCCCCCATATCTCTTCTTTTTCTATAAGTGGTTTTCCAGGTTAACAGTTGATCGCCGCTTAATCCGGTATTATTTACGGTAGTTGAGTCACCATCATATTCCGCCTTTAAATACTTCCTGGCTACATTATATTGTTGATTATAAAAACCAAACATGTATCCAAATCCACCTAATCCTGCATAAATGATTGGCATTTTCCAGTATTTTTTATTGTAGGCTTGTCCGGCTCCCGGTATGATAGCACTTAAAATAGTTGCAGTTCGAACCTTTGATTTTTGCTTTGAATTTTCTTTTCTAATTTGGATGTTTTTAGTTTGAATAAGTGTATCATTATTCTGGCCTTTCATAAAAAAAGAAAAAAGCAGGCAAAATAAGAATACAATTTTCAATTTATCCATATTAAACTATAAGGTCTTTAATTTTGGTTTGCCCGATTTCAGAGTCCATCAAAGTTTCCATTTTCAACATAAATCCATTCATCTTTACCATACTTTCCGATTCGTCAATTGGTATTGTGTTCACTCCATTCTTATCCAACATTTCAAATAAATACTTTACATTGAATTTACTCTCAGTAACACCCGGCTGATAGACAATTTCTTCTTCTTCGTCAGCACGCACTTCAACAAAAATATTACAAGCTACAAACTCATTCACCATATTACGGGCTAACTTATTCGGTAAATCCAATTCATGGGCAATTTCATTAATGGTTAATGCCTTTTTACCTTCATAAAATCTTTTGGCGACTAAATTTGATATAAGCAAAGCAATTAAACGTCGGTATCTTGTACTTAAATTATTAATATCCTCGGCTAACTCATATTTTTCTGCATTTTGATTTGCAAAAGCTAATTGTGCTCCAAACAATACAATGTACCAGGTATATTGTATCCAAATTAAAAATAGAGGCAAGGCTGCAAAACCTCCGTAAATGGCGCTTAAACGACTAGCTCCAATTTGAAACTTAACATATCCCCATCCTAGTAATTCAAATAAAACTGTAGCTAAAACAGCTGCGGCAAAAGCCGATTTAAATTTCACCTTAGTATTTGGTAAGGCCATATATATAAAAGTAAAAACTCCGGCAACCAAAGTGTAGGCCAGTAATTTTACTAAAAACACACTCACAATTCCTAAATCGAAAAAATTTCCCATTTTAGTTTGTACTGCAACAGTTAATCCGCCCGATAACATAAATAAAACCGGACCAACAAGCATAATGGTAAGGTAATCTGTCATCTTACGAATCCAGCTTCTACCCCTTTTTATTTCCCAAACCTGATTAAAAATTTCTTCAATATTCACTAATAATTTCAAAACACTCCACAAGAGAAGCACAATACCAAAACCGGCAATAACACCACCTTTTGTTTCAGAAAGCATTTTATTGGCGTACAAAAAGGCATTGCTTAGTACTTCCTCGTATGTACTGTATTTCTTTAAAATCATTACTTGCAAAGAATGATCAACACCAAAACCCTTTGCAATGGCAAAAACCAAAGCTAAAACAGGTACAATGGAAAACAAGGTGTAAAAAGTAAGTGCGGTTGCTGATGTTATACAATTATTTTCTTTAAATCCCTTAAAAGCTAAGGTAATAACACGTAATTGTTTAATTATAAAAGCTTGTCTTGAATCCAGTTTATCTAACCTCACACTCCAAATTTGATGCGTAATAAAATCTTTTGCTTTTTTAAAAGCCAATATGGGGTTTAGATTCATAAAACAAATTTAATAAATAATAGCGAGCAGAATTAAGGACGCCATTTATTTGTATAAGCTTGGCTGTAAAAAGCAATGCGATTAATGGCCTGCATAATTCTATCTAAGGTGAATAAGGCATTAAACTCGTAAGTTTCTTTAACAAAAAGAGTTTTATTTAAAAAAGTAAAAGAAGCTTCAACCAAATTATGATTTTCTTCCAGTAATAATTCGAGATTAGTTAATACGGCAGCATTTGGATTTATTGTTATCGGACTCATAACTTGTATAAAAACAAGTTCATTTTGCGCCCAAACATCAATCAAAACTTCAGTAGAATTATCTTTTCGAATGGAATATTGTCCTTCGTCCGTTTTTGCTTCTTCCGGATTTACACCCAGATTTTTTAATGAAGATTCAACTTTAAGAATCGCCTGATTAATCATTTAATGTGTTAGTTTATTAAGCTTTTCTATAAATAACTGGGCCATGTGATTGGTGTAAAACTTCTGTTTAAACTGCCCAACCCATTCCACTCCTTTAATACTACTAGTTAAAAAAACTTCGTCACCATTCATCAAGGTATTCATGGTAATCGGACTTTCAAAAGTTAATATTTTGTTTTCGGTTGCCAGATTCATAATTTGTTTGCGCATAATGCCGGCCACACAACCTTCACTTAAAGGTGCTGTATATAAAGTTCCGTTTTTAACCACAAACACATTTGCACTAATACTTTCACAAACATTTCCTAACTCATTAATAATAAAGCAATCGTCTAATTTCATACTTTGCTTTGCCAAACCGGCTAATACAAATAGTAAAGCGTTACCACTTTTAATATTGGCTAATTTATTAATGGGTTTTTTAGTATCGCCGTAAATATCCATCCACAAGCCTTTTGAATTTAAAGTATAAACCTGATCCAATTCTTCACTTTCAATTAAAAAAGAAATATCATTTGATTCAGGCGTATAATAACCACCCTCATTTCTAAATATAGTTAGTCGAATTCTTGCGTTTGGCGCATGCGAATTATGTTTTAGTAATTGAATAATTAATTCATTTACATTTTCATAATTAAATTCAGCCGGAACGTTCATTCTCAAAACAGTCATACCTAATCGAAGTCGTAAAATATGATCCCTCAAAAACATAATTCTATTATTACATAAGCGAATAGTTTCGAACAAGGAATCGCCATAACGAAAAGCCCTGTTGCTAAATGCAACCGCAGGCTCATAAATACTAATGAGGTGGCCGTTGAGTATGCAGTATTTATCTTTCAATCCGAAAACAAAATTGCTTAAAAAGAAGCGCTAAAGATTTAATAATCAAGATATTTAATAACAATTAAAGGTTGATGACTTAAAAATAGTAAGATTGAAACGTTAATAAAATATTTATTATTAATTACGGTTTTGGAATTGCAAAGTGTACTTTTGGCTACTAACTTAAAATTAAAATTATGTTTGATAACAACGAATTCAGAAAATACGCAACCATGCATGCGGGTATTAATAGTTTAACTTTTGATTCTTATGCAAACCGAATAACATCTTCCTTAACACCTTACATTATAGAGGAGCGTCAACTCAATGTTGCGCAAATGGATGTGTTCTCTCGATTGATGATGGACAGAATCATTTTTTTAGGAACCGGAATAAATGACCAAGTTGCTAATATTGTGCAGGCTCAATTATTATTTTTAGAAAGTGTTGATGCTAAAAAGGATATTCAGATATATGTAAATTCTCCGGGCGGAAGTGTTTATGCAGGATTAGGTATTTATGATACTATGCAAATTGTAAAACCGGATGTTGCTACTATATGTACCGGAATGGCAGCCAGTATGGGTGCCGTTTTGCAGTGTGCGGGAGCTAAAGGAAAAAGAACAGCTTTGAAACATGCCCGTGTTATGATTCATCAACCTTTAGGTGGTGCTGAAGGACAAGCCAGCGATATTGAAATTACAGCTAGAGAAATTCAAAAATTGAAAAAAGAATTGTATGAAATAATTGCAACACATAGTGGGCAAACCTATGACAAAGTGTGGGCAGATAGCGATAGAGATTACTGGATGACTGCAGCAGAAGCTAAGGCATACGGAATGATTGATGAAGTACTAGAAAGAAAATAATAAAATATTAAAAAGTTAAAATCTCCTAAATAATTGGGAGATTTTCTTTTTATAGCGCATTGAATTGATTATTGGCACTGATTTTGTGTGTATATTTTATATCTTTGTTAATCACCTTATAAAACCCAGAATTATGAGAAAAAGTATTTTAGCATTTTTGATTGTTGCCACGGCAATATCTTCATATGCTCAACCTCGTGGAAAAAAACCTGTGATGGCCCCAATTTTAGCTGATGGTTATTATATTGGTAATAAAGGCGACACAGTTAAAGGAGAAATCCAGACGAATCCCGATGACGAACTAGATTTATATAAGTCTATTATGTTTAAGAAAAAAGGTCCGGGTAAATTAGCCGTAGTGGATAGTCGTAAGGCAAAAGGATACGGATTTAGTGGCAGACATTTCACAATGGTTCCTTACGATTCCGAATCAAATGTATACATTGAAAGATTGGTAGATGGACGTTTAAAATTTTATGAATTCAGATATCCGGATAAAAAAAATGGAGAAGAAATTATTTCAGCTTCTTACTATGTACAAGATTCCGGGGCTGATGATAAAGAAGCGGAATTAAGAGAATTAAAACCTTTAAACAACAACTTTTACAAAAAGGAGTTAAAACCTTACATGAAAGCGCAACCAATGACCTGGAATGATTTGGATAAATTTACTTTTGTTCGTGCACAAGTAGTTAATGCAATTAAAGAATTCAATAAGTTTTACGAAACTACTGCTCCGGCTGCTGAAGATTAAGCTGTATCAAAATAAGATTTAAAAAAAAAATCCTCTGAATTTTCAGAGGATTTTTTTTATTTTAATAATTCACGGGCAATTACCAGTTTTTGAATTTCACTTGTACCCTCACCGATAGTACAGAGTTTACTATCACGATAAAATTTCTCTACCGGAAAATCTTTCGTGTATCCGTAACCGCCAAAAATTTGTACGGCTTCTGTACTTACTCTTACGGCTACTTCGCTCGCATAATATTTAGCAAATGCACTTTCTTTGGTCATTTTCTGACCCTTATTTTTTAAGTCAGCTGCTTTAAATGTCAATAATTCTGCTGCTTCAAATTCAGTAGCCATATCAGCCAGTTTAAATGCAATGGCTTGAAATTTAGATATAGGTTGTCCAAACTGCTGTCTCTCTTGTGCATATTTTATACTCGCATTAAGTGCACCCTTGGCAATTCCTAAACTGAGTGCAGCAATACTAATTCTTCCACCATCTAATACTTTCATGGCTTGAACAAATCCATCACCTACTTTTCCTAATACTTGTGATTTGTGAACTCTGCAATTTTCAAAAATTAATTCTGCGGTTTCACTGGCACGCATACCTAATTTATTTTCTTTTTTCCCACCTTTAAATCCGGGCGTATCACGGTCAATTATAAAAGCAGTAATACCATGACTATCCAATAATTCTCCGGTTCTGATTAAAACCACGGCCACATTGCTACTGATTCCATGTGTTATCCAGTTCTTCGTACCATTTATTACCCAATAATCTCCATCTTGTTTGGCTACACACTTCATGCGCATGGCATCGCTTCCGGTACCTGCTTCGGTTAAACCCCAAGCACCAATATATTCGGCTGTAGCCAATTTGGGTAAATACTTCTTTTTTTGTTCTTCATTACCAAATTGTAAAATATGTCCGGTACACAAACTATTATGCGCAGCCATTGAGAGGGCAATTGAACCACAAATGCTGCCTAACTCTGTGATTGCGGTTACGTATTCAGTATAACTAAATCCTGAACCTCCGTATTCTGTAGGAACTAAAACTCCCATTAAACCTAATTCGCCCAATTTTTTAAAAACTTCAATAGGGAATTCTTGACTTTCATCCCATTCCATCATTTTAGGTAAAATGTGATCTTTACCAAATTTGCGAATCATTTCGGCAATCATTTGTTGATTTTCATTTAACTGAAAACTCATTCCTGTATTTTCTAATACTGTACTAGACATGTTATATTATTTGAGTGTTTTTTAAGTTTTTCTATTCCATTTAAAAATCCAAGTTCTACAATAAAATTAAATCCTGCTACTTGCGCTCCGGCCATTTTCACCAAATTGGCTGCAGCTTCAGCAGTGCCTCCGGTGGCTAGCAAATCATCATGTATAAGCACTTTCCAATCTTTTTGTAAAGCGTCTTCATGCATTTCAATTTTACTACTACCATACTCAAGGTTGTATTCAAAACTTAGTGTTTTATACGGCAATTTACCTGATTTTCGGATTAATACAAAAGGAATATTTAATTTATTTGCCAATAACATCCCAAATAAGAAACCACGGCTTTCTATACCTGCTATTGCATCGGGTACCACTTTTAGCTCTTTTTGAATTCCTGCAATAATTTCGTTGCAAAGATTTTGATCATAAAATAATGGCGTTATGTCTTTAAATAAAATTCCGGGTTTTGGAAAATCAGGCACATCACGTATCGTTTTAATAATATCTTCTTTTAATGCCATTTGTGGGCTACAAACATAATTATTTTAAGTGAATGGTGCATAAATTTTTACGGACTCTTTATTTCTAGTATTTGCTGCAGCTTTGTAATTCAGCAAGTAAAATTGCTATTTAAATGAGTGAAATAAAATTGGCTTAGTAGTACATGAGCAAAAATGAGCGAAAAATAATGAATTAAGAACCTTGCTCAATAACTTTGTAATGGAATACTTTTAAGAACAATTAATTAAATGCTTATGAAAAACTTTAAAACCATTTTAACGCTCACCATTATCGTATTGTGCAGCTTTGGGGCTTATGCCAATCCCTTGGTGAATTTTATTAGTCTTCATGCCAATACCCTTGATTTAATTTATGTATTCTTAGGTTTAACAGCCTTATGGATATTGATCTTTTATCCAAGTAAAATAGAAAAAGCGAAAGAGCCATTTAAGTCAAATGTGAATAAAAGTTTAATTCTGGAAGGCAGAAAAATAATCCGTAAAACCCAATAGATCCGGATTTTGTTAAAGTTTAACTTTAACTGTTTGCTTTTTATTATCTCTGATTAATATAACATCTACCAAATCTTCCTTATTAAAATTCCCCAATACCTTCATATAGGCCATTACATCTTTAATGGGGTATTCTCCAATTTGAATGATGATATCTCCCTTCTGAATTCCTGCTTTTTGAGCTGGTTTGCCATCAGAAACGCCGTCTAAACGCATTCCTTCTCCTTCAAAAGTGTAATCAGGCATTACACCCATAGTGACTTTAAAAGATTTTTTACCCATATCCGGATTCCGTGTTTTCAAGAACTGCATTTTAGGGTAGTTATAGGTTTTTTCAATAACCTGAATCACCACGTTTAATACTTCCTCTTCCCCTTTAAAATTTATTTTGCTGATGTCATCCCCGGGCTTATGGTAATCGGAATGCTGTCCGGTAAAAAAGGCTAATGCCGGAATTTCTTTTAAATAGAAACTGGCGTGATCGCTAGGTCCCATACCTGCGCTATCCTTTTTAATATGTAAACCCGACTGAATTGAATCCAATAAATTCACCCAAACCGGTGAAGTTCCAACACCATAAACAATTAATTTATTTTCTTCGTTTAAGCGGCCTATCATATCCATGTTTATCATATAATTAAAAGAAGCAAGTGCTAGATCCGGATTATCCAAATATCTTTTCGAACCAATTAATCCCAATTCTTCACCACTAAAACATATGAATAAAAAATTAAATGGTTCGGTACTTTTGTTCGTACTGAAATATCTGGCTAATTCTAATACGCCGGCTGTTCCGCTGGCGTTATCATCAGCTCCGTTATGTATTTTTCCTTCCGGATTGGCCTCTAAACTATTATGATCTAATCCTGTTCCTAAGTGATCGTAATGAGCGCCTATAACAACAGTTAAAGGGGCTTTATTATCTAAATACCCTACTACATTCATTCCTTCTCGTAAGGGACTGTTAGCCGTTGATGTATCGTGCGAACTTTTTGCAGTTTTAAATGTAAAATTTTTGTAATAGGAGTTTTTTAATGGTTTTATTCCTACTTCTTTAAAATAACTGGCTATATAATTGGCGGCTTTTTTTTCATCGGGTGTCCCAGTTCCCCTACCATTTAATTCATCAGACGCTAAAAAACTAATGTGCTTTTTAACTAAATCTATATTTACTTTTTGAGAATAGCCGAAATAACTGTTAGTAATTACCAGTATTAATAAAAGGTATTTTATCATAAAATTATATTTATGCAATATTAACATTATTTATGCAATATTAACATTCTATTTACAAGTATACCCTATTAGTTAAACAAAATAATAACAAGCATTGATAATTTCCGTATTTTTAGAATTCTTTTCTAGGGTGAAAAATATATTAATCATATTATCAGTTTTCGGCATATTATTATCAGTAGCGCAGTTTATACCCGATTTTTATGATTTGGAAGAAAAAGTGGAGTCCTTCAAAACGGAAAAAGATAGTGAAGAAAAAAGCGATTCTGACGTGGAGGATTATGACTTTCTAAAATTATTTGACAGTACCTGTAGAAATTTAATTCAATTTCAAGATCTGATTTCAATAAAGCAACATTTGAATTTTTTTGATGAATACAAAAATCAAAACATTTATTTTCAAATTGTCACACCGCCTCCGGAAGTTTAATTAAACACATGATTTATTTCCTTTTTCTGGAATAATTATTTACGTTTAATTAAATTATATGAACTCAAAAAATATTGCAGCAGATCTCAAGGCCGGACTAGTGGTTTTTCTAGTCGCACTTCCACTGTGTTTGGGAATTGCTTTAGCACAGGGCGTACCGCTTTTTTCTGGAATTATTTCAGGAATTGTTGGAGGAGTTATTGTTGGTATTATTAGTGGTTCCAGGCTTTCCGTTTCGGGTCCCGCTGCCGGTTTAACCAGTATAATAATAGCAAGTATTGCTACATTAGGATCATTAGAGCTGTTTTTAGTTTCCGTTTGCTTAGCAGGCTTAATGCAAGTTATTTTAGGAATTAGTAGAGCTGGGTTTATAGGTTATTATTTTCCTTCTGCTGTAATCAAAGGAATGTTAGCTGCTATTGGGATAATATTAATTCTAAAGCAAATACCACATTTTTTTGGGTATGATGTAGAAGCGGAAGGTGATGAAGCGTTTACCGCAGGAAGTGATTCCCATATTTTTGAAGAATTCACAAAACTTTCCGACAACATTGGAACCGGCTCAACAGTAATAGGAATAATTTCCTTGGTCATACTAATTATTTGGAAATCAAAATGGATTCAAAACAACCCAATTTTAAAACATTTACCGGCCGCTTTGGTAGCTGTTGTCATAAGTGTTCTCATGGATTTATTCTTTTCTCTTTATATGCAGCAATATGAAGTAAAAGATGAACACCTTGTTGTTTTACCTCAAATTGAAAGTTTATCCGGGCTTTATGGTACCTTAACTTTTCCGGATTGGACGGCCCTAAATAATCCAAAAGTTTATGAAATTGCTTTTGTAATTGCTTTAATTGCCAGTTTAGAAAGTTTATTATCACTAGAAGCCGTGGATAAATTAGACCCTGAAAATAGCATTTCTCCACCCAACCGAGAATTGATAGCTCAGGGAATAGGAAATATTGTATGTGGTTTAATAGGTGGAATTCCGGTAACTTCGGTAATAGTAAGAAGTTCAGTAAATCTTACCTCGGGTGCTAAATCAAAATTATCTGCAATTGTTCATGGACTTTTCTTTTTAGTTGCCATTTTATTCCTTCCAAAAATTTTGGGCATGATTCCTTTATCTAGCTTGGCAGCAGTGTTAATTTATGTTGGGTTTAATTTAACAAAACCTTCTATGTACATCAATATTTTTAAGCAAGGCTACGATCAGTTTTTGCCTTTTATCATTACTATAGTTGTGATGCTTAGCACTGATTTATTAAAGGGGGTTATTACCGGTATTTTTATTTCGGTAATTTTTATACTTCGTCAAAATTACAGATCACCTTTTAAAATGATAAAAGACACTATTGATGGAAGGGTACATGTATTTATTAAACTTTCACAAAACGTAACGTTTATAAACAAAGGAAAATTTATTGACACCTTTAAAAACATACCTCCGGGAGCATACGTAAATATTGACGGAGGCAGAGCAACATTTGTGGATAAAGATGTATTGGAATTAATTAGTTCTTTTAAACAAAGTGCCCATATTCATGGAATTGATGTGGTTTTAGAAGAAATTGAAGAAGTAAAAGTTATTAGTCATCATTAAAAATTATAAAAAATGAAAGATTCATATTTAAAATTAATTGAAGGCAACAAAAAATTTGCCGTTACAAAAAAGTTTGAAGACCCCAAATACTTTAAAAATTTGTCATTGGGGCAAAAACCTGAATATCTTTGGATTGGTTGTAGTGACAGTCGCGTACCTGCTAATGAAATCACCAATACCGAAAGCGGCGAAATTTTTGTGCATAGAAATATTGCTAATCTTGCACTCTTTACCGATTTAAATATGCTGAGTGTTTTAGAATATGCCGTTAAATTTTTAAAAGTAAAACACATTATCGTATGTGGTCATTATGGTTGCGGGGGTATTAAAGCATCTATGACTGGAAATATACACGGTATTGTGGATCAATGGTTAACCAATATAAAAGATGTATATTTTGCTAACACCGCCGAATTGGAGGCTATAGCAGATTTAGATGCCCGCGCTGATCGTTTAACTGAATTAAATGTGATTAGGCAAGTGAGAAATCTGGCCAAAACATCCATCATTCAAAAAGAATGGGAAGAAAGAGAAGTGCACTTACATGGATGGGTTTATGGAATAAATAGTGGTATGATTACAGACTTATGTGTTATTCACGACAATAAAGAAAGTATTGATCCTATTTATCGTTATGATATTTCAAATAGAAACGTGACTAAATAATTTGTTTAATAGTACTTTATGAAAACAGTTTTAATAACAGGCAGTAGCAGTGGTATAGGTTTGGGAATAGCCCGCGAATTTGCTAAAACAAAAAAATATAATTTGGTATTAAATGGTTTGGAAACTAACGGACCTGAAATTGCCGCTTCCTTAGCTAATGAATTTGGTATTAAAACTATTTTTAACAATGCCAACATGCTGCAACCCGAGCAGTTAAGAAATATGGTGAAAGAAGCGATTCGGCATTTTGGCTCGGTGGATATTTTAATTAATAATGCCGGCATACAACATGTTTCAGCGGTTGAAGATTTTCCGGAAGAAAAATGGGATGCAATTATTGGAATTAACTTAACTTCTGCCTTTCATTTAACTAAAGCCGTTTGGAAAAGCATGAAGGAAAAAAAATTCGGACGAATTATAAATATAGCTTCCGCTCATGGTTTGGTAGCTAGCGAATTTAAGAGCGCATACATTGCCAGTAAACACGGTATAGTGGGATTTACAAAAACTATTGCTTTGGAAGGAGCGCCTTATAATATTACTGCAAACGCAATTTGTCCGGGTTATGTAAAAACTCCTTTGGTTGAAAAACAAATTGCCGATCAGGCAAAAACACATGGCATACCTGAATCTGAAGTAGTGCAAAAAATTATGTTGCATAAACAAGCTGTTAAAGAGTTTATTTCTATGGAAACTTTAGGTCAAACAGCTTTGTTACTGGCTTCTGAACATGCCAGTACAATTACAGGAGTGGCTTTACCGGTTGACGGAGGCTGGAATGCACAATAACAAATCAATAATGAAACTAATTCCTCTCTTTCTCCTTTTATACTTTCTTTTCATCTTCACGCTCAAGAAGAAGAGATTGTTTTAGAAACATCTACTGGAAAAATATTTGGCACCTATAAATTACCACAGGAAAAGAAAAATCTAACATTGGTTATTATTCATCAAGGTTCCGGGCCAACGGATAGAAACGGAAATCAGGATGATATGGAAAATAATTCATTAAAATATATCGCTGACGTATTGGCTATACATGGAATAGCCAGTTTACGATACGATAAGAGAGGCATAGCCGAAAGTAAAGAGGCTATGTCGGATATTTCCGACATCACTTTTGAAACTTATATCAATGATTTAAAAAGTTGGATTAATCTTGCAGCCAAAGACAAACGATTTAAAAAAATTATTATTGTCGGACATAGCGAGGGCTCTTTAATTGGTATGCTAGCTGCCATAAATAATAAAAAAGTAAACGGATACGTTTCTATTGCTGGTCCGGGTAGAGCCGCTGATGAAATTATTAAAGATCAATTGAAAGCAGCGCCGGATGCCATTAAAAAAAATGCCTTTGATATGATAGATCGTGTAAAAAAAGGAGATACCATTGAAAACGTACCACCTATTTTTTACATGTTTTTAAATCCCAGCATCCAACCTTATATGCGCTCCTGGTTTAAATATAATCCCAGTGAAGAAATTAAAAAAATAAAGGTTCCACTACTTATACTCCAGGGAGGCAATGATACACAGGTTGGCGAACAAGAAGCTATATTACTTTCAAATGCCAATAAAAAAGCGTCGTTAAAAATAATTAAAGACATGAATCACACCTTAAAACAATGTGATACCATGGACAAAGAGGCGCAAAAGACATTTTATACCAATCCTGAGCATCCACTCCATCCTAACCTCGCTACCGAATTGGTTAATTTTGTTAAAGGAATTTAATCCGCTTGTTTATAATTAGTTTTTACAATTCTTTAAAAAAACTTAACTTGTTTTTTTATTGTGAAAAATTTTTTGGTTTATAAATCAGGGGCCGGTAGCGGAAAAACATTTACGTTAGTTAAAGAATTTCTAAGACTGGCCATGCTTGATGAAAAAAAAATAAACTATAATTTCAAAAGAATACTTGCTGTTACATTTACAAACAAGGCAGCTGCAGAAATGAAAGAACGCGTTATTCACTACCTCACTGAAATTAGTAAAAACGCCATACTTCCCGATATCGGACAAAGTTTACTTATCGATTTAAATATTAAAGAGGAACAACTGCGAGAAAGAGCCAAATTATTACTCACTCAAATTATTCACAACTATTCCGAATTATCTATTGGAACAATAGACAGTTTTACGCATAAAATTGTGAAAACCTTTGCCTATGAATTAGATTTACCGATTAATTTCAATATTGAAACCGACCTAACTTCTTTTTACAATCAAATTATTTCAAACTTATTTGCAACAGTTGGTGAAGACAAAAATGTTACCGCCTTATTAAAAGAATATGCACTCGCAAAAGCAGATGATAACGCTTCCTGGGACCCGGAAAGAAGTCTTAAACAATTTGTAAAATTACTGGGCAAAGAAAACGCATCAGAATTTATTGAAAAACTAAATACACTAAGTGATGATGAGTTAAACAGTATTAATCAGCAAATTAAAACAGCCATTGGTGCGTTTAGAAAAAACATCAAAGAAATGGCAATTACCGGGCAACAAATAATTAAAACAAATAATCTAACTGTAAATGATTTAAAAGGGAAATCCAAGTCCCCACTAAATATTTTTGAAAAATGTTTAAAAGGAAAGGAAAGTGAAAGTGACTTTCAGCAAAAAACATTATTGGAAGCCATAGAAACCGGAAAATGGTTAATTCAAACCGGCAAGTTAAATGATCAGTTTACCCAAACCGTGGTTGAACTTCGAACTTATTATCTTCAAAATTGTACCGGTTATCAATTAAATATTTTGTTGCACAAGCACATGCATCTAATTCGGTTAATTAAAAAAATTGAAGAATTAAGCAGTGCCAAAAAAGAGGAAGAACAAATTGTGTTTATAAGTGAATTTAATCAAAAGATTTTTGAACTGATTAAAAATGAACCAACGCCTTTTATTTATGAACGTTTAGGAGAGAAGTATCATCATTATCTTTTAGATGAATTTCAAGACACCAGTTCTTTGCAATGGCAAAACATCTTACCCCTGCTCGATCATTCATTAGCATCAGGTTATTACAATTTAGTGGTAGGTGATGGTAAGCAAAGTATTTACAGATGGCGAAACGCCAATGTAAAACAATTTATCGATTTGCCCGGTAAAATAAAGGGAAATGAAAATAAAACAGAAAAAGAACGACTAGACAGTTTATCTCGAAATTATCAGGTTGCATTTTTGGATACAAACCGACGAAGCACCAGCACTATTGTCGAATTCAATAATAATTTATTTTCTGATTTATCAGAAAATTTAGGGGGTGAGGATACAAAAAGTATTTACTATAAACAAAGCCAAATCACCCATTCAAATGAGACAGGCCTGGTGCAAATTCATTCCGGAGTTTTAGCCTCAGCTGAACACAAGGAAATAAATTTAAAGCAGGTGCTCGAAAATGTTAGGGCTGCTTTAGCTGACGGCTTTCAACCCAAAGACATTTGTATTATTACCCGAAAAAAAGAAACAGGAAGTTGGGTAGCGCAAGTGTTGTCAGAAAACCAAATTCCGGTAGTTTCTTCTGAATCTCTTCTTTTAAAAAACAACAGACAAGTTAATGTTTTAACAAGCTTTCTTTCCTATCTTATTGACAAATCTGATAAAATTAGTGCCGGAGTTGTTTTACAATATCTTTTTGATGAACAAATTATTGATGCAAACACCCTTTTCCTTTCATATGAAGATTTAGCCAAGTCTAAAGATCTGTTTAAAGTATTAAATAAAATCGGCATTCAATTTCAGGAAGAAAAATTAGAACTGAGCAATCTATTAGATCTCTGCATTTATATTAATGAATTACTTCAACTTTCTAAAGATAATTCCATTTACATTCGTTTTTTTCTTGATCAGGTTACAGAATTTACAATAAATGGAAAAAACAGTTTATCTGCATTTTTAACCTGGTGGGAAGTGCGTCAAAAAAAGGCTTCGGTTATTATTCCTGAAAGTAGCAATGCGGTTAAAATTATGACCATACATGCTGCGAAAGGACTCGAATTTCCTGTTGTCATCATACCTTTTTGTAACTGGAGAATTCACGAGCAGGATGATGTATGGGTAGATCTAAGTCATACCAATTCTAAATTACCGGTTTCTATCTTGCAGGTTAATACACAGATGGAGGCTGCCGGATTATCAGCCGCATTTGAACACGAAATACAAGAAGAAATTTTGGATAACTTAAATTTACTCTACGTAGCTTTTACCAGAGCCATTCATCGTTTGCATATTTTGGCCTATAGAAAAGAGAAAGTTAATCACAAATCGGTTGATCAATGGTTATCACAATTTTTGTTTAAAGATGAAAAACTGACTGATTTAAATATTAGCACATTCGGCCAATCCCTAAAGTATAACTCAAAAAAGAAAGCAAATTTACCCGAATTTAAATTAAATAATATTCGTTTTAATGCAGATTCAAAAACCATTCAGATCAAATCAAGCACCGGTGGAGATTTTCTTTATGAAAAAGACTTTATTCAATACGGCATTGCAATTCATGAAATACTTTCTAATATTCAATCTATTGAGGCAATCGAAACTGAAGTGCAACTTGCGGTAACAAAAGGCTTAATAAGTGCTAAAGACCAAAATTCTATTATAACAAAAATAACCTCCATTATTAATCACCCTGATTTAATTGAATACTACAATACCCCTTTTACAAATAAAGTAGAAAAGGAGATTCTTTCGGAAAACGGTGAAATTTTACGTCCCGATAAAATTGTAATTAACAATAAAAGTGCCGTTATTATTGATTATAAATCGGGTTACTCTAAAGCTGAAATTCATCGTGAACAAATGAATAATTATGAAAAAGCCTTATTAAAAATGGGATTTCAAGAGATAAAAAAGCTTATTGCTTTTGTTGACACCGGACAAGTAATTCGTCTGGATTAACCCATTTTACGTGATTTTTAGTGATAATTGATAATTAATATAGTTTAGGTTTTTTAGCTTACGCATTATTCTTATTTTTATAGTATAGCTAAATTGTATTATGAAAAAAATTGCAACCTTTCTTCTTTCTTCTGTATTATTGTCCGGTTTTGGTCAAAAATCCGGAATTGTATTATCGAACATGGATAAAAAAGAAAATCCCGGAAATGATTTTTACATGTATTGTAATGGCAGTTGGCAAAAATCGTTTAAACTTCCCGAGTCAGACTCCAGATATGGAAGTTTCAATGAAATTCATAATAACAATCTAAAAAATATTAAGAAAATTCTGGATGCAGCTTTGTTAAATAAAACGGCAAAAGCTAATTCTGACGAACAAAAACTTCACGATTTTTATAGTACCGCTATGGATTCTGTTAAAGCTGAAAAATTAGGTATTACTCCTATCCAAGCACAATTAGATGAAATTGAAAAAATAAAAGATTTAAAAGGAATTGTAAACTTAAAAAATTCATTTGGCTTAATTGGTATTAATTTGTTTTTCAACGGAGGAGTTGGTGTAGATGCTAAAAATAGTAAGCGAAATATATATGAAATAGGACAAGATGGTTTTGGATTACATAATCGCGATTTTTATTATAACCCTCAATTCGAAAAAATTCAAAAAGCGTATATCAATTATCTCTCTGAACTTTTTGTTTTAAGCGGAACAAATAGTGAACAAGCCAATAAAATGGCGCAAGGTGTTTTTGATTTTGAAAAAAAGCTAACAGAAAAGGCTTTCACTAGTTTAGAAATGAGAAATGTGGAGCGGATGTACAACATTTACACTCCTAATATGATGAATGAATTAGCCGGTAACATTAATTGGACAGAT
This sequence comes from Sphingobacteriaceae bacterium, assembly GCA_016715905.1. Taxonomy (NCBI): domain Bacteria; kingdom Pseudomonadati; phylum Bacteroidota; class Sphingobacteriia; order Sphingobacteriales; family Sphingobacteriaceae; species Sphingobacteriaceae bacterium. The sequence continues at coordinate 467,022 of JADJXI010000004.1, read as the reverse complement.
TATTTTAAGGCATTAGGAACAAAACAACCCGACACTTGTTTGGTAGGCATGATTGATTATATGAAGGCGATGAACGAATTATTAAGTTCAACTTCCATTGAAGATTTAAAAAATTACAGCAAAGCTCATTTATTAAATGCCGCCGCTCCCTTTCTAAGTTCTAAGTTTGAAGAAACCCATTTTAATTTTTATGGTAAAGTTTTAAGTGGAGCAAAAGCAATGAAACCAAGATGGGAAAGAGCAGAATCTGTTGTTGATCGTTCAATTGGTCATGCCTTATCTCGTGAATTTGTAAAAAAATACTTCCCCCCTGCGTCAAAAGCTAAATTGGATAAATTAATTGATAACTTAATTTTAGCATATAGAGACAGAATTGACACCAGAACCTGGATGAGTGCAGAAACAAAAAAGGCGGCTCATAAAAAGCTGGATTTGCTGATTCGCAAAATCGGATATCCGGATAAATGGGATGATTATTCGAGTTTAACTATAGGCACAAATAATTATTGGGAAAATGTATGTGCTGCAAATAAATTTAAGACAATCGACAACATAAGCGATTTAAATAAACCGGTAGATCGTTATAAATGGCAAATGACACCAGTTACGGTTAATGCCTATTATAATCCTACCACAAATGAAATCACTTTCCCGGCAGCCATACTTCAGCCACCCTTTTTTGATGCCGAGGCTGAAGATGCAGCTAACTATGGTACAATGGGATCAATTATCGGTCATGAATTATCTCACGGATTTGATGATCAGGGATCACAGTTTGATGCAGATGGAAATATGAAAATGTGGTGGACTGAGCAAGATTTTGAAAACTTTAAAAATAAGAAACAAGGTATAATAACACAATTTGATTCGTATATAGCTATTGATACACTTCATGTTAATGGCAGTATGACCCAAGGAGAAAATATTGCGGATTTGGGCGGATTAACTATGGCTTATCATGCTTATCAAAAATCATTAAACGGAAAACCATCTAAAGTAATGGATGGCTTTACCGGCGAGCAACGCTTTTTTATTGCCTGGGCACAAGGCTGGAAACAAATTTGTAGAGATGAAGAACTAAAGCGTTTAATTACGGTTGATTATCATTCTCCTGCATTTTTCAGAGCCTTTGCACCTTTATCCAACATGAGTGAGTTTTACAAAGCCTTCAATGTTAAAGAAGGAGATAAAATGTACAGGCCTGAAAAAGACCGAGTAGAAATCTGGTAATGAATTTTACAACAATTAAATTATTTGATTTTAAAAAAAATGTCCTGAGCAGACATATTCTATTTTTTATTTCGCTTAACTTAATTTCTCATGTCCATTCATTTTGTCAAATCGACAAAGTTTTAAACGATTGGAATAGCGATGCAAGTCTGAAACACGCTTCTATAGGATATTGCGTATTAAATACTGCAGATGAATCTGTAGTAGCTGAACATAACGCACATCAGTTTTTGATTCCCGCATCTACTTTAAAAGTAATTACCACCGGCGCGGCACTTGGTATATTAGGTAATAATTACAAATTTACAACCAAAATATATCATACCGGAAATTTTGACCAAAAAACCGGTGTAATTCACGGTGATTTGATCATTTATGGTCATGGAGACCCAAGTTTGCAATCTGAATACTTTACTAAAGACACAACACAGATAACTGATAAATGGGCCAAAATATTAGTTGATAAAGGTGTTAAAGAAGTAAAAGGAAAGATTATTGGGGATGCTACTTATTTTGATCGCTCTATCCCTTCCAATTGGATTTGGGCCGATATTAGTAATTATTTTGGTGTTGTACCCTGTGCATTATCTTATGCCGATAATAAATTCAAAATAATTTATTGTACAAAAGAATCGGGTTGTAAAGCTGATGTCGTAAAAACCATTCCGGCCTATTTAAATAATACGGTCACCATTAATTCCAACGTAATTGCTAAAGGCAATGATGACGAGGCTTATGTGCAGGGCGATCCCTTTTCCTTTATTAAAGAAGTGAATGGAAAAATACCACCTAAAAAAGCAAATTATGATGTGGAAGCTGCACTCCCCGATCCAGCACTTTTATGTGCGGAAATGTTATTTACCTCTTTAACCCGATCAGGAATTAAATGTGATATACATAAAATTGAATCGGTTTATAAAAATAACGACACCATCATCCCAAAACGAGCATTATTACATACCCATTTTTCACCCTCGTTAGATAAGTTAATATTTTTCACAAACCTGAGAAGTAACAATCATTATTGCGAAACATTATTAAGAGCAATTGGAAAAGGCAGTTTATCTAACGGCTTGGATTTGGTAAAAAAATACTGGAAAGACAAAGGTTTGAATACCGACGAATTATTCATGACCGATGGGAGTGGTTTATCTAGAGCTGATAATATTACTACCCATTTTCAAGCGGCAGCATTAACAAAAATTAAAAAGGATAGTGTTAATTATAAATATTTCATTAATTCACTTCCGGTAGCCGGAAAAAGCGGAAGCATGCACAGTTTAGGAAAAGGTAACTTTATAGAAAACAATATGAAAGCTAAAACGGGATATATAAATCGCGCTCGTGGTTATTGCGGTTATGTAACTTCAAAATCAGGAAAAGAGCTGGCATTCTCCGTTTTATTCAATAATTATAATTGTACGGCTAAAGAAGCCAAATTAAAACTCGAAAAGTTTTTAATTGCGTTGGCAGAGTTGTAACTTTACTGCAAATGAGCATGCTAATTAAAAACGCAACGATTGTAAACGAAGGAGAAATTTACAACTCCGATGTTTTAATTAAAGATGGTTTTATTTCCAAAATAGACAGAAATATTTCCTTGAAAGAAAAAGTTATTGAAGTGGATGCGCAGGGTTTACATTTATTTCCTGGGGTAATAGATGATCAGGTACACTTCAGAGAGCCCGGCCTAACACATAAAGGTGATATTCATAGCGAATCTAGGGCAGCCGTTGCGGGCGGAGTAACTAGTTTTATGGAACAGCCCAATACTAATCCACCGGCCACAAGTGTTGAAGAACTTGAAAAAAAGTATTTACGCGCCTCGCAATGTTCTGTAGCTAATTATTCATTCTTATTAGGTACAACAAACGACAATATTAATGAACTGCAAAAAGCGGATTATTCTAAAATTGCAGGAGTTAAAATATTCATGGGCTCTTCCACCGGAAACATGTTGGTGGACAATATACAAACACTTGAAAATATTTTTCAAAATGTAAATGCTTTATTGGTTACACATTGCGAAGATGACCCGATGATTAAATTAAAACATGCTGAAATTATTGAGAAATATGGCGAAGATATTCCGGCTTATTTTCATTCTGTAATTCGAAGCGAAGAAGCTTGTCACAAATCTTCTTCACTAGCGGTATCACTGGCCAAAAAATTCAATGCTCGTTTGCATGTCTTTCATATTTCAACTGCTAAAGAATTGAGTTTGTTTACGAATAAAATTCCATTAAAAGATAAATTAATAACAGCGGAAGCTTGTATACACCATCTTTGGTTTAATGATGAGGATTATCAGACTAAAGGTAATTTTATAAAATGGAATCCTTCGGTAAAAACTGAAATGGACAGAGCTAAATTATTTGAGGCAGTGCTTAACGATACCATTGATGTAGTTGCTACCGACCATGCTCCTCATACAGTGGAAGAAAAATCGCAATCATACCTTAAAGCTCCAAGTGGCGGTCCTTTGATTCAACACAGTTTATTAGCCATGCTTGATTTTTATCATATGAAAAAAATAAGTCTAACACATATTGCAAAAAAAATGTGCCACGACCCGGCTGTATTATTCCGCATTCAAAACCGAGGATTCATTCGTGAAGGTTATGCCGCAGATTTAACTTTAGTTGATTTAAATAAAAACACCAGTGTAACTAAAGATAATATTTTATACAAATGTAAATGGAGTCCTTTTGAGGGCCACACATTTAAAAGCAGTATACATGCTACTTTTGTAAACGGACATCCGGCTTGGTTCAATAATAAAATTAACGATCAGTTTATAGGACAACGTTTATTATTTAATTCAAAATGATGGATTCGGTAAAATTAAATCTATTACTTGCCAAAGTTATTGCCACTTGTAAAGATACCGGACATTGGATTTTAAATGAGCGCAATGAAAACTTCAGGCAGGAAGATATTGAAATAAAAGGTTTAAACGATTTGGTGAGTTACGTCGACAAAGGGGCTGAAAGTAAAATTGTTAAAGAACTGAATGATCATTTTCCTGCAGGATTTATTGTGGAAGAAAATTCCATTTCGTCACGTCAGGATTACAATTGGATAGTTGATCCGCTGGATGGAACTACCAATTTCATTCACGGCATTCCTTGCTACGCAGTAAGTATTGCGTTGGAATTTAAGGGCGAAATTATTTTAGGAGTTGTTTATGAAATAAATAAAGACGAATGTTTTTACGCGACTAAAGACGGAGGTAGTTTTTTAAATTCAATTCAAATTCGGGTTTCTGAAAATATCAACTTAAAAAACTCTTTAATTGCCACCGGTTTTCCCATTTTTAATTTTTCAAGAATGGAATCCTATTTAAAAAGTTTAAAATATTTTATGGAAAATACGCATGGAATCCGAAGAATGGGATCGGCCGCCGTTGATTTATGTTACGTGGCTTGTGGAAGATTTGATGGATTTTATGAATACAATTTGAATGCATGGGATGTGGCAGCCGGTGCATTAATTGTAAAAGAAGCCGGTGGTATTGTTAGTGATTTTAAGGCGGGAAATAATTGGCTTTTTGATAAAGAAATCATTGCATCAAACGATATAATATACAGCGAGTTTTTAAAGTCTCTTAATTTCTCAGGGCTATAAAATCTAGAATTAGCTTAAAATTATAAAATTACACCAGTAATTTAATTAATTAGACTCAACTAACTGTATTGCAATTAATTTGATAGAAGATATATTTGAGCTCTTGCTACTATATTTATGTGAATATTTTGATTTTTTTATACAATTGATTACGCTGAATTAGCATTGTATAAATTCACAATAAGAGCATTTATTAACAATCAGGCAAAAAAACCTTCATTTTTAGTAAATTAGTCCTTCCTATGTTGAGTCTGAATCCGAAAGAGTTAACCGTTCCGGTTTTGCAAAAATATTTACAAAATGCCATTGCTCCCCGCCCTATTTGTTTTGCAAGTACCATCAGTGAAATTGGAGAACCTAATTTGGCTCCATTCAGCTTTTTTAATATTTTCTCTTCTAACCCTCCAATTGCTGTTTTTTCACCGGCATATAGCGGAAGAACAGGTGCAGCTAAAGACACATTGCTCAACTTAAGGGAAGTTCCTGAGGTAGTAATTAATGTGGTAACTTATAATATTGTTCAACAATCCAGTTTAGCTAGCAGCCCATTTCCCAAAGGAATTAACGAATTTGTTAAGGCAGGTTTTACTCCTCTTCCATCTGAACTAATTAAGCCTTTTCGGGTAGCTGAAAGCCCCATTCAAATGGAGTGTAGAGTTTTGGAAATAAAAGAACTGGGCAAATCCGGTGGGGCCGGTAATTTGGTAATTTGTGAAATCATCAAAATTCATATCAGTGAATCTGTATTGAATGCTGAAAATAATATAGATGTTCGAAAGCTTGATTTGGTAGCCCGAATGGGAGATAATTATTATTGCCGAGCATCCGGAGATGCTTTATTTGAGGTGGAAAAACCAATTACCAGCATTGGAATCGGTATTGATAATTTGCCCGAAGAACTTAAAAACAGTAAGGTATTAACCGGTAATGATTTAGGCTTGTTAGCCAGTGTAGAAAACATTCCCGAACAAGATAATCAATTGAAATTGCCGACTTTTAAAAATCAGGAAGAAAAGCACCGCTATGCTCAAACTTTACTTTCCACAAAAAAAGTGAAAGAAGCCTGGCAGGTATTAACTAAGTAAATAATAAAATAAATATATATAACATGGAAGTAACAGGAACACTTAAAGCAAAGTTTGAAACGACAAAAATTAATGATCGTTTCCAAAAGAGAGAATTCATTTTAACTACTGAGGCGAATACACCATATCCGCAACACGTTAGTTTTCAGGTAACGCAAGATAAATGTACAATGCTTGATCAATTCAATATTGGTGAAGAATTAAGAGTACAATTTAATTTACGTGGACGTGAGTGGAATGGTCCACAAGGAATTAAATATTTTAATACATTGGAAGCCTGGAGAATTGAAAAGTTTGCAAACTCTTCTCAAACCCAACCGAACACACAAACTCAAAATAATGCCACAAAAGATAACTCTGGCAGTACGCCGGTATTTACCGGAAATGTAGACGATAATGACGATTTACCTTTCTAATAATAGTTGAATAAAGAGCGGAAATATCCGCTCTTTTATATAATCAAGATAGTACCATGAAGTCTGCTCAAAGTTCTGTATTGCTAATTTATACCGGTGGCACCATTGGCATGATGCAAGACCCTAAAAGTGGGGAATTAAAACCATTCAATTTTAATGCATTAACCAAGCAAATTCCGGAGTTGAATAAATTTGCTGTACGCTTAGATGTAATAACTACAGGAAAACCGATTGATTCATCAAATATGCAACCGGAAATTTGGGTTGATTTGGCAAAAACTATAGAGAAAAATTACCAAAAGTATGACGGATTTGTGATTCTTCACGGCTCAGATACCATGAGTTTTACGGCGAGTGCATTAAGTTTTATGCTCGAAAATCTGAACAAACCCGTAATATTAACAGGCTCGCAATTACCCATAGGCATTATTAGAACCGATGGTAAAGAAAATTTAATTACCGCCATTGAAATTGCTGCTGCAAAAGAAAAAAACAAACCGGTGGTATCAGAAGTTTGCATCTATTTTGAATATAAATTATACCGAGGGAATAGAACCTTTAAATTTAACAGCTCACATTTTGATGCATTCAAATCTCCTAATTATCCGGTACTTGCTGAAGCCGGAGTTCAAATTAAATACAATTACGCCGCACTAAAAAAAGTGGGGCAGCAAAAACTAAAAGTTCACTCCACAATTAGCAATAACATTGCCGTATTAAAATTGTTTCCCGGAATTAATCAATTCACAGTTCAATCTGTTTTACAAACAAAAAGCAATAAAGCGGTGATTTTGGAAACTTTTGGCTCAGGCAATTGCACTACCGAATCTTGGTTTACTAATGAATTAAAAAAAGCCATTGATCGCGGAATTTTAATTTTAAATATAACGCAATGCCGTGAAGGAAAAGTTATTCAAGGCAAATATGAAACAAGCAGCCACTTAAAAAAAATTGGAGTAATTAGCGGGAAAGATTTAACTTTCGAAAGCGCAGTTACTAAACTTATGTTTTTGTTCGGAACAAAAAATTCATTATCAAAAAATAAAAAATTAATAAACACTAATATTATCGGCGAACTAACAAATTAATAAAAAATGAAAGTCTGTAAAAATATTTTAGAAACCATTGGCAATACGCCCTTAGTTAAATTAAATAAAATCACGAAAGATTTACCTTGTGATGTTTATGCCAAAGTAGAAACATTTAACCCGGGCAATTCCATCAAAGACCGAATGGCCATCAAAATGATAGAAGATGCGGAAAAAGACGGCAGACTAAAGCCGGGTGGTACAATTATTGAAGGGACGAGCGGAAATACCGGAATGGGCTTAGCCATTGGCGCAGTTATTAAAGGCTATAAATGTATTTTCACCACCACAGATAAACAGAGTAAAGAAAAAGTAGATGCATTACGGGCATTTGGTGCAGAAGTAATCGTTTGCCCAACTGATGTTGAACCTGAAGATCCACGTTCATATTATTCAGTTTCATCTCGTTTGGTGAACGAAATCCCCAATGCATGGAAACCGAATCAGTATGATAACTTAAGTAACAGTATTGCACATTACGAACAAACCGGACCTGAAATATGGGATCAAACGGACGGCAAAATCACGCACTTGGTGGTTGGTGTAGGCACTGGTGGAACTATTTGTGGCACCGGAAGATTTTTAAAAGAAAAAAATCCAAACATACAGGTATTAGGTATTGATACATACGGCTCCGTTTTCAAAAAATATAAGGAGACCGGAATATTTGATAAAAATGAAATTTACCCTTATATCACGGAAGGAATTGGCGAAGATTTTCTTCCGGCCAATGTTGATTTTAAAATAATCGATTACTTTGAAAAAGTAACTGATAAAGATGCGGCCATTATGACTCGAAGAATTCCTAAAGAAGAAGGGATTTTTGTTGGAAACAGTGCAGGTTCTGCACTTGCGGGATTATTGCAAATGAAAGATCGATTCAAAAAAGGCGATGTGGTAGTTATCATTTTCCACGATCATGGCACAAGATATATGGGTAAAATGTTTAATGATGATTGGATGCGTGATAGAAACTTTTTAGAAGTAACAAAACCCAAAGCAATTGATTTGGTTGCTAATCACAAAAATCAAAAACTTTTAACTTTAGATTCCAAAGCCACTGTAAATGAAGCTTTAACTATTTTAGGGAAATACAATATTTCTCAAATTCCGATTACTGAAAACAATGAATTTATTGGTTCTATAAATGATAGTTATATTTTTAATAAACTAATTGATAATACAGATATTAAAGGAGAAACCATTAAGAACATCATGCAAAAGCCATTTCCGGTAGTTGGTGAGTCGGCATCTATTGAAGATATTAGTAAACTCATAAATAAAGACAATAATGCTGTACTGTTAAAGGATTTGGGAGGTAATATGCATATCATTACCAAGCATGATATTATTCAGGCAGTAGCAAAGATGTCTAACTAACCGTCTTTAATGCCTGCTTTATATAGTTTTACTTCCCCCATATAAGGGGATTTTAATATGCTAGAACGTTAAGGCATGTGAAAATCTTACGCGGGTTAAAAATTATTGCTTTACTTTATTAAACTAAAATTTGTATATGAAAAATTTTCTTTCAATAGCTTATGTCCTTATTTCTGTTTCACTTTTTGCGCAAACAGAAAAAAGACCAGATAATTGGTTCAATTTAGATCCAACTACAGATAAAGTAAATGGTGTAAGTACTGAACGAACTTACAAGGAACTCCTTAAGGACAAAACAGCAACAACTGTTATTGTTGGTGTTTTAGACAGCGGAGTAGATTTTAATCACGAAGATTTAAAGGACGTTATGTGGACAAATCCGGGCGAAATACCCGGAAATGGTATTGATGATGATAAAAACGGATATATAGATGATATTCATGGATGGAATTTTTTAGGTGGTAAAGATGGCACTAACGTAGAATGCGAAAATTTAGAAGCAACACGGCTATTAAGAAAACTAAAACCAAAGTACGATGGAAAAACTATAGCAGATTGTAAAACCAAAGAAGAAAAAGAAGAGTTTGCATTATATGAAAAAGCAAAAGCAAATTGGACTGCAACTAAAGAAAAATTTGAAACAGCGTATAATCAAACTAATTTTTTATATACACACTTAAATGATTTAAATAATAAAATCAAATCGCAATCAAACATCGATACTGTTCATTTAGTTGAATTGGAAAAATTTGAACCGGAGGCTAAAGAAGATAAACAAGCTAAAATGTTAGCCGTTTTAATGATGAAAAGTGAAAAAGTCCATAATTTGGATGAAGTAGTTGCTCAAATGAAAAAAGGAGTTGAATCAACTGAACCTTACGTTAAATGTGGTGTGAATTTAGATTACAATCCACGTAACATTATAGGTGATAATTACGATGATCCGAATGATAGATTTTATGGCAATCCGGATTGTAATGGCCCGAACAGTTTTCACGGAACGCATGTTGCCGGAATTATTGCGGCTAAACGTAACAACTCAATAGGTATGGATGGAGTTGCAGCAAACGTAAAAATTATGGCTGTTCGTTGCGTGCCTAATGGAGATGAGCATGATAAAGATGTTGCCAACGCTATACGCTATGCTGTTGATAATGGAGCGCAAATTTTAAATATGAGTTTTGGAAAAAAATTCAGTTGGGATAAAAAAATTGTGGATGATGCAGTTAAATATGCCGAAGAAAAAGGCGTGTTGTTAATGCATGCTGCCGGAAATGACCACGCCAATATTGATGAAGAAATTCATTATCCAACTAAAAAATATGCTAACGGAAAAGAAGCAAGCAACTTTATGGATATTGGAGCTTTGAGCTGGAAGCCGGATGAAAAAATTCCTGCCACATTTAGTAATTATGGTAAAAAAACGGTTGATTTATTTTCACCTGGAGTTGAAATTCATTCAACCACTCCAAAAAATGGTTATGCAGATGCCAGCGGTACAAGTATGGCCACGCCTGTTGCTTGTGGAGTTGCCGCTGTATTAAAATCCTACTACCCTACTCTTACCCCTAAGCAAATTAAAAAAATCCTAATTAAGTCTAGTTTAAAAACGTACAAAGGCAAAAAAGTTATTAAGCCGGGTACAAAAGACGAAATGGTTAAATTTGAAAGTTTAGGGAAAAATGGTGGGATTATTAACTTATATGAAGCCGTAAAAATGGCTGAGAAAGTAGCCAAAACAAAAACCTAATTTAAAATTTCTGTTTAACTTTTGCTTTCTTTTTCTTGTAAACAATTTCTTTGCCTTTAGGATCAGGAATCTGATACGTGAAAATTATTTCATGGGCTCCGGTAGTAGACGTATTATTTAATTTTGAAATTGTAAAATCATAACTGTAATTTATCTGGAGATTTTTACCGGGAACATCGATGCCAACCATCAAAGCTACAGCATCACTACCGCTATGATTATACTTCAGATACTTTGGGGGAATTCCCCGGTAATAAGCCCCGGCCATCAAGGCCTTGATTTGATAAATAACACCAATATCAATTTGATCGTTTGTTTTTTCATGGCGATAATTAAGAATAAAATTTAATGCTTCAGTAGGTTTAGCATCATTAGTGTCGTTAGCTTTTAAAACAATCTGATATCCTGCATGAGAGGTAAAATAAACAGGCAGATTTTCATTTCCTCCAAGTACATTCACGTTAGGTTGATTGATATGCTTCAAAAATATTCCACCAAAAAACCTTTTTGAAGTAAATAATGCTCCTGCCCCAAAATCTACATAACTCTTAGTGTTACTCGTTGTAACATCTTCCGACAAGGCATTACCGGTAATTAACTGATCATTAAAAATCAACTTGCTGTGATCTATTTTCTTTTGACCAAAACCAACAGAAATTGATGGACGAATTTGAGATGAAAAACCGGTTTTTATTTTATAAGCATAATTAATTATTCCCATAGTATTAACCAAACCACCAGAACCTATTCTGTCTTGCATAATATAACCGCCTACTCCTGAATTATATTGTTTAATATTTCTATCGTAAGCCACATAATATGTACTAAATGTTTTTTTAATCCCCGGCCATTGATTTCTATATGCTGCTGAAAAGCGATGCATATCCGTTAATCCGGTAAATGAACTGTTAAGATAAATTGGGTTATTAGAAAATTGGGTGAATTGAGCATCCTGAGCACTCACACGAATGCATAATAAAAAAAGCAGGTATATTAAAATTATTTTTTTCAAACCTTATTTTATTAAAAGTGTTAAGTCTCCGGTTTTATCAAATGTTTGACCATCTTTAAATTTAGCGTGAATCTTCCACACATAAACATCTTGCAAACATAATTTACCCCTAAAATATCCGTCCCAACCTTCATTCACGTTTTCTGTTTCAAATAAAAGTTCGCCCCATCTAGAAAATACTTTCATGTTAAATTCTTCTACATTTCGCAATACAGGATGAAATACATCATTGCTTTTATCTTTCGGGTCATAAATTCCACCTGGAGATGACGAAGTATTGGGCGTGAATGCATTCGGAATTAACACACCTGCCTCCACAATAGCTTTAACTTTTTCAGCCAATAAAAACGTGTCTTTACAGTTTTTTTCGCTAATTGCAATTAATTTAATATTATACTCTCCCGGTTCTTGATAACTATAAACTGGTGAAAAATCAGTAGAACTTCCACCGTCACCAAACAACCAGCTATAACTTGTAGCTCCGCTTGATAAATTAGTAAGTGGTACAGGTTGATTTTTAACAGTGACTTCAAATAAATCTACATTAAATAGTGCAGTTGGTTTCGGAAAAACTTTTATTACTTTTTTAACTGTATCGGCACAATTATAAATATCTGTTCCAATCAACTGAGCTGTAAATTCGCGCACGGATGATGTTGTGTTTACATAAGTTTTGGAACTTACACTAGTCGTTGAACTACTTCCATCACCAAAACTCCAGCTATAAGAATTTACATTTAATGCAGAAAAATTTACTTTTAAATTAGTACAACCACTATCCGGTGAAGAAATGATACTATAATTTGGTTTGGGGTGTAAAACAAAATTGACGACAGAAGTGTCTTTGCAATTTGAAGAATTTTCAACTGCCAAAGTAACAGTTTGTGTAATATTCAATGTTCCTGAATTTACAAAATTGTACGTAGGATTAGTTAATGTTGAAGTTCCGGAACCGAAATTCCAATTATTTAAGTTTGCACCAATTGACGTATTAGTGAACGTAATTAGTTTTGGAGAACAGGCCGGTGTGTCTATTTGAAATTGCGCTTTAGGATTATCGAATAAATTGATAATTGAATTTAAGGAGTCTTTACAATTATTAATATTGTTCACCACAAGTTTAACGGTAAATGTAGAAGCCGAACTTCCTTTTGAATTAGAAAATGTAGCAGGCGTAGAAATTAATGTTGAAGTAGTTCCATTGGAAAAGTCCCATAGATTATTGTTTTGGCCGATTGAAGTATTGGTAAAGTTGACTAATAAAGGAGAACAGCCACTATTCAAATCCATTGTGAAACTAGCGGTTGGTTTAAATAAAACATTGAGGTTTGCAGATGACGTATTAACGCAACCAAAAGAATTTGCACCAATAACAGAAACCGTATAATTTATATTAGACTGGGTTCCGTTAGTAAAAGTGTGATTTGGATTAATTGTATTATCTAAAGGAGATCCGTCACCATAATCCCAGGTATACGAACTTACTACACTCCATGTTGGGAAACTAATAGACAAAGGCGTACATCCCACAGATGGAGTTAAGTTTAAAGCAAAATTTGGAATAGGATTAACTGTAAAATTACTCACTACACTACTTAAACAACTCAAACTATTACTTGAAGTTAAAGAAGTAGAATATACTACCGGAACAGCCCCTCCATTTGTAAAAGTATGAGAAGGATTTATCAAGTTAGATGTGTTTCCATCTCCAAATGACCAAGTGTAAGAATTGGCGCCGATAGTATTGTTTGTGAAAGTAATATTCAATGGAGAGCAACCGGATAAATTTATGGGATTAAAACTTGTTTGAGGAGTTGGAAAAACATTGATTGATTTTTTTATGCTATCCACGCAACCTGCAGAGCTGGTAGCAATAACTGTAATTGTAAAATCAGCATTCACTAGTAAATTATTAGTAAACGTAAATGAAGGGTTTACTAAATTAGAAGTGTTGGTAGGTGTTGTGCCGAAATTCCACAAAAACAAAGAAGCATTAGTACTTGTATTGGTAAAATTAACCGCTAAAGGGGAGCATCCTGTTAATGGACTCATTGTGAAATCTGCCACCGGTTTTACATTTACAGTTAATGTTTTTGTGATGGTAGCACTACAAAAAGCAGAAGCGACTGTTAGCGAAACATTATAAAATCCTGGAGTTGTATAGGTATTACTTGCATGCTGAACAAATTGAGATGGAGATCCGTCACCCAAATTCCAAGTATAGCTGGTAATTGGATTAGTTCCGCTAATAACAGATGTGTTGGTAAAAGTTAACGACGAATTTTGACAAACCACTGTTGGATTGAAATTAGCCGTTGGGGTATTGTAAACCGTTAGTGCGTTTGTAAAACTATGTACGCAGGTATTACTTCCGGTAACCGCTAATGAAACTGTATACACCCCTGCGTTTGAATAAGATTGCGGCGGTGGAGCTTGTAAAGTACTTGTGACTAAATTTCCGAAATCCCAATTCCAACTTACTGCATTTGTTGAGCTATCCGTAAAACTTACAGCCGATAAGGATGTACAGCCGGTTGCCGGATTAAAAGAAAAATTAGCAACGGGTTGTGGCAATATATCAATTACTATTGTTGCAGTAGTTGTACAAGGCGCACCACCGGGTACAAACTTGGCTGCTAATTGTACTGTGTATGTTCCCGGATTTGTATACGTATAAGTTTTATTTCCTGCTCCCAAGTTTACAAATCCACCGCCTTCTCCAAAATTCCAAAAATAAGTGTATCCCGGTGAGCTCGCGTTTGTAAATGTAATTGATGTGTTTTGACATATTGGAGCCGGAGGTGCAACCACACTAGCAGTTGGAGGGTTTAAAATAGTAACATTTAAAATTGCTGTATCAACTCCGCATAAATTACTATCACGCAACATAACAGAATAAGTACCTATAGCATTATAAGAAACACTTACTGTTTGAGCCGGAGGCCATGGCGTCCAATTATGAATCGAATCACCCGGCATTCCCCAATAATTTCCTAAGTTCCAATATTGCTGTCTTTGAAAATTATTTCCCTGGGCCAAACAACTTTGGGCCGTAGTATTCGAAAAAGTGAAAACACTATTGGGCCAACAAGTAACAAATTTATCGGGCAGAAATGTAGCATTGTCTTTTCCGTATATATTAATCGGAGAATATGTAGCAGTAGCCGTATTGTTTAAGCTACAATAATTCCAAGCATTTAATACCACTGCTGTTTGACAATTCACAGTTCCCGCAAGATAAGTGTGATTCACAATTGCTCCGGCATTGGTATAAGATAACTGAACTAACGGACTTCCATCTCCGTAATTCCATATGTATTTGGTAGTTTCGCTTGTTTTTGTACTCGAATTACTGAATTGTAAAACTGCTGGAGCGCAAGCGGCTGTTGTTCCACCAATGGGAATTGAAACATTAGGAATAACAGCTTCTTCCATAACCACAACGCCCGTTAAAGTACATGACAATGAAGGAACATTTAAAGTAACCACAAAAGTATCTGGATTAACAGAGGTGTAAGTATGATTAATTATTGAGTTAGCCGTGTAAAAAACAGAAGTAAAATCGGGCGATCCATCGCCCCAACTCAAGGTATAGGTTCCCCAACTTGTTGGAGATTGAAAGTTCAATACATATACACTGCTTCCGGAGCAACTTAACCAATAAGGGTTTGATGATGGAATAGCATTTCCATCCAATACCAAAGGACACTGTGCTTTTAATGTAAAAAGAACAAAATGAAAAACTAAAACTAAAAAACGTTTAAACATAAAAATTATTCCATGCAAGTTTGTAAGCCGGGTTCTGTTTCATTTTATTTGGTTGCCCAAAATAAAATATATTCATCATTTATCTTAGCGACCTACCCACTGTAACTCTTCTTGCGAAGAAAAGACGAGCCGCCTTATGGTTACAGCCTATTTGGCCTTTCAACACCCGAGGTTTACCATGTAGCAATGTTACCATTGTTACCTGTGAGCTCTTACCTCACATTTTCACTATCACCCAGAGTGTTACCTCTTGGCTACCTGGTTTCTGTGGCACTATCTGTTATTCGATATATGGTACCGAATACCCGCTTTTATCAAGCGGCGAGTTGCTCTGTGTTGCCCGGACTTTCCTCTGTAAGTTTTACCTTACAGCGATGAAAAAACTTGCAGTTAAAAATAACCAATTTTTCAATAACTTTTTATCTAAATTATATTTTAGAAAGTAAGTTTTTATTTGCGCAATTTATTTGCAATTTTATTCTACTTTTGACCAATCAGAATGGCGCTAAACATTAAAACATTACTCACCCGATCAATCACAGGAATAGTGTTTGTTATGGTTTTGTTAAGCTTTATGCTTTGGAATTATTACAGTTTTAGCCTCTTTTTCTTTGTGGTAGCTATGATAGGTTTGTATGAATTTTACAAAATTTCGGGTAAACTAAACGCAAAGCCATTAATAGTACCAGGTTACGTCTTTGCTGTTTTGTTGTATTTAAGTAATTGCCTGTTTGATTTCGATGATTTAGGTCTTAACATGAAAATGGTAATTTTGGGCACTAAAATTAGTTTGGCTTTAGGTTTTATTTTAATTTTTACCGGTTCAATTTTATCCAGAAAAGAAAATGCCATTCACGATGCTTTATTTACAATTGGAGGGGTAATTTATGTTGTTTTGCCGTTATCGCTATTAAATCAATTGGTTTTTAATGTAGAAACAGGTTATACTTATGATCCAAAAATGGTATTAGGGATAATACTTTTGATTTGGTGTAATGATACCTTTGCATATTTAGGCGGAAGTTTGTTTGGCAAACGAAAATTGATAGAAAGAATTTCTCCCGGTAAAACTTGGGAAGGTACATTTACAGGTATAATACTGTCTTTTGCGCTTAGTTTTTTATTAAATACCCTGCTCATCCCACTTCCTAATTATTTATGGATGATTATGGGCGTTTTAGTTCCGATATTTGCTACGTTAGGAGATTTAATAGAAAGTAAATTAAAAAGGGAAGCAGATGTAAAGGATAGCGGAAAGTTAATGCCCGGCCATGGAGGCATACTGGATAGATTTGATAGTTTGCTTTTGGTTTCGCCGATGGTTTATCTGCTTTTACTTTTGCTTAAAGTTTAAGGCGATAAATACGATGTATGGGTATAACAACGCCCTGTTTTAGAATTACTCGTTTATCAGTTACACCCCAAACGGTTGTTTCTACCATTTTTTTTGAAAATGAATCCTCAAAATAAATTTTTATTTTATGGTGATCATTATTCCCTAATTTCAATGCAGTTTCCAAATCCAATTTTCGCTCCTGGATAGAAGCTGAATCCGATAAAATATCTTCGTCGGGGAATTTTAAATCAACAATTTTTTCCTTTTCAATCAATTCGAAATCTGTGGCAGTTGTTATCATAAGATATAAATATAAATATACTTATTTTTCAGTTTACAACCTATTAACGATTTGTTAAGTAAAAAGGTTTCATTATTTACTTATTATTTATCAAGGGTTTTAAAACCCGGTGAAATTCAGCAGCTTTGTGCGTTCCTATCCTGTAAATTAAACCGCTTTTATCCGTTAGTTCAATGGAGTCTTCCCCACTCGTATAAAAACTTATTATCCCTCTATTATGTAAATTATAAACTGCCCTTCTGAAAATATTGCGTTTAAAGCGTACCTGCCGGATGGCTGTAATGGTATGTAAATCTATTTTTACCTTCCTGGCTGTCCAAAATCCATCCAATATTAACATATTAGAATACAAGCGTGTTTGTATATGTAATACGTAGGTGAGTGCAGCTGAAAAAAGGAGAATTACAATACCTAATACAAAAAAGATCAAACCCGAATTGGTCACATTTTCAATAGGATAAGAGCCAATATGAAATATAGAAACCTGCACCGGCTTGGGATTCTGGCTCCAGTAATATCCAATAAAGCAAAAGATAGCCAATAAATACCTAATCACCATACTTAATCTGTTATGGCCCATAAATTGCTTTTCTTCCAAAAGTATTTCTTCCTTATTCAAGGTATTTTAATTTAATAAGATCTTTTTCTTTGCTATTTACCCGGTAACGCTCGTCACTTCTTAATCCCATCACCCAAATAATATCGCCGTTATTATTTACCAATAACTTTACTTTATCTCTTTGAGCATTGCTCACTTTTTCGTCTTTAAAAAAATCACTCAGCAATTTAAAACCCTTCATGCCAAAAGGTTTAAACTTATCGCCCGTTTTGCGGGTACGAATGGTTAAAGGAAATACCAAATCATTTTTGTGAATTATCAGTTCATTTTTCAAAACCTTCTCAAATTTTTTCACAAAACTGAATTCTAAAAATTTTACATGCTGAATTTCTTTTAAATCTTTTAGCATCAAATTCTCTTTTTTTATTTTGTGATTAACAATGGTAAGAAACTCTCTTTCTACAGTGAGTACAAATTCTTTGCTTAAAAACTTCTTACCAACACTGGATTTGGAAGTTAAACAAGCAATAATTTGATCTATTTGAGTTGAATTAAATTGATAAGGCGTTAAAAGGTAATTTAAAAAACTATTTTTATACTTGCACTTTTTAAAAAAACTTAATGCTACATAAACAACATCTTTTTTAATAAAAACATGTTTTTCAGTCGCCTTGTCTAATACTGAATTAATGATTGTATGCTCTTCCCTTAAATTTCTGAAATTCTTTTTCATAACCTCTTCAAACATTGGGAACTTTTTCTGAATAAGTGGTACCAACTCCAATCGAATAAAATTTCGTTCGTAAAGAGTTTTAGTGTTACTAGAGTCTTCTCTGAATTTTAGCTTATTTATTTTGGCATAATTTATTATTTGATCTTTGGTAAATGGTAAAAGAGGTTTAATACTTGTGCTCTCTAAAGATTGCATACCTTTTAAGCCTTTTGTTCCGCTTCCTTTAAACAAATTCAGAAAAAAAGTTTCAATATTATCATCATGATGATGGGCTGTAACTAAATAGTCAAGTTTTTTTTTCTGCAAAATCTCTTTGAACCAATTATAACGTAATTCACGGGCCGCCATTTGGATACTTAGACCATTTTTTGTGGCGTATGCAGCGGCATTCAATTTTTTAGAGAGAAATTGCACCCCTAATTTTGAAGCCATTCCTTTGCAAAATGTTTCATCGGCATCACTTTCTTTACCTCTGAGCATAAAATTGCAATGTGCTACCGTAACTTTATACTTTTGTGATAATATCTTTACCAAAACCACTGAATCAACCCCACCACTTAAGGCCAAAAGTATTTCATCTTTCTCTTTAAATAGTTTTTGTGCTTTAATGTATTGAAATACGGCTTGCTCCACGAAGCTAATTTACTAAAATCAGAACGAATGATGTTCATCATACCCCTGTTTTTCAGGTATGAATACTTGTTTTTTTTATTTAAGTTTGAAAAGTAATATCTAATAAAAACGTATTCAAATGGGCAAAAATGTCACAATTGTAGGAGCAGGACTAGTAGGATCTTTACTATCCATTTACTTAGCCAAAAGAGGTTATAAGGTAAATATTTACGAGCGAAGAAATGATATGCGTAAAGTGATTATGAGTGCAGGAAAATCAATTAATCTTGCGCTAAGCGACCGAGGATGGAAAGGCCTTGAAGGTGTAGGAATAGCTGATGATATTAAAAAAATTGCAATTCCGATGTACGGCAGATTTATTCACCATAAGGATAGCACTACAGCATTTCAACCTTACGGTAAAAAAGAACAAGCCATTTATTCAGTATCAAGAGCAGAAATAAATATGCGATTGATGGATTTAGCGGAAAAACAAGAAAATGTAAAAATTCATTTTAGCAAAAAATGTAATCATGTAGATTTAGTGAATCTAAGCGCAACTTTTGAAGATATTGAAACCAAAGAAATAGATTATGTGAATCCGGATTTAATTTTCGGAGCCGACGGTGCATTTTCAGCCACTCGATTAAATATGCAATTAGGCACAGATCGTTTCGAGTATAAA
The DNA here is from genome assembly GCA_016715905.1 of Sphingobacteriaceae bacterium. Classification (NCBI taxonomy): domain Bacteria; kingdom Pseudomonadati; phylum Bacteroidota; class Sphingobacteriia; order Sphingobacteriales; family Sphingobacteriaceae; species Sphingobacteriaceae bacterium. The sequence goes on along the minus strand of JADJXI010000004.1, from coordinate 447,440 downwards.
CAACATTATATTGAAGCGGGTTATAAAGAATTAATTATTCCGCCCGGAAAAGGCGGTAAATTTTTATTAGAAAAAAATGCTTTGCATATTTGGCCCAGAGGCAGTTTTATGATGATTGCACTTCCAAACTTAGATGGTGATTTTACCTGTACCTTATTTCTTCCATTTCATGGTGAAAAATCATTCGATAAATTAAAAACCAAAGATGATGTAAAAAAATTCTTTGATGAAGAATTTCCGGATGCTGTACCTTTGATGCCAACTTTGCTGGATGATTTTTTCATCAATCCGGTTTCTTCTTTAGTTACCGTAAAATGTTTTCCTTGGACCTTTAACAACAAAACAGCATTGATTGGAGATGCAGCGCATGCGGTTGTGCCTTTTTACGGACAAGGCATGAATTGCGGATTTGAAGATTGCGTTGTTCTTAATCAGTTGATTGATGTTTATAAAGAAGACTGGACTAAGATTATGCCTAAATATGAAGAATTGAGAAAACCGGATGCAGATGCTATTGCCGATTTGGCCATTGCCAATTTTGTGGAAATGCGTGATAAAACCGGAGATCCGATTTTCCTTTTACAGAAAAAAATTGAAGCTAAATTCTCAGAAAAGTACCCGGATAAATGGATTCCCTTATACAGCATGGTTACTTATAGCCCTCATATCCGATATAGTGATGCACAAAAAGAAGGCTTTAAGCAACAAGCAATAATGGATAAGATAATGGCTTTACCGGAAATCGAAAAAAAGTGGGATAGCACGGAGGTTGAAGAAAAAATACTTTCCTTTCTTTAATCATACCGCCATCTCAATTCCACATTTGAAATGACCTTTAGGACAAGTTTGATGTCCGTGTAATCCGCAGGGACGACAAGATAAATTCTTGACCTCTTTTATTATTGCGTTATCGCTTAGTGGACCAAATCCAAATTCAGGTACAGTTGAACAAAAATAGGCTGTAACTTTTGCACCCAAAGCCGAAGCCAAGTGTAAGGGAGCGCTATCGTTTACATAATTCATTTTAGCACTTTTCATTAATGCAGCAGATTCAAGTAAACTTAACTGACCACATAAATTGATTACGGGATATTGAGAACACTTATTTTTAATATTTTCTCCCATTGCAAAATCATTTTTTGCGCCAAGTATATACACTTTCTCTGTTTTTGAAAAATTATTTACGAGTTCAATCCATTTTGATTCCGGTAATTGTTTTGTAAACCAAACAGAAGCGGGAAAAATGCAAACAAATTCGTTATCTATAAAGTTTTTAATATTAAAAAAATCTTTATCACTGGGATATAATTTTGGGAGAAATGGATTACCTGCCGCAAAATCATATACCAAATCATTATAACGCTCAATTTCGTGCCTCCCATTTCCTATCACATGTTTAATAGTTGTATTGAATAAATATGAAAAAGGAGTTTGCTTATACCCTGCCTTATGTTTAGCACCTGAAAATGCAGTTAAAAAACCAGAACTGGCAAAGCGATGGCAATTAATTACACAATCAAAGGCCTTTTTTCTTATCGCTGTACAAATCTTGAATAAATTGGAATACTTGTTATTAGATTTATCCCACACAATTACCTCGTTCAAAAATGGATGAGCATTAAAAAGTGTTTCGTTCCCTTTTCGAACCAATATGCTGATTTTAGCAGTTGGAAATTTAGCGTGCATTTTTTCCACTAATGAAGTGGAAAGAATTACATCACCAATAAATGCTGTTTGAATGATTAAAATATTTTTATAGTCAACCAATTTTCAAAATAATCAGAAGCAAATATACATTTTAGTATTTTCAACCGACACGAATAAGCAACGATAAAGAATTAATTATTAATATTACAACGTGAATAAGCGAGGTAAATTGTATTTAATACCGGTACCCATTAGTGAAGAAGAAGGCCTTCAGCACCTGCCCGAATTAAATCATACTATTGTAAATACTTTACAGTATTTTATTTCCGAAAACGCAAAAACATGCAGAAAACACCTTAAAATTTTTGGTTACCCCGCCATTGATCAGGCTCAAATTTATGAACTAAATCAACATACACCTATAAATGAATTACAAGGGTTAATTAAACCTTTACTTGAAGGTGATGATTTAGGGTTAATGAGTGACGCAGGGGTGCCTGGCGTGGCCGACCCCGGTGCACCTATTCTGGAAATGGCACATCATCATCAAATTGAAGTAATCCCATTAACTGGTCCAAGTTCGGTTTTGTTTGCTGTTATGTCAAGTGGATTTAATGGTCAGAATTTTGCTTTTGTGGGGTATCTTCCCCGTGAGAATAATGCTTTAAAAAAGAGGGTACAAGAATTGGAGCGTTTATGTAAAAAAGAAAAACAGGCGCAATATTTTATTGAAACACCTTACAGGAACAAACAGTTATTTGAGTTTTTGCTCAAAAATTTAACAGGTGATACAAAATTATACGTTGGCATTAATTTAACCGGTAAAAAATCGTTGAACAAAAGTGCTTCTGTAGCGGATTGGAAAAAGATGAGTGAACCTGAATTCCATAAAATTCCGGCCATTTTCGGCATCTTTTAATCTATCAAACCGACATTGTTAACAATATACTTAAAGCCGGGCCATTTTTCCTAACGCATACATTTACTTTGTATGAATGATTTTTGAATACTTAAGAGCTAAACACAATTTAATTTTAAAACTATTCATTGTATTCATTAGTGCTATTATAATTGCATTTTTACAACCAACTTCTGAAGTCAAAGGCCATTTAGTGGATGAATTTGACCCCTTATGGGTTTATCAGGATTTAATTGCCGAAAAATCATTACTTATACCTAAAGATCCTACTAAATTGAAAAAAGAGATCGTAGAATTAAAAAGCGAAGCTCCTATCTTTTTTACTGAGAATAAAGAAGAATATAATTTAAAAACAAAAGAACTCGCTAATTTATCTAATAAGTACAAAGAGTACATTGTTCAAATTATAGACTCTATTCATTACTCAGAAATAATTGAGGATCTAGGTTTTGATAAACATAAAAAAATTATCTTGGTTAATTCGAGAGATGGTTATTCGAGGGTTACCGACTTCCAAAATGTATTTACTATAGATTCTGTGAGAAAGTTTATTAAATATAAACTGGAAAGTGACAATCAAACGGAAGTTAACGAAAGTGATATTCTTCCTTTTCTAACAATTACTTATTATTTTGATAAGGAAAAAACGGAAAGGTATTTAGATGAAAAAGTGAAGTCTGTTTCCATTTACGAGCATGTAATTAAACCGGGAGATCTTTTGGTGAAAAAAGGAGAAGCATTAACAAAATATAAAAGGCAATTAGTGAATTCTTATTACAAAGAAATTAATTCTGAGAGTAAAAGATCATTGGGCAAAACAGTAAGTGCTGTTATTTTATTTTCTGTACTCTTAATTCTTCTTCTTTTTTATCTCGCCTTTTTCAGGCAATCGGTTTTTGGTCAAAACAAAGAAGTTTTCTTTTTATTTTTTCTTGTGGTATGTGCCACACTAACTACTTCTGTATTTTTCAATTTGGGCTTAATCATGTATGCTCTTCCTTATTGTTTGATTCCTATTTTGGTTCGCGTATTTTTTGATAGTCGCACCGCTTTATTCACCCATTTAATTACAGTTTTAATGGTTAGTTTTTTTATGGCGGATAAATTGGAGTTTATCCTACTTCAATTAACTGCGGGTATTGGCACCTTGTTTGCTGTTGCAGAAATGAGAAAAAGGCAGCAAATTTTTATGTCGGGTGTTGTTACACTGGTCATTTATTTTCTGGTATTTTTCAGTTATCAAAAATTCAATGGAAATGAAGGTTTCGTTACTAAATTGAGTGCTTATTTGCCATTTGTAATTAGTTCATCATTGGTACTTATGGCCTTTCCTCTTATATATTTGAGTGAAAAAGTTTTTGGCTTCATTTCCGATTTTAAATTACTTGAATTGTCGGATTTAAACCAACCTTTATTAAGAAGATTGTCACAGGATGTTCCGGGTACTTTTCAACATAGTTTACAGGTGGCGAATTTGGCGGAAGAGGTTATTTACTACATAGGAGGTAACTCATTGCTGGTTAGAACAGGAGCTATGTATCATGACATCGGCAAATTATTTAATCCGAAATATTTTACCGAAAATCAATTAGGCGGTTACAGTCCGCATATGGAAATGCAGCCTCAAGAAAGCGCTAAAATTATAATCGAACATGTAATAAAGGGTGTTGAATTAGCTAAAAAACATAAGCTTCCCGAACAAATCATCGATTTTATTCGAACCCATCACGGTACAACAAGTACAGCCTACTTTTTAAATATTTATAAAAAAGACCGAAAAATAAGTGAACAGGAAGATAAATTGTTTAGGTATCCGGGCCCTATTCCATTTAGTAAAGAAACTGCTGTACTTATGCTAGCCGATGCCGTGGAGGCTTCTTCAAGAAGTCTTAAAATTACTGACGCGTTAACCATCAATGATTTGGTAGACCAGATTATTGACGCTAAAATAGCCCAAAATCAGCTTATTAATTCAGACATTACCTTTAAGGACATCACTTTAATTAAAAAAATCTTCAAGCAACGACTAATGAATATTTACCATGTGCGTATTGAATACCCCGTATAGCCTTGATTTTTATTTTTAGCCTGAATAAGTTATATTTGTATATCATAGCTATGCGCCAAATTTATATCCTTACTTTATTTTTACTAGCTTTTTCGTCTTGTAAATTATTTAAGTCTAATTTAATGCTCAAAACCCCAAGAGATTATACATATGATCAATTGAATGATTCTATAGGACAGTTAGATTATAAAATAGCAGCTAATGATGCGATATTATACAGAGTATTTACTAACGACGGATTTAAATTAATCGACTTAGCCAGTACCTCAAATGCCTTCAGATCGGATATTGATGTTACCGTAGAAAGCGATGGAATGATAAAAATGCCATTAATCGGCAGATTACCGGTTGAAGGTTTAACCATTAATGAAGCTGAAAAATTAATGGAAGAAAAATATTCAGAATATTACGTTAAACCCTTTGTAACGTTAAGGGTAATAAACAAGCGTGTCATCGTATTTCCGGGAAATAGCGGGGCTGCAAAAGTTATCACCTTATCTAATAACAGCACAACGCTTTTAGAGGTAATTGCTCAAGCCGGAGGGATACCGGAAGATGGAAAAGCCTATAAAGCTAAATTAATTCGAAAAAATATTGACCCACAGCAAAAGCCATTGGTTTACCTGGCTGATTTATCTAAAATAGAAGGTTTAAAAGTGGCCAATACGAAGGTTCAGGCCAATGACATCATTTATGTTGAGCCCCGATACCGCGCGCTTAAAACATTTGCTACTGAATTAGCCCCATTAATATCCATCATAACCAGTTTTTTAATTCTTTATCAATTCTCCAAATTGAGATAAAATGTATAACCCGCAGGTTTCGAGTAATAATAATCAGCTGAAGGATATAACAGAAAGGCTTAATAGCAATTTTGATATTGGCATACTTGTTTATTTATTTCACAAAAGTAGATTTTGGATCATTTGCTTTTTTGTGGCTTCCTTTATCTGTGGCTATTTGTACTTACGCTATAGTAATATTGTGTATGAATCTAGAGCTATTATTCAAATTGCCGATGCCAGTAAAGACAATTTACTCCGATTGAATAATATAGATCAAGGTACTAATGTATTGGCAGAGGCTGTTGAGCAGTTGAAATCTAAAATTTTTTTAAAGAACTATGTTGTTGAAAATTTAGATATTTCTGTAAATTATTTTAGTCAAGGTACCTTTAAAAGCAACGATTTATATAACAATTCTCCTTACAAGTTAAAAGTTAACGTTAAGAACAAAGGAATTTATGGGAATAAAATTGTGGTTCAAATTAATAAAGATTTAAAAGGCGGTGCACTTAACTTTGGTAACAGAATTGAAAAATTTGAATTTAATAAATGGCTTAAATTAGAGGAATTTGATATCAATATTTATTTGAATCCTGAAATGTCGGAGTCGGAAATTTTTGCCACTTTAGAAGAAAATAAAGGGCTTTATTTCACACTTTCTGATATTGATGTTGTTACAGCTCAAATAGCATCTAAACTCGAAATAAAAATTACTAATGAGTACGCAAAAACATTAATGATTAGGGTTAAAGATTTTAACCCAACTAAAAGTTCAGATATTGTAAACGCAGTGATTGAAGAATATCTTACTTATGATATAACACGAAAAAGTGAAAGTTCACGTAAGATTTTAGATTTCATCGAAAGTCAACTGGGTAATGTGTATAATGAATTAAGATTAACAGAGAGTGATCTACAGAAGTTTCGAAAGGAGAAAAATATTGGCGGAAAGGAAACTATATTAAATTCTGAGTTAGCCAGGTACAGCAAATTAGAGGATCAATTACTTCAAATTGAATTAGATGAAAAAATAATTGAGGAAATACAAAATAAAATCAATGCTAAAAAGAGCATAGATATTTATGAATTAATTTCATTGATTTCAGGAACAGAATATGAAGATTTAATTAAGGAAATTACTCAATCTATCCAAAAGTTATTGCTTGAAAAAGAAAATATGCTTTACAGTGTAACTCCAAATTCAAAGCAAATTGAACAAATCAACTATCAAATAGAGAATCAACGTAAGTTGTTAATTGAAAGCTTAAACTCTGTAAAAATAAAATACAGAACCAAGTATAAAAATTTACTTGAAAAATCAAGTTCTTATAAATCAAAATTCAACCAAAATCCTGAAGATGAAGTGGAATTTTCCAGATTAACTCGTTTATATAGCATTAATGAAAAGTATTATACTTTACTTTTAGAGAAAAAAACAGAATACTCTATTTCAAAAGCCAGTGCCGTTAGTAAAAACGTAATATTAGAAAAAGCACAGGGTAATGGAGTGAAAATTTCTCCAAGCACTAGAAATACAATTCTTATTTCTTTTTTATCCGGTTTATTACTAAGTGCTGCGTTGCTGTTTATTCGTTATATATTTCATGATAAAATTTATACGCTTTCAGATATTACCAAATATTCATCCGGTAATGTTGCTTTGTTAGGTATAGTTCCAAAGTATCCAAATAATATCCCGGTGTCTCAGTTAATTGTAGATAAAAATCCGAAAGCCTTAATCAGTGAAGCTTTCCGTACCATTCGAACCAATTTAGGTTTTATAAGTAATACTGCGGGATCTAAAATCATTTCTATCACATCAACTATCAGTGGAGAAGGTAAAACCTTTGTGGCCATAAATATTGCCGGTATATTGGCCTTTACCGGAAAAAAGGTAATCATTATTGATTTGGATATGCGGAAACCAAAAATTCATAAAGGATTTGGTGTAACCAACAATATTGGCATGAGTACCATTTTAACCAATACCTCTTCTATTGAAGAGTGTTATAACTTAAGTCCAATGGAAAATTTGAAATTTATTACGGCGGGTCCTTCGCCTCCAAATCCTTCCGAATTAATTATGAGTAGCAAACTGAATGAAGTAATTGAGTACTTAAAAAAAGAGTTTGATTACATTGTAATTGATAATGCTCCTATTGGCTTGGTAACTGATGGTATTGTTACTATTCAAAAAGCTGATTTCCCGATTTATGTATTTCGTGCAGGATATTCTAAAAAAATGTTTACTCAAATACTAGATAAGCTGAAAAATGAAAGTAAAATAAAAAATTTGAGCGTGGTATTAAATGATGTGGATATAAGCAGAAAAATTTATAGCTATAACTATGGTTATGGATATGGTTATGGCTATGGAGGAGGATATGGCGGAGGATATTATACGGATGAAGAAGATTTTAAAAGAAAGTCGAAAAAGAAAAGTTAAACTACATGGAGGTTATTAAAACAAAAATAAATGATCTAATCATCATTCAACCCAAAGTGTTTGCCGATGAAAGAGGTTATTTTTTTGAAAGTTATAATGAAAGTGTATTTAAAGCGCACCAATTAGATTTAAAATTTGTGCAGGATAATCAGTCTTTATCACAAAAAGGTGTATTAAGAGGTTTACATTTTCAGAATCCACCACATGCGCAGGGAAAATTAGTTCGTGTAATAACAGGCGCTGTACTTGATGTTGCTGTTGATATTCGTAAAAACTCTCCCACCTATGGTCAATGGCATGCTGTAGAATTAACTGAAGAAAATAAAACCATGTTTTATATTCCACCCGGTTTTGCTCATGGTTTTGCCACACTCCGAGATAACACCATTTTCTCTTATAAGTGCACCAACATTTACAATAAAGATTCTGAAGGTTGCATTCTTTGGAATGATCCTGATTTAAATATTGATTGGAGAGTTTCTAATCCAAAACTTTCAGATAAAGATCTAACAGGAGAAAAATTCAGCGATTTTAAAAGTAACTTTTAAGTGATGAATTTTAATTTTTCATTTATACTTACTTCATTCTTTTTTCTGTGCTTTATTTTTTCCATGATTATTAATTACATTCTGCTCAAGTTTGTTCAAACATTGGGAATTCGTGGCAAAGAGCAACAACAGGTTCGATGGAACCCCAATTCTAAACCTGCCCTTGGCGGAATTTCATTTTATGTAATTTTTCTTTTCGCTTTTATTGTAACCATTTTTATATCCGAAAAATCAAATACAATTAATTTGAGACTAAGCGGAATTTTAATTGCCGGCACACTCGCCTTTGTTATGGGTTTAGCCGATGATGCCTTTAATACTCAACCATTATTAAAATTCTTAACACAAGTAATTTGTGGATTTGTTCTAATCGCCACCGGTCATTCCATCGGTATATTTCAAAACGATTTTTTAAATTATATACTAACTGTATTATGGGTTGTTGGATTTATGAATTCAATAAACATGCTCGACAATATGGATGGCATATCTACCATCGTGTCTATATGTATTTGCTTATTCACTATTTTACTGAACATTACTTTAATGCAAACTAAAAGTTATGCAAGCATTTTAAGTATTGGCTTACTTGGAGCCTTATGTGGTTTTTTGATTTATAATTTTCATCCTTCCAAAATGTTTATGGGTGATACGGGTAGCCAATTTTTAGGCTTATTTTTAGCTTGTATGGGAATTGATAATTGCTGGAATACAGACCTCCAATCTGACTTTAATTTTAATCATACTATACTAAATTTTTTAATAGTTGCGCTTGTTTTTTTAATTCCTTTAGTAGACACTATTACCGTGATTATAAATAGACTTAAAGCCGGGAATTCACCTTTTGTAGGTGGTAAAGATCATACCACACATCACTTATTTTTTAAGGGAATAACCGAGAAAAGAATCGCCATTTTGTATTTTCTCATTTCAAGTATAGGAGTTTTTATTGCTTACAGACTAATCATATCATTTTCAACTACATTAATGTATATTGGTTTTTCATTTGCTTTACTCGTTTTTATAACTTTGTATTTGAATACAGTGATTAAGCGGGAGAAATGATACGCCATAGTATATTTAAGTTTTTTAATAATCTTACTTTAGGAAAACTAATTATACTTTTCTTTCTGATTTTTTCGATAGCTTATATTATTTTCCGAAGCTTTATTTCTCCTTCATCAGTAAATAACTTATCGTATTCAAATAATAATTTTAGTGTTCTCGGCATGAATATACCCACACATTTGGATTTTTGTGGTGAAAAAATACCTTCCAATAATTTTGCCATAAGCAAAAGTCTGGAAAAGGAATTTTTTACCGATAAATATTGGAAAACCAATTCGCGTGCACTATTTCTGAAAGCTCAAAAATGGTTTCCTTATATTGAACCCATTTTGAAAAAAAATGGAGTGCCTGACGATTTTAAATATGTAGCTTTCATTGAGAGTCATTTATCCAATATAAAATCGCCGGCCGGTGCTGCCGGATTTTGGCAATTGATACCTTCCACTGCCCGAAAATATGGATTAGAAGTGAATGAATACATTGATGAAAGATATCATGTGGAAAAATCAACCGAAGCAGCCTGTAAGCTGATAAAAGAAGCACACAAAGTTTTTAATAACTGGACATTAGCCGCCGCCGCCTATAACCGAGGAATTGGGGGAATACAAAAAGCTTTAAAAGTTCAAAACGCTGAAAGTTATTATCAGCTATTACTTAATAATGAAACCGGTAGTTTTGTTTATAGAATACTTGCTTATAAAACTTTGTTTTCAAGTCCTAAACACTTTGATATTAAACTAAAAAAATGGAAATATTTGTCTCTAATGGAGTTAAAACAAATTAAAATAGATTCCTCTGTTCAAAGTATATCTTCCTTATCAAAGCATATTCGGGTAAATAATACAGTAATCAAATTATTTAATCCGTGGATTTTATCAGATGCGCTACCAAACCCTGACCAAAAATTATATATTATTCGAGTACCAAAAAACGAAAAGCGCGACTATTCTTCTTATTTAAGAGATTTATATGGAGAAGATGGACGTTTAAACTACGATGCTAAAACTCAGGAAGAAGATTCAATTCCTGAAAGCCTAAATATTACAGACTCTTTGCAAATCGAGCATTAAATTTTTGATTTGAAATTTTCGACAATTTGAGCGCAAATAAATTCAGCAGCATGTCCATCGCCATACAATTTTGGAAAATCTAAATTGTTTGCATTTAAAAAATTTTGATAAGCAGCAACAATTTTTTTCTCATTCGCATCTGCAATAACGGCTGTTCCGCATTCCACAAGTTCAACCCATTCAGTTTCCGGCCTAAGAATTATACATGGTTTTTCAAAATAAAACGCTTCCTTTTGCACTCCCCCACTATCGGTAATCACCATTTTACAATTTTTTTCTAAGGCAATCATTTCTAAAAAACTGGCCGGCTCAGTGATATGCAATAATCCATTATTTTTAACTTCGTTTAATAACTCAGCTTCCAGATTTTGATTCAGTAATTTTGAAGTACGCGGATGTAAAGGCAAAACAACTTTAATTTTATTTTCAACGGCAATACGATTTAAAGCCTTAAAAATGGCTGTTAATCGTGTAGGGTCATCTGTATTGTTATTTCTATGTATGGTGGCCAACACAAATTTTCCATTTTCTAATTGCAGTGTATTTAAAATTGATGTTTTTTCTTCAGCAATTGCCGAAAAAAATAAACTATTATCATACATCACATCGCCGCAATGATATATTTTAGGATTATCAGAATTATAAGGTGCTTTATTATTATCCCGAAAACCTTCTTTTAATAAATTAGCGAATCCGGTTTTTGTAGGAGAAAAAAGCAATGTACTGGCATGATCACACATGATGCGATTTATTTCTTCAGGCATCGCTTTATTAAACGATCGCAATCCGGCTTCAATATGTATAATAGGAATGTGAATTTTACTGGCAGCAATTGCTCCGGCCAAGGTAGAATTAGTATCACCATAAAGAACAATAGCTTGTGGTTTTTCTTTTACTAATATTTCCTCTATTCCAACAATCATGGCAGCGGTTTGTACGCCATGACTTCCGCTACCGGTATTTAAATTATAATGAGGTTTAGGGATATTGAGTTCATCAAAAAAAACACCACTCATATTGGCATCGTAATGTTGCCCGGTGTGAACAATGATTTCCTCGATTTCAGATTTAAATTTATTTGAAATGGCTCTGCTTAATGCCGCGGCTTTTATAATTTGTGGTCGGGCTCCTATTACCGTTATTATCTTAATCATTGAGCGAATGACGTTAAAATCTTGTTGTTTTCCAAATTACTTTTTAAAAATAATGTGAATACATTAAAGTATTCCTTCATCGTTAAAACTTAAGTAATTTTGATCGCCTATTATTAAATGATCCAATAATTGAATTTCAAATAAAGTTAATGCCTCCTTAATCTTTTTGGTGATATGCTTATCTTCACTACTAGGTTGAAGTTGGCCACTTGGATGATTATGTGCCATAATAATGCCGGTTGCATATAATTCAAGCGCTTTTTTACATATTATTTTAATATCTACTACTGTTCCGCTAACCCCGCCTTTACTAATCGATTCTTCTTTTATTATTTGATTGGCTCTATTTAAATACAAAACATAAAATTCTTCATGAGGTAAATCACTCAAATACTTTTTCAAAATATCATAGGCATTTTTACTGGACTGAATTTTTTGAATAGGATCTGTATCAAGTCCAATCCTTCTCCTACCCAATTCAAAAGCGGCAACAATATGTATAGCCTTGGCTTCGCCTACTCCATTGTATTTCTTGAGCGCATTAATATCTAATTTGGCCAGTTTATTGATGTTATTTTCCTGATCACTTAAAATACGCTGAGCAAGTTGTACTGCTGTTTCTTTTTTATTTCCCGAACCTAAAAGTATGGCTAGCAATTCAGCATCGCTCAAATAAGCCCTGCCTTTATTGGCCATTTTTTCCCTGGGTCTATCGGCCTCAGCCAAAAACTTTAGTGTTATTCTTTGTTCCAATGCATTCATTACACAAAAGTACGGGCCAAGTTTAAAATTGATTGCTACAAATTAGAGCAAATTAGTAAAAACCATATCTTTGCTTATGTCCTTTTTCAAAGCTGAATCGCTACAAATTTTAAAAATACCCGAGTTCAGATTATTCGTTTTTGCACGTTTTATTCTTACGCTGGCCATTCAAATGCAATTTGCTACCATTAGCCTTCAAATTTATTATGAATACACCAAAGAAGAATTAGCCCTGGGATTAATTGGTTTGGCAGAGGCCCTTCCTTTTATTTTATCTTCTTTTTTTAGCGGTTATTTGGCTGATAAAATTGCACGGAAAAGAATTATTCTGGCTGCTATATTTTTTCTTTTATTGGGCGCCGTTGTTCTTTTTTTAAATAGTGATTCTTCTTTTAAGTTTCTCCGTTCTTTTGGTATGAGTACCCTTTTTGTAATCGTTTTTATTTTCGGAATTGTACGCTCCTTTTTAGCGTCAACTATGCCCGCATTTATGAGTCAAATCGTGCCTCGTTCTCTATATACGCATTCAGCTACCTGGAACAGCACAGGTTGGCACATTGGTTCAATCTTGGGTCCTGTAATAGCCGGTATTTTATATTCGATAAATGATAAGTTTAATGCGAATTTATGTCATGGTATTGAAGTGGTATTGTTTGCCATTACGTTTATATTAATTTACCTCATTAAGAATAAAGGCATACCCAGCAATCAAAATGCAAAAGAATCGGTTATGGATAGCATGAAAGTGGGTTTACGTTTTGTATTAAAAAACAAAATGGTATTTAGTGCATTATCACTTGATTTATTTGCCGTTTTATTTGGTGGGGCCGTTGCCATTATACCGGCATTTACGGATAAAGTTTTGCATTTGGGACCCGAAGCCTACGGTTTATTAAGAACTGCGCCTGCTATTGGTGCTGTTATAATGGCTTTAATAATGGTATTTATTCCCCCGGCTAAAAAAGCAGGCTTGGCCATGTTATGGTCGGTTTTTGCATTTGGATTATTTACCATATTGTTTGGCTTAAGTGTAAACTACTGGATTGCTTTTACCTGCCTGGCATTAACCGGAGCCTTTGATAATGTGAGTGTGGTTGTTCGGCATTCTATTCTTCAATTAAGTACCCCTGATCATATGCGGGGAAGAGTAAGTGCTATTAACAGCATTTTTATTGGCAGTAGTAATGAAATAGGTGCTTTTGAAAGTGGGGCAAGCGCTAAATTAATTGGCTTAATTCCTTCTATTGTATTGGGGGGTGTATTAACTATTGGTGTTGTGCTGGGTGTTAACCGTTTAAATCCTGAATTGAAAAAACTCGATTTATCTGAATTATGAAAAGTGAACTTCGATTTTCAGAAATTAAAGATTTATTAGATCATCAGCATAATCGATTTAATCATCCCGATTTTATTGAAAATGATCCTATCAGCATTCCTCATCTTTTCAGTAAAAAAGAGGATATAGAAATTGCAGGTTTTTTAACGGCTACCATTTCATGGGGAAATAGAAAGGCAATTTTGACTAACGCTAAAAGCATGATGCAGCGGATGGACAATGACCCTTATCATTTTGTATTGAATCATACTAAAAAAGATTTATCAAATTTGAATGGATTTGTTCACCGAACTTTTAATGCCCGGGATTTTGAGTTTTTCATTAAATCATTAAAAAATTTATACCTCAAACATCAAGGATTAGAGGGCGCATTTGCAGTATTGAATGAAACGGGATTAGCTGATCGAATTCATCATTTTAGAAATCTGTTTTTAAAAATTAACCATCCAAACAGACTTGAAAAACACATATCAGATCCACTAAAAAACTCAAGCGCTAAAAGAATTTGCATGTACTTAAGGTGGATGGTAAGAAATGACATGAGAAAAGTTGACTTCGGTATATGGAAAACTATTAAACCGGCAGAATTATGTTTACCCCTGGATATACATACCGGTAATATTAGCCGGCGTTTGGGCATTTTAGCAAGAACACAAAATGATTGGAAGTCGGTGACCGAGCTAACAACTTTTTTAAGGAAATGCGACGCGAATGACCCGGTAAAATACGACTTTGCGCTATTTGGAATGGGGATAGAAAAACTTCTATAAATAAGGATTTACTGATAATTTGCTAACAATCATGATTAACGGTATAGAATCAATTCTTGTTGGTACTAGAACCTAATTTCATTTAGATAAACAGCTAACAAAATGGTTAATTTTTATCACAAAAATATGGTGAAGTAAGAAAGTTAATTAACTTTGGTATAATCAATTAATAATGGATAAAAACACATCTTCAAAAACTGATATTAACCCTTACTTTAACGCGCTTACCGGTTTAATTAAGGATATTGTAGTTTTGGTTGACCCAGATAAATTAACTATTAATTACATCAGTTACACCCAACCCGGTTATGATGAAGAAAGTGTATTAGGAACTACCGTACTCAATTATGTGCCTCCTGCTTATCAAGATTCTTACAGCGCGGTTTTAAAGAAAGTAAAAGAAACAAAAGAGAAAGCCCAATTTGAATTAGAAGTATTAAATAATTTAAATCCGGATGAGAATGTTTGGTATGAATTAAATATTTCAGCCGTATTGAATGATAAAAAAGAAGTTGAAAATATCCTTGTGATTTCTAAAGACATATCTGCTTCCAAAAAAATGGATAATGAATTAAAAAACAAGAGAGAGAAACTATTTTCAATTATCAATAATACAGAAGATATTATTTTATCCATAGATCGTGAACATAGAATTACGGAATGTAATGCAGCTTTTATAAAGCAAGTTGAAAAACTTGGGGTAAATTCAGAGATAATTGGCAAAGATGTATTAAATTTTATTGATCCAACCAAACACGAAAAATTAAAGGAAATTTATAAAAAAGTTTTTAAAGGAGAATTTATTCGTGAAACTGAAAAATTTACCATTTCCAATTCAAATTATTTATTTTTCGAAACCAGCTATCATCCTATATTTGATTATGACCGTAAAATAATTGGAATATCTATTTTTTCTAAAGACATCACAGAACAAAAAATAAATGAAGAATCGCTGCTTAATGCATTAAAGGAAAAAGAACTGTTATTATCCGAAATTCACCATCGTATTAAAAATAATCTTGCGCTAGTTTCCAGTATGCTGCAGTTAAAAGAAATGAACATTGATAATGATAAAGCAAAAGAGGCATTAGCAGATAGTCGAAAACGTATTAAATCTACTGCCTTGGTTCATGAGCTATTATACCGAAAAGAAAAGTTTGATAAAATAAGTATCAAAGAACATATAATTGAAGTATTTAATAATATTAATGCCAACCCTCATTTTTCTTTAAAATTTGAAGGCCAAGATTGTGTGGTAGATTTAAAACAGGCTTTACCATTTGGTTTATTAATTCATGAATTAATCATGAATTCTCTCAAACATTCCTTCAAACAAGGCGTGAATTCGCAAATTAAAATTACTTCGGATATAAAAAACGGAGAAATAAATTTAACCTATTGTGACTGTAATGGTGAATTTCCAGCCAATATTGATTTTAATGATACAACCACAACGGGATTAATGCTAATTCATACCTTTATTGAACAGCT
Organism: Sphingobacteriaceae bacterium; assembly: GCA_016715905.1. NCBI lineage: Bacteria > Pseudomonadati > Bacteroidota > Sphingobacteriia > Sphingobacteriales > Sphingobacteriaceae > Sphingobacteriaceae bacterium. The sequence goes on along the minus strand of JADJXI010000004.1, from coordinate 431,376 downwards.
TAACGGAAAAATAGAATTAGTCAATAGAACTCCTCCTTCTTACCAGATAAAATTTCCCACTTCGTGAAAACAATTTCTAAAATATTATTGGTAGAAGATGAGTTGCTAATTGCGAACGTCTTAAAAATTATTTTGGTAAAAAAGAATTTTGAAGTTAAACATGTTACAAGTGAAGAAGAAGCTGTTCAGGCTGCGACTGAAATACAACCTGATTTGATTATTTTAGATATACAATTAAAAAATAAAGGTAATGGTATTCAGGCCGCAATTAAAATCAGGAATAATGGAATTGTTTGTCCCATTGCATTTACCACCGGCAATTCATATGAAGATACTAAAAAACAAATTGAGGAGATAAAACAAAGTCATTTATTTATTAAACCGGTGGATATCGATCAAATTATAGGTTATATTAATATTTATTATAATCATTTATAACCCTAAAATTCCATAACAAAGGAATTAAACATTTAATCCAAACAGACACACATCGTCAACTTGTTCTTGATTACCTTTCCAAGTTTCAAATTCTTGCTCCAGATTGATTTTTTGTTCCACCGTTGCTTTGCCTTGTAACTCGAGTAATACTTGCATTAATTTTTTGTACTTAAATTTCTTTCCTTTTGGTCCGCCGAATTGATCTGCAAAGCCATCACTTAGTAAAACCAATTGATCTCCTTTTTTTAGTTGTTTAGTGTGATTGGTAAACGGTTTTCGATTTTCAAATTTACCAATAGGTTGCTTGTCGCCTTTAATTTCAACTAATTCATTATTGCTAATTATCCATAAAGGATTATTAGCGCCTGCCCATTCAATAACAAGACTATCAGGATCAAATAAACACAGTGATATATCCATTCCGTCCATTAAAGTAGATTTTGATTTGGCGAATGTATCTTCTACCAACTCATTCAGTTTATCCAATATTAATGAAGGTTTCGATAAATTAAATTCTTTAACTGTACGGTTTAATGCGTTATAGCCCACTACACTCATCATAGCACCTGGAACTCCATGACCTGTGCAATCAACCACAGCAATTAGTATTTTATTGCGGATTTTTTCTACCCAATAAAAATCTCCACTTACAATATCTTTTGGTTTATAAATAACGAATGCGTGCGGTAAAGTATCTGCTATAAATTGATCTGAAGGTAAAATGGCCGATTGAATACGATAAGCATAAGTAATACTGGCCTCCACTTCTTTTCTTTTACTTTCTACAATTTCCTTTTGAGTTTTAATTTCTTTATTGTCTTTCTTTTTTCTACGATAAGCTCTGAACGTAATGATAGTAACAATGAAAATCAATAACAAAATGGAAGACCCGGAAACAATAATAATATTTTTTTCTTTTTGTGTAGACTCGTTAATCGCCTGATTTTTTTCATTTTCAATATTCAATAATTTAATCTGTATATCCTTTTGTTCGGCATCATATTTAGTATTCAACAACGCAATTTGTTCATTGTTTTTCTGATTGATAAACGAATCACTAATTTGAGTATAGCCTTTATGATATTTAAACGCTAACTCAAAATTTTTCAAAATATTGTATACTTCTGAAGCGTTATAGTATATATCAATGAAAACAAACCTAGACTCTAGTTTTGAAGCAATTTGAATGGCTTTTTCAATATATTCAACTGCTTTCTTTTTATCTCCTTTTTTAGCGTAAATGAGTCCAAGTCTAACATAACAATCTGCCATTTTATTTTTATCCCCCAATTCAATAACAGAATTTAAACAAGCATTGTAATTAGCAATTGCTTCGTCTATACTTCCCATAAATGAATATGTTTCAGCCAAATTAAAGATTACAAAAGTTAAGCCCTTTTTATCGCCCAATTCATCTCTTATTTGTTTAGACAAATGCAATAATTCTAAGGCTTTATCGTAATTTTTTAAATGACTATAACAACTGGCTAAATTGGATAAATTAATAGCCTGCCACTTTTTATAACCCATTTCTTCATTTATTTGCAAAGCTCTTTCGTAATACTCTATTGCTTTCTCAAAATTATTTGAGGAAATATAAATATTAGCTATGTTATTTAAGGTAGAGGCAATTTCTTTTTTTAAATTTAATTTTTGAGCAATTCGGGAAGCCTGAATATAATAATCAAGTGCAATAGATCTTTCACCAATTTCAAAGGATACTGCGCCTAAGGAATTTAAAGAAGTACAAATAGCCGAAGAATCTTTAGTTTCTTTAGCTATCAGAAGTGATTTCTCTTGACATTTTTTCGATTGATATAAGTCTCCTTTTAAACGATAAAGTATGCCTAAATGACCATATATTAAGCCAATATTTTTTTGATCCTTTAGCTCCTGAAAAATGATTAGGGATTTGTTATAATACTCTTCACTTTTATCGTAATCGGCTTTATCTCTACTAGTAGATGCAAGTAACATATAGGATAATGCAATTCCTTTCTTAAATCCTATATTTCCGGAAATAGTAAGTGCGTCGGCAGCTGCATTAACCGCTTCATCCACTTCGTCAATTCTTAAATACGATTTTGCGATTTTAATTAAAACATCAACTTTAACGGTATCTATTTTGCTTTCGGCAAGTATAAATTTTAAAGAATCGATCCTTTTATACTTTTTCTCTAAGCCTTCTTGCGCTATACAACGCAAAGAAAACAAAGTCAAAAGACAGCCTATTTTTATCCAATTCACTTGATTAGTAAATATAAGTATTAAGAACTGTTAAGTTCTATTAAATTATAAAAAAAATCCTCTTACTTCATCAGTAAGAGGATTAAATGTGTTGTTGATTTTAAGCAGTTACCTGAGCTTGCGGAGCGGCTGCTAATATTTCAGCATTAGCTGCCGAAGCATATTGTTCAAAGTTTTTAACGAAAGAGCTAGCTAAATTCTGCGCTGTTTGATTATAAGAAGCTTTATCTTTCCATGCATTAATAGGTTCTAAAATCTCAGAAGGAACTCCATTGCATGTTTTAGGGAATGCTAATTTGAAATAAGGTGTATTGCCATATTCAACTTTATCAAGTTCGCCATTTAAAGCTGCCGTAATGAGTGCACGAGTATAGGATAATTTAATACGACTTCCTACGCCATACTTTCCTCCCACCCAACCGGTATTTAGTAACCAAACATTAACATTTCCTTTTTTCAGTTTTTCGCCCAATAATTCAGCATATTTTGTTGGGTGCAAGGGTAAAAATACTTTGCCAAAACATGCCGAAAAAGTTAAGGTAGGTTCGGTTACGCCCATTTCTGTGCCGGCTACTTTTGCGGTGTAACCACTTATGAAATGATACATGGCCTGTGCCGGACTTAATTTTGAAATTGGAGGTAAAACACCATAAGCATCACAAGTTAAAAAGAAGATATTCTTTGGAACATCACCTACTGCAGGATTAACTGCATTTAAAATATAATTAGATGGATAACTTACTCGTGTATTTTCGGTTTTTGAAATGTTTTCGTAATCTACTGTAGTTGTTCCGTCGTAAAAATTAATATTCTCTAGTAAAGAGCCGAATTTTATGGCATTAAAAATCTGTGGTTCTTTTTCTGCCGATAAATCAACACATTTAGCATAACATCCACCTTCAAAATTAAACACTCCTTTATCGCTCCAGCCATGCTCGTCGTCACCAATTAATTTTCTGTTAGGATCGGCGCTTAAAGTTGTTTTACCTGTGCCGGATAAACCAAAAAATATGGCAGTATCACCTTTCTCGCCAATATTAGCCGAGCAGTGCATAGGTAAAACACCTTTTTCATGCGGAAGTATATAATTGAGTACAGCAAAAATTCCTTTTTTAATTTCACCTGTATAACCCGTACCACCAATTAAAATCATTTTTTTGGTAAAATTCAGAATTGCAAAATTATGCTGACGAGTACCATCAATTTTAGGATCGGCTCTAAATCCGGGTGCACAAATAATAACCCAATCACTTTTGAAATTTTTAATTTCATCTACTGTAGGTCGTAAAAATAAATTATTTGCAAATAAGTTACTCCAAGGCAATTCAGTTACCACTCTAATATTAATTCTGTATTTTGGATCGGCACACGCATAAGAGTCGCGAATCCATATTTCTTTTCCTCCTAAATAAGCCAACATGCGATGATGAAGCACGTCAAACTTATCAGCATCAAAACGATTATTCACATCCCCCCACCAAACACTATCTTTGGTATTCTCATCATATACTACAAATTTATCTTTAGGAGACCTTCCGGTAAACTCACCGGTATCTATCGCTAAAGCGCCCACATCCGTTAAAACTCCTTCTCCTCTGCTAACAGTTTCTTCAACAAGCTCACTTGGATGCAAGTTCCAATAAGCCATTTCAACATTAGATAAACCGAGTTGAGCAACACTTGCATCCTGTGCTCTTAATCCTATTTCGTTCATAATAAAAAATCCAATGATTTAGATTGCAAAGATAATGAAATAACAAGCCTTCGATTGGCAGTTTTTCCACAGAAAATTCAAAGTTTTGAACCTCTAACTAGTTGATACAGAAACGTATTGACCTTCCTTGGCCTTACTTTTCAACTCTTTAATAAATTTCTTCTTCTTACAACGTTTTAACTCTTTTAAGGATAGGCAAAAATAAACTTCGCCTTCTCTTCCATTCGGAACTTCTTTCATCTCCAATTTATTATCGGTAATTAGTTTTTTAATATTATCGTAGGCTTTTAAATCAATTCCACTTCCTGGACTTCCAAAATCTACGCGTAAGGTACAACCTGCTTTTTTAGCCGGATTATCATCTTGTGCATGCAATTTATTTATGAAAAGCGTAAAGAGTGCAACTAATAAAATACTTAATTTTCTCATAGTGTATCGTTTAGGTAAATATGCAAATAAAATTGCATTTTTGGAATTATTGAATCAAGAATTAATTGTTAGACTTATTATCAAAAGCGGTGAATAACAGCATACACCAACCTAAAATAAATAACAAACCGCCAATTGGAGTAACCGGACCCAAAACTTTTAAAAATTCGGCACCCAACAAATTTCGGGTAGTGATAAGATACAAGGAGCCGCTGAATAACAATATTCCATAAATGAAAAAACGCCGAGCCCAATTTAAATATTTGCCGGAATAGTTTTGATTAAGAATAAAAACTGCTAACAAGGCCAAGGTATGGTACATTTGATATTTTACACCTGTATCAAAACCATTAACCTGATCGGCACTAACCAATCCCGTTGTCTGAAATCCTTTTAAGCTATGCGCACCAAAAGCGCCTAATGCTACAGCACTTGCGCCAAACAGACCTATTATAAATACTTGTTTTTTATTTTTCATTTATTCGGTTTGCATAATTTTTTACTTCATGGATAAAATTAGAGAAATTTTTATTTGATAAAAATAATTTTTCAATATCGAAAAAATAAGTGGAATAATTCTGGTTTTTCAATAGATATGCGGTATTTACGGGGTAATTAAATCTTCCTTTGTAAAACTGATCTAAGTTAACTGTAATCTTATTAATTTCCTTTTCGGCCTGCTCACAATACTGATTACAATGCATGCTATCGGCATTTATTTTTAAAACCGTAGAGTTTATTAAACGATAGATTTGTTTTAAGGCCATGGTATCGCTTTTGAATTTATTAATATTGTATTGATTTTGCTTGATGCTGAAAAACTCTCCACAAAAATAAATTCCCAAAACTTCACACATAGCTTCATTTAAAACGTAAGGGATTTTTAGTTGATTATCTTTAATATAGTTATGCGTTAGTTCATGCATGACTATAAAGGATGCAGATTCAGAAGGAAAAGACATTAAATTTTCAGTAATCAATGCTTCAGAAGTGCCAAATGTTTTGTAATTAAATGTACTATAACCTATTTTTTCATAGGATTTACTGGTACTGAATGATTTTGAAGAATCCGTACCGCAATAAATAAATGCAGCGCTAAAAACATTTTGAACCTGATTTTTTTTAGAAACGTATACATAACAAAATGGTGCATTTTTTTGAGCAGACCATTTTGTATACAAAGAATCATTTAATTTAAATGCTGTTTTAGTACTGTAGAATTCCTTTAGTCCGGTAAAATCAACTTGAGCCGAAACGTAATAGAAAGGGAAAAATAAAATAAGTACTGCAATCTGAATTACTTTACATTGCAATCTCATTTTATTGAATGGTTACTTTTGGTTGCGATTTAGCTTCTCGCTTGAGTTCATTTATTATTTCTTTATCCGTCATACCTAAATACTTTATTGCTCCCTTTGCACTTTCTGCTTCCGGACTATTCGGATAACGGTCAATGAGTTCCTGATAAATTCTTCTCGCCTCTTCTTCATTATTTAAATACTCTTTTTCATCATACAATTGTCCAAGCAGAAAAAAAGCAGAGGCTATTCCTTCAAATTGATAATAATCTTGTATACACTTTTCCAGATTTACTTTAGCTTGTGTAACGTTATTGATTGCTAATGCAACCTGAGCTGTTTTTATCAAGAAAATAGGACTTAAGCTGTCATTTTTACAATAATAAGCGTAATCTGTAAAAGCTTTTATTGCTTGATTGGCTGTGTTTTTGTCTAATTCTTCTTGCGTATATAAGATGCTATCTAACTTTTGTGCTTTTGCAAACAAGGCTTTACAATCTTTAAAATAGTTCTTTGGATCACGATATTTATCATCATCGGTTATTATACTATCTTTAACTGTAACCTTTTCTTTTTCTTTATCAGAACAAGAAAGCATTAAAAGGTTTACCAACAAAATAAAATATACAGCTAACTTATTTATCATTTTTTAGGGCGATAAACTTTTGTTTTATAATCGGCATGGATTTTGCCTTTGGCAATATCATTTAATTTTCCGGAAATCATTTTTCTTTTAAACGGACTTATTTTATCGGTGAACAAAACACCTTCAATATGATCATATTCATGTTGTATTACGCGTGCTATTATACCATCGTACTTTTCGGTGTGCTTCACGAAATTTTCATCATAATATTCAATTTCGATATCAGGTTTCCGAACCACATTTTCTCTTAATTTTGGAATACTTAAGCAGCCTTCGCTAAAACTCCATTCATTTCCATCTTCATTTAAAATCCTGGCGTTTATAAAAATTTTATTAAAATCTTTGAGTATTAATATTTGTTCCGGGGTAAACTCTTCATCATCGTCATCGTCGTCCTCTGATTCTGCAAAAGGTCGAGTATCTACAATAAATAAACGAATGGCTTTTCCGACTTGCGGTGCCGCAAGACCCACGCCACTGGCATTATACATTGTATCATACATATCCTTTATCAATTGTTCAAGTCCAGGATAATCTTTATCAATATCTAATCCCACTTTTCTGAGAACGGGATCTCCGTATACTACAATTGGTAAAATCATTTTATTATCTGCTGTAATTTGGCGCTTCTCGGGTAATTACTACATCGTGTGGATGACTTTCTTTAACACCTGCTGCGGTTATTCTAATAAATTTCGCTTTTTGTAACTCTTGCATTTTTTTTGCACCACAGTATCCCATACCGGCACGAATACCTCCAATGAGTTGATAAACAATTTCAGCCAGGTTTCCTTTATAAGGCACTCTGCCGCTAATTCCTTCAGGGACTAGTTTTTTAATATCATCTTCCGCATCTTGGAAATATCGGTCTTTACTTCCTTTTTGCATAGCTTCTAAGGAACCCATTCCGCGATAAGATTTAAATTTTCTTCCTTCGAATATTATAGTTTCACCAGGACTCTCTTCAGTACCCGCAAACATGCCGCCCATCATAACGGTTCCCGCACCGGCAGCTAAAGCTTTTACCAAATCGCCGGTAAATCGAATACCTCCATCCGCAATTAAGGGAACTCCTTTGCCCCTTAATGCTTCAGCTACTTCAAGTATTGCACTTAGTTGAGGCACACCAACACCGGCAATAACACGAGTTGTGCAAATTGAACCCGGACCAATACCGACTTTAACCGCATCTGCCCCGGCCTTTACTAAATCCAAAGCAGCTTTACCTGTTGCTATATTACCTACAATTACTTGCAAGTTTTTATATTTTGATTTAACTTCTTTTAATTTAGCGATTACGCCTTTACTATGCCCATGCGCGGTATCAATGATTACGGCGTCAACGCCGGCTTTCACAAGGGCATCTACTCTTTCCATAGTATCTGCAGTAACTCCAACCGCTGCCGCAACTCTTAATCTTCCCAACTCATCTTTACAGGCATTTGGTCTTACTTTTATCTTTATAATATCCTTATAGGTAATTAAACCAATTAATTTACCGCTACTATCTAAAATAGGTAGTTTTTCAATTTTATGTGATTGTAAAATATCTTCGGCTTGTTTTAAGGTGATGCCGCCTTTCGCTGAGATAACTTTGGATTTGGGAGTCATGATTTTAAGAACAGATTTAGAAAAATCTTTTTCAAATCTTAAATCACGGTTTGTAATTATACCGCTTAATTTATTGCCTTTATCCACTATTGGAATCCCGCCAATTTTATGTTCAGCCATTGCCGCTAAAGCATCCTTAATGGTGGCGCTCTCATTTAATGTAACCGGATCAAGAATCATCCCACTCTCACTTCTTTTCACTTTTTTTACCTGCGCAGCTTGTTCTTCAATAGTCATGTTTTTATGTAACACACCTATACCGCCTTCTTGCGCCAAGGCAATGGCCATTTTATATTCAGTAACTGTATCCATAGCAGCTGAAACTATAGGCGTATTCAGTTTTATTTTTTTGCTGAAATAACCGGAAATATTTACCTCACGAGGTAATACTTCGGAATAACCGGGCACTAACAATACGTCATCGTAAGTTAGTCCTTCGGGAACAAACCTGTTACTTGTTGAATGAGAAGCCATGCTAATGAATTTTAAGGTTTTAAAATTCAGACAAATATAACAAATTTTTCCTTACGATGATTAAGCCTTGTTTGAGAGGGGTTTTTTGGTATAATAGATATCCATTGTTACCAGAACCGCCAAATAAGCCCAAAAAGGCAAAGAGAGCTTATCTGTATCCAAAAAATTATTCAGGAACCCATGAATTAAATAAGACATTATACCAACAAAAATGCTAATCAATAAAATTTTATCATCTCTATCCTGCAAAGAATAGGTTAGTTTATAACCCAATGATGTGGTATACAGTAGTAAAACCAACATAATCACCAAACCTAAAATTCCTTGTTCCGCGAGTGGACCCAAATATTCGCTATGTGCATTTCCATTGGTGCCGAAATTTGTGCTAATAATAGTTTTTTCGCGACTTAATTGATAAGGCGCATATTTAAACATATAGGTTCCGGGTCCCCAACCCATTAATGGTTTATCTTCAAACATACGAATAGCGCAACTCCATCGGTTTAATCTTTCCAAATTAGATGCATCCGTTGAAATATTTGTGACAGATTCGATATTATTTGCAAATCCACCTTCAGCATCCGTATTATTTCTTCCTAAGGCAATTAATATTTCGGTTTGAAAAGCATAAAATAAACTGCCAATAATAATAAAAGAGATTAATAGCGTGCGAAACTTAAAGCCTAATGCCAGTGTAAACAGAATACCTACACATATCACAAGACTAAGCCAACTAGCTCTGGCGAAAGAGAGCACTAGTCCTAAACTAAATACCAGAAAAAGACATAAAGTATAAATTCGGGTAATGGGAGAAATATTTTTCATAAGTAATATACCGAAAGTAACAGGAAAAAACATGGCTAAAGCGGCGCCATAAGCAGTATGATCATTATAAAAAGGTGAAACAATCCAATCAGAGGCTTTATCATTAAAATTAAAAGCGGCATGTTTTATAGTGGTAATGATAACAACGATTAGCAAACCGCTGCCATAACAAAGCACAAAACGAATAATGTTATCGCGGTTTTTAAACAGAATGGGCATTATTACATAACAACTAAACACGAACCAAAGTCGGGAGATAAGAAACTTAACAGATACAACTACATCGCTACTGGTAAAAGAAGTTATTAAAATCCAACTTAGTTGTATAAGGATGAGAATGGTTATAGGATGTTTGAAAAATTTTTTATCAGTAATTCCAAAACTTATATCATTAAAAATGTACAGCAACATAATTACGATCATGATGGGTTCGCTGGGCAAACTCATATCTAACGCTTCGGTAATGTGCAATTCCTTTAAACTAATTGACAATGGAGTAGCAAATGCCAAAAAGAAGACCAAACGCTGCAAATGAAAAATGGCAATATAAGCCATAATTACAGCAACAGGAATCATATTAAACTGATAGAAATAATCTTTTTGATTTACGAGCACATACGCATTTCCTACAATATAGGAAAAGATTAAAATTTCAAATATATACGCACGTATGTACTTAACCATTGCTTATGCCTTTCCTCTATTACGGATTATCAGGATAATTGCGGTTAAAAAAGCGGCCGATAAGGATGCCAGAATTACGATTACAGATCTAATCGGATAACATCTTTTATCGGGTAAGGTTGGGTTGGAAACATACAATACAAAGTCAATCTCGCCCTGGGCATCGAGTAAATACTTATAGGATTGCTCTTTAATATCTACCATAGATTTTAAAGTAGTTCGAATTCTTCCTTTTAACACCGATAAATCACTTCCTTTTTGTTTGATGCCTTTTGCTTGTTTGGCTCTTTCTTCACTTAAGGAATTTCCTTTAGCAATTTCTTTCGCTAATTCTTTTCCCTGCTTTTCTTCATCAACAATATTATATTCCTCTCTAATTTTTTTAATTTCTTTACTTAAAGAATCTAATTCTCGCTCTTCACTTTTAATAATGGCATTAGCATTTACCACATATTGTTTCATGGTATATTGTTTATTTTGACGAATTAAAAGATTGGTTAATTGTATTAAACGAGCATTCATTTTTTGTGCCAATACCGGGTCGGTATCTGTTACTGATAATTCGATTGATTCGTATAAAGTGGGCGAAAATTTAAAATTATCCTGATACATATAACTAAAGAGCGCTCTTCCACCCTTTTCATTTATCGTATCAATTCCATATCGTTTAAAAAGTTCAAATTCGCGGGCTAATTGATATTTTACATCTTCACTGAAAAAATACTGCAACAATTGCTCGCTGGTACTTTCCTCTGAAGTTTCGTACATGTTTATTGGATAAACAACAGCAATTGATTTAAATTTTTCTTTGATGGCGAATGAACCGGCAAATGCTAACGCGCCGGCAACAACAACCACAATAATTAAGGTCTTTAAATTTTTGACCATTAAATTAAAAATGCCAATAGTGTTCAAATTCTCCATACTATTTAAACGATATTTTATTAAACTTTTCCTTCACTAACAAAAATAAGAGCGTAATAAGATTGTTGGCCACTAAAACCAATAAGGTTATCACAATTCGTTTTGGTTTTTCTTTATATTGATTCGGCTTTGCTTTTTCAACTACAAATTTCATTGGTATTATTGAATTATAATTTACGAGAGCTTCATCGTATTTGCCTTTAATATCGGGATACTTAAAACTGTATTTTTCAAGGTTATCGTGAACAGTTTGATAGGCATTACCGTATTTTTTCAAGGTATCTAATTTTGACTCTAACCTTTTCATCGCGGCCAAATCATTTTTTTCAATGGCTTTGGCGTAACTTTTAGAATAAGCTTTTACTTGCTCTTTATAGTGTAAAACGCCTAATTGACGTAACTCATTCAAACTATCCTCCAACACTTTCATGCGCAATAAAGTATTATCGTATTCTTCTTTTACTATTTTCAACACATTGCCGGCCATTTGACGCGACATTTCTTTTTTAATTGTATCGCAATAATCTGTAATTCCATTGGCAATTTCAGCAGCACCTTCCGGAGTGTAATCATATACTTCTACTTTAATACTATTAAATTCGGTTCTTTTAATAATAACCATATCCTGCCATTTTTGTTTCAGGTAATGGTATTTTAACGCCGAATCTGTTAAGTCCCATCTTGTCCACAAATCAAATGCATTAGCCACTCTTAATTTTAGTTCATCAGAACTAATCACCTGTATTAATTTTTCACAATCATCTTCATCGCCTAATTGCATATAATCTTCTTGATTTCCGGAATTGGCTTCAATCACCAACTTAGAAACAGAAAAATGACGTGAAGCAAACAAAACAGCTGTAGATTTATATTGTTTTGGCAAAATCAATACGATGGTTGCCGTAACTACAAATGATACAACTGAAACGTAAAGGAATTTTTTACGCCATTTGTATATTTTTACTATTAATCCTGAGCTTGATATATTATCAACCATATGTATTATTTATACTTTAAAAATCTGACAACCGATTTAGGGTTAATCATTCCAGTAACGAAAGCTAATAAGCCACTAAATGTAAGCATAATTACGAAATTTAGCATCCATTGTTTGGTTAAGCTTAACGTTAAATAATTTACCAAAACCAGACCAATTATGAATAAAAAAAGAGCAAGTAAAATACGCTTATTGACCCTGAAATTAAAAAACTTGTAACATAACCAAACTTGCGCTAAACCCATGGCAAATTGCGTAGATACACTGGCTATTGCGCTCCCCATGGCATGAAATTTAGGTATAAGAATGATGTTTAAAATTAAATTTAGAATAATACCGCCTACAGCCATTATATTATATTGTTTTAATTTTCCACTGGCTGTTAGTAAGGCACCAAATATATAGGTGAGCGACATGGCGGTGAAACAATTCATTAATACGGCAAATATTTGATACCCTTCTGTATTACCGGTATAAATTTTTTCGAAAAACTTATCGGCATAAAAAATAGTACTGATGGATACAATAAGTGCCGGCGTAATAAGTAAGGTAAATGATAATTTTACTACATTTTCTATGTTTTCTTTTTGTTTCAACATTCTGCTAAATAAGGGAAGTAATTGAACCGAAAACAAATAACCGATCATATTAGCGGCATCTAAAAATCGAAAACTTTTAGCATAAATTCCACATTGCTCTTTTCCAACATCGCCCGGTAATAAACGCTCAATCATCACACTATCCAAACGATTGTAAAAAGTCATTAGTAAAACTAGAATTGCGTATGGTGCACTTTTTTTCAGAATGAGCATATTGAATTTTTTGTCCCATTCCATTTTAAACGTATGCGTTTTACCTAAAACTGCTATAAAGGCTATTAAAGCGGTTAATCCATATCCAATAGTTTGTGCATACACAAAATTCATAATATTTGGTTCTAAACCAAACCAACCTAAAATCATAACACCCACCAAGGATATCATAATCACCCGATCTAATACCGAAATAACACTATCCAATTTAAAGGCATGTAATGCTAAAAGGTTTGATCGTAAGAAGAAAATTAAATTGATAAAAAAATGATTTATTCCTAAGATGAATAGTAATTTAATATATCGCACATCAAAATTAAAAATGATGCTGCCGATAAGCATAGTTACCAACATGAATAAAATGCCAAGCCCAAACTTTAAACCCATCATTTTACTAAAGTGTTTATTAAGCAAATGTGTGTTTTGAGCAATATTTCGGTTATTGAATTGAGTTAAACCAAAATCTAAAAACGTAGTTAATAAAAATGAGAAATTAAATAAAACAGAATACTCACCAAATGCGATATTACCTACATGATCCTGAACCTTAGGTTCGATAATAATTACCCAAAATGGTTTTATTAAAAGATTTAGTATCAAAAGGATAGCTAGATCGAATATGAATTTTTTCTTTTGCACAAAAAGGTTGGCAAAGTTAGGATAATTTACGGTTTTACCTAACAGTAATTTGCTTGTTTTCATGCAAATACTAATCTTTTTATAGCTTTGCATCATGCAGATTGTTGTTAATGCCCGATTACTATTACCGGATAAACTCGATGGTATAGGCTGGTTTACATTTCAAACTTTAAAAAGAATAACAGTTGCCAATCCTGATGTGCATTTTGTATTTTTATTTGACCGTCCATTTTCAGAAGAATTTATATTTTCAGAAAATATAACCCCAATTGTACTTTCTCCTCAGGCTCGTCATCCAATTTTATATCATTTATGGTTTCAGCAATCGGTGAAAAATTTATTAAATAGAATGAAACCCGATTTGTTTTTTTCGCCTGACGGATTTTTGGTACTGAATACCGAATGTAAACAACACGGCGTTATACACGATATTAATTTTTTACATCATCCAAATGATGTGAGATGGCTTACCTCCATTTATTACAATAAATATTTTCCGCTTTTCGCAAAACGAGCAAACAGACTGGCTACCGTTTCTGAATTCTCCAAAAAAGATATCGTTAATAACTACCAAATAAATGAAAATAAAATTGATGTAGTTTACAATGGTATAAATGAGTTTTTTAAACCCTTAAGTGAATCGGATAAAACTAAAGCTCGACAAATTTTTGCGAATGGGGAAGAATATTTTGTTTATGTAGGAAGTATATTACCCAGAAAAAATATTTTAAGATTGCTTGAAGCTTTTTCTATTTTTAAAAAAGAAAGTAAAAGTGATACAAAATTAATTTTAGCCGGTAGGCCATATTGGGGGCTCCAAAAAATTAACGAATACATCCGGAAAAATAAATTGGAAAAAGATATTTTATTTACCGGCAGATTAGATAATAAAAATTTAGCCATGGTACTGGGTGGTGCTAAAGCCATGACATATGTACCTTATTACGAAGGCTTCGGTATACCGCTAATAGAAGCCATGCAAGCTCAGGTACCTATTATTACCTCTAATGTAACCAGTTTACCCGAAATAGCAGGAGAGGCCGCAATTATGGTAAATCCAAATCAAGTAAACGAAATAAAAGATGCAATGCTTAAAATGGATAGTGATGAAAACTTAAGAAATAAGCTAATTGCTAAAGGCAATAGACAGAAAGAAATATTTTCGTGGGACAAAACTGCTGAATTATTATGGGAATCCATGAAGAAATCAATGCGTTAATATAAATTCATTCCCTCCAATACCCTGGCAGTTGCATTTGATTTTTCGTTAAAATATAAAGCCAACTTATTATTGATTTCATTTTTCAGATTCTCTGAATTATAAAATTCGTTGGCATAATTCACAAATTCAATATCATTCGTTACCAAACCAATTGTTTTCATTTTTATTAATTCTGTAATTTCATTAAACTTTCCTTCGTCAACACCAAAAAGTATAACCGGAATACCGTATACAGAAGGCTCAAGAACATTATGCCAACCGTCATCAAATCCACCACCCACATATGCTACATTAGCATAACGATATATTTTAGACAATAATCCGATAGTGTCAATTACTAAAACCTGATGATTAATAGTGTTGTTTTGAAATTCAGAATATTTTACAAAACTTAATTCATATTGACTAAGTAAATTAATTAATTGTTGAATGGAAGATTTATCCACCTCGTGCGGCACTAAAACAATTTTATCGAATGGTAATTTACCGGAAGCCAGATTTCTGATAATAAATTCATCATCCTTTGGCCAGGTACTGCCGGCTACAAATAATGGCAACCCATTTGAGAAATTCTCTAAGACATCAATTTTCTCGTTTTTATTTTTAATACTTATCACTCTATCAAAACGAGTATCACCGCTTATTCTCACATTTTTAACACCAATGCTTTCTAATAGTTTTTTAGACTGTCCGTCTTGCACATCAATAAAATTAAAAGTTGACAAAGATCTTTTAAACACACCTCCATACCATTTAAAAAAAGGATGATGAGGCTTAAATACCGCTGAAACCAGATAGGTTTGAATTTCATGTTTCTTTAGTTGAAAAAGATAGTTTACCCAAAACTCATATTTAATAAATATGGCTGTTTGCGGATTTATTATATTGATAAAATCAATGGCATTGCCGGGTGTATCGCTTGGTAAATAACAAACAAAATCGGCACCCTTCCAGCTTTTAAATGATTCGTAACCACTTGGTGAAAAAAAAGAAATAATAATTTTCTGATCGGGATATTTATTTTTTATCGCTTCTATTAATGAACGGCCTTGTTCAAATTCACCATAGGATGCACAATGAAACCAAATTTTTCGGGCATTGCCTAATTCAGCAATACGTTTTTTATATTGACTGCGCCAATTCACCCTCCCATTCACCCACAGCGCCGCTTTTTCATTTTTAAGTGAGGCTAATCGAATTATAAGACTATATAAACGTATTACAAAATTGTAAAGCAGCATGGTTAATTGTAGTAGTATTCTTGCGGTCGTTTTTTGTAAAGTGGCAAAACCCAACCAAGGCGTAACCCATATAAAACATCCATCCGCTTCTTAGTATCCGGCAAACCGGTGTCGTAATTCAGCTTTCGTACACTTGATGTTAAGCCTTCATAAAATTCAAATCCGGCGAAAAAATTAAGCATTTTATTTTCGCTCATAAATAAATAACCCACAAATTGAGAAAAAGAAATACCATTACTTAATCGGTCGTATCCGAATTTTAAATCCCCACTTACCGCTGCCACACGTTGTTGCGCATCATACAAGTGAATTTTGTGTTGCATGTAACCTGCACCAAGTGAAAAAACTAATCCGGAATTAGGATTTGCAGATAAAACATGGAATACCTTCCCTGCAATTAAATGAATACCTATTCCTCTTTCCGTAACTCTTAAATCTGCCGGATATCCTTCATTATCGATAACAAATCCACCCGACCCTCTCATATTTACCAAAACATCTTCCTTTACATTTCGTCCAAAAAAATAATTGGATTCAACACCGAATAAATAATTTTTTTTTGTCTTGTACATGAACGAACCGCCGGCATTTAAATTAGGGCCGAAGCGCTCACTTAAATCAGCTCCGGGAAGATGACCACCGAAATGAATCTCAACCATTGGTATAGCAATTGTAGAGTCAATTTGTGCGTTTATTAGTACCGGCCATAAACACAAACTAAAAAGCAATGTGCGCATGGGAATAAAATTAAGTTATAAATTCAGAATAAAAAAATGAGTTAAGGCAGGGTAATTTCGTATTCTTTTCCATTAACGGAAACAATAGCGACATTATCGCATAAACCATTACCGAAATTTATAGTTCTTGTAGCTTTTCCTAGTGGTGTAAGTCCAATTTCCCCGACAGTAAAGTACTTTCTGCAGCCTGGTGCCATATTTCGAGTTAACAGCTTAGTGATATTAGATCTATATTCTCTTCCGGTTGAACTAACTCCATTTGCATTACCCGATATTAAATATACATCGTCATCCCAAGTTAAGGTATTTTCACCATTATACCACTCTCTATTACGAATAGCAAAATGTGTTATATTTCCTTTTCCATCCGCTCTCACAATTGTTAAATTATCTTTTATTTCATAAATCAAATGTTTTGTGAAATTATGACCCAAATTGGTAATCGTTTTAACACCACTTACCCCATTATCATTTACAAAGTAATTGATTGGCGTTACTGTAATTTTATTTAAGGAATCTCTGTAGTTACCGCTAAAAAGAATTTGAATTTTTCCTCTGCGATTGCGACCATCATTACCCATACAATTTGAAGAACCGAAATCAACCGTAATCGTATCCACATTACTTGCAATTAGTGTATCAAATGTTAAAGTTGCGCAGTTTGCTAATAAACCACTTTGCGCATTGGTTTTAAAACTACCAATACTAAAAGTACGGGCCGCTTCATCTGCTATATTTACCATATCATTTGAAATGGCCGATGCTAAAAATACATCTAAGGAAGATTCCAATTCATTATCAGCTTCTAACTCCTTTTTTACGCAAGACGTATAGCCAAAAAGAAGTATTATTAATAAAATAAGATTGTTTTTAAATGTTTTCATTCCGTTTTTTATTGGACGTCAGAAATAAACAAAGGTTTAATGGCTAATTAATTTCTTCTATTCTTTTTTTGTACGTTGTAATGGTAGGATTTTTCTGATCAGTTTCAACTAATCCGTCCTTTAAACGCACAATTCGATGGGCATGCAAAGCAATATCCTCCTCGTGGGTAACCAAAATTATGGTATTGCCGTTTTTGTGAATTTCTTCGAATAATCCCATAATCTCAACGGAGGTTTTACTATCTAAATTACCGGTTGGCTCATCTGCTAAAATAATAGCGGGTTTATTCACTAATGCCCTGGCTATAGCAACCCTTTGTCTTTGTCCCCCACTCAGCTCATTGGGTTTATGATTCATTCTGTCTTTTAATCCTACTTGATCTAATACCTCTTTAGCTCTTGCAATTCGGTCGGCTTTAGAAAAGCCGGAATATAATAAAGGTAGGGCAACATTATCTAAGGTACTGGCTCTGGGTAATAGATTAAATGTTTGAAAAACAAAACCAATCTCCTTATTCCGCACTTCAGCCAACTCATTATCGCTCATTTTAGCAGCTGAAATGCCATTTAAAATATACTCCCCACCACTCGGACTATCCAAACAGCCCAGCATATTCATGAGTGTTGATTTTCCACTGCCCGAAGGTCCCATTAAGGCCACATATTCATTCTTGAAAATTTTAAGCGAAACGTCTTTTAATGCATGAATAGTTTCTTCACCAATTTGGTAAACTTTACTGATATGTGAAATGGAAATTATCTCATTCATCAGGGTAAATTTACTTTATTTGTAGGCACGAATGAAACATTTTTATATTAATTGTGAGTTATAGAAACAAGATAAAATTTTTACTGGTACATACCTTATATATTAGCCATAAGCAAGCACAAGTTTTGATTGATTTAAAGAAGGTGGAAATAAATAAACACATTATTAATGATAATGTATTTGTGAATGAAACAGATGAAGTAAAAGTGGAGAATCAGATTATTCAACGCGGATTCAAATATGTATATATACGTTTTCACAAGCCCAAGGGCTACCAAAGCACTTTAAATTTAAAGGTGAACGATAATATACATTCATTTTTTAAAGATTTTGAAAACTTAGCAATAGCCGGTCGACTGGACAAAGATTCAGAAGGACTATTACTACTAAGTAATAATGGAGAGTTTATTCGCAACATTACTAATCCGGATTCGAATAAAGAAAAAGAATATCTGGTTGAATTAGACCAAGAGCTTGATCAAAATTTTAAAGCAAAATTTGAAACGGGCATTTCAATAAAGAATTATGTCACAAAACCCTGCCGATGTGAAATAATAGGCCTGCAAAAAATAAAAGTAATATTAACTGAAGGAAAAAACAGACAAATCCGCAAAATGTGCAAGGCCTTAGGTTATAACGTTTTACGCTTACAAAGAGTTAGAATTGAGGAGTTTACTTTAGGTGATTTAAAAGAAGGGGAAATGGAGTTTTAACAATTTTTCCATTTTATATGTTATAACATTATATGTTGTAACATATATTTGTATTAAATTTTAAAAACAATAAACATGAAACAAATTATTTTAAGCGGATTGCTGTTTACTGCAGCAATAGTACAATCACAAACCAATTGGAATGTAGATGCAAGTCACTCTAAATTGGGATTTTCGGTTATGCACATGATGGTAACTGAAACTGACGGAAAGATTAAAGTATATGAAGGATCGGTAGCTTCTAAATCAGAAACCGATTTTACTGATGCAAAAATTAATTTTTCTGCCAACGTAAATTCAATTAATACAGATGATGAAAAAAGAGACGGACATTTAAAAAGTGCTGACTTTTTTGATGCAGAGAAATATCCTAACATTACTTTTGTAGCCACTTCTATGAAGCCAAATCCAAAGAAAGGAAAAACAGCATATGATTTAGAAGGTGATTTAACTATGAAAGGGGTAACCAAAAGAGTTAAACTATTTGCTATTGGATCAAGTGCAGCAGTAAAGGATCCTTACGGAAATACTAAATTTGGTTTTAAAGTTACAGGCGAAGTAAACAGAAAAGACTTTGGTTTAAACTGGAATGCAGTTTTAGAATCTGGAGGAGTGGTAGTTAGTGAAATGGTGAATTTGGACATTAAAATAGAATTGAATAAAGCAAAGGTTTAATTAAATTTGAGCTCTTATACCCATTCAAGTATAAGAGCTCATTATTTAGCTTGTGAAAATTGAAGATGAAATAAAACAAGAGGAGTTCAAATCCCCTCAACACAAATTGTTTATTAATTTGATGTATACAGTTAATTATTTAGGATATAATTTACATCATCACCTTAAAAAATTAGATATAACTGCACAACAATACAATGTTCTTCGAATATTACGAG
This sequence comes from Sphingobacteriaceae bacterium, assembly GCA_016715905.1. Taxonomy (NCBI): domain Bacteria; kingdom Pseudomonadati; phylum Bacteroidota; class Sphingobacteriia; order Sphingobacteriales; family Sphingobacteriaceae; species Sphingobacteriaceae bacterium. The sequence goes on along the minus strand of JADJXI010000004.1, from coordinate 411,179 downwards.
GTCAGTACCCCAAGCCGTGTAATCTTAAATTGATTAAAGAAAGAAGTATCGACAGAATGAGCGATTCTTCAAGAATTATCGATAAACTTATTCAAAAAAAATGGGCCGAAAGAACCGAATGCCCGAATGACCGCCGACAAATAAATATCCTACTTACCAAAAAAGGACAAGACATTCTAAAGAAGTTGGACTTTGTAGATCAGGAAACCATTGAACTATTTATAAATTTATCAGAACAGGAAATTAAACTCATGAATAATTTACTGGATAAAATCAGGGACTAAATGCTTAAATTGAAGCGTTTAAACTGCTCAATTTTTATTCGATTATAATTTCCCCTTCCCGCCAAATTTCTTATTTTTGCGGTAATGAATCAAACTAAAAAAGCCAATCCAATTCCGAAGCAAAATACTGTTTCTTTATATGGCAAAGTTGATCTATGGCTTGAGCGGAATAATAAAAAATTATTCTGGCTATTATTGGCTTTAAGTGCATTTTTATGTTTAATCTCTTTCAACGCCCGAATCAGTGAGGCACATGATGACGCGCTCTATCTTGAAGGCGGTTGGCGTTTTGTAAACGAATATCCTGATTATTTCTATACCCAAAATGCACCGCTTTATCCCCTATTTCTTGGCCTGCTTGTTAAACTGTTTGGTTTCAAATTAGTTTTGTTTAAACTTTTTTCGGTTGTGTTTACCCTATTGGGATTAACATTTCTATTTAAGGCATTATATAAACGTGTGCCTGGCGTAGTTTTTATTCCCGTAGTTGTATTTCAAGCGGTAAATCATTTAATCATGTATTATGCCAGCATGACTTTTACAGAAGCCTTTTACTTTTTTCTTCAGGGTCTGTTTTTCTACTTTTCCGGTGATTTAATTGAAACCGTATCGCAAAATGGCGTACAATTTAAAGTACAACTAAAAAAATGGTTGTTATTTGGTTTAAGCATGTTTTTACTATCTACCTGTAAAAGTGCGGCCATAGTAGCCATTCCTGTTGTGATACTATTTTTTGCTGCGGAAAGAAATTGGAAAGCTTTAGGATTTTCACTTCTGTCTTATGGAATTATCAAAGGTTTGTATGAAGTAATTGTACGTACCATCTGGCATGGGCAAAGTCAATTTCAGGATCAAAGTAAAATTCTACTTCAGAAAGATCCTTATAACAGATCGTTAGGAAATGAAGATTTATCCGGATTCATTCAACGTTTTATTGACAACAGTAACCTTTATATTGGAAAACGATTTTATCAGTTATTGGGAATAAGAGATGAAAATTATATAAGTGAAAAAACAGTGATGGAAGAATATGGTTTCGTAACGTTTATTTCCATCGTCATTATATTAATTGGTCTGTGGTTTATTATCAAACATAAAAAAAAGCATGTGGCTTTTTTTGTTTTATTCTCTCTCGCACAAGCCTCTCTTTCTTTTATTATTTTGGCTGCTCGTTGGGATCAGGCCAGAATAATTTTGGTAACCATGCCCATGCTGTTAACTGCAATGCTATATGCGTTTTATCACTTTACAAATAAACCCGGTATAGGTCAAACTTTATATGCTGTTATTGGTATAACAATTATTGTTTCTGTAAACGTATCTTCATTCAAAAGAGGCTTAAAAAATCTACCCATCGTACAAAAAAATTTAAAAGGTGATACTTATTTTGGTTATACACCCGACTGGATTAATTTTTTGAAGTGTAGTGAATGGTGTGCCGATAGTTTATCCAAAGAAACTTTGGTTGCCAGCAGAAAAGCACCTATGAGTTTTGTTTATGGTAAAGGCAAAAAGTTTTTCCCCGTATATAGTGTAATTAAAAAAGATCCAACCACAGAACAATCTCACCCGGACAGTGCATTAACATTCTTCAAACAAAATAAAGTAACACACATCATGTTACCAACATTAAGATTAAACCCTAACGATCCTTCAAACGGTTTTATCAATACCATTCACAACATCCTTGCTCCTATCGCACAAAAATATCCACAGAAATTAAAGCTGGTTCATACCGAAGGAGCATTTGAAGAATGTGCGCTTTACGAATTTGATTACGATAAATAAGAACCATGTCATTTAATATTAAACTCGGAAATTTTCTTTTCAAAAAAGCGTATCGATTGTACAAACCCATGTATATTGCTTTTAAAAATAAGCAAGATAAATATGAAATTGCCTTGATCAAGAAAAACATAAAGCCGGGCGATGTAATAATGGACATTGGCGCTAACATTGGCTACTACACTCGCATTTTATCAAATTTAGTAGGATCAAAAGGTAAAGTTCATGCTTTTGAACCTGATCCGGTAAATTACAAAAGACTGGTTCAATTGTGCGGTAAACTCCATAACGTTATTTTAAATAATAAAGCCATTGGTCCAAAAACCGAACGCATAAAAATTTACACTTCAAAAACTTTAAATGTAGATCATCGTACTTATAAACCAGAAGTTTACGAGGCCGAAATTGAAATTGATGCCGTTAACGCAGATGATTATTTTAAAAACTTAGGGCAAGTGCATTTTATCAAAATGGATATTCAGGGATTTGAAATGAGTGCAGTAAGAGGAATGGAAAGAATTTTAAAAGAAAATGAATCCATAAAAATTCTAAGCGAATTTTGGCCCTATGGTTTAAAATTAACCGGCAGTTCGGCTACTGAATATTTTGAGTATCTTACCTCCTTAAATTTTAATTGTTATTTATTGGAAAAAGAACAATTAATAAAATTGGACTTAAAAAAGGTGAAGGAAATGGACACACACCAAGAAGAATTGTATTATAATATTTTTGCAACACGAAATTAATTTTGAGTACAGATAAAAAAACATATTTTAATACACTAGCCCAAAAAAGAAAAAACAGGCTTTTTAGTGCTTATTATTGGAATGAAATAAGTAATTACGCAAAATACTTCTCACACGAAGACAGTAAGGTGTTGGAGATTGGTTGTGGCAGTGGAGATTTGTTAGCAGAAATTAGCGGTTCTAAAAAAACAGGTATTGATTTTAGTGAAGAATACATTCAATGGGCCAAAGAAAAAAACGGAGATAAAGGGATTGAATTTTTGGTGATGGATGCCAATAATATTCAATTGGATGATAAATACGACTTAATAATAATAAGCAACCTGATTGGATTTATAGATGATATTCAACACGTTTTGGAAGAGGTAAAAAAATGTTGTCATCCGAATACAAAAGTTATTGTGCAATTTTATAATTCATTTTGGGAACCAATGATTAAATTCTCAGAATTAATCGGAATAAAAACCAAAACTCCAACTCAAAATTGGTTAAGCACAAGAGATATAAATAATTTGTTATTTATATCCGGCTTTGATGTTTATCGCAATACCAAACGATTAATTTTTCCATTTTACTTTCCGGTATTATCTTTTATTTTTAATCGATATTTGGCTAAGTTTCCGTTTTTCAGATTTTTTAGTCTGAATATTTATAGTTTCGCAAAGCCATTACCGGAAGTGCACGAGGAATTTTATTCGGAGAAATACAGTACCACCGTGGTAATTCCGGCAAGAAACGAAAGCGGCAATATTGAAAATGCGATCACTCGTTTACCCAAGTTTGGTAAACACGTTGAAATTATTTTTATTGAAGGAAACAGCACTGATGACACCTGGGAAAAAATTCAGGAGATTCAAAAAAAGTATGCTGCTACGCATGATATAAAAATTGGACAACAAAAAGGAAAAGGAAAAGCAGATGCGGTGCGCGAAGGTTACAAAATAGCAACCGGCGATATATTAATGATCCTAGATGCCGATTTAACCGTCCCTCCTGAAGATATTCCCAAATTTTATAATGCAATTGCCAGCGGAAAAGGCGATTTTATTAATGGAACACGATTAGTTTATCCAATGGATAAAGAAGCTATGCGTTTTTTAAATTATTTGGGGAATCATTTTTTCAGTTGGGCTTTTACTTGGTTATTGGAACAACGTTTTAAAGACACTTTATGTGGTACAAAAGTGATGTTTAGAGAAGATTACATCAAACTCACCAAAAACAGAAAATATTTTGGAGAGTTTGATCCTTTTGGCGATTTTGATTTATTGTTTGGAGCACATAAACTTAATCTTAAAATTGTTGAAGTGCCCATTCGATACAGAGAAAGAACTTATGGATCTACCAATATTTCTCGCTTTAAGCACGGTTTAATTTTACTCAGAATGTGTGCTTTTGCAAGCCGGAAGTGTAAGTTTATTTGATTCTTTTAATCAGGAAGCGCTAACACAATTAAACGGTAATTTATCATGTAACAAATTAATGAACCCTATTTCTAAGATAACTTGTTTTCATTATAGGATTAATCCTAACTATTCTTATCTTAAGTTGGCCTCCTAAAAATGTATTTGTTTATGATGTTTTCGGGTATTATATGTATTTACCATTAACCTTTAAATATCATGATTTAACAATTCAAAACATCTCTACAATTGATTTAATATTACAAAAATATCATGCGAGCGAAACATTTTATCAGGCTATTCAATATGAAAACGGAAATTATGTGATGCGTTACCCTATTGGGTTATCAATATTCTATCTACCCTTTTATTTTCTGGCCGATATTATAACTCCTTTTACTTCTTATCCTGCCGACGGTTTTTCAAAACCCTATCAAATTTGCATTTTAATTGGATGTTTAATTTATTCACTTATTGGATTGTTTACTTTAAGAAAAGTTTTATTGTTTTTTGTGGATGATAAATACGTGGCTATAACTATGGTCATAATTGCACTTGGAACAAATTATTTATTTCATGCCGGAATTCATGGGCAAGGAGCTATGTCACATAATTTTTTATTTACCTTATATGCTTTAATTTTTTATTATACAATTGTTTGGCATAAACACAATAAATTAAAGGATGTAATCTTCCTGGCCCTTTTCATTGGCCTTGCCATGATTAGCAGGGCATCAGAAGTTGTAGCTTTATTAATTCCAATAAGTTTTAATATTTTTAATAAGTCGAGTTTTTTCGAAAAAATAAAACTACTTAAGCAATTTAAAAATCAAATCATCCTATTTGCAATAATATTAATTGCAGTAAATTCAATCCAACTCCTTTATTGGAAATACTCTTCCGGTAGTTTTTTTATTAATCCTTATGGAGCGAGCAACCCGGGAGAGGGACTCGAATTATTACACCCTCATTTTTCGGAAATATTATTTAGTTTTCGAAAAGGACTATTTATTTATACGCCCATTCTGATTTTCGCTTTTATGGGTTTTCACTTTTTATGGAAAGTGAAAAAAGAAATCTTTTTATCAATACTGATTTATTGTTTTTTAAGCTTTTACATTGTCGCAAGCTGGTCATGTTGGTGGTTTGGCAGTTGTTTTGGAAACAGAGCATTAATACCCACTTATGTTGCATTATCAATTCCTTTAGCATTAAGTGTACAATACTTTATAACATCAAAAATGAAATTAATTTTTTTAATTCTCGTTGGTTTATTCACAACTTTAAACTGTTTTCAATCCTGGCAAATTTATCAGGGCATTTTACATGAATCAAATATGTCTCGTGCTTACTATTTTTCAACCTTTTTACAGATTTCACCACCAAACGAAGAACAAAATAAATTATTATTAAGAGGTAAAATAAATTCATATGAAGAAATTTTTACAAAAAATGATTCCCTGATTCACTCATTGGCTAATTTTAGAATTCAGAATTTTGAAACAAGTAGAGATCAAATTTCACTTAAGGATTTAAGTACTGACATTAAACATAGTGGGAAAAGTTCATTAATACTGAAAAGCGGAAGCTTACAGAAATTTTCACTACAGGAATCGTTGGAAAATTTAACTCAAAAAAAATATACTTGGATAAAAGCATCTTTATGGGTATTCTTACAGGAAATACCAATGGAAAACGATATTAGCATTGCTCTACATATGTCTCACAATAAATACATTTTTAAATTAACAAGACCTAAATTTAATTTTACAACTTTAAAAATTAATTGTTGGAATCGTATTGAATTCACATATCTTACTCCGGAAGATTTAAGGAGCACACGCGATAGATTTTATTTTACAATCGAAAACAAAGGTAAATCACCCATTAATATTGATGATGTGTTGATTGAATCGTACGAGCCTATTATTGATCAGTCTGTATTTTAACTAAACTGATAATTTTTTATATCGTAATCTTTTAGGTTCGGTATTCCCCATTCTTTTCTTTCTGTTCTCTTCATATTCTGAATAACCTCCTTCAAAATAAACCACGCTACTATCACCTTCAAAAGCTAAAATATGCGTACACACCCTGTCTAAAAACCAACGGTCGTGAGAAATGATTACGGCACAACCCGCAAAACTTTCTAAACCTTCTTCTAAGGCTCGTAGGGTATTTACATCTAAATCATTGGTGGGTTCATCCAATAGCAATACATTTCCGCCTTCTTTTAATGCAATGGCTAAATGCAATCTATTTCTTTCACCCCCGGAAAGTACGCCACATTTTTTACCTTGATCACTTCCATTAAAATTAAATCTTGAAATATAAGAACGAGAATTGATAGAACGATCTTCAAATAATAAATTTTCTAATCCACCACTAATCACATCAAACACGGTTTTATTTGGATCAATATCTTTATGCGATTGATCTACGTAACTGATTTTAACGGTAGGCCCAACTTTAAATTCTCCACTGGTAGGCGTTTCCTGCTTCATAATCATTCTGAATAAAGTAGTTTTACCAGCGCCGTTTGGACCAATAATACCTACAATTCCCGCCGGAGGAAGTTTGAAATTTAAATGTTCGTATAATAATCTATCTCCAAAAGCTTTACTTACGTCAATAGCTTCAATTACTTCATTACCTAATCGCGGACCGTTAGGAATAAATATTTCCAGTTTTTCTTCTTTCGATTTTACATCCTCATTTAACATTTTCTCATAATTACCTAAACGTGCTTTTTGTTTCACGTTTCTGCCTTTTACGCCGGCTCTAACCCACTCTAACTCTCTTTTTAAAGTCTTCTGTCTTTTACTTTCAGTTTTTTCTTCTTGTTTTAATCTTTCACCTTTTTGTTCCAACCATGAACTGTAATTCCCTTTCCATGGAATACCTTCTCCTCTGTCTAGTTCTAAAATCCAACCGGCCACATTATCCAAAAAATACCTATCGTGGGTTACTGCTATTACTGTTCCTTTATATTGTTTTAAATGTTGCTCTAACCAATCTACACTCTCGGCGTCTAAGTGATTGGTGGGCTCATCTAATAACAAAATATCCGGCTCTTGTAAAAGTAAACGGCAAAGTGCAACACGTCGTCGTTCACCTCCGGATAATATTTTAATAGAAGTATCACTTTCCGGACAGCGTAATGCGTCCATCGCTCTTTCTAATCTATTGTCTAAATTCCATAAATCAAATTGGTCTATTAATTCCTGCAATTGGGCCTGACGATTAATTAACTTCTCCATTTTATCCGGATCATTCATCACCTCTTCATCACCAAACTTATTATTTACTTCCTCAAACTCATTTAATATATCCACGTGTTTTTGCGCTCCTTCACGCACCACTTCAATTACGGTTTTGTTATCATCCAATTGTGGCTCTTGTTCTAAAAGACCAATAGAATAACCGGGACTTTGATGAATCTCACCAATATAATCCTTATCTATTCCGGCCATAATTCGTAATAAGGTAGATTTACCGGAACCATTTAAACCTAAAACACCAATCTTGGCTCCATAATAAAAGGAAATATAAATATCTTTTAATACTTGCTTTTGCGGTGGATGAATTTTGGATACATTCACCATGCTGAAAATAATCTGACGGCCTTCGGGAGTAGTTGACATATTTAAAAAATTAGGTAACTAATTTAAGGAAAAGAAATAAAAAAAGGAGAAATATTCTCCTTTCCTATTTTAAAAATGTGATTTGTATTAATAACGGGAAAACTTCTGTTTAGAAATGACCGTTTTTTCATCGGCAATTATTTCCAATATATAGATACCTTTATTCAGTTCCTGAATATCCATTTCAATGGTATTTTTTCCAAATTCAATATTATAATCCATTGAAATTACTTTACGACCCAATTGGTCATACATATTAAACTTGCAATTAGAAATAGCACCTCTACCGGTAACATCAATATATATTTGATCGAAAGATGGATTAGGATAAATGCGACCGACTAAAACCGGATCTTCTGTGCTGTAAATTGCATAAATAGAGGTTGTACTTGTTTTACCATTTAAGGCTACTGCAGTAACCCGGTAATAACTAACACCCCCACGCTTGAAGGTATTATCATTATAAAGATATTTTTCTCCTTTACCTGATGACTCAATGTGAATTTGATTGAAAGCTATTGCATCGTCGCTTCGCTCAACAATATATTCTTTAGTGTTATTGTCTTCGTTCGTTTCCCACCATAACTTATTGATGCCATCTACTTGTTGACCGTACAAGTTTTTAAACTCATTTGGTAAAATAACACCACATATACTTTGAGAAGGACAAGAAGAAGTGAACGAATAAGCTGTGTTAACCATAGTCCATTGTGTAGGTGCATTATGAGCCACCATATTTACAGGAGGAATATATGTATTTCCGTCATAACTATGTAAACCCATAATAGCCTGTCCCGAATTCCAGCCAGAGCAAAGAGGTTTATTCCCGATATGAATCTGAATAGCATTTGTAGTTTCCATTAATTTTATTTGTCCTGTAAATGACAAAGTTGTGCAAGAAAACATGGGGATATTCTCAAATGAAACTACAAAACTTCTGTTAGGAGCAGCGCCCAAAGTGGCCATTCTCATGGTGCCACCTGTACCGGGATTAATATCATGCCAAGGGCCTAAAATAGCATTACGTGGTGTTGTTGATGAGGGAGTTGGTGCAGCGGTGGCAATAGACCAACCCGTTCCAATTCCAGGCGCTGCACTTACACCCCCTGGCATGGCTAAAATATTTGGGTAACATGGAACGGCATCAAAAACAAAAGTGGAATTAGACGAAACATACCCACCGCTAAATTGTTGACCACTAAAACAAAAAGGAAAGCCAAACTGGCTTACTGCTGAAAACAATACGTCATCAGTTGTTGGCAAAACTGTTCCCACAAAAGCATTGAAGTTATAAGCGACAGTTGATGAGGCGTAAGAAGATAAACTACATGGAATTGTTACCGAACCAACCGTTGCAGAGGCCACATTGCTTGTTGCAGTTGAAGCTCCACAAGTGGTTATTCTGCGAAAGTAAGTGGTTGTGCTAACATTCGCATTGTGTGTTGCTCCTGTTGCCCCACCTATATTTGAATATGGGCCGGCTAGCGCAGGGGCACTCTGCCATTGATAAGTTGCGCCACAACCATTGGTGCTACCTGAAACATTCAACGAGGTAACAAATGCCACACAACTGGAATTAGGAGTGGCAATGGCTGTGCCAGAAGGTACCGGTGCAGTACAAGATTGCAAATCCCATCGGTAAATTTGATTAGTGGCAGGTTTGGTAGATAAATTGGTAGTTTCTGAACCGAACACAGCATTTGGTGAAGCTCCTGTTCCGTCTAAAGAATAAAATACTCCACTGGTTGTATGACCAAGTCCAATTGATGCTCCGTTTACAACCACAGCGGCCGCTTCTTGCCTGTACACAAAATCAATTCTGTTACTGGTTTCATACAATTTTACTTGAAAGGAAATCACCGGATTTGATGCGGAATAACTCCATTCCATATTCAACCATTCAACTGTAAGTATTCGATTAGGAGCAGCTCCGGTTAACCTGTAATTAACCGAGCCACCTGTACCTGTGGCCAAATCATCCCATAATGGTGCTATAGCTGGCCGATCAGAACTTGTATTTAAATTATTGGTAAGGTTAGAACCAACTGCACCTGCTCCTAAAAACATAACACCATTTGTACTTACTTTAAATTGGGTATAATTTACGCAAGCATAATTAAAAGTAAAGCCAATATTAATTGCTGCTGATAACGCGTCGTCAACTCCACTGCTATGCACAACTGTTGGTCCTGCATTCGGCGTAAAGGCCCCCGATAAAGCTTGAAAACTATAAGAAAATTGTCCAAATCCTTTTAGAATACAAAATAATGAAAGTGCTATGAAAATCTTTAATTTCACTTTAAATAGTTTATTCGTTAAGATGGATGTATTTTACTCTCTCCGCTTCTACCGAATCAAAGGCTTCACATTTTTCAGCGAAGAGTTTTACACTTTCGTTTAAAAGTTTTATTTGATATTGAGGATTCGCAATCTTGATTAAATTAGTAATAAATAATTCCTTAGAATTATATGCTGTAGCGTTTACATAAATTAAAAAGGAATGTTGCCTATCACAAAAAGCCTTTATGGAAACTGCATTGTCAGCATTCAATAATTCTTTCAACTGAGTAACATCTTTAATATTCACGTCAACTGAAAAAACTATCTTTAACGAATCATTTGAAGCCACGCTAGCTTTTGTGATTGTGAAAAATAGAATAATGAAAATGCTAAGTTTTTTAATTGACATTATATTATTGTTAACAAGTAAATATAATGAAAATTTAAATTCGTAATTTGTTAAATAGATTAAAATGTCCAAATATTCGATTAGAATGTCCAAATATTCGATTAGCAAAAGTTCATATCTCAAATTTGAGCAATGCAAAAAAGCATTCTTTCTGAATAAGCACTTTCCCCAATTAAAAGATAAATTCTCTATTGATAAAAACCTAACCTTTAAAAGAGGTCATTTAATTGGCTCATTATCAAAAGAACTTTTTCCTAATGGCATTGATGTTAGTGAGGAATCTAAAAATTTAGAAGAAGCTGCTCTATTAACTACTAATTTGATTGCGGAGAAAAAAACCATTTATGAAGCCACTTTTGTTTATAACGGTGTGCTAATAATGGTTGATATCTTAACCTGGGAAAATGGGGGCTGGAATGCTTACGAAATAAAAAGTTCATTAAAAGTAACGGAGGTTTATTTGCTCGATGCCTGTTTACAACATTACGTTCTGAACAATTCTATTGATCATTTAAAAGATTTTTTTCTGGTTACCTTAAATGGTGATTATATTAAAAATGAAGAACAAATTGATTTAAAAAAATTATTTAAGAAAAGAAGTATTTTAAAAGAAGCGCTGGCCAATTCGGAATATTTTCAGGCTAGAATTAATGCTGCCAATGAAGTTTTAGAATGCCCGGATATACCACAAATCAATATAGGCGAACATTGTTTTAAACCCTATACCTGCGATTTTTATGGGTATTGTTGGAAAAATACAATCCAAAATTCCAATATTTTTTCAATTTCCATTATTAACTAAGGAAAAACTATTTGAACTTTTTTACAGCAATATTAAAAGAATTGAAGATATTCCTGCTAATCTCTTAAATCAGGAACAAATTCAAATCATCCAGAAATCCTTTATTGAAAAAGATACCATTATTAAAAAAAATGAAGTTGAATCGTTTTGTGAAAGAATAGAAAAACCGGTGGCTGCAATAGATTTAGAAATTTGGACTCCGGCAATTCCGGTTTTAAATAACACCAAACCCTTCCAACAAATTCCATTTTTATTTTGTTTATTTGATGGTAAAAATAAACTGGAATATTTTACCGAGCACCAACAGGATGAAAGAAAATCTTTCGCGATTGAACTTATTAAAAAAACGGAAGCCTATCAATCTTTATTGGTATATGATAAATCAATGGAAGAACAATGCATTCACCAACTTGCTCTTCTTTTTCCCGATTTAAAAGCTGAACTAAAAATGGTGGGAGAAAAATTAATTGATATAAGTAATCTATTTAAAAAACTAGCCATTTACAATTATCAATTTCAAAACAGTTTCACCTTAAAATCAATTGCAAGTGTTTTAACTCCGCAAATAGAATTTAAGGGGATTAAAAGCGGATTGGAAGCTATGAATTACTTCGAAAATTTACGCGCTTCTTCAAATCCAATAGAGAAAGAAATACTCAAACAAGACATCCTCTCGTATTGCGAAACCGATGTGGAAGCTGTGTTGGCCCTCTATGAGCATATACAAAGTTTGCCCAACAAAAAACCCCAACAATAATTGTCGGGGTTTCCTTAATTAAAATAAATTTAATTATTTCTTCTTGCCACCTTTTAAGTTAGCCATTGAATCAGCAACACGAGTTGAATCAGCTTTAGCTTTTTCAGCAGCAGCAGCTTCTTCAGCTAATCTTGCATTTTCAGCTTCAACAGCAGCAATAGAATCTTGCTTTGCTTTTTCAACAGCAGCAATAGAATCTTGCTTTGCTTTTTCGCGAGCCTCAATTTCTTCTTTTGATGGACCACAGGCAACAAACATTGCTGATAAAGCAGCAACTGTTACAATTGATAATACTTTTTTCATTTTAGTTTTTTATTTTGGGTTTGATTTGAGGGCAAAATTAATGATTTTTTGATATTATACTTAAATATTAAAAAAATCTCTAAATTTTCGACATTTAAGGGTTTTCAGCGTATAATTCGGGCTTAAAAAGTTAATTTTGGCTACCATGTATTCGCTGCTAAAACCCCTACTTTTCCGTTTAAACCCTGAAAAAGCTCACCATCTCACTTTTTCATTGCTTAAAATAAGCAAATTTTTACCCGGATTTTCTGCAATTACGAGAACAATGTATGGGAATAAACAAGAAAAAGTGGTTTCTAAGCTTTTTGGATTGTCCTTTTACTCTAAAGTAGGGCTCGCAGCCGGATTGGATAAAGACGCTATTGCGTTTGAACAATTGGGTGATATGGGATTTGGTTTTATTGAGGTAGGAACATTAACCCCGCTTGCCCAACCCGGAAATGATAAGCCGAGATTATTCAGATTAATCAAAAATGAAGCCCTTATCAACCGAATGGGTTTCAATAATCAAGGCTCGCAATCTGCAGCAATGCGACTTGCTAAACGCAAAAATAATAAACTCATTATTGGGGGCAATATTGGTAAAAATAAAGTTACTCCCAACGAAAAAGCAGTGGATGATTATTTAAAATGTTTTGAAGATTTATATCCTTATGTGGACTATTTTGTTGTAAATGTCTCTTCACCTAACACACCAAACCTCAGAGATTTACAAGAAAAAGAGCCACTTAAAGCTTTGCTTAAATCAGTATCCGAATTAAATAAATCCAAAGTAAAATCAAAACCCCTTTTATTAAAAATTGCTCCGGATTTAACGAATACCCAATTAGATGACATTATTGAAATAGTAAAAGAAACTGCTATCGATGGAGTAATTGCCACCAATACCACCATTTCCAGAGATGGATTAGATTATACCCAAAAAGAAATTCAAGAATTTGGGGCAGGAGGTTTAAGTGGTAAACCATTAACCAAACGCAGTACCGAAGTAATTAAATATCTGAAACAAAAAAGCAATCCTACTTTTCCGGTTATAGGAGTTGGAGGCATTCATTCGGTTGAGGATGCATTAGAAAAACTGGAAGCCGGTGCTGATTTAATTCAACTTTATACCGGGTTTATTTATCACGGACCAAAATTGGTGAAAGAAATAAATGATAAACTTTTAGAAGTCGACTTGAAATAAAATTTAAAAAAAAATTGCCATGTTGAAAATTACAGAATGTCCAAGAGATGCAATGCAGGGAATTAAACAACAAATTCCTACGGAATTAAAAATTGAATATATCACTCAATTATTAAAAGTTGGATTTGATACGATAGATTTCGGCAGTTTTGTTTCTCCAAAAAGCATTCCTCAAATGCAGGATACTGCCGATGTTTTAAACGGAATTGATCTTTCAGCGGGAAATTCAAAATTATTAGCCATAGTAGCCAATAAAAGAGGAGCCGAAGATGCCTGCGACTTTGAAGAAATCTCTTACCTGGGATTTCCTTTTTCTATTTCTGAAACATTTCAGCAAAGAAACACCAATTCTTCTATTGAAGAATCTGTAAAACGGGTAGAAGAAATTCATCGTTTATGCCGAAAACACAAAAAAGAATTAGTGGTATACATCTCCATGGCATTTGGAAATCCATACAATGATCCATATTCTACAGACTTAGTTATCGATTGGTCTCGCCGTTTAGAAAAAATAGGGATTAAAAATATTTCTTTAGCAGATACCATTGGAACTTCAACTCCAGAGAATATTAAAGAATTATTCAGTTCTGTGATTCCGGATTTAAGAAATGTGAAAATTGGCGCCCATTTACATTCAACCCGTGAAACGGCTGCCGAAAAAATAAAAGCAGCTCACCAGGCTGGATGTACTCAATTTGATGTGGCCATTCATGGTTTTGGCGGTTGCCCAATGGCCAAAGATGAATTAACAGGCAATATTTCTACGCAGAAATTGGTGAAATTTGCTGAAGCTGAAAAAATTGGTTTGAATTTAAATAGGGAAGAATTAGAAAAAGCTTATGCCTTGGGTTGGAAAATATTTAATGAATATCATTAATAATTTATTTCAATTCAACTTTTCTTTGAGGTATTTCCCTGTAAAACTATTTTTCTCTTTCACTAAATCTTCAGGCGTGCCTTCAAATACTATATTACCGCCCTCTTCTCCACCCTCCGGCCCCAAATCAATGATCCAGTCGGCACACTTAATCACATCCAAATTATGTTCTATGATAACTAAGGAATGGCCGCGTTTTAATAACTCTTCAAACGACCGAAGTAATTTGGCCACATCATGAAAATGTAAACCGGTTGTTGGTTCATCAAATACGAACATAGTTGGCGTATCGTTATTTATCATTAATAAAAAACTGGCCAATTTAATACGCTGCGCCTCTCCACCGCTTAAAGTACTGCTGCTTTGTCCGAGTTTTACATACCCTAAACCAACGGCCTGAAGGGCATGTAATTTCTCTACAATTTTATTTGCCGTTCTGTTCAATTTTTCTTCTCCAAAAAACTGCACGGCATCATCAACCGTTAAATCCAGAACGTCCGCAATATGTTTGTCTCTGTATTTCACTTCTAAAGTATCATCTTTAAATCTTTTACCCTCGCAGGATTCACAGGTCAATAATAAATCGGCCATAAACTGCATTTCAACTGTGGTTACTCCTTCGCCTTGACAAGCCTCGCATCGTCCACCTTCTACATTAAAGGAAAAGAATCCGGGCTTAAAATTACGGGCCTTGGCTAAAGGCTGATCGGCAAATAAATTCCGGATATCATCATACACTTTAACGTAAGTTACCGGATTACTTCTTGAAGATTTTCCGATTGGATTTTGATCAACAAATTCCAAGGCCTTGATATGATTTAAATTTCCTCCTAATAAAAAATCAAACTTCACATTTTCATAATAGCCGTCTAAATACTTTTGCAAGTAATTAATCAATCCTTTTTTTACCAAAGTTGATTTTCCTGAACCGCTTACCCCGGTTACACAACACATCACGCCTATAGGAAATTTAACACTCACATTTTTTAAATTATTTTCTTTTAAACTTTTTATTTCTATAAACTCTTTCCATTTTCTTCTTTTAAATGGAAGCTCAATTTTTATTTTTCCGGTTAAATAGGCAGCCGTATAACTTAATTTATCTGCCAATAATTCGTTATGATCACCTTGAAAAACTAAGGTTCCTCCACCACTACCCGCTTCCGGACCAATATCAATCAATTGATCGGCATTTCTCATCACTTCCTCATCGTGTTCCACAATAATTACCGTGTTACCTTGTGCTTTTAATGATTTTAATACTTTTAATAATCGAGCGGTATCGCGCGGATGTAAACCTATGCTGGGTTCATCCAAAATATATAAACTCCCCACTAAGGTGCTACCAAGTTGCGTGGCTAAATTGATTCGCTGACTTTCACCGCCACTTAAAGTCCCCGAAACTCTATTTAGCGTCAAATATTCCAAACCCACATCGCTTAAATATTGTAAGCGGTTTTTAATTTCAATTAATAACCTTTTGGCAATCTGCTCATCTTGTTTATCCAACTTTAGTGTATTGAAAAACTGCAACAAATCTTTCACCGGCATTAAAACTAAATCGCTTATACAAGCCTCCCCTATCTTCACATAGTTTGCATCCTTACGCAAACGAGTTCCCCGGCAATCCGGACAATTTGTTTTACCTCGGTATCTGGCCAGCATTACCCGATATTGAATTTTGTAGGTTTCTTTTTCCAACATCCTGAAAAAATCATGGATACCTTCAAAATGCTCGTTGCCTTCCCATAATAATTGATATTGTTGCTTAGATAAATCTACAATAGGTTTATGTACCGGAAAATTAAATTTATGTGCATTTTTAATGAGTTTTTTTTTATACCAACTCATGGTTTCGCCATTCCAGCACGCAACCGCATTATCAAAAACCGATAAGCTTTTATTAGGAATCACTAAATCCGGATCAACACCAATAATACTTCCAAACCCTTCACATTTTTTACAAGCACCCACGGGATTATTAAAGGTGAAAAAATTCACATCCGGCTCTGTAAAAGTTAATCCATCCAACTCAAATCGGTTATTGAAATTTGTTTTATCAAATAATCCCTCCCCCCTTTGTATCCACACAAAACAGGCTCCGTTCCCCTCATAAAAAGCTGTTTGCACACTATCCGCAACTCTATTACGGGTATCTTCATCAGATGGGTTACTGATTATTCTATCAATTAGTAAATAAACTTCTGCGTCTTTTTTAATTTTTTTAGAATCAATATCTTGAATTTTACAGATTTCACCATTCACCACCATTCTTGAAAATCCCTGATGAATTAATATTTGCAAAAGTTTAGCCAAGTTTTTCTCTTTTCTGTCGGCTATTGTACTTAAAATTAAAATTGTTTTTCCATTTTCAACTTCGGAAACATAATCAACCACATCAGAAATATTATGGCGTTTCACTTGCTTATTACTCACCGGTGAAAATGTTTTTCCGATTCTGGCAAACA
Source organism: Sphingobacteriaceae bacterium (assembly GCA_016715905.1). Classification (NCBI taxonomy): domain Bacteria; kingdom Pseudomonadati; phylum Bacteroidota; class Sphingobacteriia; order Sphingobacteriales; family Sphingobacteriaceae; species Sphingobacteriaceae bacterium. The sequence goes on along the minus strand of JADJXI010000004.1, from coordinate 394,235 downwards.
ACAATTTCAAATAATCGTAAATTTCGGTTACTGTGCCCACAGTACTTCTGGGATTTCGAGAAATTACCTTTTGTTCGATAGCAATAGCCGGAGAAATTCCTTTAATATAATCTACTTGCGGTTTTTCTAATCTACCCAAAAACTGACGGGCATAAGCAGAAAGACTTTCCACATATCTGCGCTGTCCTTCGGCATATAAGGTATCAAAAGCCAATGAGGATTTCCCCGATCCTGATAGTCCGGTAATCACAATCATTTTATTTCTTGGAATGGCCACATCCAAACTTTTTAAGTTATGCATGCGTGCTCCTTTAATAATAATATATTCCTTGGGACTTAATGTGGCAATATCCTTCTCTTTCTTCATCTCAGGCTTAAATTTACTTGAAATACGCATTTGTAAGATGATAAGTAACTAACATTTGAAAAAATTATTGCAACAAGAATTTGTATTAAAGTTTTTTTTTGTTTCTTTATTAAAAAGTATACTTATGAGAACTAAAATACTCTTATTTATTTTCTTACTCACAAATTTTTTAATGGCCCAACAAGGTGAATGGGAATGGGTAAAAGGTGTTAACGGAATTAATCAATTAGGGGTGTATGGAACCCAAGGTGTACCTGCGCTTGCTAATAATCCGGGCGGTAGAGAAAATGCACAATATTGGAAAGATTTATCCGGTAATTTTTGGATTTTTGGAGGATATGGTTACGGTGCATCAGGAGGTGTTGGACGTTTAAGTGATTTATGGAGATTTAATTCATCAACGAATGAATGGACTTGGATTAAGGGTCCGAATAGCATTGATCAATATGGTACTTATGGAACGCAAGGAGTTGCCGCACCGGCTAATAATCCGGGTGCACGAGCCGATGCAGTAACCTGGGTGGATGCTTCAGGAAATCTTTGGATGTTTGGAGGTTTTGGTTGGCCAAGCTCTGGAGCAATAGGACACTTGAATGATCTTTGGAAATATAATATTTCAACTAACGAATGGACTTGGATGAAAGGAACAAATTTGATTGATCAAAATGGGATTTATGGAACCATGGGTGTTGGTGCTGCTATTAATAACCCCGGAGGAAGATGGGGAGGCGCAGGTTGGACAGACAACAATGGTAACTTGTGGACCTTTGGTGCAACAGGGTTTGCACTAAGTGGAAGTGGTTTTTTGAATGATGTTTGGAAATATGATGTTTCATTAAATCAATGGACCTGGATGAAGGGAAGTAATTCTTTTAATCAAAATGGAACTTACGGTACGCAAGGCACCCCCGGGCCGTTAAATACACCCGGTGGAAGACACGTAGGAAATGCATGGAAAGATTTTTCAGGAAACTTTTGGACCTACGCCGGATTTGGTTACCCCGCAAGTGGAGGAACCGGATTATTAGATGATGTATGGCGATTTAATCCAAGCACGCTCGAATGGACATGGATGAAAGGAAGTAATTTAATTAATCAGAATGGAAATTACGGAACTATAGGCGTATCAAGTGCAACAAATAATCCTGGCGGAAGAAGAAGACCTATATCATGGATAGATCCTTCCGGATTAGTTTGGATGTTAGGAGGATTTGGTTATCCTGCTAGTGGCGGTACTGGTATGCTACATGACTTTTGGACTTTTGATATGACTACTAACAATTGGACCTGGGCTAAAGGAAGTCAAATCATTAATCAAAATGGCACATACGGAACATTATTTGTACCTGCGCCGGCTAATATTTCAGGAGGAAGAGCTTATGCTACCGGTTGGGCAGATTATTGCGGAAACCTTTGGTTGTTTAGTGGACAAGGATTTCCGGGTAGCGGAGGTACAGGATTTTTAAATGACATGTGGAAAGTAAATAATATTGTCGCTCCGCCTACTCCAACTAATGTTACTCCAGTTTCGAATCTAACGGTTTGCAGTGGACAATCAGCAACAATTATGGCACAGCCAATCATTACCGGCAGCGTTAATTGGTATGCAACACCAACTTCAACCACCATACTTGGAACAGGCACTGTATTTACAACTCCAAATTTAACAACCGGAACTTATACTTATTACGCCGAAGCATATACTTGTACCAATAGCATTAATAGAGCTCCGGTAAGTATAACCGTGTTTGCGAATCCAACCATTACCGTAAATAGCGGAAGCATTTGTACAGGACAATCGTTTACCATGATACCTTCCGGCGCTGTTTCCTACACTTATTCGAGTGGAAGCGCGGTTGTAAGTCCAACTAACACCAGTTTATTTACTGTAGTAGGTACTAATTCAAATGGATGTGTAAGTCCGATTGCCGCCGTAAGTACTGTAACGGTTTACAATTTGCCTACAGTTACTGTAAATAGCGGTAGCATTTGCAGCGGATATAATTTCACCATGGTTCCTGGCGGTGCTGTCAATTATACTTTTTCAAGTGGAAATGCAGTTGTAACTCCAACCAGCACCAGCACCTATTCGGTAATTGGCGAAAATAGTGTTGGATGCGTGAGTTCGAGTTCTGCCATCAGTACGGTTAGCGTTTTAACTTCTCCTGTAATGTCGGTAACCAGCGGAAGTATTTGTTACGGTCAATCTTTCACCATGGTTCCTTCCGGTGCGCCATCTTACACCTTTTCCAACGGCTTTGCTGTGGTAAACCCAACAATTACCACAACCTATTCAGTAACGGGAACCGGAACTAACGGTTGTGTAAGTCCCGTTCCCGGCATTAGTACAATTACAGTTATACCACCACCTGTTATTTCTGTAAGCGATGGAAGTATTTGTGTGGGTAAATCATTTACTATCATGCCTTCGGGTGCTCAAACCTATACTTTTTCAGGAGGCTCAGCAGTGGTTAGTCCAACTGCAAATACCAGTTATTCAGTTAGCGGAACCAGTTCATTAGGCTGCGTGAATTATACACCCGTTGCACTAACGGTTAGCGTATTGCCTTTACCTAATGTAGTAGCATTAATAAATCCCACATTTATTTGTGTGGGAGAAAATGCAACACTTAGCGTAAGCGGCGCAATGAATTATAGCTGGACAAACATCGGAACAAATAGTGTTGAAGTAGTTTCACCAACCCTAACTACCAATTACACTGTAACAGGTACAGATAATGTTGGTTGCGAAAATACCGCTGTGGTTAGCTTAAGTGTTGATTTATGTACCGGTTTATCCAAGCTAGTAATCGCAAATATTGAATTAAACATATTCCCAAATCCTGTTAATGATTTATTAAATGTGAACTCAATTACTCCCGGATTATTGCAATTGTTTGATAACACAGGGAAAATGATCAAGCAAGTTACCCTAATGGAAGGAGAAAATCATATAGACTTTAGGGAATTAAAATCCGGACTATATTTTTATAAATTCACTGGGTCGAATAATATAAAAACGGGAAAAATAATCCGAAACTAGTTTTGATCTGCTTCAATTAATTCTAAAAGCTCCTCGTACACATTCGTGTAATAGGGAGTTTGCGCAATAAACGATTTAATTTTTCCTTTTTTGTCAATTATGACATATCTCGGTAAACCGGTCAAGCGAAAATATTTGGCAGCGCCCAGTGAATCTGATAAACGAGATAATAAATGGACGCCCTTTTGCTGATGTTTTTCTACTCCTTTCTTCCAACTTTTTTCATCTTCATCAATAGAAATGTTAATGAACTCTATTTTTTTATGTTGAGCTTTAGTGAATCTATCATATAATGAATCACCATGCTGAATAAAAATTTTACACCCGCCACACCAACTGGCCCAAAAATCAATGTATAAAACTTTACCCAGGTAATCAGAAAGTTGAACAGGATGTCCTTTTAAATTAATTAAGTGAATATAAGTTGTATCTTTTTTATGTTGTGCTTTAACTTGAAATGAATTCAAAATAAAACACAGTAATAAAAAAGAATATAAATCCAATCTGCGCAGAAAAAATTATCTTAATAGGGTTACATTTCCTTTAGATTCATAAGTAGCGCCATCTTCTCCTTCCGCATGAATTATGTACATATATACACCAGCCGAGCATTCTTTACCGGCAAAGTTTTTTCCATCCCATGCAATGTTTCCGGTGCTACTCATTACTTCGTACACTTTTGTTCCCCATCGATCATAAACTATGGCATCAATCTTTTTAATTCCCGAGGTTTTACAGAAGAAAACATCATTACTTCCATCATTATTAGGTGTAAATATATTCGGAACTTCCAATTTCGAAGGAGCATCCACTTTAATTATTTTAATTGCTGAATCTTTGCAAAATCCTTTTGATGTATATAAAATAACAGAATAGGTTCCTGGCGAATTATAAATTGAACTAACGGAACTATTATTCGTAAAACTGTTAGCAGTTCCGTTTCCGAAATTCCATACAGAGTTAATGCTTGATGTACCAATTGAACTTGATGAGGTATTTAAGAAATTAACTTGTAACGGTGCATACCCTCGAATTGGATTGGCATCAAATTGTGCAATTAATGTTCCGGGAGTTACCATTATAGAACCATTGGCAACACATCCCGTTAAGGTATTAGTTACAATATAAACATAGGTTCCTGTTAAATCAACCGAAACCGATGCGTTAGAAACACCAGCCAAATTAATAGCGTTCGATGGCGAAAATGATGCTCCGATTGGGTATTGATAAAAATAATATCGGTACCCTGTGGTTGTTCCACTAATGGCTATAAATAAATCGGCTTTGTTATTTCCACAATCTAATACAGCGCTGGAAAGCGTATTGGTTATTACCGGTGGCTGCGTTTTGTCTAAAACATTTACAGTACCTGTGTGTTTACATCCGTTATAGGCATCTTCTACCGTTAATGAATAAACACCGGGTACATAACAGCTGTAAGATGACGGTCCGCAGGTTGGCGTTTGCGGCGATGGCCCTTCCCAACATGGATTAGCCACAAATGCGCCGGGTCCTCCCCCACTTGTTGTGGTACTGCTTCCCGTTGTTAATACCACCGGATTTGATCCTACCGTACAATAAATTGCAGTTGGAGTAGCAATAGAAATAGTGGGATTAGAAATTGGCGGTTTAAAGTTTTGATGGATTGTGACTACCGAAGTTGACTGACAAGCATTTAATGAATTTGTTGCTACCACCGTAAAATTAGCGTAGGTTAACGAAGTTGTACTGGTATTTGGACCATTGGAAGGATTACCAATTTCTACGCTTGGTGTTGACAAGGTTGGTGGTGTTGAAGGAACATTCCAAGTAATGATTGTATTTGGAGTTGTAGTGGTGCCTGTAGCAATAACTGTTGGATTTTTACATGTTAATGTTTGCGTAAACATACTGGCCGAAACGTTTGGCGCAACGGTATTTTGTATAATTGGAACCTGAATTATGGTTCTGCAAAAATTAGAATTATCCTGCACAATAATGGTCCATGTACCGGGTGTTGTAGTCACCGTGGAAGTATTGTTACCTAAAACAACACTTGGAGTAACTACTCCGGTAAACGAAGGCGCTAAAAAAGTATAACTGCAGGTTGCAGGTGGTGTTTGTGTAGAAACCGGATTTACAATAGAAATGGTGGTTTGATGTAAAGGATTACAACCTACCGAAAAATTAGTTGGACTGTTTAAAGAAAATGTTGGCCAGGCTGATAAAGAAGTTATCGTTATTGTTTTTTGTGCAGAACAACCATTAACCAGATTTGTGGTTACTAATGTATAAACACCCGGCGGTAAAGCTCCACTTAAAATAGCAATTGTATTGTTCGAAGTTGCAATTGGCACTCCTCCGGGCAATGGATTTAAAGGACTATACCAATCGTGTTGAATATTAATAGTGGGGCTAGTAACAGTGCCCGAAAAAGTAACTGGCGCACCCGAATTACAAGTGATGGCTTGCGAAACCGGATTTACGGAATTAATTGGAACAGCAGTATTTGAAGTTATTGCTATAGTTTCTTGTGCAGAACAACCTGTAGCAGGATCAGTCACCGTTAAGGTTATGGTGTTGGCCTGACTAATGGACACTGTTGAAGTATTTGCTGTAAAAGATATACTCGACCAGAAATAATTTAAAGACCCATACGTGTAATTTGAAACGGCGGCCAAATTAATAATTGGATTACTGCATGTTAAAACGCTAGTGCCGGATAAATTATTAATTGTAAATGTTACCGGAGGAGGCGGAGGATTTACCGCAACAGTAGAAGCTCCTATTAATATTGTTCCATTGAAAATAGAAACTGTTGTAATACCCGGAGCCAAACCCGAAGCGTTTAAAGAATTTCCCGATACGCTTCCCGGAGTGGGATTCCATACGATGGAAGTAATATTTCCGGGAGGGCAAGCGGTTACCAAGGTTGCAGTAGAAACCGAATTAGTACATGAAACCTGCGTAATATTAATTGATGAAGGGCATAACGTAGCGCAATTTACCGTTAAGGTAGATACATATACAGGTCCGCAAGGTGCATTAATAGAGCTATAAACCGTATAAGTACCATTGCTCAATCCGTTAACTCCGTTACTGTTGCTTAAGGTGTTATTCGTAACGCTGACCGTACCACCGGGACCTGTCCATACATAAGAAAAAGTTGGAGATAAAATTGTTGTTGATATGGTAACTACCGCATTTCCGGTATTCGTACCAATACAAGAGACATTGACTGAACTAAAGCCACACGCTGTACTATACACCGCATCATATTGTCCAACAAAACCACTTCCGCAAACGAAAAGTTTGTTTGTACCACGATTTAGTTTAATATCATAAATATATTGATATTGAGGGGCCGGATTAATATTTAAAGGAATAGTACCCACATTGGAGAATGAATTTCCATTAAAATTTAAAACTCTAATATTCGTATTTCCACCTAAATAAATATTATTACAATCATCCACAGCAATTCCACCTTGTTCTAACATAGTATGACTTGCAATAGTTGTTGAACTAACCATTGCACCAGTGTTTTTATTATATGCTGCCAAATTAAATCCATCATAAAAAAATAAAAAATTCCCGTTCACATCTAAACAATTAAATTCATTATTGGAAAGGGTATATGGCCCATATAAAAAATTCAGCCCCGACCCTATGTAATTGTTTTTGTTTATTACTTCACCCATGGAAGAATATGTACTTGGACCTTGCCAAACTGTATTTGTAAGAATGGTATTTATTCTGGCAATATTATTATTTACGCCAGTAGTGCCTTGGGTCACACCTTGTGAAAAATACATAAATGGATTTCCATTATCGTCTAATGCATGACTCACAGCATCTTGAAATCCTTGGGTAAATGGGGCGCCGGTGTACACCCCTGTTTGTTGATTTAAGATGCCATTAGTAGTGCCGGCACCTCCTCCAAACACGAAAATTCCATTGGTGGGACAGTGATAACCCAAATCCCAAATTTCAATTGGAGCAGATTGAGAAGTAAAATTATCATAGATTCCATTTTGATCTAATCTTATCACAGCATTGCCACCAATTGTTCCAGCAACATATGATTTCCCGTCAGAGCGATTTACGACATAACCAGTAGAAAACTGACTTGCAGTAAAAGAAGGGGAAACTAATACTCCGGGAAATGTCCATTGCAAAACACCCGATGAATTATATTTGGCTACTTTATATGGAGGATTTCCGCCATACACAAATAAATTTCCGTTTACATCATACTCTACATCATAACCATAATTATTGGTACTCATAGTAGTTATTGTAGTTACCCAAGGATCAATGGTGGTGGTAATTGATGGGTTATAGGTATCACCCAATACAAATTGAATGCTATTTTTTTCTAATTTGTATTGACAAGATATCGTCTCGTTGTTCGCATTAAATGCTATAGCTTTATGTTCAGTAATTGGTCCAAGGGGCATCTTAATCTTCACTTCATCATCCAACAACTCAATATCATTCACATCTCCAGAATAAATTATTTTCAAGGCTGTAATATCAGCTCCAGGATGCAGAATCACATTGTATTTTATTCCACCCGTTCTTTCATCCGGTAAAAAATACTCTATGTCAATATTATCATAAACATTTTTATAAGTTAGCTTTTTATAAACTGTCGCTTTATCACCTTCCGAACCGTAAGAGAAGTAATACGATTGTTTTTCGTCAGGAATAATTTGAATGTTAGCATTACAATTTAACCAATTCATTTTAACGTAATACTTTTTACGCTTTACTTTATCGGCATGTCCATGTTCAATTAATTCCCTTTGACGATGCGTTAATTTTTTAGGCTTTTCAAATTCATAACACAAACCTTCATTCGTAAAAAAGATACGATCGTTACAATGATCATAAATAAATTCAATATGACTTAAGCTTACCGAAGGTTTGAGTTGACCCTTATATTCAACAAAAACGCGAGTTCCAAAAATATCTTTTGGATAATCTTTAGCTATAAATTTTGTACTGAAAAGAACGAGAACCGAAATAACAATGGTTTTGTAAGTATTCATAAATCTGATTTTTGATAACCAAAGTTAGAATAAGAAACCGTTAAAACAAATAAAAATTCCGTTTGTATTAAACTAAATCCATTTAATCACTGATTCATTAGACTTCGTAGGTGTTCAACGGTGGAGGCATCGGCCCAATTGATATATCCCACTTGATTCTCTTTTACTTCAAGTTTCGTATTGATAATATAGGATACCGGAATAGAATTAATTCCAATAGACGGGAAATCTAAATTCAATTTAAGAAAAGTAAAATCTTCATACGCCGAAGCAAATCTCTCAATTTTCTCCACCGGCTCATCTGAAATAACTACAATTTCCACATCACTTAATTTTTCACTTTTAATTTTTTTAATTTCCCTCAATTCTTCTTTACAATTGCCACACCAGGATGCCCCAAAAGAAACGACTAGTTTTTTCCCCTTGTAATCTTGCCAATTCACTTTATCGCCTGTTAGTGTAAATAAGGGTAGTTGATTTAAATCTACAGAAGGCGCTACGCGATATTTATTTACAAAATATAAGGCTACCAGAAAAATTAATATTCCGGCAAAAATGAGTTTTATTTTATTGTTCATAGAAATTAAAATAGGATAGTTAATTACTCGTCTAATTCAATGTTAGCGGCTTAAAAATACAAATAGCTTTGCAATTGATTATGATTTTGGTTTACAAGTTGCTAAAACTATTGTTAAAAATTTGTATAGGATTTTTAATCCTTTCTATCCTATCTGTAATCATTTTCCGTTGGGTCCCTATTCCCTTTACTCCTTTAATGATTATTCGTTGTATGGAACAAAAATCGGAAGGAAAAACATTAAAACTTGAACACGATTGGGTTGAACTTGAAAAAATTTCCCCAAAGTTGCAATTAGCCGTTGTGTGTAGCGAAGATCAAAACTACTTAAAGCATTTTGGTTTTGATTGGGGCGCCATTGAAAAAGCAATGAAAGCGAATGAAAGTGGCAAAAAAATTAGAGGGGGCAGTACCATCACACAACAAACTGCAAAAAATGTTTTTTTATGGCCGGGACGCAGTTACATCCGCAAAGCTTTTGAGGCCTGGTTCACTTTACTGATAGAAATATTTTGGTCAAAAGAAAGAATTATGGAAGTTTACCTGAATAGTATTGAAATGGGCAATGGCGTGTATGGAGCTGAAGCCGCAGCTATGCATTGGTTTAATAAAAGTGCTAAAAAATTAAATAAGGATGAAAGCGCTGCAATAGCCGCTATTCTTCCAAAACCTTTAAGTTATAAAGCGAGTCCGGCCAGCCCTTATATTCAAAAACGAAAAACCTGGATTAAACAACAAATGAGTTTTTGGGGGAATCAATTAGATTATGATAAATATAATGATGATGAGGAAGAGAGTGAAAAAGCAACTAAAGAAAAAAAATAACCTACTCATTCCTTTTGAAAAGACTAGTCTACATACTGATCCTAACCTTATTCAATTATCATTGTTCCGATAATTCCAATTCTAAAAAAATAAGTCAAAACAAAGCTGCGTTGGTGAAAAGTGAAAAAGCCAACAATGAATCTCCCAAAACTATTTTGGAAAACAGACTAGATTCGGTTTTTTCTTTCTTCAACGTCATTGGAGCATTTAACGGCAGTGTGCTAGTAGCCAAAAAAGGAAAAGTACTTTTCAGAAATCATTATGGTGTTTGCGACAAAAAGAAACAAAATCCAGTTAACGATTCTAGCTTATTTCAACTCGCTTCAGTTACCAAAGTTATTACATCAACCGCTGTTTTAATTTTAATGGAAAAAGGATTAATTGATTTGGAAAAAAACGTAACTGAATATTTACCCGATTTTCCGTATGAAGGTATTACTATAAAACATTTACTGGCTCACCGCTCCGGATTGCCTAATTACATCTATGCTTTTCACAGTTCGCTATACATTGAAAATTATAAAATGACCAATAAAGACATGTATGATTTATTTGTTGAGAAAAAACCAAGTCGCTATCTACGTCCGAACCGCCGATTCAATTACAGCAATACCAATTATGCTTTATTAGCCATACTTATTGAAAAGGTAAGTGGGAAAAAATATTCCGATTTTATACGAGATGAAATTTTTATTCCGCTGGGAATGAAACACAGTACCACGATAGATAAAATTAAATTAACCGATCCGAATATTGCCAAACCTTACGATGAACGATGGAAACCTGTAGAATTTGATGCCAGCGATTACGTTTTGGGAGATAAAAGTGTGTACTCAACAACTTACGATTTATTTTTATTCAGCGAAGCCATGTACAATAACAAAATACTTTCAGCCGGTACGCAATCATTGGCTTACAAAGCTTATAGTAAGGAAAAAGTGGCAACCAATTATGGTTTTGGTTGGAGATTAAAAGATTATAAAAAAGGTGGAAATATTGAAGTATATCATAACGGTTGGTGGCACGGCTACCGTTCTTCTTTTCACCGGAAATTAAACGATTCACTAACCATTATTGTATTAAGCAATCAACTCAATAAAGCGGCTTATCAAACGCAGTTGATTTATGATATTTTGAATGGCAATAAAGAAAGTAATCCTGAAGCGGAAGTTAACGATTAGTTTATTTCAACTTACAATCGAAAGTTTTTTCACCTTTATCCGTTACCACTACCGATAAATTAAATGAAGCCGCCGGAACTGAAGTGATTGTTTTTTCGTTGTAGGGCTCCGTGTATTTATAACAATTACCTTTTGCCGTTTTCTTGGTCACCTTTTCCATCTTTATTTCGTAAGTCTGAATTTCACTTACATTAGTTTCAAATGTGGTATCGGCCAAAGCTACCGGAAATCCGAAAAGATTCTGCTCCACTTTTCCTTGTGTGGATGAAGTTCCTTTTTTGGTTACCGTACATTCACAAGTTCTGTCTTTTTTACAAGCAAAGGCAATCACTACAAATGCCGCTACAAGAATTACATTTTTTTTCATTTTTTATTGATTTAAACAGTACGGTTAATATCCCAATTTTCTAAGTAATCGGCCACTCTTCTTACAAAACTTCCTCCTAATGATCCATCTACTACTCGATGATCGTAACTTAAACTTAAAAACATAAAATGACGTATACCAATCATATCTCCTAAAGGTGATTCAATTACTGCAGGTTTCTTTTTGATTGTTCCTACTGCTAAAATAGCTACTTGCGGTTGATTGATTATAGGCGTACCCATTACATTACCAAAATTACCAACATTGGTTAGGGTAAAAGTACCTCCTTGTATTTCATCAGGGGTTAGTTTATTTGCTCTTGCTCTACTTGCTAAATCATTCACGTTTTTTGTAATACCTAACAAATTTTTCTCATCGGCATTTTTAATCACCGGTACAATTAAATTTCCGCTTGGCAATGCAGCTGCCATTCCTATATTAATGTTTTTACGCTTAATTATTTTTGTTCCTGTTGGATCAACGGAAACATTAATCATCGGAAAATCTTTTATGGCCTTAGCTACTGCTTCAATAAATAAAGGGGTAAAGGTTAATTTTTCGCCTTCTTTCTTTTCAAACTCTTTTTTCATTTTCTCTCTCCACATCACCAAAGCGGTAACATCTGCTTCAACAAAGGATGTTACATGCGGTGAAACGTGCTTACTCATTACCATGTGATCGGAAATAAGTTTGCGCATCCTATCCATTTCAATAATCTCATCACCTGCTCCAACTGAAACAGCCGGGCGATTTATGTTCATGGCCGTTCCGCCCTCTAATTTTACATCCGCTTTTTGTGTGCTTCCGGATGAAGCTCCCTTATTTCTATTGGGTAAATACGCTAAAATATCTGCCTTGGTTACTCTTCCTTCCTGTCCCGTTCCTTTAATACTTTCTAATTCTTCCAGTGAAATACCTTCTTCTTTGGCTATACTTTTTACTAAAGGCGAATAAAATTTGTTGGAGTTAGAATAATCGACACTTACTGCTGTTTTATTTTCTTGTAAAGGCTGTGCAACTTTAACCACCTCCTCTTCCACTTTTTTGGTCTCCGGTGCCACAGATTTTGGTGTTTCTGAACTTCCTCCTGCTGCATCGCTGCCTATTTGTGCAATAACTGCACCCACTTGTACAATTTCACCTTCTTTAAATAATTTTTTAATCAACTTCCCTTCAAATGGCGAAGGTATTTCGCTATCTACTTTATCTGTTGCTATTTCCAAAACCGTTTCGTCAATTTTTATAAAATCGCCTTCGTTTTTGGTCCATTTAATAATGGTGGCTTCTGCCACACTCTCGCCCATTTTGGGCATAATCAAATCAAAATTTGCCATGTTCTTATCTATGCAAAAATAGCTTTCTAAAGGTGAAAAGCCAAAAAAAGATTCAAAAATTGAGAAATACCATATTCCGCTTCATACCACCCGGCTTTTTCACTTATATCATTGACCTATATCCGGATAAAGCAGGTATTTTTTCCGAATAACTTTAAAGCTGTCCAAACCAGCTTTCCAACTTGCTCGTATATCCTCTAAACTAATTCTGGAAACAAGTTGTTTCTCTAAATCGTGATTACCGGCATGCGAAGCAAAATATTTATCGAAAAAATCGGCTCTTTTTAATTGCAAGGCCATTAATCGTATCCAGCTCAATTCAATTTGTCGTGGATGTAAAGTCAAGTATTTTTCTTTACTCAAATCTTTACCATAACATTTTTCATTCAAATATTTGGGCTTAGCCGAAATTTTTGAAGCTTTTGGAATAAATGAATACGTAGTGTCTTTAAAGTCCGGGTGACCTATATGCTGAAAGGGCTTATCAGTTCCTCTTCCTAATCCTACTATTGTTCCTTCAAATAATCCGAGAGATGGATACAACAATACCGCCGTACTATTAGGAATATTTGGTGAAGGATGTACAGGTAAATCATAACTGGCATTACGATCATAACCCCGCATGGGAATTACAAGCAACTCACACATATTTCTGTTTTTCATCCAACCCTCTTCATTTACCATTTTAGCGTATTCACCACAAGTCATGCCATACACCAATGGAACACTATGTAATCCTAAAAAACCTTTTAATTCGTCTTTCATAACCGGACCATCAATATAAAATCCATTAGGATTCGGACGATCGAGCACAATAAACTTTTTTTTAGTTTCGGCACAGGCTTCCATCATGTAGGTCATGGTAGAAATATAGGTGTAAAACCGAACACCTATATCTTGAATATCGTAAATCACAATATCTATACCGGCCATTTGTTCTTTTTTTGGTTTTTTATTAGCACCGTAAAGAGAAATAATTGGCAGGCCGGTTTTTTTATCAATGCTACTGGCAACTTTTTCACCCGCATCCGCATTACTTCTGAAACCATGCTCAGGACCAAATATTTTCACCACTTTAACTTTTAGTTTAAGTAAAGTATCTACAATACTGGTTTTGCCAACTAAACCGGTAACATTAGTAACCACGGCTACTTTTTTATTTTTCAGTAAGGGTAAATAAAGATCAAAACGAGCATTTCCACATGTAACACTTTCAAAAGGTTTAATCAACAGCGTATCTTGTGCAAAAAGCTTAGACACAAACAAGGCCAGAAAAAACACCAAGCCGATGAAATGCTTATTTTTGTTTTTTTTAATCATTGAATATAGAAAAGTTTATAGCCAATAAAATTACGGGTGCTGTTAAAGATAAGGCTAATATCTCTAAACCAATCGTTAAAATTGCTATAATTGGCATTGTACTTGGAGTAGCAGTAATGATACTAACTATTAGTATTGTAAGCGGTTTTAAGAAAGAAATTATCAAAAAAATTACGGGCCTAACAACGCATTTGGTAATCACAAGCGTTAATATTAATCCGGGAAATGAACAAGATCCTATTCATATACCAGCCGATTCATTAAGTCTGTTAAAAAATTACAAAGGCATAACCAACGTGCAAAAAACAGCATTTAAAAATGCTATTCTGAAAACAGATGAAGAAAACGAAGGCGTATTGCTCAAGGGCGTAACCAAAAATTATAATTTCGATTATATTAAACAACACATCACCGAAGGTTCTTGTTTGCAATTCAACGATACAACTTCAAGTAAAGAAATACTAATCAGCCAGGTATTGGCTGATCGATTGAATATTAAATTAAAGGATAAGCTGCTGTTTTATTTTATGGTTAAACATGAAGTAACAGATAGTGCCAGTAATGAAACCTATATTAAAAGCGAACAACGTTCTCGTAAATTACAAGTATGCGGGATATTTAAAACCGATTTTGCCGACTTTGATAATAACTTAACATATGTAGATTTAAGACAAATTCAAAAATTAAATTACTGGGATGATGCTATGGCCGGTTCATTTGAAGTAAATGTAAAGGATTTTGAAAAAGTGGATGAGTTGAAGCTAGAGTTGGAAGAATTATTGGGTTATCAATACAGTATTCGCAGTGTGAAAGAAATTTACGGGAATATTTTTATTTGGTTGGATAAATTAGATATTAATGGGATAATAGTTATTGTATTGATGATTATAGTTGCCGTAATTAATATGATAACAGCCCTGCTAATTTTAATTCTTGAACGTGCCAATATGGTTGGTTTGGTGAAATCTTTAGGTATGAATAATGTATCGGTGCGTAAAATATTTTTTTATGTGAGTTTAAATTTAATTGGTAAGGGATTGCTTTGGGGGAATATTTTGGGAATAGGACTTTGCTATATTCAGTATTATTTTGAAATCATGAAATTAGATAGTGTTACCTATTACATCGATCATGTGGCCATTGATATAAATTGGTTGAATTATTTACTTTTAAACCTTGGCACATTTGTAGTTTGTTTACTCATGCTGTTTTTACCCACTTTAATTTTAACTAAACTTACCCCTATTAAAACGCTGCGTTTTAATTAAAACTTTGTGTTTTAAGAAAGGTCTCGATACAAGCACACCGAATACACATGCTTTACTCGACCTGACAGTTTAGTCGCTTCGAGTAGCCGAATATGGAAATGTTTATCGGCGTATCGAGAAGTGATTCTTTGTAATTAGGTCTCGCTACCTGCCTACCGGCAGGCAGGCATACCACGATAAAGCGGCACTACTACTGACAGTTTAGTTACTACGAGTAGGACAGCACTTCACTTGACTTTATTGATAAAGAAATTTTTTGTTTAAAATTTATTTCTAAACTCCGTACTTCTTGCGTCTTACATAAAACTGTACGGTTCCCAATAAGGCTATTAAAATAATCGGATAAACTACATTAATCATTTGCCATTTTGTGCGCTGCAATTTTAGTTTTTTCTTATCCAACATTCTTAATTTCACTTCGCGTGAACGTAACTGCAACATACCTTCGTCATCCAACAAATAATTCACACAATTCAATAAAAATGTTTTATTGGCAAAAACCTGACGGGAATATTTATCGTAGCCCAAAGGCATAACTTGTCCGGTTGACCTTTGATAATCATTAGCTGCAATATCACCGTCGGCCACCACAATCATTTTTGTTTTTTTACCGTGCTCCAAAAATTTAAAATCCGGATTAGAACGTAAAATAGTTGGCAATCTATTTTCTGCAAAACTGGTAAATTCACCTTCAAGCAATAAGGCCAGCATTTGACTTCCATCTTTAAACTGCGATTCTTTTACCGGCAAGGTGGCCATTTGTAAAGCTATACGAGCCGGCGTAGGCTGAATTCTGCTGTTTCTTGAACTTCGTAACAAAACCGTTTTTTTAATGCCATGTGCTGTTACCGTATCTAAATTCGATACATATTCCATTTTTATTACATCTAAATTTTTTACAATGGGATGAGCAACATCAGGTAACACCCATAAAGTATGCACCCAAGGAAACATTTTAATATTGGCCTGTCCTTTTTTAAATCCGATGTTGATGGGAATCATACCGCATTGCATATCCTGCACTAATACGGGATTTAAACGAACACCGTATTTAAACAACATATCTTCTAAATTTAAGGGACGATTTAATCCAATGGAAAAACCACGAAGATTTAACGTATCCATATTGATGGTAACGGGATCTATCAACCACAACACTTTTCCCCCTTCCATAATAAATTGATCAATAATAAATTTTTCTTTGTCGGTAAACGAGCTATCGGGTTTAGCAATGATTAAAGCATCGGTTCCCTTCAAAGATTCCAACTCTACGCCCTGCTTGATTAGGGTTCGGTTTACGCTATAATACTCACTTAAGGAACGAGCAAAATCATAACGGCTTATGGTATCCAGTTCATTATGTCCATCTAAAAAAGTGACTTCCGGCTTACGATCTCTTTGCAATTTACGAATGGTATTGCTTAAAGAATATTCCAATTCTTGTACACTGTTATTGATGCTTTGTTCAGAACTAACCCCAATTAAAGCCTGATGCGAATAAATCTGCCAAACCGCTTCTCTCCCCTTATAAGAAGCAATGGCACCCGGCCATATACGTAAGTTGGATGTTTTATCAGACTTTTTTTCAATAATTTCTTCGGGAATTATTCCTTTTTCAAATAATTGTTTTTGAATACTGTTTTTTTCTTCTAACGTTAATCCTTCTTCTGCCGGATTGATAAATTCATATTGAATATTTTCATTGGAATAAGCCCTGAATTCATCCAGAATTTCACGGGCTTCATTTCTTAATCGCGTAAAGCCGGGATTAAAATTCCCCTCTAAATAAACCTTAAATAAAATTTCCTCATCCACTTTTTTCAGCATTTCCTTGGTAGAAGCCGCCAAGGTATAACGCTTCTCAGAAGTTAGATCTATACGTTTGAAAAAATAATGACTAACAAAGTTAATCAGCACCACTATAACTAAAAGCATAAAAAGCGCGGTGATGTCTTTTCTTTTCCGGTTTATTTTATCTTCTTTCGTCTTTACCATTTTCTGCTTTCTAAAACAAGACGGGTTAATAAATTAAACAAAGCGGCAACACTGATAAAATAAATGGCATCTCGCGTATCGATAACTCCGCGACTCATACTTGTATAATGTTCGTTAATTCCCAAATTTTTAATGAGCGCCGCATATTTGCCAAACACGCCGCTATCGGCAATAAAATCAAAACCAATGTAACATACAAAACAAAGCAGCAAAGCAAAAATAAAGGCGATAACTTGATTTTCAGAAATGGCTGATGCAAAAGTTCCAATTGCAACAAAACCTGCACCTAAAAAAAACAAGCCCACATAAGAACCCCACATGCCGCCGGTATCCATACCGGTGTTTTTTTGACAAAGCGCATTAACACTGTAATAATAAATGAGCGTAGGTAATAATGAAATTAAAACCAAGGTTAATCCGGCAAAATATTTAGCCAGCACAATTTGAAGGTCGCTTAAGGGGCGGGTAAGTAACAATTCCAGCGTTCCGCTTTTTCTTTCTTCGGAAAAAGAGCGCATGGTAATGGCTGGAATTAAAAAAAGATAAACCCAGGGGGCGATATAAAATAAGGGATCAATATTAGCAAAACCATTATCTAATATATTAGAGCCTCCACTTTCTGATGGAATAATCCACATAAATACCCCAATTAAGCTGATAAACACGCCAATGGCCATGTATCCAATCAATGAACTTAAAAAACTTCGAATTTCCTTTAAATACAAAATATACATGCGCAACAAAAATACTTTTATATATGCAAAATAACGATTGAATTAAAACAAAATAATAACAATGTGAGGTTAAAGAATTTTAAAGCCCGGGATACATCAGGTTACAACCTCTTACATCGCTTACATCGTATCTGCCCATCAACTGTAAACCCCGCTCATTTATTCTTCCTAAATCCTTGGTGGCAATAAAGGAACAGGAATTGAAATTGGTCAAATCTATCACATCTATACCCCCGGTTTTATTTTCAGTCGCTCGATGTAGAGGGTCGTTAATTTCTCTGATTTTAAATTGTAACCAGGGTGGAGCTTGAAAAATTCCATCGCTTTTACTGTAAGCCTGACTCAACATTTCAGTCATGCCATATTCGCTGTGAATATGTTTAATTCCAAATCCGGCTTTAAGCTGTTCGTGTAATTCGCTTTTACTGAGCTCTGCCCTATTCCCTTTCATGCCTCCTGTTTCTATCACTATAAAGTTTTCATTTAAATGCACTTCGCCACACAAGTCTAATAAGGCGTAAGATACTCCCCACAACATGGTTTTTTGTCCGCTTTGTTTTAAACGCTCGATTTTACTTTTCAGTTCCTGTATTTGATTTAAATAAAAACCGCTAAGCTCGTGATCCGATTGTTTAATTAATTCGTCAACCATAAACACCAAGGATGAACCCTTTCTTTCCAAATAACCGGGCAATAAGGCTAATATGCAATATTCATTTGCCTTACCATAAAACAACTCAAAACCTTTTGAAAAACTTTGTTTATAAATGGAAATATCGAGTACATGATGCCTTGACGGGATTTGAGAAGTGGTACTGCTGCTGGTAAATATTATTTCATCGGCACTTTTATCTTCGCAAATCACCCGGTGACTCTTAAACGATTCAATTGGAAGAAAGGGAATTTGATCAATGGATTGTACCCGGTTAATTTCGGTTTTCAATAAACTACACCAGTTTTGATAAACTTTATTGTGCTGATATTGGTGTTTAAAAACCTGAAGCGCCAGTTCATTGAATCTTTCCTTCGAATTAATGTTAAATATATCGTTTGCCGTAAAATCCATTGCTGGCCTTAAATCATTTTTTTGTAAATTTATGTATTGATTTTAGAATGTTCCGTATTGTTATCATAATATTCTCGGTAATTGTAGTTTTTAGCTCTTGTGTAAAAAAACCAAGTAAAAGTCCCATCCCTACTTTAGAGTTTAACGATTTTCAAGCCTGGAAAGTGAGAACCAATATTGATACGGCCGTTTTGATTTTAAATTACGAGGATGGCGACGGCGATATTTTTTTGGATATCGCTACTCAGGGTCCTAATGTAATCGGCACTTTTTATTACCTCAATTCTGCTACCGGAAAATTTACCGCCATTAAGGATAATATCACCAACGATACCGCACGTATTACGCAAACCATCATTCAACCTAAAGATGCCAGTTATAAAAACAAATCTATACGCGGTGAAATTTACTTACCCATGTCGCCTTTCCGTAGCGGCGATTCGGTTAAAACTTTCAAATACACATTTTTTGTGACCGATGTGGCGGGTAATAAATCCAACACCATTACCACACCCGAATTAAAAGTTACTTTTTAATTTTAGATAAACAAGCAATCATCCTTTCGGCAATTATTTTACTCATCTTGTAATTACTCTCGTGCGTCCATCCGGCAATATGCGGACTCAAAATCACTTTTTCGCTCTGTAAAATGTATTGATGAGCTGAAGAAATTTGTGACGAATCAAAATTTTCAAAGCTGGTTGATTCATATTCCAACACATCCAAACAGGCACCCAAAACTTTTCCCGACTCTAAAGCTTTAACCAAATCTTCGGTTTTTAAACATTTACCACGCGCGGTATTAATTATATAAATGGGTTTTTTAAATTGACTAATAAAATCAGCATTAATCAAATATTTTGTTTCTTCCGTATAAGGCGTATGTAAACTTAGGATATCACATTCCTCAAAAATTTCCTGCATTTCACTCTCACGCACAAATTCATTCCTATAATTTTTTAAATACTTATCGTAAGCTAAAATTTTACAATCAAAACCTTTTAATTTATTAGCAAAACTACTGCCCATGTGTCCGTATCCAATAATACCTACGGTTTTCCCCCCCAATTCATAGCCCCGGTTTTCTGCTCTTATCCAAATATGTTTTCGCACTTCGGCATCTGCCTTTTTTAAATGATTTAAAAGCATCAATAACATACCCAAAGCATGTTCGCCCACAGCATCCCGATTTCCCTCGGGGGCACTTACACAATTAATTCCCAATTTTTTGGCAGCCGCTAAATCAATATTCTCCATACCTGCACCTACTCTACCAATACATTTTAAACGTGGTGCACTTTTCATCAGCTCTTCGGTAATCGGAAATTTACTTCGTAATACCAGGGCATCGTAATCTTGAAGTAATACTTTAAGTTCTTCAACCGACTTATCCCAGTATAAATCACAGGTGTAACCGGCTTGTTGCAATAATTCGTGCAAAATAGGATGATTGGTATCGGCAAACAGAACGCGCATTATTAATGTTGAATAATTGGATTAAACAAAGGTACAAACAGGCACAAAGGTTTAATTAATTGAGAATGAAAGTCATTAAAGAATTAACATTTATTGAACATACATTTTGTTTACAACTGTATTCTTGAATTATGAACAGGCCCAAGGCCGTGGAACTACTGATTTTACTGGTTGTTAGATTGTGAATAAAGCGTTATACACAAGTTATGAAACAACAATTGACTTTCGTAAATTTAAGAAAGACGAATTATTTGCACTTTTACCCCCCGTTCAAATTTAACGGTTAATGCAAATACCAACACCAGAAAGAAAAGAAGAGGACTTTTATGAACCAAGATCAACAAAATAAAACTAAGAAAAAATTATTTACTCCGGTTACTTCCGTAAATGAATTGGGAAAATTACCTCCCCAATCCATAGATTTAGAAGAAGCTGTTTTAGGTGCCATGTTATTGGAGCGCGAAGCCTTAAGTACAGTAATTGACATTTTAAGTCCACAAGCTTTTTATAAAGAGCAAAACGGGCGCGTTTTCAACGCCATGATCACTTTATTCAATCGCTCAGAGCCGGTTGATATTTTAACGGTTACCCAGGAATTAAAAAGATCAGGCGAACTTGAAATTGTTGGCGGTTCGTATTATGTTTCTTCTTTAACCAATCGCATTGCTTCTTCTGCCAATATTGAATTTCATGCGCGTATTGTTGCGCAAAAATATTTACAACGTGAGTTAATCCGCATCAGTACCGAAACGATTAAAACGGCTTATGAAGATGGAACGGATGTGTTTGAATTATTGGATGAAACTACCCGTCATATTTTTGAAATTTTAGATTCTAACGTGCGCAAGCAGCACGATAAAATGAGCACATTAATTTCACGTGCAATTGAAGAAATTGAAGCAGCCGCCAATAAAAAAGACGGATTATTGGGCGTACCCAGCGGATTTTTAGCCTTGGATAGAATTACCGGAGGTTGGCAAAAATCAGATTTATTAATTCTTGCTGCTCGTCCGGGTATGGGTAAAACGGCCTTTGTAGTTTCCATGGCAAAAAATGCAGCAGTAGAATGGAATAAGCCGGTTGCCATTTTCAGTTTAGAAATGTCCTCCATCCAATTAGTAAAACGTTTAATTTCCAGTGAAACGGAATTGGAACAGGATAAAATATTAAAAGGGAATTTAGAAATGCACGAGTTTGAGCAATTAAACGAGCGTATTAAAAAATTAGCGGAAGCTCCCTTGTTTATTGATGATACCCCTGCCCTTTCCATTTTTGAATTAAGAGCCAAGGCACGTCGTTTGAAAGAAAATCAGAAGGTGGAATTAATTATTATTGATTATTTACAGTTGATGAGTGGTGGACCGGATGGTAAAGGAAACAGAGAGCAGGAAATTTCTCACATCTCCAGAGGATTAAAAAGTTTGGCTAAGGAATTGGAAATTCCCATCATTGCCTTATCACAATTAAGTCGACAGGTTGAAAATCGTCCGGGTTCCAGTAAAAGACCTTTATTAAGTGACCTGCGTGAATCGGGTGCTATTGAACAAGATGCCGATATGGTGATGTTTATTTACCGTCCGGAATATTACGGATTGGAAGTAGATGAAGACAATGAACCAACAAGAGGAAAAGCTGAAATAATCATTGCTAAAAACAGACATGGTTCCCTTTCTACCGTAAAACTTCGCTTTGTGGGACAGTACGCCAAATTTGCGGATTTGGATTATACCGAAGGCATGAGTTCATTCAGCAATAACAGTGAAGGAGGATTAGAACAAAACACCGACTTCTTAAACGACAACGGAACAAAAACCGTACAATCCAGAAACTGGGATAAAGCAGATGATAGTGGAGATTCAAAAGATATCATCAAGAAAAATGATATTGAAGATTTTAATGAACCACCGTTTTAAGATTTTAGATTGTTGATTTACGAAGTACGATTTACGAAGTACGAATTTAGAAGTTAAAAGTACGATTTACGAAGTTTGAAGTACGAGGCACTAAGTGCGAAGTACGAATTTAGAAGTTAGAAGAACGATTTGCGAATCCTTAATTCGACATTCTATATTCGTCATTTAACTTCGTCATTCTAAACTCGTCCTTCTAAAATCATCAACATTCCCCTTTTAATTACTCTTTCAATTCAGAGCATTTCCCAAGCTCCAAAGCCCTTACATTCGTGAAAACACAATTCTCATGAGTGACATAATGCATTTTTTATCGCCGTTAAACTTAGAACAAATTTTAAACGGTTCTGAAACCAATGAATCGCAATTCGGGCAGCAATTTCAGATTTATAAAAGCGAAGGTGATTTTCCGGATTTAGAGGAAGTCAACCTGGCCATCATTGGGGTGTGTGAAGATCGCAATGCGGTAAATAATGCGGGTTGCAATAATGGTCCGGATAGTGTGCGCAGTTTTTTATACAAATTATACGGCACGGGTTTTACAACCAAGGTGGCCGATTTAGGAAATATTATGCCCGGCCACAGTACAGACGATACCTATTTTGCCGTTCGCTCTTGTGTTGATCATTTAATTCGTAAAAATATTATTCCCATTATTTTAGGTGGCTCGCAAGATTTAACTTATGCCCAGTTTTTAGGATATAAGGATTTAGAACAAACTATTAATCTGGTTTCGGTGGATAGTGTTTTTGATTTAGGAAATCCGGATGAAAATATTACCAATCACTCATACCTCGGAAAAATAATTTTACATCAGCCCAATTATTTATTCAATTACAGTAATGTAGGTTATCAATCTTATTTAGTCGATCAAAACAGTTTGGGAATGATGACTAAATTGTATTTTGATTTTTATCGTTTAGGACAAATACGAGATAAAATTGAAGAAGCAGAACCCATCATTCGCCAAGCCGACATGCTGAGTTTTGATATCACCAGCATTAAACATGCCGATGCGCCGGCCAATCCCAATGCTTCTCCCAATGGATTTTATGCCGAAGAAGCCTGTCAGATTTTAAGATACGCAGGTATGAATGATAGACTTTCATCCATTGGCATTTACGAAATCAATCCGGAATTTGATATCAGCGGAAAAACCGCGCATTTAGCCGCGCAAATGATTTGGTGTTTTATGGATGGTTATTACCACCGTAAAAATGATTTTCCCGGACGAACCAATCCCGATTACATGCGCTTTCATGTGGTAATGGAAAATGAAAAACACGAAATTAATTTTTACAAAAGTAAAAAGAGCGATAGATGGTGGATGGAAATTCCTTACCCGCCCATTAAAGGCTCAAAATTTGAGAGGCATACTTTAATTCCCTGCAATTACAAAGATTACGAACTGGCCGTAAGCGGAGAGATTCCAGACCGTTGGTGGCAGACTTATCAGAAGCTTTCTTAAAGAATAAGTTTCACATGTAAATTTCGGACTGACAGCGTTCAATACATTACGTATGGAGCATCAAACTGAAGTTTTTGTTTAACCGCTATAAAAGCATCGCTAAATTGCCTTAAGAATAAACCCCTTCATTGTCAACATTCATTTTCCTTGTTGGCTTTTTGTTTTACTTTGGGAGCATTCGCTTCAATCTCACTTGCTCTATCTCTGGCATTTGCTTCAGCTCTTTTTAAATTCATTCTCTTGTAAGTCTCTTCCAATCCGCGCCAAGCACCGGCATTGTTCGCATCGATCGTCTTGCAATACAAATACAATTTTTCCGCTTCACTATAATCACCTTGTTCTAAATTTTCTTTAGCCTTCTGCATAAAAATATTATTCACAACGGTGTAATAATTCATCAGATAAGGATTGTTTGGATACAAGTATTCCGCATGTTTCCAATAAAAAAGTGATCGATCATGCTTATCCAACTTAAATTCAGCTAAACCTAAATTCAAAAATCCATTTACATATCTCGGATGCAATTCTACAGCGCGTTCTAAATAGCCAATTCCCTTTCTCAAGGCATATTCTCTCTTGGATGCGGCGCCACTCTCTTTCAATTCTTCATCCGAAATCATGAGAACACCATTGTAGTCATTGTAAACATTTGGATCTTGACCCGGAATGGCAACACCGGTAATCTCCTTGGTATCCGCAAGATCTATCCAGCGAGCACCGGCATTTCCTAAAATCAAAACAGAATTCGGTGAATTCTTCACATCTTTCATAAACAAGGTAATATCATTCTTCCAGTCCCAATTGCGTTCCCAAGTTTTTATCAAAGTTAGAATGATCAACACGATCGCCAATGTGTTAACTAAATTCCTTTTTTTCGAAAAGGACCATTTCTCCAATTTGTCGAGTCCGGCAATTAGCAGCCATGCCAAAGCCAAACTAAATCCAAAGGAAGCATGAAATAGATTAGACTCCAATAATCGAATTCCAGTATTGAAAAACAAATTAGAAACCGGAAGAAGGAATAAGAAGTACAAAAGAATGCCGTAACTTAAGGCGTGCCTTTGCTTACTTTTTCTAATTCCATAAATCAGTAAACCTCCATTCAAACAGAATGCCAGCCAAAATTTCCAGCTTGAAAAATCATTGTAGGGCAAGGCTTCATAAGAATAATCGCATACCAATGGATGTGGCAAGAACATTATACGCAAATAAAGAAGAAGATCATAAACCTGCGAGGCAAATGCCTGCTGACCGTTAGCAAGAAGAAATGAATTGTTGAGTAATTCTGTATCCCCAACGCCTGGCGAAAAGGTAACAAAACTAGCACGCATAATTAAATAGATCAAAAAAGGCGTAAAAAGGAATGTACCAACTAAAAGTCTGTTTCTCTTATCCATGTCTGAATTCCTGAAAAAATAAATTGTGAGCGGTACCATAAAAAGCATCAGCAAGGCATACTCTTTGGAGAGCAAGGCCAGGAACAAGAAAAAAGAAGCCAATAAACCGGAACCAATCTTCTTTTCATTGACAAAAATAACAAAGTATAATAATGATAAAAGTATGAATAGTAAGGAAAGGATATCCTCTCTGCCCTTAACGTTTGCAACTACTTCTGTATGCACCGGATGTATAAGGAAAAGTAGAGCTCCTAAAAAAGCCATATCGCTGTTAGAAGTAAACACAACTTTTTTCAAGAATATGTACACGACCAGACAAAGCAGTAGATAGAGAAGCATATTATTCAAATGTCTTAATGAAGCACCATAAACCTGGCAATCAATCTCATTATATACGCCGTCCTGATTTCTGTCTTCCTCATAATCATTCTTGCCATTTTCGTTTCTGTCCCAGCACCATTTACACTCGGTGCTTTGAGTAATACCGTCATGATTCGAATCAATACTTTCATTGTATTCATAGCCATGAACTGCCTGATTATCCTTATTCCAATAATTCACCGGTTCTTTATCCAGCAAACCATTCTTATTTAAATCTTCACAAAATAAATAACGACCTGTCCTGTATTTCCCAATGAATTCTTGTTCAAGTGCAAAACTCATGGTAGGCAATGGTCTATATCTTCCACCCATCAACTGATCCTTAGCGTTCATGCGCTCGTAAAAACTGTGATACTGATCATTCATTAATATATCCGGAATACCATTCGCACCCTTCAACACATAATCGTTTTGATGAATCACTATACCATCATCCAGCGCATATTCATTGTTCAAGGTGGTGACATAGAATATTAACGCTAGCAAAGTCAAAATGAAATAGGGCTGCTTCGATTTGAAAAAAGGAAAGTACCTGAACGAACCCGCATTTGTTTGTTGAATCAATTCTTCCATAATTAGTTTTTATTATTTAGTTTATCGGATGCGATACAAGCCATCAGTGTAAAACTCACAGCAGGAGGATTAGTGATTGCTGCCATAGGCTGTTTTCCGACTTCTGTTTTACTTTCATTTTTGTATTGAAACAAAATAACGGCTATTCCAATCAATATTAAAACGGCAGCTACTTGATACAATTTAAAATTGCGGTTTAAAAAATAGGCGATCCTCCAGTATAGGTCTGTAGCCTCAGGAACCATGATCTTTGCATTTTTCGCTACAGCCTGTCTTGCCAACTCTAAATCTTTTAGCTGAGGCATAACAAGATCCTCACAGCCTTCCATCAGAGCTTCATGTAAAAGCTCATCCAATTGTTTTGTATTTTTCATTGGAATTTTCATTTTTAAATTTATTTAATTTTTCCTGTAGTATTTTGACTGCATGATGAAGCCTTGATTTTACCGTTCCCTCTGAACATTTTTGGATCTCCGCAATTTCAGCAATACTGCGCTCTTCCTGGTATTTTAATATAATCACTTCTCGTTTTTCGATCGGAAGTTCCAAAAGCACTTCATCCAACATCCTTAACAAATATCTCCTGTCTATACTTTGTATTACATCGGCGATCTCAGTGGATATACTTCCCTTATCATGCATATAAAACTCTACATAAGTTTGTTCAACTTTTTTATGGCGGTAAAAATTTTTACAGTAATTAGAGGCTATAGAGAACATCCAGGTCTTGAATGGTTTTGATCTATTAAAAATTCCGGGGGATTCAGCAATTTTAAGGAAAAGATCCTGCACAGCATCCAGGGCAAGTTCCTTATCATTATTCAGCATTCGAAAAAAATACCTGGTTAACGTTGCTGCATGCCTTTTGTACAATTCATCAAAAGCCTCTGTTCTTCCTTCTGAAATGAAGTTCATTAATTGCTCACAAGCTATATTGGCTAAGGAATTTGATTGCGACATGTAAGCTCAGTACACTCAAGCTAGCAATAAGTTCAATAGAAATGAAGAAAAAGTTCCTATTTGACTATTTTTAACAAGTAAAGAATTGATCGAGTTACGCTTTACTTCCCTTTAATCGAAGAGCCTGCCTGTTAGATCAAGTTGTTTGCGCGACAATATAGAAATACCATGCTCACCGACTGTTGGTGGCAAACCTTTTAAAAATAGTCTTAAAATAATTCCCATTTCGGGAACTTTTTGTATATTTGCTAAGTATTAATCAAGTTGAGAGTAATTGCCAAAAAAATACTTCGTGAATTTTGGAACAGGCATACTGATTGTGAATCGCAGTTAAAATCCTGGTATTATGAAGCATTGAAGGCAAAATGGAAAAGTCCGAGTGACATCAAAAAAGAATTTCCATCTGCCAGTATTATTCAAAACAACCGGGTGGTATTTAATATAAAAGGAAATAAATACAGATTAATAGTTAAAATTAATTATGACTATAGCATTTTATGGATTCGTTTTATAGGAACGCATCCACAATACGATAAAATAGACGCAAAAACAATTTGATATGGAATACAAAGTAATTAAGAACGAAAAAGAATATCAGAAAGCCTTAGGCCGCTTGGAAAAAATTTTTGATGCAAAAAAAGGAACAAAAGAAGGAGATGAATTAGAATTGCTGGCTTTGCTCATTGAAAAATATGAACAAGATAAATACCCTATTGATTTGCCCGACCCTATTGAGGCCATCAAATTCAGAATGGAACAATTAGGCTATAAACAAAAAGACTTAGCCTTAGCCATTGGATTAAAAAGCCGTGTGAGTGAAATATTAAACAGAAAAAGAAAACTTACGCTGGATATGATACGCAAGTTGAGTGAAGTATTAAGCATACCCACGGATATTTTAGTAAAAGAGTATTAACTAACCCCAATATAAAGATAATCCGACCAATAACAGCTATGAACCGGATTAAGCTATCAAAATTGTCTAAAAACCATTATTAGCTAAGCCCAAACATTTTTCAATAATTAATATTTTACTTATATTTTAAAGTAAATTGTTTTAACTTTAATTTAAATTAAGCTAAGGGCCTTTAAGTACTTGTAAGCAATTGTAAGTATTTATTTATGCGGGTAGCGGGAAGTTATATGCCATTATTATAAACAAAAAGATATGAAATTAATAGCAGGAGAAGAAATCGTTTTTAAACATTTAGAACCTTCAGTAGACTTAAAAATGTCAGACGAAGAAATAAATCAGAAGTATGTTAAAGGTGAAGTCCGAATTATTACAGAGCAAGCTAGGTATCCTTTGCCTTCAATTGTAGTTATGCTTTCTGGCACTGACTATAAACTAAATCCTGAGTTTCAAAGACGCCATAGATGGAATATCACTCAGAAATCAAAACTAATTGAGTCATTTATTATGAATGTACCTATACCGCCAATTTTTTTGTATGAAGACAGTTATTCTCATTACGAAGTGATGGATGGATTGCAAAGGCTTACTGCAATAAAGGAGTTTTACAAGGATGAATTCGTTTTGGATGGCTTAGAGGAATGGCCAGAATTAAATGGGAAAAAGTATTCATCATTACCAATACAGATTAAAAAGGGTATCGATAGAAGATATTTATCTTCTATAATATTATTGCAAGAAACAGCTAAAAATGAGTTGGATGCAATGCAATTGAAACAACTAGTATTTGAAAGGATAAACAGTGGTGGCGTCAAATTAGAGCCACAAGAATCTAGAAATGCTGTTTTTAATGGCCCATTAAATGAACTGTGTATTAAACTTGCGAGAAATAAATTCCTTTGTAAAACTTGGCAGATACCAGAACAAACAGAAGATGAAATTAGTAATAATAACCCCAGCGATGAATTGATACAAAATGACCTATTCAGGGACATGGGTGATGTTGAACTTGTATTAAGATTTTTCGCGAATAGACAACGAGAAGGATTGATTAAATACACTCGAAGTCTGAAAGACTATTTGAATAACTATTTAAAATACGGCAATTCATTACCATCAGAAACATTGATTGAAATGGGTAAGCTGTTTAATGAAACTATAGAATTTTTGTATGAATTATTAGGCGAACAAGCATTTTGTTTATACAGAAACAGAAACGGAAAGTGGAATTGGTATTCCAGACCGACAACTGCCGTATACGATCCACTGACTGTTATTGCATCTGAGTTCTTAGGCGCTAAAGGCAAAATTTTAGAAAAAAAGAATGGAATTGTCACTTTGCTTGAAAGTTTTTATTCCAAATATTATGATGATTTCGAAGGCAGAAATACTAATCAAGGAATAATTAGCAAAAGAGAAGAACGGATAAGAGAATTATTTCAAGAACTTTCGAAGTAATATGGATGTAATTCGGATTAAATTTCATCAAGAAATTTTGGATTTAAGAAACTTGATTTTGTTTTATGAAGCAGAATTTAAGCTTCACGATACATTCATGGATACACCAACTACGAAGGAGGAACTATTAATTCTAGAACTTTCAGAAACGTTAAAAAAGTTCAAACTTTCAAAGCTCCAGTATAATTATAATTCCATAATAATTTCACTTTATGGTTCTTTTGAAAGATTTATTGAAAATTGTCTTATTACATATGTTGACAATTTGAACAACTTAGTCAATTCATATAAAAATCTTCCAGAGTCAATATTAAAAAATCACTTTACGCTTTCACTTTCACTACTTAATAAAATTGAACAACCCAAATACGGAGGACCATTAACAAAAGAAGATGTAATTAAAAATTTGCACACTTGTATAAATATTAATGAAGGATATCAATTGAATAAAGATGCGTTCGCACAGCATACTGCAAATTTCAGATTGCAAGTTGTGGAAGAATCTTTTTCACATATCGGTATTAATCAAATAAGTCAAAAGGTATTAAAAGTAGAATCCTTCATAAACTACTCAAACACAAAATTAGGTTTGAGTGAGAGTAGCGAATTAATTCCTAATGAATCATTTCAGATTTTAAATGATTTAGCCGAGTATAGAAATTATGTAGCGCATGGCATAACTAGTGAGATTATTAAAAATGATATTTTAATAGATTATCTAGATTTTTTTGAAGCATATTCCTCTGCATTAATAGAGGTATTGCGAAAGGACCTTTTATATAGAGAACTTGAAGCAACTGGAATAGAGTTAGGTGAAATTACTGACGTTTTTAAAGATGGGAAGGTTGTCTGCTTTAAAACGAATAATCAAATCATTAACAAGGGTGATGTATTAATTGGAAAAAATAAAGAAAGAATCAGCAAAGCAACAATTACGAAAATTAAATTAAATGACAAAGAATTTGACTCAATAGACGACAAAGACAATTATGAAATAGGCGCGGAAATCAACGACTCATTTAAGAAAAACTATAAAATATATTTACTAAAAAAATAACGGCATATAACAGCACCTACCCAAAAGGCGGGGATTCGTGTTCCAAAGACAGTTTTGTGGTTAATCAAACATTAGTTTTTCAAATCATCCCGATAGCTATCGGGAGTGGTAAAAGTCCCGCCCTTCGGGTAGCTGCAAAACGTTAGTGGGCATTTGACATAAATACCATGAAAAATCAAATATACCTATTGACAACTTTTCTTTCTCTATTAATTAACTTCGGTTGCGACGAAAGCAACAATAAGTACAACACGGACGAGCGTCAAAGACCTATTGGAACTGTTCCAAGTCTTCAGGACTATGTAAACGGCGGACTCCCTCCTGAAAAACTCGAAGAGTTTAAAATTCCAGACTCCATTAATACTTCCTTAATAATTTGCGCTTTCGACGAGCACGTTCCTTTAAATGGTCGCACATTTATTGTTTATGACGATACGACACGGATTTCCGCGACTAAAATTTCTTACCTCATAGACTCCACCATTAAAACTGAAGCTTTGATTAAAATTCGGGACGATGAGTTTAAATCAAAGTTCACCGCAGAAAATTATCGTATTGCTTCAAATAAAGTTTATTGGGGATATATTAATGGTTCACTTAGCACCTCTTACGAGTACCTTCGACTGTATTAAATATTACAAATGAATCTGACAAAAATATTTCTGTTCTACCGGGGTAAATACAAGTAACATTAGTCAGCATAAATTAGATTATTATTCCGGCCACCAGAATATCATCAATTTGCTCTATTTTACCTTTCCATTGTTCAATAAAGTTTAATAAATATGCAAATTGTTCATCTGCAGATTTAGAGTGAACGGAAATCAATAATTCTTTAAATCGTTTGGAAGTTAATTTCTTGTCGTTCGCCCCGCCAAACGTATCGGAGTATCCATCGGTTGATAAATAAATTACGTCCTTACTTTGCACCATAGTTTCCGCTTTGGAAAATTCCTGTTCATTCGCTGTAAATCCGCCTATGGCCGATTTAGTGGGTTTAAATTCTTCAATACTTTGTGTTTGATGTCGCACAATCCATAAAGGTCTGTTTGCTCCTGAAAAACAAACTTTGTTGTTTTTTTTATCAATTCTGCAAATAATAATATCCATTCCATCGCGTGAAGTAGAATCGCTATCATCTTGTTTTAAAGAAGCCTTTACCCCTTGATTTAAAATTTTAAGAATTTCGGATGTATCATTGGTTTGATTTAAGGCATCATCTAATCTTTCACTACCTAACATTGCCATAATTGCTCCGGGAACTCCGTGTCCGGTACAATCAGCTACAGCCAAAAACTGAAAGCCATCTTTTTCACGGAAATAATAAAAATCGCCACTCACAATATCTTTAGGCTTAAACAAAACAAAGGAATTGGGCAAAGAGGCTTTAATGGTTTCTATGGCGGGTAACTTGGCCTGTTGAATGCGTTTAGCATAAGTAATACTTTCCGTAATCTCTGTATTTTTTTGATCCACTATAAATTTTTGTTGTTCAATTATTTTGTTTTGCGCGATAGATTTTCGCCAGCGCAAGGCTATTAAAACAGAAAAAATTAAAACCAAAAAAAGTACGGCGATTGTGAGCGTAGTTACCGTTTTTTGCATTTTAGCATTTTCTTCCTGACGAAGCGCCTCTTGTTGTAATTTTTCAGACTTCATCTGACTTTGAAAAACTTCTTCGGCATTGAGTGCGGCTTTAGAATTAACAGAGTCGTTAAACGCAGTAATTCGCACCAGTATATCATGTGCGTTTTTATAATCACCTTGTAAATAATATAAGTTTCTTAAAATTGAATAATTATCAATTAACTCTTTTACCAAATTATGTTCATTAGCAACTCGAATACCGGTTAATGTAGCTTCTTCTGCCTTTTTATATTCTTTACGCGATTGATAGATTTGCGAAAGGCGGGCATAAGAATAAGACATTCTAGCCGGATCAATATTTAATCTATTATTTATCTCTACAGACCTTAAAGCATAGTACAAGCTAGAATCTTTATTACCCGTTAACAAATAATAATTCATCCAGCCATCCGGTATTGCCGTATCCGTTTCACTAATCAACTCTCCATTCTCCTTTTTTAATACTTGTGCTTTGCCTAATAATTTCCTGATTTCAATTAATTCCTTTTCATATTTAACTACATCTACTTCATGATCTCCTAAGGCATTCATTAAAGCTTCGGTTTTACGCCATAAAGCTTCAGCGTATAGAGTCGAATTTTTATTGTGATTTAAATACAAATCTTCATAAATCGTGATGGCTGAATCCAAATAAACCAGTTGGTTTTCATTATTTTTAAAATAAACACTTTTAATATAGGCTATTTGAATATAGAAATACGCCAACAAACTTTTTTCATTAGCCAATTGGGCATAATGACGCATACTGTTTAAATAATATAAACAGCTATCGCGATTACCTGACATTTCATGAATTCTAGACAAGTAATAACTTAAGCCGGAAATCCTTTTGTTGTGCTTGTTTTTTTTGGCTAAACCAATGGCTTCATGTAAGTAAGTTAATTTTTCGGCATTACCATTAGAAAGACCTACTAAAGCGATGTAAGCATTTATTTTAATTGAATCATTTTTTTCTGTTTTTAAAGCGAGAATTAAAGAGTCAATTTTACCTTCTTGAGCTTTGAAATCGCATGCTAAAAACAAGAACAGAGCAGATAGGACTAAAGTTAATCGCATGTTGTATAAAATATCGTACCAAAATAACCATTTTAATACAAATCAAAAATTAAATTTACTTATTCCTATTATTTAGTACGGTTGTTACATCATTTAATGAATAACCCTTAGCCGCCAATAAGACCAAATAGTGATACATTAAATCAGCAGCTTCGCCTAAAAACAAATCTTTATTATCATCCTTTGCTTCAATTACCAATTCAACAGCCTCCTCCCCTACTTTTTGAGCAATTTTATTGATTCCTTTATTAAAAAGTTGATTGGTATAAGATTCCTTTTGCGGATTCTTCTTTCTGTTTTGAATCGTAGCTTCCAGCTCAAACAAAAAATTACCCCTGTTCTCTTCATTGAAACACGTGTCCGAACCGGTATGACAAACCGGACCTTCAGGCGCAACTTTTATTAGAATTGTATCATCATCACAATCCTGATTAATACTTACCACATTTAAAAAATTACCGGAAGTTTCACCTTTAACCCATAAACGTTTTTTACTTCTGCTGTAAAAAGTAACTTTTTTGGTGGAAATGGTTTGTGTTAAAGCTTCGGGATTCATGTACCCCAACATTAATACTTTTAAAGTTTGATTGTCTTGTACAATTACCGGTACCAGTCCGTCTGATGCTTTTGAAAAATCTATATTCATATTATAATCTTATTTCAATTTGTTTAGTTATTAAATACTCTTTTAGTGCTTTTATTTCAATTTCTTTAAAATGAAAAACGCTGGCCGCCAATGCCGCATCAGCTTTACCAATGAGGAAGGCATCCGCGAAATGTTGCATAGAACCTGCTCCACCACTCGCAATTACCGGTATAGAAACATTTTCAGAAATTAATTGAGTAATATCGTTTGCGAATCCGTTTTTTGTACCATCGTTATTCATAGAGGTGAGTAAAATTTCTCCCGCACCTCTTTTAGCTCCTTCCTTGGCCCAATCAATAGCTTTTACTTCGGTTTTTAATTTCCCGCCGTTTAAATACACGAACCAATCTTCGTTTTCAAATTTCGTATCTATTGCCAAAACCACACACTGAGAGCCAAATCGAGAGGCAAGTTCATTGATGAGTTCAGGTCGTTTGAATGCACTGGTATTGACGGATACTTTATCAGCACCGGAATTCAAAAGAACTTCAACATCTTCAACTGAAGAAATTCCACCGCCCACGGTGAACGGAATGTTAATTGCTGCCGCTACTTTAGTTACCAATTCAGAAAGTGTTTTTCTCTTTTCGTTGGTCGCCGTGATATCCAGAAACACCAGTTCATCAGCCCCCAGTTCAGAGTAACACTTGGCCAGTTCAACCGGATCACCGGCATCTCGAATATTTACGAAATTGATGCCTTTCACAGTACGACCGTCTTTAATATCCAGACAAGGAATTATGCGTTTGGTTAACATGGTTTCTATTTACTATCTAAGAATGAAGATTTAAGAATGAAGATTGACGAATTATAATTAACGATGGCATACCTTTTTGTTCTATCCTTTAAATCATTTTGTTTCATATCTAAAAATTAATTCTATTCATACTTATAATTCGTACTTCTACATTCACACTTCCACATTCGTCATTCTATATTCGTACTTCTACATTCGTACTTCGTCATTTAAAACCATTGATCTCTTCTAAACTAATCTTTCCTTCATAAATAGCTTTTCCAACAATCACTCCTTTACATCCAATCTCTTTTAAATCTACTAGATCCTGATAACATGAAACGCCACCACTTGCTATAAAATTTAAATCTGGATACTTATTAATAATTTTTTTATATAATTCAATACTTGGCCCCTCTAACATACCATCTTTACTCACGTCGGTACAAAAAAATTGTTTCAATCCAAATTCTTTATTCGATTGTATAAAATCAAATATATTTAATTCCGTTTTTTCAAGCCACCCTGAAATTGCAATTGATTCATCACGAACATCAGCTCCCAACATGATCTTGTCCGAACCAAACTCTTTGATCCATTTTTGAAATTGAAATGGATTTTTAACTGCTAAACTTCCAATAGTTGCCATCTGAGCACCTGAATTGAAAACGTTTTCAATATCCCTTTGCGTTTTTATACCCCCACCAAAATCGATCACCAACGATGTTTTAGAAGCAATAGATTCCAGCACCTTGCTATTCACAACCTCACCTTTTTTTGCCCCATCTAAATCCACTAAATGTAAACGAGATAAGCCAATATCCTCAAACCGTTTTGCAACTTCCAAAGGATTTTCATTGTAAATAATTTTTTGATTGTAATCACCTTGCGTTAAGCGAACACATTTACCTTCTATAATATCTATTGCCGGAATAATCTGCATTTTATAAATTCAAAAAATTAGTAATTAGTTTTTGTCCGGCCTCCGCTGATTTTTCCGGATGAAATTGCACGGCATAGAAATTATTTTTTTGCAATGCCGAACTATAAGGCAAAATATAATCTGTAGTAGCTATGCTGTGCACACCTTTTTCCACGTAAAATCCATGTACAAAATACATGTATTCCTTTTCTTTAATCCCATTAAACAAAGGACCTTTTAGGTTTTCGATATTATTCCATCCCATTTGGGGAACTTTAAATGCATTAGTATCACTTTTAAATAGCAAAACTTTTTGATCAAAAATCTTCAAACAATCCGTGTTTCCTTCCTCCGAAAAGGCGCACATTAATTGCATACCCAAACAAATTCCTAAAACCGGTTGCTTTAAATTCACAATAAGCTGATCCAATTTTTTTTCTTTTAAATAACGCATGGCCGTTGATGCTTCACCCACACCGGGAAAAATAACCTTATCAGCCTTTGCAATTATTTCCGGAATATCACTAACAACAGATTGAACACCCAATCTTTCCAAAGCAAAGGAAACGGAACGCACATTACCGGCATTGTATTTAATAATGACTACATTCATAATAATCCTTTGGTACTTGGCAATTGCATATTATTTTCATCACGTTTTACCGCTTGTTTTATACACTTAGCTAATGCTTTAAAAATAGCTTCAATTTTATGGTGTTCATTCTCCCCTTCCGCCTTTACATTTAAATTGCATTTAGCCGCATCTGAAAAAGATTTAAAAAAATGAAAAAACATTTCCGTAGGCATTTCACCAATTTTTTCTCTGTTAAATTTAGCATCCCACACCAACCAGCTTCTTCCTCCAAAATCCAAAGCAACCTGCGCCAAACAATCGTCCATTGGCAAAACAAAAGCATAGCGTTCAATTCCCTTTTTATTTCCCAGTGCCTTTAGCAAACATTCTCCTAATGCAATTGCAGTATCTTCAATGGTATGATGTTCATCAACCTGCAAATCGCCTATTACGTCAATTTTTAAATCGATACCTGCATGTTTGGCAATCTGATCGAGCATGTGATCAAAAAAGGCTAATGCTGTTTTAATTTCAGCATTTCCGCTCCCATCGAGATTTAAGGAAATAGAAATTTTTGTTTCCTGCGTATTTCGCTCTAAACTTACCGTTCGAGGAGGCAATTTCAAATAAACATAGATATCATTCCAGGCTGATGTTTTTAAAACCAAAGTATCTTCTAAACTTTTATCTATGGTTTGATCGTGCACTTCATTCATAATGAAAATTGCCTTAGCTCCTAAATTTTTTGCCAATTGAATATCTGTTATTCGATCTCCAATTACAAAAGAGTTTTTTAAATCATATTCATCAGAAAAATAATTAAGCAACATACCGGTGTTGGGCTTGCGCGTGGGTTTATTTTCTTTTTCAAAACTCTTATCGATATGTATCTGCGCAAAAGTTATTCCTTCACCTGTCAAAGTTTGTAACATTTTATTTTGCGCCGGCCAAAATGTTTCTTCGGGAAAAGATGATGTTCCTAATCCGTCCTGATTACTTACCATCACCAATTCATAATCTAATTCCCTAGCTATATTAGCTAAAGAAGTTATAGCGCCCGGAATAAATTCTAATTTTTCAAGTGAATCAATCTGAAAATCCGATTTCGGTTCCACAATGAGCGTGCCGTCTCTATCAATAAACAAAACTTTCTTCTTCATATTATTTAAACTTATTTAATGTGCTGATTAATTTTTTATTCTCTTCCATTGTTCCTACCGTAATACGTAAACAATTCTCGCATAATTCAATTTTACTTCTGTTTCGAGTGATGATGCCTTCATTCACCAGATAATCGTAAACGGCATTAGCATCCTGCATTTTAATTAGTAAAAAATTAGCCTCCGAATCATACACCTTTAAAACAAAAGACAAAGTGCTCAACTCATCTCTTAATCGCGTTCTTTCCTGTACGCTAACTTTAATCCACTCATTCACAGCTTGAATATTATCGAGCGCTTGCAAAGCCAATTGTTGTGTGGCTTCATTTATATTATAAGGTGGTTTAACTTTATTAAACAAAGAAATTATTTCTTCCGACGCGAAAGCCATTCCTAATCTTAATCCTGCCAGTCCCCACGCTTTAGAAAGGGTTTGTAGAATCACTAAATTAGGATAATTGAGTAATTCAGGAATTAAACTACGGTAAGAGGCAAAATTGATGTAAGCTTCATCTATCACTATTATACCCGGAAAGTTTTCAATGATCATTTTAATATCCGACCACTGAACCCCATTACCGGTTGGGTTATTGGGACAACAAATAAAAATCAATTTAGTTTGATCAGATATTACTTTTAAAATATTAGTTATATCCAACTGAAATGTTTCCGGTAACAATGGAACCTTTACCAATAACACATCGTTGATATTAGCTGAAACTTCATACATGCCGTAAGTTGGAGGACAAATTATTACCTTGTCTTTGCCCGGCTCACAAAATATTCGGAATAAAATATCGATAGCCTCATCGGAGCCGTTACCTAAAAATATATTTTTTGGCGGAAGGCCTTTGATAGTGGATAATTTATCTTTCAATTTTTGCTGATAAGGATCGGGATAACGATTAAAATTTTCATTGAGCGGGGAACCAAAACTATTTTCGTTCGCATCCAAAAAAACATCAGCATTTCCCTTAAACTCTGAACGAGCTGAAGAATAAGGCGTCAACTTTAAAATATTGCTTCTGATAATTTTTAATAAATCAAATTTCATTTTATTTTTTCTTTAAACGAATACTAACTGCATTTTTGTGTGCATCTAATTGCTCGGTTGCTGCCATTATTTCAATGGCCAATCCAATTTTATTTAAACCCTTTTCAGTAATTTTTTGAAAGGTTATCTTTTTGAGGAAGCTATCCAGGGACACACCACTGTAGGCGCGTGCATGTGCATTGGTAGGAAGGGTATGATTGGTGCCTGAAGCATAATCACCGGCGCTTTCGGGTGTAAAATTTCCTAAAAAGACAGAACCTGCATTTGTGATTTTTTCGCCAATTGCTTCTGCTTTCTTGCATGCTATTATCAAGTGTTCAGGTGCATAAGCATTAACTACATCAATTCCTTCCTTCAGATTTTTCACCAAAATAAATTTACTATTCTCCAATGCTTTTTTTGCTATTATTTTTCGCGGCAATTCCTCTAATTGAGTCAACACCATTTGCTTCACTTTATTTATAACCTTTTCTTCCTGACTAATGAGAATTACTTGCGAATCGGCTCCGTGTTCGGCCTGAGAAAGTAAATCAGCAGCCACAAAAGCAGGTTCACAAGATGAGTCGGCCAAAATTGCTAATTCAGAGGGGCCGGCAGGCATATCAATGGCCATCCCTTCTTTACAAACCAATTGTTTCGCACAGGTGACATATTGATTTCCGGGTCCGAATATTTTATAAACCTGCTCAATAGATTCCGTACCATAAGCCATGGCCGCAATGGCCTGAGCCCCGCCTACTTTATAGATTTTTTTAATACCCACTAAAGAAGCAGCATATAAAATTGCGGGATTTATTTTTCCGTTTTTATCGCAAGGTGTACACAAAATTACTTCCTTACA
Organism: Sphingobacteriaceae bacterium; assembly: GCA_016715905.1. NCBI lineage: Bacteria > Pseudomonadati > Bacteroidota > Sphingobacteriia > Sphingobacteriales > Sphingobacteriaceae > Sphingobacteriaceae bacterium. Next base: position 354,896 of record JADJXI010000004.1, on the reverse strand, counting down.
TTTGGCAAGAGCCGCCGGAATGCCCAACATTAAAACCGTAGAAAATAAAGGAGCGGTACCACCAGGAATATATAAACCTACTTTTTCAATTCCCACAGCCTTACGCCAACAACTTACGCCGGAAGTAGTTTCTACTTTTTTATATTTTTCAGATTGTGATGCGTGGAAAGTCTTAATGTTTTTAGCAGCCAACTTAATGGCGTTTTTTAAATCCGGACTTATTTGCAGGATAGCATTCTGAATTTCCGCATCGCTAACTTGCAATGTTTTTAACTTAACCTGATCAAACTGCAGGGAGAATTTTTTTAAAGCAGAATCGCCCTTACTTTTTACTTCGCGCAATATTTTGGCCACTTTTTCTTCCAATAAACCCGTATCCATTAAAGGTCGTGTTAAAAGAAGACTCAAATTTTTTCCTTTCGGATATTTATAAATTTTCATTCTATCTTATATTATCATTTTTTCAATGGGAACCACTAAAATTCCCTGTGCTCCGTTAACTTTTAAATTTTCTATAATTTCCCAAAAATCATTTTCATTCACAACGGAGTGAACGGAACTCCATCCCTTTTCAGCCAAGGGCAAAACCGTAGGACTTTTCATGCCCGGTAAAATAGAAATAATTTTTTTTAATTTGTTATTCGGCGCGTTAAGTAAGATATATTTGTTGTTTCTTGCTCTTTTACTCGCCTCAATTCTGAAAAGCAATTTATCCAATAATACCTTTTTTTCTTTATTTAATTTTTTATTGGAAATTAAAACAGCTTCAGAACGGAGAATTACTTCTACCTCCTTAAGTCCGTTGGTAAGCAAAGTACTACCTGAGCTCACCAAGTCACAAATTGCATCCGACAAACCAATACCCGGGGCAATTTCTACAGAGCCGCTGATTTCGTGAATTTCAGCTTTTATTTTTTTGGACTTTAAATACTTTTGCAAAAGCACAGGATAAGAAGTAGCAATGCGTTTACCCTGAAGATCGCGAACATTTTTATAAATTGCCGACTTATCAATTGCAATAGATAGACGGCATTTACCAAATCCCAGTTTATTTTTGATTTGAACGTCTTTCTGTTTTTCAATCAGTACATTTTCTCCCACAATACCAATATCCGCTACCCCATCGGCTACATATTGTGGAATATCATCATCTCTCAAAAAGAATAATTCGAGGGGGAAATTATTAGCATCGGTTTTTAATTTACCGTTGGGACTGGAGAATTCGATTCCGATTTCTTTCAAAAGTTTCACGGAATCTTCGTTTAGTCTTCCTGATTTTTGTATGGCTATTCTAAGTTTCATAATTATTATTAGTTTAAAAATAAAAAAAGGCCTACCATTTGGTAAGCCTGTTCTGTTGTTAATTATTTAAGAATTACACAATAGCATCAAAGCCTACCCGAGGGTAAGAGCATGATGATGTACGTGTAATTGATTATTCATGGGTTCAAATGTAAGACAGATTTTTATAATTTCCAAAAAAAAGCTCCAATCGGTATAAATCGGAGCTTTTTATATATTATTGGTGTAAAATTACTCCTTTATTAATTTAATAGTTTCTACAGCATTTCCGCTTTGAACTTTTATTAAGTATAATCCGTTAGATAATTTATTTAAATCAACACTAACTTTATTATCTGTAGTTGTTTTTTCGCTTATTACTCTTCCTGATAAATCAGTTAGCATGATATTTTTCTCTTTACCATTATTTAATTCAACAATCACTGAATTTATTGCAGGATTTGGATAAACCTGTAAACCCTTTAATTCATTGGTCAGATTGGATAGACCCGTACACAAGTTAACTGTAACATTAGATACAAATGTACTAGAACAACCCGTTACCGAAGATGTACCTTGCACAGTATAACCTGTTGTAACAGTTGGACTAACGGCAATTGTGCTTGAACTAGAACCCGTGTTAAACCATAAATAAGAATTTGCTCCATTTGCAGTTAAGGTTGTAGTTTCTCCAACACAAATAGTTTGGTTACCGGCTACAGAAACTGATGGACCGGCTGTAACGGTTATATTAGCCGTTGCAAATGTTGCAGAAACGCATCCCGCACTATTTGTACCTACTACAGTATAACTAGCATTTGCAGTTGGATTAACAACTGCGCTTCCGCCTTGAAAAGTATAGGTATTTGCTCCGGAAGGTACCAGAGTAAAATTAGCACCGGCACAAGAAGTACCTGAGTTTACTGAAATTGTAGGTAAAGGCAATGCGTTAACCGTTATGCTTGATGTTACAGGTAAAGAATTACATCCTAATGAATTTGTTCCTACTACAGTATAATTTGTATTTGTTGTCGGACTTACCACAGCGTTACCGCCTTCATAAGTATAGGTTGATGCACCTGAAGGTGACATAGTAAATGAATTACCAGAGCAAATTGAACCGCTGTTTACAGATATAGTTGGAAGTGGAGTTACAGACAGAACTACAGCTGTGCGTGAAACTGAAGTACAAGCTGTACCTATGTTAATTGTAACAGTACCAAATCCTGTCCCAACCATTGCGACATTATTTTGATTAGTTCCTGAATTATAAGAACCTCCACCGCCACCGGAGTAATTAGCACTTCCTGATCCACCTCCTGAATAACCACCGCCACCGCCGCCACAATTACAGAATCCATATCCAACAGATCCTCCTCCTCCACCTAATCCCCATGTTCCTGTAGTTGAAGTGGTATTTATACTATATCCATTCTCACCCAAAGATCCATTATTATTAAAATTCCAACCTCTCCCACCTTTACTAATATTATTTACATTATAAGTATAATTACCTCCATCAGCACCACCTGTTCCTCCGGCACCTCCGCTTCCTCCACCAACTATTCCTGCTGTTGTTATTACAGCATGTCTGCCTGCGTAATTATATTGTTGGAAATCAACACCTGCACCACCACCAGCAATAATCATAGGGGTAGCTCCTAAACCAACACCTGAAGCTCCTCCACCACCGCTTGAAGACGGATCTGAATTACCCCTTGCACCTACTACAACATTTAAAACATTTCCAGGCGTAACCGCAAATACACCTTGCATACTTGCACCCATTCCGCCCGGATATAATCCATAAGCCGTTAAAGATCCGCCTGCAGCTCCAACAGCAGTAATTGTAATTTGAGTAACACCTACTGGAATGGTAAAATTTTGAAGACTTCCTGTGTAGGTAAATGTATTAATACCAGACACAAAAGATTCAGCATAATATGTCGTTGTGTTAACTGGAGTTATACTAAAATCAGCGCCACTCGCACTAGAACCAATTGGCGAACCTCCGGATGGAACAGTATACCAATTGATAGAAGCACCCACAGCAGTTGCATTCAAACTAGTTGTTGCTCCGGAGCATATAATGCTTGGCGTTGCCGTAACTGACGTAGGCGTTGGGCATTGTGCTTTGGTTGTAACACACGCTGCAAATAGCACTGCGAAAGTTAAACCTGTCTTGAAATTTTGTAAATTTTTTATCATGTTTTTACTTTAATTTTACCATAAATCTAGTGAAATTTACCTTTCAGCACAGATAAATTATTAATTATTATCATAAAAAAACTCCGATCGGTTTAGATCGGAGCTTTTAATAGATTTATAGAATAAGATTACTCTTTGATTAATTTAATAGTTTCTACAGCATTTCCGCTTTGAACTTTTATTAAGTATAATCCGTTAGATAATTTATTTAAATCAACACTAACTTTATTATCAGTAGTTGTTTTTTCGCTTATTACTCTTCCTGATAAATCACTTAGCATAATATTTTTCTCTTTACCATTATTTAATTCAACAATCACAGTATTTACAGCAGGATTTGGATAAACCTGTAGTCCTTTTAATTCGTTTGTCAGATTGGATAAACCTGTACACAAGTTAACTGTAACATTAGATACAAATGTACTTGAACAACCCGTCACCGAAGACGTACCTTGCACAGTATAACCTGTAGTAACAGTTGGACTAACGGCAATTGTGCTTGAACTAGAACCCGTGTTAAACCACAAATAAGAATCTCCTCCATTTGCAGTTAAGGTTGTAGTTTCTCCAACACAAATTGTTTGATTACCGGCAACAGAAACTGATGGACCGGCTGTAACCGTTATGTTTGCTGTAGCAAATGTAGCAGAAACACAACCCGCACTATTTGTACCAACTACAGTGTAGCTGGCATTTGCAGTTGGACTAACAACTGCGCTTCCGCCTTGAAAAGTATAGGTATTTGCTCCTGAAGGTACCAGAGTAAAATTAGCACCGGCACAAGAAGTACCTGAGTTTACTGAAATTGTAGGTAAAGGCAATGCGTTAACCGTTACACTTGATGTAACAACATTTGAAATACAACCAGCAGTATTTGTCCCTACAACTGTATAGTTAGTGTTTGAAGTTGGACTAACAACTGCATTTCCTCCTTGATACGTGTAAGAAGCAGCTCCGGATGGAGACATAGTAAATGAATTTCCTGAGCAAATTGAACCGCTATTAACTGTAATAGTAGGTATAGGTGATGCGTTCACAGTTACACTTGATGTCACGACATTTGAAATACAACCAGCAGAACTAGTTCCTACAACTGTATAATTCGTATTTGTAGTAGGGCTTACAACAGCATTACCACCTTCATACGTATATGTATTGGCGCCAGAAGGATTCATAGTAAATGATTGTCCAGTACAAATTGTACCGCTGTTAACAGCAATTGTAGGTATTGAATTGACATTTAATGTTAACGTAACAGTAGAAGGGCAACCAGGTTGAGCAACTCCTGCAACAGTATAATTAGTAGTAAGAGTTGGATTTACAACTATACTAGCAGTATTTAATCCTCCAGGAGACCAAGTATAACTATTCCCTCCCTCTGCGGTTAAAGTAGCACTAGAACCTATACAAATTGCACTTGGTGATGATGATGCAGTAATACAAATATTATAACCTTGCCAAACATTTGCATTACAAATAAAGAACATATTATTTGAATAAGAAAGGTTGTAATAGGATGGCGCACCGGCAGTTGGAGGGAATTGAACAGTAGAAACATATGCGCCAGTATTATAATTAATATGATATGCCCTTCTATTAACATAATCATATACTGCATACTCGATTCCTGGAATTCCAGTGAAGAATCCACAATTTGTAGTTAAATTTCCAAAACCAACAGGTAATCCTGTTATAGGAATTGTAGCAACCAAGGCGCTGGTGGTTCTGTTTCGCTTTATTAAATTACCGCTATTATAGTATATAATATTGTTAGTTGAAGGATCATAGGAGCCCATACTTTGTGGATCTGGCTGAATGTTTCCTGCAGGAAAAAAAGCTCCTGCATTAGTTGGAATTCCAGAACCATTTAGTGTTACCGTATATATTCCTGAACCGTTGTATCCGTTTCCTTCTAACACATTAGTATTAGGATTCCACCAAGTACCCCTTGCGTCATAACAAACACTTGTATTTGAAATAGGAGCTCCTCCAGTACTAGTATAAGTCGTCATTTGATTACATCCACCGCCTCCTGAACTTGCGTAATAAAGGTTAAAAATCGGATTAAAGGCAATCATCATTGGAGTTCCTGGGGCTCCAGTTAGCGTTACAATTGGAACTGCAGTAATTGTTTGTGCTTTAACAGTATTGTAAAAAGATACAAAACAAGCAATTAATGTAAAATATTTTTTCATTGTTTTTATGGATTTTTTAATTTGACGCAAAGATAGAGATAATTACAGTTCATCACAAATTTATCCTTTGTTTTATATTCACTATACAAAAAAAAAGCCCCATCTCGCCAAAGACAGATGGGGCTTTTAAATTATGTACAAATAATTTTAGACTGTTGCTTTTGAAAGTGCCAATTTTAAATTCGCATCAATTGCTGCTAAAAATTCTTCTGTATATAAATAGTGATCGCCATGCTTTACTTTATTACCATGTATACAAACGGCTAAATCTTTTGTCATTTTACCTGATTCAACTGTTTCAACACAAACTTTTTCCAATGCATGACAGAAATTAATTAATTCTTGATTATTATCTAATTTACCTCTGAATTCCAAACCTCTGGTCCAAGCAAAAATACTGGCAATTGGGTTGGTAGAAGTTGGTTTGCCTGCTTGATGATCGCGATAGTGACGAGTAACTGTTCCGTGCGCAGCCTCAGCTTCCATGGTTTTTCCGTCCGGAGTAACTAACACAGAGGTCATTAAACCTAATGAACCAAATCCTTGTGCTACGGTGTCTGACTGAACGTCTCCATCATAATTTTTACAAGCCCAAACAAAATTACCGTTCCATTTTAATGCAGAAGCCACCATATCATCAATCAAACGATGTTCGTAAACAATACCTGCAGCTTCAAATTTTGCTTTAAATTCTTTTTGATAAATCTCTTCGAATATATCTTTAAATCTACCATCATACTTTTTCAAAATTGTGTTTTTGGTTGAAAGATATAATGGCCACTTTTTAGCTAATGCAGTATTAAAACAAGAGTATGCAAATCCTTTTATTGATTCATCGGTATTGTACATGGTTAATGCAACTCCATCTCCTTTAAAATTATACACTTCAAAAGATTGAGCTTCTCCTCCACCTTCCGGTGTAAAGGTTACGGTTAATTTCCCCTTTCCTTTAGTTACAAAATCTGTGGCACGATATTGATCACCAAAAGCATGGCGTCCAATACAAATCGGTGCGGTCCAATTCGGCACTAAACGAGGTACATTTTTACAAACGATGGGCTCACGAAAAACAGTTCCGTCTAATATATTACGGATAGTGCCATTTGGCGACTTCCACATTTGTTTTAATTTAAATTCTTCCACACGTTGCTCATCCGGAGTAATGGTGGCGCATTTAATACCCACATTGTATTTTTTGATGGCTTCTGCCGAATCAATAGTAACCTGATCATTAGTGGCATCACGATGTTCAACACCTAAATCATAATACTTGATATCCAAATCAAGATAAGGTAATATTAATTTATCTTTAATAAATTTCCAGATAATACGGGTCATTTCATCACCGTCTAATTCCACAACCGGATTGGCTACTTTAATTTTTGACATGCTGCTATTGATTTAATTTTTAAGACAACAAAAGTAAAAAAGCAAATGATTTAATCAATGTTTTTTAGCGAAATATTATTGATATTTATCCCTTATATTTGAACAAAAAGCGATTATCAATGAAATTTCACAAAGAAGGATATGTAAGTTTAATATTAGTACTGATATTTGGAGCCATTATCACCGGAATTGCCCATTATTTTTTTCCCACATTTTTTATTGCGCATTTATTTGCCTATGTATTAAGTGGATTTTTACTCATCGTTATTCTCCAATTCTTTAGAGATCCTAAGCGGGAATTCACCAAGGGCGACAACCTCATTATTGCACCTGCGGATGGTAAGGTGGTGGTGATTGAGGAAACAGAAGAAAACGAATATTTTAAGGATAAACGTTTACAAGTAAGTATTTTCATGAGTCCAATAAATGTACACATCAATCGTTACCCTGTAAAAGGTGTAGTTAGTTTTTTTAAATACCATCCCGGTAAATTTTTAGCGGCCTGGGAACCCAAAAGCAGTACAGAAAATGAAAGAACAACAGTAGTAGTTAAACATAATAACGGAAAAGAAATTTTATTCCGACAAATTGCCGGTGCTCTTGCAAGAAGAATAGTATGGTATTGTAAAGAAGGAGATCAGGCAGAACAATGCGGAGAAATGGGTTTTATAAAATTTGGTTCGAGGGTAGATTTATTTTTACCAATTGGTACAAAATTAAATGTAAAATTAAATGATGTGGTAAAAGGCTCACAAAGCATTATTGCCGAATGGTAATTAATTAAATAATATAATCTATGAAAAAAGTTGCAGTTATTGGCTCAGGCGCAGTTGGTAAAACATTGGCCAAAGGTTTTTTAAAACACGGATATGATACCACGATTGCTTCGAGGAGCGAAGAAAAAAGAAAGGCGCTGGCTGCTGAAATCGGAGGTAATATTAAAACTGCCAGTTTTGCCGATGCCGCTAAGAGCGCTGATATTATAGTATTGGCCGTTAAAGGACATGCTGCCAAAAATGCGATTACGGAAATAGGTATTGATAATTTAAAAAACAAAACCGTTATTGATACCGGAAACCCGATTGCCGATTTAGCTCCGGTTAATGGCGTATTACAGTATAGCAGTAATTTAAATAAATCGTTAATGGAAGAGTTGCAGGAAATTTGTCCGGATGCTCACTTTGTAAAAGGTTTTTCTTGCGTTGGAAGTGCTTTTATGGTTGAGCCGGATTTTGGAGGTACTAAACCCAGCATGTTTATTTGTGGAAATAATGAACAAGCCAAAGTAGAAGTGAAAGAAATACTTACCAAATTTGGCTGGGAAATTGAAGATATGGGAATGGTAGAAGCTGCTCGCGCAATAGAACCTTTAGCCATGCTTTGGTGTATACCCGGAATGCGAGAAGGTAAATGGAGCCATGCTTTTAAACTACTTAAAAAGTAGAAATTAAACTCGAATTCCGATTAAACAAACGTCATCCACTTGTTCTAGGTTTCCTTTCCAATCATCAAAATATTTTGTGATGATGCTTTTTTGTTCTTGAAACGGAAGTTGATGATTATTTTCAAATAAGGCCAACATATTTTTTAATATTATTTTTTTGCCGTTTTCTCCTCCAAATTGATCTGCATACCCATCCGAATATAAATAAAATACATCTCCTTTCACCAATGGAATAGGATGTGTAGGAAATGGCGTAATTTTATCTGTTTTTCCAATGGATTGTTTGTGCGATTTTATTTCTACTCGTTTTCCTTTACTAAAATAAATCAAAGAGTTGTTTGCACCCGCCCACTTTACTTCGTTACCATCAACACATAACAATGAAATATCCATACCATCATTCATCTGCTCTTCATTTTTACTGAAAGTTTCTAATATAAGATCTCTGGTTTTGTCTAATAAATTTCCGGGCTCGGTAATTTTAAACTCAAACAATGATCTGTTGAGTGCGTTACTGCAAACCACACTCATCATAGCGCCCGGTACACCGTGTCCGGTACAATCGGCTACTGCAATGTATTTTTTATTTTCGTACACTTCACACCAATAAAAATCTCCCGCCACAATATCTTTTGGACGGTACATAATAAAATTATCGGGAAAAATGGCAGATACACTTTTTTCAGAAGGGACAATAGCGTTTTGAATACGTTTGGCATAAGTAATGCTATTCGTTATATCCAGATTCTTTTCGGCAATTTGTTTATTTTGAATGGCCAGCTGTTCGTTTAATTTATTTTTAATTGAGTATCGATTCAAAAATAATATTCCAATAATTAAAAGCAAACCAATAGCCATAAAACTAATATTTCGTATTCCGGTTTGGCGTTGCAACTCAAGTTCTTTGCGTGAATTCTCCAACTCGGCTTTCATATTTGCTTTTTGCATATTTTCGAGTTGATTAGTTTTAAATGCATCGTCGTACTTGGCTTGCAATTCGGCAATTTTCCTTGAATTTTCCACTTTAAAAATGGTATCATTAATATGTGCATACAACTTCATATATTGATAGGCTTTGGCAAAATCTTTTTTACCGGAAAACATTTGGGCCAGCGATTCATACGCATTCTTTTCTATCTGCAATAATTTATTTTCTTTAGCGATAATAATGGCCTGATTTAAATATTTTTCCGCCTTATCCATTTCCTTAAAATGTTTATACACCACGCCCATATTCACTAATACGCTTGTTTTAATTAAGGGATCGCTGCTGTTGTGATAATATTCCCAAACTAATTCAAAATACTTTTTTGCTTCATCATACTTTTTTAATTCAAAATATAAATTGCCTACATTATTATAAGTCCCATACAATCCTTCTTCATCATTAATTTTCTTTCTGAACTCAATTGCCTTTTCATAAGAACGAAAGGCCTTATCGTATTTATTCAAATTAGTGTAAATATTCCCCAAATTATTATAACACGATCCGGCAATATATTCTTCGCCAATTTGATTAGCCAGTTGTAAAGCGCTTTCGTGAAATGAAATAGCTTTTTCGTCATTCCCCATACTTTCATAGGCATTTCCTAAATTAGAAAGCACACGCGCCTCCCCTACACTATCCTTTGTTTCACGCTTTAATTTTAAGGCTTCTAAATTATGTTCTATCGCTAAACTGTAATTCCCTTGATTTAAATATAAACCGGCTATATTAATATGCGAACTGGCAATGGATTTTTTTGATCCTACTGTTTTTCCATCCGCCCGGATTTTTTTTCTTTGTTGCAATGTTTTTATATTATACAATAAACTATTTTTATAATCGCCTAAAAAATAATAAGTACCGGCTAACAGATTCAAACTTCCGGCAATGCGATCTTCTTCCTTTGATTTAATGGTAGTTGCTAAATATAGTTTAGAATAATTCAAAGCTTGTTTTGTATCGGTTTTCCATAATGCTTGCACCAAATCATCTAAAGCATCCATCTTCAATGAATCATGAGATTTACCGGTAATGATCTTTTTTAAACTATCAATGTAATTATCTGATTTACCCAATTGAGGATATAATGCCAGCACCAAAAAAAAGAGAATAACTTTAGAATATAAACGAGGCATAAATTAAGCGTGAAGTTAATAATAAAGCCTAATTGAATATAATATACTTAGAAAAAAGCACGTATTTGTGCTCCACCAATGTGAACAATACTGGTTCCCGGACTTTTCCTTCCGTTATAATTGATACTCATCTGAATATTAGTACTTAAATTGCGACTATAAACTAGTTCCCAAGTATAATTTTCCCCTTTGTTTAAAGAATTAAGCATTTCAAAAGATACCGGTGAATTAGCATCGGAATTGTAATTGATTAATATATAATCGGCCCTGGCATTTAAACTGCCTTTTTCGGTTTGATTAAAACGTATTTCTAAACCCACATTATTGATAATGGCTTTTTCATTAGCACTTTCGTAAATATTTCTTTTTTCTGAATATTTATAAATTCCGGCAATACGGTAGTTAGTGCTGTTTTGAAAAATTAATTTTGATTCTGTTTCAAATGTTTCTATCATATAATTTCGATTGGAGAAAAACTGAGAACGATTGCCTTTTCTGGAATACGTGTTTAAGTTATTGATGGCCCAGGATTTTAATATATTTATCCGATCTCGTATTTCGTGCGAAAACAAACTTCTATCCTCAAATCCGTTTAAAAGTAATTGACGTGAATTATTATCCGTGTACGTATAATCCATTCCAAAAACCGCAGAACTTTGATTCAAAAAAACGCTTTGTCGTAAATTACGTGTGTTTGCAATTAAAACGGTATCGTGCACATCAAATAAAGGATTGTAATTATTTAAATCTTTATTATCTGCTGTTTTATTATCCAAACGTACGGCGGTTTGAAACATCCATATACGTGCAAATTTTGCTAAGGTCGTTTTTGGGTTGCGAATTATGGTGGATGGTCTGATATTAAAAGATACGCTCAACAGATTTTGTAAAACTTTTACGTACTCATTGGTTGGTGTAAAAATTCGTATAAAGCGTGCCTGATCATTATATTGAGCAATTTCAAACTCATTCAATTCTTTAATATCATTCTTATTATAATCAATCCAGGCGTATTGACCTTGTCCGGGTGCAACTTCCAAATAATAAAACTCTTTTTTATTTTCTAAACCATACCCCGATTCATAAAAAATTCCGGCCGTTATAAATCCCTTGAAATACCTCGGATTATATTCTAAGCGACTTAATAAGGTATTATCCGGCTTTAGAAAAGTTCCCACTACATTTTTTAATTCCAAAGTACGGTAAGTGATAATTAAACTAATCGGGTTATTTTTTATAGAATATATAGAAGATGACAAACCATAATTTTTGGCCAAGGTGCTATCTTTTAATTCGTTTCCGTAATTTAATTTATCCTGTCTTTCCTTATAAAATAATTTAATTCTGTTTTTACTGCTATCTGCATTAGAAATTGAACTTTCCCACTCCCAAAACTGATAGGCTCTCGCCTGTAAAGTATCTTTATTAATATTACTGAATAAGTTCCGCTCAAATTCATCTGTGTAAGCTAACTTTACTTTACCAAAAATTTGGGAAACATTAGACTTGTGTCGGTAAAATTCTGTTCCCTGTTTAATGAGTTGATCTTTGCTATTTAGTAAAGAGCCTGAATAAGCTGAGGCGAATTTTTTCAAATAATATTTGCCGGTTACCTGATGCTTTTCGCCCAAGTAATTTGTTCCTTCAGAAAACAAATTGTAGTTATAGAGCAAAGCACTACCGGAGGATTTAACCAGTCCCATTTCCACATTTCCGATATGCTGATCATTTACTAAAAGTACACCTAAGGGTCTGTTCCAATCCCTTTCAAATTCTACCGATCGAAAACGTTCAACCTGTGTAAATTGTTTTTGCAAAAATTCATAGTTCAAATTATATACAAATTTAGTGTTGTTATGGAGTGTATCCTTTTTCAATACTATTTCATTTTTACTTCCAATTTTCACACCACTTCCCTCATCATTTTCTTTGTTGGCTTTACTAAAGGTATTAATATCATTGCGTGTGTAAACACCTTCAACATTTAAAACATTATTTTGGGTAATCGAATGGGTAATTCCTCCGGTAACCATTTGATGTTGTTTGGGCGTGATTAATGGAATAACCGGCTCATATGCACCCTGCAATAATCCATTTATAGGCGCTATCCATTTATACACTTTACCATTAGCAGAAGATGTGATTTGGATATAATTTCCATTCCCTTGTCCCACATTCGAAAACTTCAATCTGTATTTAGCCGAATCGGCAATTGTACTGTACACATAAACATCCGGATACAAAATTAAATTTACAGTAGAATCGAGCTTTCGGTAAAAAACATCGCTGGTGTTAAATTCTGCTTCCTGAACACCGGTATAAACTGCTTTTTCCAAACTATCACCTATGCGTATTAAAGTATTTTTCTGATCCTGTTCTAAGGTTTGTTGCAGCGGACGACTTTTATTATCCTGTTCGCTGAAAAAATTGAAATATACTTTTGTTTTTTTTACTGACACTTCTTCACCGAAATGAAAAAGCGAACGCGCATAATTTCTTTCGGCATATTGAAATTCGGCCACTATTCTTTTATCCTTGGTAATGAATTGTTTTGCCGTAAACGTAATTTCACCGGTGTTATAATCAATGATGTAATCGTTTTCTTGTCCGCGTTGCAAAAGTTTTCCATCAATAAATATTTTTTCGGTTCCGCTTAATACAATAATAAAAGGTTCATTATCTGCTCCGCGTAAACGATAGGGTCCTTGATTATTTTCTGTACCAAAAAATACTTGTCGGGAAAATTTACCTCTTGAAACGGCGCCGGCCAATCGTGTGTTAAATTGAACCGGATTTTTATCGCTGCTATCGGCATAAACATTTTCAAAATAGATTCCTTGTGCTCTTTTATAAAATTTCATGAAATGAGAATTTTGAGGCTTTGCCAATTGATAGTCGCCCACAATCATTTTAGAATCTTTAGTGCTTAATTGGATAAAAACCTTATCAAACTCTTGCAATTGCGCGGTGGTTCCGTCGGCCTGAAAAGGAATATTGTTATCTGTGGCAGCCATCACCAAATCAATTTCAGGAGTAAGTTTACCACTCACTTGTAAATTTAAATTGGAGTTCACAACTACATCTTGCGTATTTCCAAAAGATAAACCCCTGCTGATATTCCCGTTTTTATTAAGTCCGTCGTTTAAAAAAAGTTGATCTTGTTTAGTTGTTCCGGTATAAGAAATGATGAATGGGTTATTTGGTCGACTTAAATCGGTGTACAAAGAAGCCGCATCGCGGTGGAAATATTTTTTTTCCAAATTGAGTGGAAAAGCTTTGTATGAAACAAAAAAACTATCCGGTTTACCCTTATGAAATACTAAAGCATGACTTTTATAGTTAATTTCAGGTAATTGAGATGAATCCAATTGAGGAAAGAATGTATATTGAATAGTACCGGGAACTAAGCTTAAGGTATCTAAAATAAGTGTATCGGAAATAACTGTGAATTTTTTATAGCGAGAAGAATTGAGGGGTTGTGCCAGTACTTTAAAGGTAACTAAACAAAGGCAAGCAATTTGAATGAACCTCTTTAAATACATTAAGAAATAACGTTTTTAAAGATAGTAAATTGTGGGGAAAGGACTGAAATTAACTACAATATTAGCGCAAAATTAAGAGGGAAATTGATAAGAATTGCGAATGTTCTCATATGTAAATTCGCGCAAAAATATTTATACTAAATAAATTGTTGTTTATCGATATTTTGAATTCATTTTAATCGAAACTTTCTTTAAAACAAGGTTTTGAGCGTATTGCAGATTTTAGTAGCTTTAAAATCGAATTTTGCTTGTTAAATTTTAATTATGGAACAAATTATAGAGTGTGTACCCAACTTTAGCGAAGGAAGAAACCCGGATATCATCAAACAAATAACGGATGAGATTGAAAGTGTTGAAGGCGTACAGCTTTTAAACGTAGATCCGGGTAAAGCAACAAACAGAACTGTAGTTACTTTTGTCGGAAATCCAAAAGCCGTTATTGATGCAGCGTTCTTAGCCATTAAAAAAGCGGGTGAGTTAATTGATATGAGTAAACATAAAGGCGAACATCCACGCATGGGCGCCACTGATGTTTGTCCGCTTATTCCCATAGCAGGTATTACTATGGAAGAAACCGCGGTATATGCTCAACAATTAGCTGAGCGTTGCGGTAAAGAGATAAAGTTGCCTATTTATTTATATGAAGCCGCACAAAAAAATAAAGAAAGATCAAACCTTTCTGTAATACGTGCCGGCGAATACGAGGGATTTTTCAAAAAAATTAAATTAGCGGAGTGGAAACCGGATTTTGGTCCCGCTGAATTTGATGCCAAACGCGGAGCCACCGTTATTGGAGCACGCGACTTTTTAGTAGCCTATAATATTAATTTAAATACCACTTCAACCCGCAGAGCTAATTCCATTGCCTTTGATGTAAGAGAAGCCGGGCGCGTAATGCGAGAAGGAAATCCAATTACCGGTAAAGTTATAACTGATGCAGATGGAAGTCCAAAATCAATTCCCGGAACATTAAAGGCTGTTAAAGCAATAGGATGGTATATAGAAGAATATGGTATTTGTCAGATTTCAATGAATCTCACCAATATTAATATAACTTCTGTTCATCAAGCCTTTGATGAAGTTTGTGCAAAAGCAAGCGAAAGAGGAATTCGGGTAACCGGTTCAGAATTGGTTGGATTAATTCCGCTTAAATCCTTACTGGATGCCGGTAAATTCTTTTTAAGAAAACAAAAACGCTCGCTTGGCGTAAGTGAAAAGGAGCTTATTAAAATTGCAGTAAAATCTTTGGGACTTGATGAATTATCTCCTTTTATTCCGGAAGAAAGAATTATTGAATACAAATTAAGAAAGCCAACCGATTCGAAATTGATAAACATGCGCTTGAATGATTTTGCGGATGAAACAGCCAGTGAAAGTATGGCTCCCGGAGGTGGATCTATTTCCGCCTACATGGGTACATTAGGTATTTCACTTGCAGCTATGGTAGCCAATTTAAGTTCACACAAAAAAGGATGGGACGATAGATGGGAGGAATTTAGTGTCTATGCAGAAAAAGCGCAGCAAATAAAAGATGAATTAATAAAATTGGTAGATGCCGATACAGCCGCATTTAATAAAATAATTGCTGCATTTGCTTTACCAAAAAGCAATGATGAAGAAAAAGCAATTCGAACACAAGCAGTACAAGATGCGACTAAAATTGCCATTGATGTTCCGTATAGAGTAATGGAGTTAAGCTTTGAAAGCTTATCCGTGATTAAAGCGATGGTAGAAAACGGAAATCCAAGCTCCATTACCGATGCCGGTGTGGGCGCCTTGTGTGCCAGAAGTGCCGTAATAGGATCATTTATGAATGTTCGGGTAAATGCCACCGGATTTAATGATAAAAAATACATAGAAAATTTAATTGCCAAAGGAAATGAAATGCAAGAAAAAGCCATTTCAACCGAAAAAGAAATAATTGAAAAAGTAAAAGAAAGGTTAGGATTATAATGATGAAAAAAATATTGTTTGCCATAGTATTACTATTTTCTGTTCACTTTTATTTTTCTCAATGCACCATGACTATAGTTCCTATTGCTCAATTTGGTGGTCCCGGTACTTATGTAAATCCACCCAATGGTTTTGCAGGACCCTATCAGGTATGTAACAATGCTGTGGTTTACGATACATTAGGCACATCCAATCGAAGATACTATTTACAAGAAGGAACAACACTTTATTTAAAAAATGCTTTTTTTCATTACGTGTACATGGACTCCACCTCTACCCTTGTAAATTTAGGCGGAATAGGCGATCACTATGTATATAAAACAATACAAGCGAATATATCAGGAGTTATTACGCCAACTCCGGTTAATTGTAGTGCAATCAATTTCCCTACCTTAACTTGTAATGCTCCAACGGTTACTGGCGTTCCGGATTTAAACATGGAGACTGAAATAATTATTTACCCAAATCCAACAAGTGATTTTATAAACATCACACATGCTAAGGGGAAACAATTTTCAATAAAAGATTTATCGGGAAGGATTTTAGAAACGCTTTATATAGAGGAAGAATACTTTCAATTTAATGTATCAGAAATTGAAACAGGTATTTACTTAATAGAAATAAAAGAGGTAAATCAAAAAAACAAACAAACAAAAATTATTATTAATCGGTAATTATTTGTTTTTTCCTTTTCCTTCACCATTCCCTTTTCCATTACCTTTCCCTTTCTCACCTTTGTCCTTTTTATTTTTAGCTTTTCCTTTTAAGGCGTGAAATTCTGCAGAGCCCGGCTTAATACCTAATTCTTTTGCCAGAGCGCCCCATCCTTTATCTGTGTTTTTGGTGAATGTAGCTAAAACTGTTTCCGGTTCTTTTTTGGATAGTTCAGCAACTTGAAAAGTCATAAATACATCAGCCGGTGAAATATTATCATTAATCATTTTATCAATCTTTTGCTCACTAACGCCAAATTCGAGCGCTATTTCTGACTTAAAACCGGGTAAATCCGCTTTGGCTTTTACATTGATATGATCTAAAGAAGCATCTAATTCGGCATCACCTGATTTAACTCTCAAATTAAAATTTTGAGCCATAAAAAAAGTAGAACACAGACTAAATAAAAAAAATAAATTAATAGTTTTCATAGTATAATACTTAAAGGTTGATTTTGAGGCTTATCTGTAACTTCTTTTCTTACTCGTAATAGTTAGAGGTTACTTAATAAAGCTCCAATAAATATAGCCAAAAAATAACACCAAAGAATTGCAATTCTACTGCAATGGCTATTATTCATCGAAAAAATAAGCTTATTTTTGCCGTTCCAATTATAGGAGACTTGTCAGAGTGGTCGAACGAGCAAGCCTGGAAAGTTTGTATACGGGCAACCGTATCGAGGGTTCGAATCCCTCAGTCTCCGCAAGATGATCAATGAAGACCCCGTGATTAGCGGGGTTTTTACTTGGAGTGAAGTGAATCATGCTCGCTTGAATTCACGTAACGAAAAGGAAAAATACCCGAAGGGTCTTCATTGATCCACTGCTTGGTGACAAAGGGATCATGTTAATAATCCCTCAGTCTCCGCAGATAAATCAAACCATCCCCGCGATTAGCGGGGTTTTGTTTTTGAAATGAAATAAACCAAGCTTGCTTGAGGTTATGAATGAAAAAACAAAAACCAAAAGGATGGTTTGATTTTGACAATGGGAGGCATTGGGAAAAACGCAGTTAATCCCTCAGTCTCCGCACCAAAGTAGAAGCAACCCCGCGATTAGCGGGGTTTTGTTTTTTTGGAAAGAATGAAGAAAACAAGTTTTCTGAAATGAATAACAAAAATACAAATACCTGTAAGGTTGCTTCACTTTGGTGCTAACCTTCCCCAAGGGATCATGTTAATAATCCCTCAGTCTCCGCAAGATGATCAATGAAGACCCCGCGATTAGCGGGGTTTTTACTTGGAGTGAAGTGAATCATGCTCGCTTGAATTCACGTAACGAAAAGGAAAAATACCCGAAGGGTCTTCATTGATCCACTGCTTGGTGACTAAGGGATCATGTTAATAATCCCTCAGTCTCCGCAGCTAAATCAAAGCATCTTATAAGGAATATATTTCACGCCCATACTACAAAAATAAGAGGTTACCCTTAAGATTAAATTAACTTTCAGTAAGCCAAGCATGCTTGTAAATCAATAAAAAATAAAATTGTTGAATTTTAAATAATTCGTATTTTGGTAAAAATAATATAGCATGAGTAATATTCTTAATAAATTAAATACACACAAAATCTGTCTTTCCTATTTAGGATTATTTGAAGATGACATCACGGATAAAATAATCGGAATAAGCGAATATTACTTGGATAACAAAACTGATTTGAGCAAACTTAAAAATAAAGTTTCCTTTTTGATTGCTGAATGTTTCCAAAATATAGTCAGACATGGAGAAACAAAAAAAGAAACCGTAAAAATAGAAGGGTACTTTCAATTAAGTGTTTTAGATGATCGGGCAATTTTAACTTCGTGCAATTTGGTTACACATGATGTCGCAAAATCTATTGAAAGCAAACTTAATCAAGTGAATCAGCTCGATGCAGAAGGTCTGAAAAAATTATATACAGATGTTTTGCAAAATGGCGGACTTTCCGAAAAAGGAGGCGCGGGCTTAGGATTGATTGAAATGGCAAGAAAGTCGGGTTTGCCCCTGAAATTTTTATTCAGAGAAATCGAAAACAATCAGTACCGTTTCTTTTTAGCATTAGAAATAATAAGCAAAAAAGATATTACAGAAGAAAAGGCTGATATATTAGAAATAGAAAACCTCTACAATGAACTTTCTGCGCAAAAAATCATGATGCTATATAAAGGAGATTTATCCAAAGATATAGTAGTTCCATTAGTAGAAATGGTACAATCAAATTTTTCTAATAAAGAAGATATTACAAGTACAGAAAAACGGAGCATTATTACGCTAATAGAATCTTTACAAAACGTTTCAAAACATGGTAAAATTGTTAATGGTTCAAAAGAAGGTCTATTAACAATGATAAAATCAGATAACAATTATACCATAGAGGTGAGCAACACAATTGATTACGAAAAATACCCGAAGTTTGAATCGATGCTTCGATCAATTAAAGAAATGGATAAAAACGAATTAAACAATTTATATAAAAAGCAACTCATGGATCCGGAAATTTCTGAAGAAGGAAATTGCGGCTTGGGTTTGCTTGAAATTTCTAAAAACTCAGGCGGCAATTTTAATTATACATTTACACAACAAGACAATAAAGACTATTATTATTCGATTCAAATTAATATTTAAGATATGGAAATTCTCACTATTGAAGCAACAAACGAAACACCTGCTGTTCATTTAAACGCAAGTGAAGGGCAATTTAACTTTACCGGAAAGTCTTACCCTGAAAATGTAAACGAATTTTATGGGAGTACTTTAAATTATATACAAGATTATATTAAGAATCCTGCTGAAAAAACTACACTTGAGTTTGCCTGGTCATACTACAACACAGCAACTTCTAAAATAATGATTAAAATAATTAAGGAGTTAAAAACTGTAGTTGACGCAGGAAAAGAATTTCAAATAAATTGGCATTGCAAAAGCAGCGACGAGTTAATGATTGAAAAGGGTGAAGAGTTGAAAGATTTATTGGATGTTAACTTCTCTGTGATTCAATTTTAAACAGATGCGGGTCTTTAGATTTAATTTTTACAAATTCAATTTATTACTTTTTTCTTTCCTACAAATTAATTATATATATTCTCAAAATTCAAAAACAGATTCACTATTAGCTGAACTCAATGTCGCAAAGCATGATACAACTCGTTGCAATATTTTAAATGACTTGTGCAGAAAAGTTTCAAACTCAGAGACAATAAAATATATTAAACAATTAGAAAAGTTGGCTGAGACAAACTTAAAGGCTTTATCAACCAATAAAAATGGATCTGTAGAATTTAAAAGCAACAACAGCATTAATTCACCTAGAATTAAGTTCTTCAAAACACATCTAGGTAACGCGTATAACCTTTTTGCAAGTTACTATGAGTCCGACGATGACTTTATTAACGCTTTGCTATTTTATAAAAAAGGTCTTAAAATTTGTTCTGAAATAGACGATAAAAATGGTAGTGCTTATTTTTTAAAAAAAATGGCTAGTATTTATTTTGATCAAGGTAATATAAATAATGCTTTAGATTATCAACTAGAAAGCCTCAAAATTTATGAAGAGATAGATAATAAGGAGGGAATCGCGAATTCTACAAATGTATTGGGGATTATATATAATAATCTGGGCAACGAGCAAAAGGCCCTAGAATATTATAACAAAAGTCTAAAAACACAAGAGTTGATAGGGAACAAAATTGGTATAGGAGAAGCAGTTTATAATTTAGGGCATATTTACGGAGATCAAGGTGATGAATCAAAGGAGATAGAATATTACACTAAGGCGCTTAAATTATTTGAGGAATCAGGTAGCAAATCAGGAATTGCTTTTGCATTAAGCGGAATTGGAATTTATTACTTTCATCAAAAAAACATTCCAAAAAGTTTAGAGTGTTTGAACAAATGTCTTCAAATTAGACTAGAAAGAAACGATAAAAGAGGCATCTCTGAATGTTTAAATAATTTAGGGTTCATTTATAATAGTCAAGGTGATATTCAGAAAGCACTGGAGTTTTATCATAAGAGTCTGAATATAAAAGAAGAAATTGGGGATAAAGATGGAATGACTTACGCATTGAACCATATCGGCTTTATTTATTTCGAAAGAAAAAATTACCCTAAAGCAATTGAATATTGCAGTAAAAGCATGAAAATTAGCAAGGAATTAGGGTTTCCAGCAACAATTCGGAATGCCGCTGAAAAACTAAATCAAATATATTCGGCAATGGGCGATCATAAAAATGCATTACTCAACTATAAACTTTTTATCACAATGCGTGACAGCATCAATAACATTGCAAATAAAAAAGCGAGTATTAAAAATCAGCTAAAATATGAATATGATAAAAAAGCATTGGCAGATAGTTTACAATTAGCCGAAACAAAAAAACTAAGCAAGGCACAATTGGCAGAAAGTACTGCCAAACTTAAACAAGAAAAAACGCAACGATTTGCACTGATCACCGGCTTAACATTGGTGCTAATATTTTTAATTTACACATTCATTCGATTCCGCCATTCACAAAAACAGAAAAAACGAATTGAACATCAAAAAATATTAGTTGACCAGAGCCAGAAAAAAATAGTGGACAGCATTAACTATGCAAAAAAAATTCAAAACTCTATTTTACCTTCCGGTGATGAAATTTCTGCTATTTTCCCCAAACACTTCATCTTCTTTAAACCAAAAGATATTGTGAGTGGTGATTTTTATTGGTTTTATCATCGAGATCATTTATCTTTTATAGCTGTGGCAGATTGTACAGGACATGGAGTGCCCGGAGCCTTTATGACTATGATAGCCTCAGCCGGATTAAATGAAGTTATCATTGAACAAAATAGTATTCAACCAGAAATTATACTAAGCAGCCTGCACTCAACAATTTTTAAAGGTTTACAACAGCAGAAAGGCGATGAATACTCTCAGGATGGCTTAGACATTTCGTTAGCTGTAATTGATCATAAATCTCATTTGCTTCATTTTTCAGGTGCTCACAATCATGGCTTTTTAATTGATAATGGAGAAATACGTACTTTAAAAGCTAGTCCAAAATCTATTGGAGGTTTAAATATATTGGGTGAAATTGAACCAAATAGGAAATTTAAAGGAGAGACTTATCAGTTAAATAAAGATAGTATATTGATATTATCTACAGATGGAATTTACGATCAACTTAATCCATCCGATGAGAAATTTGGCCTTCAAAGATTTAAAGAATTAATACTCCGATTAAACTCTGATGATAATTTAGTAAACTTAAAAACGGCGGAGCAAACATTTAACAATTGGAAACAAGAAGTACCTCAATTAGATGATATATTGATGATTAAAATAAAATTGTGAGATGAAGGTTTCAAAAAATATTGTTTTCATAATTTTAATCTGTAGTCTGCAATTTCTCTTTAATCTTTCTTATTCACAATCAGATTTAATTGACTCATTAAAACTTGCACTTAAAAATGCAAAACATGATACTTCTCGTTGCAATACATTATCACATTTAGCAAATTTGGCAAGTGATGAGGAATGGCCAAAATTTAACGAACAATTAAAAAACATTGCGGAAGAAAACTTAAGGACGATTACCAAATCGCAAGTTGAATCGATTGAATTTAAAAACAAAAACCAAAAGGATGGTTTGTTTAATAATAGGAGTTAATGGAATTAAAAGCGCTTTATTGTACTAAATATTATTTTTTATTTTTAGATACTGTTTTAAAACGTTTAATTTCTTCGTCGAACACCTACTTATATCAAGAAGAAACACCGCCTGTATTCGACCAATTAATTTGATTAGAATTTAATTTTAATTGGAAATAAAGAATAAATTTACAAGGTATGAATGGTACTAAATACTTCTTTTTTATTTTGATTATTTTTTTTGGGAATTTCTTTTGCCTTGCTCAAAAGATACAAGTGAAAGGAAATATTTTTGGATTTAAAGGTGATAGACTTGCCTTATTAAAAAAAGCACAAAAAAATGTCAATTTTGAAGGTCCTGTTTCTGATGTAAGTATTAAAATCATCGGAACGGAATCCAACTTAAATTTAAATACAAACGCTACCGGAAGTTTTTCTTTTCCGCTGGATAAACCGGGCATTTATAAAATTCTAATTCAAAAGAGCTCATATACCCACCTTAGTCTCACTGTGGATTACAGAGAAGCTAGTTCCAAAAAAAGATTGGAATCTCTTTATTTAATTATTAAAGAAGGTGAAACAAGTGAATTAAATTTAGGTGAATTAATTATTAAAGAACAAGGCAAATTACAATTTAATTCAAATCCACAAGGCGGAGGAAGCGATGTGTTTCTTTCCAATGCCAATTTATTGGAAAAGGTTTGCGTTATCAATAATTCAAATCAATATGCCGCAGATGCAGTTTATGAAAGTAAAAATATTAATAACGTGTCTCAAGTAGGCCCAAATGACACCATTGTGTCCAAATCATCTTTAATTAAAAAGCTGAGTTCAACAATAAAAAATATCGATATTCCTTCAGAAGACATTGCTGATTACGAAACTAAACTATCCTTAGCCAAAGAAGAATTAAGTAAACTCGATAGTACCGATGAAAATTATCAATTACTAAAAACCAAAATATCAGCCATGGAGCAAATGCTCAGTGATAAACAATTACTAATTGATTTAAAAGAAAAAGAAATTGGTTCTCAAAAGAAAATTCTCGTTTACCTTTCTTTATTTATTTCCGCAATACTACTCATAGCTTTAGCTCTGGTATATCTGTTTATTCAAAAGCGTAAACATGCCGCGGCATTAAGTACAACAAATAAAAAAATATCCAGACTCAATAATAAATTAATGAGCAGTATTCGGTATGCCTCATTAATTCAAACCGGGTTTTTACAGCATAAGGAAGCCCTTCAAACACTTTTTCCGCAATCTTTCATATTCAATAAACCCAAAGACGTTTTGTCCGGAGATTTTTATTGGTTTAATTCGGTAAATGATTCAAAAATAATAATAGCCGCAGACTGTACCGGGCACGGTGTACCCGGAGCAATGCTCACGGTATTGGGTCATAACGCGCTCAATAATATTGTGAACGTGAGAGGAATTACCTCCCCTTCAAAAATTCTTATCGAATTGAATAAGGTCATTATTGAGACTTTTACAAAAACAACTGAAAATATAGAATTTGGAATGGATATCGCCGTTTTACACATCAATCCGAAAAATTCAGAAGTAACAGTTGCCGGATTAGCAAATGGGCTTTATTTACACACTTCCGGTAAATTAAATTACATTCCTGTAAGCAGTTACTCCTTTGGGAAAGAACTAAAACCTGAACTGATTGAAGAAGTTAAACTTCCTTTAAATAAATCTGACAGCTTATTCTTATTTTCTGATGGTTACCAGGATCAATTCCGTAAAGAAGGAAAAAAATTCACTAAGTTTAATGTAGAACGCTTTGAGAAAATCCTGAATGAAATAGCCGGCAAAAACGAATTTAATGCTGCTGATAAAAAACTTAATCAGGAAATGGAAAACTGGAAGAACGGACAGGAACAGATTGATGATATGTTGGTAATGGGAATAAAGATTTAATTTATTTCCTGTAATTCTATTTGAATTGAATTACAAATGCTTTTAATTTCTTCGCCTTTTAGTTTTATTAATGTATCTGAACTTTCGTATTTCCAAATTACCTTAAGAGCTGAATGGATTTTAAAAATTTGATTAATCAGTTTTAAAATTTGTTTATTGGAAGTTGAATTCATATAACTCAACTGAATTTCAAGTGTGGTTGTGTTTTGTAATTTAGATAAAACTTCGGTGGATTTTTTCTCAATAGGATCATAAAATTCAAAAGCGTTTTCTGGCATAGACATACCACTCACCAGCATTTTACTACCATCAGCAGATAAGAAGACTTCAGGGGTGTCTTCTGTTGCGCCTATATTCAAATGATCATTACTCATTATTGATTATTGCTTCTAAAGTTAAACAATAGCTAAATTTAGGTGATTTTTCAATAAAATAAGACATTTTATTTGGCCTAATTAACAACGAAGAATCAACAAGTCCTACCCCCCCAACGCTATCCTCTTCTTGTAACACTTTTAGTTGTAAAGCTTTTAAATCAGCATCGGATGAAGCATTTATCATCTTCATTTTACGCTCTAAGGGGCCTATTTTTTCTTCCGGAATAGCGTTGCAGGTTGTTATTTTAGTTTGACCTTTTAACCATTCAATACTGAACCATCCAGGCACTTTACCTTCTGTTTTATTTCCATGTCTTTGCACGTTCTGTATCAATTCAATAACAATATGATGAAAAACCGAACTCAAGGCTAACTTTTCGTTCCGCTTTGAACTCTTAAACATAGCCAATAAAGAAATTAAAAATTTATTTGAAAAATCTCCGCTATAATAAAAAGCGCTTTCTATCAATTTGAACTTATCTTTAAAAAATGAGTTTAATTCATAAACACTTAAAACTTCAGTTGTATTCAACTTCTCGCGAACCGGAATCTGCACATGGAGAGTATACAAGGAAAATTTATCATTGATGGTTTCAAAATTAAAACCAAGGCTATTTTCACTCTTTCGGGCAATATCAATCAAACCCAAACCCGCTCCTTTTTCGGTAAAGTCCTCCGAATTTAAACTTTCCAAGTATAATTTATTTAATTCGTCCGACTGCCTTGAATTGATTGCATGCAACCTATCCTTTAACTTGTCAATTCTGTCATTAGCTATAAAATTTTCGGTGATCACATGAAAAAAATTTCCATCAGAGTATATGAGCGTATGATCATTGGATTCTTCGGTACGCAAACTATATCGTTCAATATTTTGCACCAGTTCCAACAAAACATAAACAAATTTTTTGACAAATCCTTTGGGGAATTTCTGGTCCATGTGTTTGGCAACAATGGAACACAAATCCGAGGCGGGACTCTCTTCAAAATTCCCTTTATAGAACAATATAAAGTGCTGATCGAGTATTTTTTCAGTGTTCAAAAACTAATATTCTTTAATTGATCGTAAATCTAACCAATGCAAGCATTCCTAACTGAAATTTATCCATGAATTAATAGCTATAGCTTGTTTAAAAGAATTTATAGCGGCTTTTGAACCAGTTTTCCGCCTTTTTTCTGATGCTGTTTAATTTCATAAGCGATCAATGGCACAATTATTACAGTAGGCCCTAGCCATAATACGATTGGAGGTAGTGGAATAAGGCGTGAATTGTTAACTACAAAAGCAGTTATTGTACCAATATAAGAACCTAACATCCCTCCAATATGGGCTAAAAGCCAATAATTTTTATATACCAACTTCTTTCTTTTCAATCGGAAAATGGTGCTGATATTTAAACGCACACCAATAAGTCCAAATACCAAACTTATAGTGCCAAAAGTTGGATTTTTATTAATTACTAATAAGGCAAAAATCACAAAACCTAAATGTATAGTTCCAAAAACTGCTTCTATTAACCAATCGTACCAGGCCGGGTTTTGATCCAAATGCAACTTCTTCAATCGTAAAGAACGATAAGCGGTTAAACAAGCATAATAAGTGAAAACAGCCACACAAAATAAAAAGACATTTCCTTTCATCACTGAAATAGAAATTGCCGTGATGAAAACTACAGTCATGCTATAAAAATAAACCTTACCTACCCTTTTATGAATAAGTACTTTTTTTCTGAATAATATGGCTAATAATCCGCACAACAAAGCGGTTGCTCCGGCAATAATATGAATGATTAATAAAACCGAAATAAGCTTATTCATGCACGTTTAATTATTAGGCTTTAGCTCATGTTCATTCAGTTCACCCAATTTGTGAGCCATAGTATTTATTAATTGCTCCAAAGAAGCTTTTGCCATATTCAGAATAATAGGGTTTAAATCTCCGTGCATTTCAATTAAACATTCGCCTGATTGTGATGATTCACCAATAAAAACAGTTTTTAATCGGAAATTAAATTTACCTAAACCTTCGCTTTTAAATTTAATATACTTATGCGGTACCTTTTCATCTATATTCACTTTCATGGGCGTTATTCCCTTTATCACAAAAGAACATTCAATTTCCGTATAGGTAAAACCTTCCACTTTATCGGATGGCAGAATGGATTCGAAATTTTTAAAATCGCTTAGGAATTCAAACAAATTTTCTAAGGAAGCTTTTGTTTTTTTTGCTTCGCTTTGTAAATAAAACTCAGCCACTTTATTTTAATTCATATTTAACCAGAAAACTTGATCTGATTTTAATTTTCTTAAACGAAATTTCATCTCCATCACTATCTAATGACTCCGGACTACTCAAACTTTGCGCTACATTACTCGCATACGAACCTCTGTAATATCTATTGTTATACGGACTGGTATCTACGCTATTGGCTGTCTCAATAATTGAAATAGGAATGCCAATATTATTCCCTACAGCCATGGCCAGTGCTTTTGCTTTATTTTTTGCTGCAACAACCGCCTTTTCCCTGTTTTCTGCAGTGAGTTCTGTAATTTTGGAATGATTCAATTTTGAAATGTATGCATCAAAAACATTCAACTCATCCATTAGTTTATATACCTTATCCACTAAATCAACATTGTTCACTTTCAAAATATAAGACTTACTGGTAACCACATCTTTTTTAAAAGTTTTTATCTTTCTAAAATCGGCATTGGCGGTTGATAATTGTAAATTAGCCATATCAATACCAACACCTTTTAACCCTGACTTCAAATCATCTTCCTGCTTTTCAATGGATTTTTCTTTTGAATCTCCTTTTTCTTTTAGGGTAATCGAAATGTAAATTTCATCCGGGGTTACTTCCGTTTCGCTGGTACCGGTAACTTCAATAAATGAAAGTTTTTCATTTTGCGAAAAAAAGGAATTACATAACCCGACGAAAAGAAATACTAAAATTGTTTTTTTCATAATTTATTTAATTAATTTACTATTCCAGTTTGCAGGATCTATGCGCCAGTTTGTTAAACTATCTATGTCTTTTTCAGAAACATAATTCTTACTCAAAGCTGTTTTAATTAAAACGTCATAGTTAGTTAATGTTTTTAAGTTACATTTTGCTTTATTGAAATTCTCTGTTGCATTCTCAAATCCATAAGTAAAAATCGCCACCATTCCTTTAACATCACATCCTTTTTCACGCAAGGCTTCAACTGCCTTTAAACTACTTCCTCCGGTACTAATCAAATCTTCTATAACAACAACACTCTGACTGCTGTTAATTTCTCCTTCAATCATATTGGTTAATCCATGCTTTTTAGCTTCACTTCTTACATAAACAAATGGTAAATTCATCTCCTGAGCAACTAAGGCCCCTAAGGCTATACCACCTGTGGCAACCCCTGCTATTACATCGGGTTTTGCGAAATTGCTATTGATAGAATTAACAAATTGCTGGCGTATATACGTACGAATTGCAGGATAAGATAAAGTTTTTCGGTTATCGCAATAAATTGGCGATTTCCAACCACTGGCCCAGGTAAATGGGTTATCCGGTTGTAATTTTATCGCTTTTATTTGTAATAAAAATTCAGCAATTTTATATGCGGGCTCATCAAATGAAGTCATACAACAAAGTTAAAATTAGTTGCCTACCTAAAATGGTAATTTTATGAACAAAAAAATATACTTTAATAATAAAATAATTGTAATACAGCACCCTAACGAACTGAGTGCGTTGAGTCCCAAAACCAACATTTACAATCAAACCCATCACCAATCGCTTGACCATTTTCTACAAAATTTTTTAAACGAAAAAGTTTCAGATAGCACTATCCAAAAAATTTATAGCATTCCGGATTCAGCATTTGAAAATACCCTAAACTTTTTTAAAAAATTCCATTATATAGAAGCAGGAGGCGGATTAATTCAAAAAGAAAAAGAATATCTTTTTATCCGAAGATTAGGTAAATGGGATTTACCTAAAGGGAAATTAGATAAAGGCGAAAGCATAGAAGCCTGCGCCCTTAGAGAATGTGAAGAAGAGTGCAACGTGAAAAATCTGAAAATAATAGCTCGTCTTCCCTCTACATTTCATATTTACAAATACAAAAACTCATACGCACTTAAAAGAACATATTGGTTTCATATGGTTACTAATTATACGGGTAAATTAGTGCCACAAACGGAAGAAAATATTGAGGCGGTAGAATGGATGGATAAAAAGAAAATCAAACAATTCGTTTTACCGGATACTTATCCAACTATTGTGGATTTAATTAACGATACATTAAATCTAATCGATTAATTTCAAAAACGCTTCGTAATTCAATTTCATCTCCGGAGTCAACGCGTCATTATGAAAAACAGAAATTAATTCGCCTCCAAATTTTTTAGTTTCTTCCACCATTCCTTTTATCTCTTCAATAAAAGTATGCTGATGAATATTTTTTAAATAATCAACGGTATTAGCGGAAAATACAAATGAATGAATCAGTAAAGAACTAACCGATTCCTCTTCAATATTGTACCATTTATAAGGATAACAATACGATGCTCTGAATCCATTCATGTTGGTATACCCCATGGAATAATCATCGGTTATACCGGCCTGCAACAAGGCATTGTAGGTATAAGGAAACTTAAGAACAGCAAAATGCTGGCGACTATTAAAAACCTGACGATGCGTAATATTGGCCAAGCGACTCACTTCAATTTTCAATTGCTTTAAGTTTTTACCCGAAGCATAAGAAGGATGGATTCCAATAGCTGAATAATCGCCAATGTGCTTGATTAAAACCTGAAATTTTTTTTTGGTTGCTGAAATATTTTTATCATTAATACCATAATCTCCTAGTAGAAAGAAAAAAATACTTTGAATATTTCTTTGTTTGTTAGCCTGTATAATAAAATCGAAATTATTAAAAGGGTCAGGTATTTTATTCAACAATACTTTGGATCTATCCACTATACTCTTCCAATTAAAATGAAACACATCTAATAAATAACCTGCGCATGTACGGATAAAACCCTTGTTTTTATATCGGAAAGCGTTATCCACATCAAAGCTCGAAATGAAATTAAAAGTTCTAGGTGTTATTTTGAAATCCGGGTATTTTTCGCAAATCAAATTATTCAATTTATCCATCCATATATTAATTAAAGGTAGATGCAAGAAATTATGTTGGTAAGCTAACGACGATTTAAAATGAAACCGGTTAAAAGAATCGGTTTTATGTGGTAAATACTCTTCATACCTGCTCAATAACCAAAATGAGGCTCCGAATAAATCAAAGGGAATTTCATTTTTACCGGTTTTAAAGAAAATTTTCTGAAATGACTGATGGGAATACACTTCAACAGGATAGTCTTTTATTGAAAAATCAGATAAAATAGAATGCGGTATAATCTGAATGGCATCTTTTATTTCTCGTTTTGAAAAATTAATCTTGGCGCCCGGCACTTTTTTGAATTCGTCCTCATCTGTAATAAACAAAACGGAAAGACCATATTCGTTTTGTACCAATACATCAAAAATATATTTCATCCGTGTGGATAATTGTTCTACAAAAACCGGCAGATGATTCATAGGTTAAATTTAAAAGTAAGTATGGTAATTCCCACCCCCTTCTTTACTATTTATTGATAACAACGTGTTAATGATTCTAATCATGTAATCTGCATTGATTCTCTCTATTTTATAAATTTGTGCTGCAATATTTTGCTATGATTCATAAACTATCCAGCATTTTTAAGAATAAATGTCCGCAGTGCGGAAAAGGAATGTTTTTTATTGATAATAATCCTTATAAGTTAAAATTGTTTGATAAAATGAATAAGTCGTGTGAGCAATGCGGACTAAATTTTGAGAAAGAACCCGGTTTCTATTATGGCGCCATGTATATTAACTACGGTTTATCGGTATTAATTGGGTTGATTATTTTTGGCATCCATTATTATTTAATTGGGTTTGATCCAAAAAATTATTTAATCAGTTTTACTATACTTTTATTATTACTTATTCCGGTAATGTATAGAACCAGCAGATTGGTTTGGATAAATATCTTTGTGAAACACAAAGACAAATAAAAAGCCGATAAAACATCGGCTTTTAAATTTTTAATACTTAGGAATCATTCCCCTTAAGCCCATATCAACAACGGTTTCGCCAATGCCCGGTTCAAATATTCCGTCAAATGTCATTTCTTTCCATTCAAAACTTTTGTTGGTTGACAAGGAAATGGTAATCACTTTATCTTGTGTTTCGGTTCCTGTTATCACCAAGGGTGCATTGGAAGAAGTAATCGTATTGTAAAATTCTCCGGTTACTAAACAACTACCTGGAGGAATGGGTGAATTCGCAAAATTAGGATTAACAACCGTAGTTGCCGGCGCTTGGCCATCGCTTTTGTATTCAACACCTGAAACTGAGGTGTAAAACCCCCAATATCCTTGTAAATGATTACCTGCTCCACCACCGGCAGTTGGCGTCATCACTGCAGTTTTCATTTTATATTTAGTCACATAGGTATTAAATCCAACAAATGACCCAATGGTACCAACCAAATTTTGCCCATTCGCTCTTACTTTAATATCATAATTCTGATAGGCCAATGAAACACGTAGCCATTTGTAAGTTCCTGGAGTAATTGAGCTAAAAGGTATTGAAAAACAAGTATCTCCTTCGGCACAAACAACCGATTCACAAAAGGTAATGGCCTTGCTGCCTCCACATTCAGTTTCATTGGCTTTATATAAAATCGTGCCACCACCAACTTGCGTCATGTCCGTTTGCGCTAATTCTATGTAATGCGCTGACATTCCATTGAAAACCGGACTTTGCCCGGCATTACCTGCAGCAACCACAGTAGGTTGTGCCAAATTATTTAAACGCACTTGCATGCTGTCGAACTTAAACTTGAAAATTAATTTAGGTCCACTCCCCGTTGAAACCCATTTAGTTGGAGGAAAATCACAAGTAGGACATGCTGGCCCCGGATTCACTACCGGTTCAGGTTCCGGCTCAGGACTTGTCTCTTTCTTTTTGCAAGATGTGAATGCTAATAAAGTTATTGCAGTATAAATAACTAATTTTTTCATTTTTATCTATTTTTATCAAATATATAAAAATTATGAGAGTTATTATTCAGCGTGTAAAAAAGGCAGAATTGTTTATCAATGAAAATGTTTTCTCTTCTATTTCGCAAGGTTTGGTAGTTTTAGTTGGTATAGAAGAAAATGATACGAAGGATGATGCTGAATGGCTTGCTCAGAAAATTACTGCATTGCGAATATTTGAGGATGAAGATGGGAAAATGAATAAAGATTTGAATGAAATTAACGGACATTTAATGATTGTTAGTCAATTTACATTACATGCCTCCACCAAAAAAGGAAATCGTCCTTCATTCATAAAAGCAGCGAAACCGGATATAGCTAAGCCACTTTATGAATACTTTATTTTACAAATGCAAAACCGTTGCAAAAATCAAGTGAAAACCGGGCAATTTGGAGCTTTCATGGAAATAAATTTAATAAATAACGGTCCGGTAACCATATTCATCGATAGCAAGAACAAAGAGTAAGAACAATATGAGTATATTTTGGTATCTCTAATAAATTTTATTTATTTTAGTGGGATACACAAAACATGAACTTAGTATTCAGATATTTTCTATTATTGTTTTGCTTATCGCAAATTTCACTTTCGCAGGAACCAAGCAAAATACTTTTATTAACTAAAGCAGAATATGAAGGGCTTGAAAAGACGAATAGAATAATTCCAGCTGCCATAAAAAATGCTTTTGGCAGTCCCGTAAAGCAAAATCCATACAAATTCGACATTAAACAAATTGATTGCTGGGGTCAAAATATCACCGAGTTCCAGTATAACGACAGTAAAGCAGATGATGCAAATAGAGTTGCTTTCAATAAAATGATTCTGGGAGCAAAAGAAAACATAAGCGTTAATTTTAGAATAACACTAAATAAGGCTAATTCATCTTATAACGACGGAATTGCTCCAATGATAAGCAAACAATCTACTTTCACGTTAAACGTGGTAGTAATTGGGGATTCAAGGGTGTATATTAAAGAAACGAAAGATGCAACCGACTTTTTTGAAATTTTAGACGAACACGCCTTTGCAGATAAAGCTTTTGCTACATTTTTTGGCGAACCCAAAAAAATGAATTATCAAATTGTATACAGTAAGTTAAATGCTTGTTTTGTTACAGATATTCTTAATCCGGAATGTGAGGAAAAATTAGAATTGATTGGCGATGGAAATAAATACGATGATTTTTCCAATAAAATAACTTCAAAAACCTATTCTTCTAAATGGATTATTTTTAATGTGGGTATTGACCGAAGCCGCTGCAAATTAAATGAAAAAATAGAAAAGTCGGTTTTCAAAATGAAAAGCGGCAATGAATACATTAAATTTTATTTTGTTATTCCTAAAGAAAATTTAAGGGCCAAAAAATTAACTATTGAGGGTAAAATTGTGAACTCAGAACGAAAAGTGATGCAAAACCTCAATGTTTATCTGCGCGATGCCTCAAAAAATGTAATTGCTACCTCCAATACCGGAACGGAGGGGAAATTTACGTTTGAAAAAATTACGGAAGGAATGAATTATAATTTATTTATTGATAATACCTGTACCGAAAAAACTTTATTTGTGATGACCAATAGTGATGTAGTTATTTCTGAATTCAACATTACGGATATAGGATTTGAATATAAATTATTACCGGCCGACATTCAGCGCTTGGCAAATCTGGAAGAAGCCGATCCGGAAATGGATTTCATTCAAAGCATCAAAGGAAAAATGGTGAAAATTAAAGAAAAGATATTTCCAATTTCTGAACAAACCATTGAATTGAAAGATAAAAACAATAAAGTGCTTCAATCTCAAAAAACAGACACGGAAGGAAATTTTGAATTTAAAAACGTTAATCCTTACAGTGCCTTTTCATTTGATTTGCCCGGCTATGTTCCTTCTGATAAAGACGAAAAAGTATACATGTCAAACTCCAGTGGAGATTTCATTACCGAATTTAAAAGCAATAATAATGTGTTTGAGTTTAAAATTCTTCCTGCCGATATCAGCAGATTACGTTATATGAACGAAGCCGATATTACCATGGAGTTTAATGGCCAAACTAAAAATAAAACTAATCAAATAGTTATCCGCGAGTTAATTTATTTTGAAACTGGCTCCTTTGTTATATCTGAGCAATCAAAACCGGCTTTGGATAAAATTGCTACATTAATGTTGGACCATAAGGAGTATAACTTAGAAATTGTTTCACATACCGACTCCAGAGGTTCCGATAGCGAAAACCAAAAATTATCCCAAAAAAGAAGTGAGTCAGTAGCCTCCTATCTATCAGCAAAGAAAATTGACAAAATAAGGTTAAAACCTTTTGGAATGGGAGAATCAAACCCGGTGAACAATTGTTTAGATGGTGTAAAATGTCTGGAAGAAGAGTACCAGATGAACCGAAGAACGGAGTTTAAATTTTTTAAAGAAGCCAAACGCAAGTAATTGTTGTGTTAATTTCATAAATTTGTATTTGCAAAATGAAACCAAAGGTATTGCTTGAAAATAAAAAGTTTGACGTAACCATTAAAAGATTATGCCACCAGTTAATTGAAGTTCATAATGATTTCAGTAATTCAGCAATCATTGGTTTACAACCCAGAGGTATATTCTTAGCGCGCAGGATTCAAAAAGAATTAGGCCTTATATTAAAAAATAAAAATATCCTTTGTGGTGAATTAGATATTACCTTTTACAGAGATGATTTCAGGAAAAAAGAACTTATTCCCAATCAAACCAATGTAAATTTCACCATTGAAGATAAAAACCTCATTTTAGTTGACGATGTACTTTACACCGGTAGAACAATACGTGCCGGCTTAGATGCCATGTTAGCGTTTGGACGTCCGGTTGATGTTGAGCTTTTAGTATTAGTAGATAGAAGATTTTGTAGACATTTACCAATACAGGCTAAATACGCCGGCATGACCATAGATTCTATCGATACGCAAAATGTGAAAGTGGAATGGAAAGAAACTGAAGGAAAAGACAGAATTACTTTACTGAACAAATAAACATGCGTCCCGAAAAAAACACTTACCCCGAGTATTACGAAAATTACATACCACTTGTAACGCAGCCTGATGTCAAAAGTGCTTTCATTGAAAACGAAAAAGAAACTTTAGCACTTTTAGCTGATGTAACTCCTAATCTGGAAAATTACGCATACGCTGATCAAAAATGGACCATCAAAGAGGTTTTAAATCACATTATAGATACAGAACGCATTTTCGCATACAGGGCATTGCGCTTTGCCAGAAACGACGCGCAACAACCTTTACCCTATGATGAAAATGAATATATCAAACATGTTGATTTGAGTCACCGTGATTTGAACAATCTTATTAATGAGTTCCGTTCGGTGCGGGCTGCTAGTATTACTTTATTCGAAAGTTTTACCGAAACTGAATTACTTCGTATTGGCAATACAGCCGGTGGTAAATGCAGTGTTTTGGCTATAGGATATACCATTTGCGGACATGCAAAACACCACTTGCATGTGATTCGTGAACGATATTTGAAAAAATAATTTTCAGTTCCGGATTTTTTACATACCTTTAGCTTTTGAAATTATACATTTCAAAAAATAATGAGTAGTCTCAGCGTTCAGCATCTCCTAGGAATAAAATACCTTACCAAAAGTGATATCGAACTTATTTTAAGTACAGCCTCCAATTTCAAAGAAGTTATTAATCGTCCCATTAAGAAAGTGCCCTCACTTCGCGACATCACTGTTGCCAACCTCTTCTTCGAAAACTCTACACGCACCAAATTATCATTTGAGCTTGCACAAAAAAGATTAAGTGCAGATGTGATAAATTTTTCCGCCTCCGGATCCTCTGTTAAAAAAGGAGAAACGCTGGTGGATACAGTAAATAACATTTTAGCTATGAAAGTGGATATGATTGTGATGCGTCATGCCAGTGCAGGAGCCGCTATCTATCTTTCCAAAAAAGTAAAATCAAAAATTATCAATGCCGGCGACGGTGCACATGAGCATCCTACACAAGCTTTATTAGATGCTTTCTCTATTCAGGAAAAATTAGGAAGCCTAAAAGGTAAAAAAATTGTAATTGTAGGAGATATTTTACACTCGAGAGTAGCCTTATCTAACATTTTCTGCCTACAAAAATTGGGGGCTAGCGTAAAAGTATGCGGTCCTGCAACGCTTATTCCAAAATACATTACATCGCTGGGTGTTGAAGTAGAAACCGATTTAATGAAAGCCTTAAATTGGTGCGATGTGGCCAACATGCTGCGTATTCAACACGAAAGACAAGATATCAAATACTTTCCATCGCTAAGAGAATACACCATGATGTATGGTCTTAACAAAGAAAGATTGGAAAGTTTAGATAATAAGATTGTGGTGATGCATCCCGGCCCAATAAACAGAGGTGTTGAAATTTCAAGCGATGTGGCCGATAGTAGTCAGTCCATCATACTCGATCAGGTTGAAAACGGAGTAGCTGTACGAATGGCAGTGATGTTTTTATTAGCCGGTCGACAAAGTAATTAAATGGAAAATGGGTGATTCCGCATTTTCAGTTTTCAATTCTAATCCAAAACCAAGATTAAAAGAATATTGCATTCAGCTTGTACAGCAAAATATAAACGCATTAAGCGATCAGCTCAATCAATTAAAGGATGCTGCCCAACAAGAAAATAAAAGTTCAGCCGGTGATAAACACGAAACCGGAAGAGCCATGTTACATCTGGAAGAAGAAAAAGTGGCTCAACAAATGATAAGTGCCGAGAATCAATTGCAAAACCTTTTTAAAATTCAAACAGAATCTGATACAGAAAATATAAAAGCAGGCTCACTACTTGCTACCAATAAGGGATTTTTTTATCTGGCAACAGGTATTGGTTCAATTCAGTTTGAAAACAAAGAAGTGAAAATCATTTCTCCTTCCTCTCCACTCGCTCAAAAATTCATGGGAAATAAAAATGAATTTGACTTAAACGGGAATCAGTATTCGATACAAGAAATTATTTAGCCTTAATAAAACCCTCAATCGTATTTCCCACTAATTTAGAAACATGCTGCGGTCTTATTGCATCATCCGGCTTGGCCATACCTACTCCATCAAAATATAAATGATCTAAATTCTCCAGCCAAACCGATTTAAAATTTTTCTTCTCGCTCATAGCATTCACCCACAAATCAAAATCTTTTTTAGTTACATTATAATCTCGCCCGCCTTGTATTAATAAAATGGGTAAAGTCAATCCCTTGGCTTCATCCAACACCTTATACTTTCTATCCAACAACCAATATTTAGGTCGGGCTCCAAAGGGCAACATGGTTTTACTTTTCAGATTCAAATCCGGACTCAAAGCATTTTTAACCTGCCATTTTATGGCATTAGCCACTGTTTCGTTTTGCTCTTTATTTTTTTGATTTAAACCGGTTATGTACTCTATTTGCTCAGGCAAAACTTCCAATAATCCTCTTGCAGGCGCCGATAATAAGATCATCCCTTTTATTCCTTTGCATTCTTTTACAATTAATGGAGCGCACATACCACCCAAACTATGTCCCGCAACATAAATACTGGTGCTATCCACCCCTTCTGTTTTTTTCATTAATTCAAATGCTGCAGCGGCATCTTCAATGGTTTCGGTATAATAATCCATGCTGTCCATTGGAAAGGGATCTCTGAATTGATACACATACGTACGCTTGTCATAAATCAAACAGGCTATTCCTTTTTGTGCCAGCTGCAAAGCAATTTCCAAATACACTTTATTTTTGCCCATGGTTCCGTTTCTATCATGTGGACCGCTGCCATGTACCAAAATAACCAAAGGACTTTTTTTAGCTCCGCTTGGTAAATACAAATAGCCGGGTAATTGTATAAATGCATTGGTTACAATATTTACATCTTTTCTAATAAAATTGACTTTCTCAATTTTTTCTGCCACATAAAAAGGTTGTTTATCAAAAGTATCAATATAAAATTTTTGAATTTGTTGCGCTTGATCATAATGATGGTACCATAAAAATTTTCCGCCATTGGTTTTAATAATAGTTGAAGTGGCCATTTTACATCCTTGGGTATCAACCACTGTTTTTTCAATCGTTTTTATTTCACCCTTTTCTTTTAAAAATTCAGCCAAAGTTTTTTCGGCTTGTGCTTCAATCATTCGGCTAAAAAAAGTGGTATCAAAATAGGGCGCATTGCGGTTTGGAATATTCCTTTTTATTGCACCAATATACCGTTTGGTTAATAATACATAGGGGTGCATTTCCTTACTTTCTTCTTGAGCCTGGGTTAACACACACAAAATCAGAAAGAAATTGAGGAATAAGTTCTTTATTCTGAATGCAATTTTATCTTTATCTTTAATGCTCTCCATATTTTAAAAATTTTGATTCCTAAAGATACAATAGATAAAATAAATGAAGCCTGCCGGGTGGAAGAAGTAATTGGCGAGTTTGTAACACTTAAAAAAAGAGGTGCAAATTTACTGGGACTTTGTCCATTTCATGGTGAAAAAACGCCTTCGTTTACGGTTTCACCTGTTAAAGGAATTTACAAGTGTTTTGGTTGTTCAAAAGCTGGAAACACAGTGAATTTTGTAATGGATCATTTGCAGTTATCTTATCCCGAGGCTTTAAAATGGTTAGCGAATAAATATGGTATTCCGGTTGTTGAAAAAGAATTTACACCCGAAGAAAAAGAAAAACAAACGGAAAGAGAAAGTTTACTCATTGTAATGAATTACGCCCAGCGTTATTTCACCGAAATGATGAATGAAACGGATGAGGGAAAATCAATTGGCTTAGGATATTTTTTAGAACGGGGATTAAGCGAAAAAATAATTGATAAATTTCAGTTGGGTTATAGCCCCGATGAAAAACATGCTTTTTCCGGAGCCGCAGTTAAAGCCGGATATTTACCCAAATACTTGGCAGCAACCGGCATGAGTATTTTAAGTAATAGTTATGTAGAAGGAAATGAAATTACGGAAAAAGATATTTTTGACCGGTATTCCGGCAGAGTCATGTTTCCTATTCATGATGATGGTGGAAGAGTTGTAGCTTTCGGAGGAAGAACATTAAGCAGCGAGAAAAAAGTTGCAAAATATATTAATAGTCCGGAAACGCCCATTTACAATAAAAGTAAAATTTTATACGGCTTATGGTTTGGTAAAAAATCAATTCAACAAAACGATTCTTGTTATTTAGTTGAAGGTTACATGGATGTTATTGCCATGCATTTGGCAGGAATTGAAAATGTAGTGGCTTCAAGTGGAACTTCACTTACTGTAGAGCAAATAAAATCCATACACCGTTTTACAAAAAACATAGTTGTATTATATGATGGCGATGAGGCCGGACAAAAAGCAAGTAACAGAGCCATTCCTTTATTATTGGAAGAAGGCATGAACGTAAAATTGCTGATGTTTCCGGATAATGATGACCCCGATTCATTCAGCAGAAAAGTAAGTAATGAAGAGTTTAAAAATTATTTACAAACCCAAACTCAGGATTTTTTAATTTTTAAAGCCAGAAAATTATCTACAGAAACAAAAAATGACCCAATCAAAAAAGCCGGTGTTATTAAAGATCTGGTTTCAAGTATTGCGTTAATTCCGGATAATATTATTAGGAGCATATATGTAAAAGACTGCTCAGTTATCATGGAAATTGAAGAGTCTATTTTACAACTCGAAGTAAATAAAATTCGGAGAAAAAATGCGGGTAAAGAAAATTATAAAGAAAGCTCCAATGAAAAGGAAACGCAATTAAGTCCCGAAGAAATCATTCAAGAGGCTACGAATTTAAAAACGGCTGAACTGAATTTTGATATTGAAGAAAGAGAATTATTACGCTTGATGATATTAAACGGTAATGTTTTAATTAAAGCTAAGGCCGAAAATGAAGCCGGAGAAATTTCTGAAATGGAAGTGGCGCTGGCAGAATATATCATTTTTGATTTATCTTTAAGTGAAGTTGGATTCGATAATCCCATTCATCAAACCGTGTTAGATGTTTATATTGCCGAAATGATAAAAGATTATTTTCCAAAAGTGTCGTTCTTTGCCAATCATCCCGACCCGTTGATTAGTAGTTTCACTATTAATCATGTATTGAATGAAGAAAAACTAAGCGATAAATGGTTAACCCATGGCATTTTAATACCTAGAGAAATTCATTTACTTTCTAAAAGTGTTATGCATTTACTTTTAAGTTTTAAAGAAAAAAGATTGATGAAACACATTCAGGAAGTATTGGAAAAATTAAAGAATTTGTCGGAAGAAGAAAATGTTAGTTACTTGGAAGAATTGAACAGACTTACCATCCTTAAAAAGGCTATTAATAAAGAATTGGGCCGAATCGTTATAAAATAACTTATTGAATTGTAATAGATTAGCTTAACGGTCGAATTTTCAGACACAAAAAATAGTACTTTTGCCCCCTAACTAATTCAATTTTAATGACCTATTTGGATTTTGAAAAACCCATTCAGGATTTGGAAACAGAGTTAACCAAACTGAAGGAAGTTTCTGCTAAAAGCAAAGTTGATTTTAAGGATAAGATTGCAGAATTGGAAAGGCATATTCTTGAAAAAACGAAAGAAATATATTCGAATTTAAGTCCTTGGCAACGTGTGCAAGTAAGCAGACATCCCGAGCGGCCGTATACCTTAGCCTACATCGAAAAAATTACCAATAATTCATTTATTGAATTACATGGTGATAGAACCGTTGCTGATGATAAGGCCATGGTGGGTGGTTTTGGAGAAATAGACGGGCAAACCGTTATGTTTATTGGTCAGCAAAAAGGTGTCAATACCAAAATGCGTCAGATCCGAAGATTTGGAATGGCCAATCCGGAAGGATATCGTAAAGCTTTACGCTTAATGAAATTGGCAGAAAAATTCAATAAGCCCATTGTAACATTAATTGATACGCCTGGAGCTTATCCCGGCCTGGAAGCTGAAGAAAGAGGACAAGGAGAAGCCATTGCCAGAAATTTATTAGAAATGGCCCAATTAAAAGTGCCGGTAATTTGTATCATTATTGGCGAAGGAGCAAGTGGTGGTGCATTAGGAATTGGCATTGGTGACAGAGTATTGATGTTGGAAAACACCTGGTATTCGGTAATTTCTCCCGAAAGTTGTTCATCCATATTATGGAGAAGTTGGAATTTTAAAGAAAAAGCAGCAGAAGCTTTAAAACTGACGGCCGAAGATATGAGTAAGAATGGATTAATAGACGGTACTATTCGTGAACCCGTTGGAGGTGCGCATAGAAATCATGAGGAAACATTTGAAACGGTAAAGCAAGCCATTCTAAAATATTTGAAAGAACTAAATTCACTTAGCCCTGAAAAAAGAATTGAGCAAAGAATAGAAAAATTCTCTGCTATGGGTGTAGTACATGATATAACCGAAGAAATAATTAACCAAGCATAATAAAAATAAAATAACATGGCAGACACAGGAGATATAGGCGTAGGATCAGTGATCCGTTTTAACGGAGAATTAATGCAGATAATGGAGTACCAACACAGAACTCCGGGAAATTTGCGTGCTTTTTACCAAGCCAAAATGAAAAATTTGAAGAACGGTAAACAAACAGAGAATCGTTTCAGAAGCGGTGAGTTAGTAGACATTGTACGCGTTGACTATAAGATGATGCAATTCATTTACGTTGAAGGAGACTTTGTAGTATTGATGGATACAGAAAACTACGAACAAATTCATTTACCTAAATTGATGCTTGGTGATCAGGCAAAATTTTTAAAAGAAGGCATGGAAGTGAAAGTAAGCTTTGAGGGAGACGAACCCATCATTGCTGAAGCGCCAACTTTTATTGAAGCCCAAATCACGTATACCGAACCTGGGGTTAAAGGTGATACAGCCACCAATACATTAAAGAAAGCAAACCATAGATACCGGTACCGAAATAAATGTGCCTTTATTTATGAACGAAGGAGATTGGGTAAAAGTAGATACCAGAACCGGAGCTTACGTGGAGAGAATTAAGAAGTGAGAAGTTAGAAGTTAGAAGTTAGAATTAATGCATAAAAAAAATCCATCAGAAAGTTTCTGATGGATTTTTTGTTTTATACGTAAAAACTAACTTAATTCACAACTTGCCGAAGTGCCTGCACTGACAAATGAAGTGGAAGAGTTACACCAAGTTTTTGAATCCTTCTTTCTCATGGTTGCTTTTGTAACTGAAGTAGCTGTATTTCCATTTACAACCGAAGTACATGTGCACGTATATTCTTTCTTACAAGAAGAAATAAACAACAAAAGTAATATACCTGACAAGGAGAATTTCATGAGATTAGTCTAATTCACAGGTATATTCTCTAACCGTAGTTTGAGTGGTAGTTCCCCAAATATTCGTATATGATTCTGTTCTGTCATAACACTCAGCGTTTTCTTTGGCCCATCCTTTTTTCACCTTATCGGTTGCAGTCCATTTTTCAGTACCGCTAGATGCTGTAGTTACCGTGCCTCCCGGACTACTAGATGTGGTTGTGCTTGTCCAATCGCAAGAACAAACTCTTTCCTTTTTACAAGATGTTGTAATAACTGCTACAGCTATTACAGCCAATAAAAATATTTTTTTCATATCCGATCTTATTATTTTAATTCACATTTAGTATCTGTTATTGAAGTGCCCGGGTTTGGTGTAAGATCTATATCTTCATACTTACTGGAAACACATAATTTTTTCGCATCTCTTTTCTTTATTTTTTTATAAGTAGTAGTATAAGGTTGCCCAACAGACACTATACCACCTGTACTGGTGTACGTAGAAGTACAAGTACATGTTCTTTCTTTTTTGCAGGAAGCAAGCATTATGCAAGCTACCGCAATCATGGTTAATTTAATTTTCATTCTTTTTTTAATTTTTAATTATTAAACAAATTTAGAATTTATTAAAAGAAGATTTGTTAATTAAAGTAATACTTTTCATTAATTCACAAAAAAAACACCCCAACTATTTGTTGGGGTGTTTTAATTTCTTTTATCCTTTAGATTATTAAGAAATAAATTAAACTTTAAATTAGTCTAATGAACAATCAAACTTCATTACATCAACATTGGTGTAAGTTGTACCACCAGATGTCCATGATGTAGTACTTGTTT
The DNA here is from genome assembly GCA_016715905.1 of Sphingobacteriaceae bacterium. Classification (NCBI taxonomy): domain Bacteria; kingdom Pseudomonadati; phylum Bacteroidota; class Sphingobacteriia; order Sphingobacteriales; family Sphingobacteriaceae; species Sphingobacteriaceae bacterium. The sequence continues at coordinate 311,911 of JADJXI010000004.1, read as the reverse complement.
CTTCACCGCTATTGCAATGAGCTCCACCTTTTGACACTTTGTCGTTTTTCTTAACATAAGTCATAGTACCGGTAGGTAAAGTATTTGCTACTCCATTTGTTGTAGAAGACACATAAGTTGCAGAGCAAGTACATGTTCTTTCTTTTTTGCAGGAAACCATCGTTAAACCGGCAACAGCTGCTATCAATAATATTTTTTTCATATTTCTAATTTTTTATTAATTAACTAAGTGAACAATCAACTTTTTGAACTTGAATTGTGGTATTAGCACCTGAAACCTGTGTCCAAGTCTCTTCTCCGCTATTGCAATCAACAGCTTTTTTAGAAGCTTTTGTGTATTTGGTTTCTTCTGTTGAAGCAGCTGGTAAAGTTGGATTAGCAACTCCATTAAAAGTTTGAGAAGTTACAGTTGTTGTGCATTTGCAAGTTCTGTCTTTTTTACAAGAAGTCATGCCTAAAACCGCTATAGCGGCCATAAAAATTACTTTTTTCATATTTTTTTATTTGATTTAATTATTAAGATAATGAGCAATCCATTTTATCTACATTAATTGTAGTATAAGTTGTACCACCCCAAGTGCTTGTAGAAGTTGAAGTAGTTTCACCACTAGCGCAACCAGCACCATTTTTTGAAGTTTTTGAATACTTCGTTTCAGTAGTCGAAGGATTTCCTAATGTAGTTGCAGCAACTCCATTAGTTGTAGAAGAAACAGGAGTAGATGTACACTTACAAGTTCTTTCTTTTTTACAAGCAGTAAATGTTACAGCAAGGGCAACAACTGCTAACAATGTAATTTTTTTCATAGTTTTTTTTGGTTAAAGATTTTAGCAAATATAAGATGATTTATTGAATCTGTGGCAATATAAACGGATTTAATAAGCTGATTTTAAACAGGCTAAGGTTTAAATCCATTAAAAAGAATAGTTATAGTCTTATTTATTGATAATCAGAATGTTAGGTTAGTAAACTTTATGTTTCATTTCAATTAAATTATTGTGACGTACTTATTTTTGTCCATTTCATGATTGATTTTAATTGTTAAATATAATTTAAATGAACGTCAAACTTCTTAATTATTAAATTCCTATTCATAGCCAATGGGTATAAAAAATGTTATGAGTAGTATCACAATTTGATTTGCACCATAAACAAAAAAAAAGAGCGTTCATAAAGAACACCCTCTTAATCTTTTCATCATCCCGAGGCTACCTTTCTCTTCGCTCGGGATGTGAAACACTAAACTTTTACTTGCTCCGCTGCGTAAAAGCTAAGTGTAATAAAAAAGAGCGTTCAATCAGAACGCCCTCTTTATCTTTTCATCATCCCGAGGCTACCTTTCTCTTCGCTCGGGATGTGAAACACTAACCTTTTAATGCTTCGCTGCGTAAAAGCTAAGTGTAATAAAAAAGAGCGTTCAATCAGAACGCCCTCTTTATCTTTTCATCATCCCGAGGCTACGCTTCTCTTCGCTCGGGATGTGAAACACTAACCTTTTACTTGCTTCGCTACGTAAAAGCTAAGTGTAATAAAAAAAGAGCGTTCATTAAGAACGCCCTCTTAATCTTTTCATCATCCCGAGGCTACGCTTCTCTTCGCTCGGGATGTGAAACACTAACCTTTTACTTGCTTCGCTACGTAAAAGCTAAGTGTAATAAAAAAGAGCGTTCAATCAGAACGCCCTCTTTATCTTTTCATCATCCCGAGGCTACGCTTCTCTTCGCTCGGGATGTGAAACACTAACCTTTTACTTGCTTCGCTACGTAAAAGCTAAGTGTAATAAAAAAAGAGCGTTCATTAAGAACGCCCTCTTAATCTTTTCATCATCCCGAGGCTACGCTTCTCTTCGCTCGGGATGTGAAACACTAACCTTTTACTTGCTTCGCTACGTAAAAGCTAAGTGTTTCATCACATCATGCCGCCCATGCCGCCCATATCCGGACCGTGACCATGAGGAGCAGGTTTATCTTCTTTTTTCTCAGCTAAAACACAATCGGTTGTTAAAAGCATGGCCGCAACTGATGCAGCATTTTCTAATGCAACACGACTTACTTTAGTTGGATCGATTACACCTGCTTTTAATAAATTTTCGTAAGTCTCCGTACGTGCATTAAAACCAAAATCATCTTTTCCTTCTTTTACACGTTGTACAACAATTGAACCTTCAATTCCACAATTGGTGCAAATTTGACGTAAAGGTTCTTCTATTGCACGTTTCACAATTTGGATTCCGGTAGTTTCATCTTCATTAGCTCCTTTTAACTTTTCTAATGAAGAAATTGCTCTGATATAAGCAGTACCTCCACCCGGAACAATACCTTCTTCAACTGCAGCACGTGTAGCCGCTAAAGCATCATCAACTCTGTCTTTCTTCTCTTTCATCTCCACTTCACTTGCTGCTCCAATATAAAGCACAGCAACACCTCCGGCTAATTTCGCTAAACGCTCTTGTAATTTTTCTCTGTCGTAATCAGAAGTTGTGGCTTCAATTTGAGATTTAATTTGATTAACACGTAGTGCAATGTCAGCTTTCTTACCTGCTCCATTTACAATGGTGGTGTTATCTTTATCAATGGTAATTTTTTCAGCTCTTCCTAAATCAACTAAATCTGCATCTTCCAATCTTCTGCCTTGCTCATCGCTAATAAATGTTCCTCCGGTTAAAATAGCAATATCTTCCAACATGGCTTTTCTTCTGTCACCAAATCCGGGAGCTTTAACTGCAGCTATTTTTAAATTTGCACGCAATCTGTTTACTACTAAAGTTTGTAAAGCTTCCCCATCTAAATCTTCTGCTATAATTAATAAAGGTTTACCGGATTGAACAGCTTTTTCTAAAATGGGAAGTAATTCTTTCATGCCGCTGATTTTCTTTTCATAAATCAACACATATGGATTTTCTAGAACTGTTTCCATTTTATCCACATTAGTAACGAAGTAAGGAGAAATATAGCCTCTGTCAAATTGCATACCTTCCACTACTTCAACTGTAGTTTCTGTTCCTTTTGCTTCTTCAACAGTAATAACTCCTTCTTTCTTCACTTTATTCATAGCTTCTGCTATTAATTTTCCAATAGCACTATCGTTATTAGCAGATATGGTTGCCACTTGCTCAATTTTTTTATTTTCATTTCCAATATTCTGTGACTGCTTTTTTAAATTTTCAACCACTGCAGTAACCGCCTTATCAATCCCTCTTTTTAAATCCATTGGGTTTGCACCTGCAGCCACGTTTTTTAAACCCGCAGTTACAATAGCCTGTCCTAAAACAGTTGCAGTTGTGGTTCCATCACCAGCAACATCAGCCGTTTTTGAAGCCACTTCTTTCAATAACTGCGCACCCATATTTTCAACCGGATTGCTTAATTCAATTTCCTTTGCAACAGTTACACCATCTTTAGTAATTTGCGGTGAACCAAATTTTTTATCGATAATAACGTTTCTGCCTTTAGGGCCTAATGTTACTTTTACTGCATTTGCCAATGCATCAACTCCACGCTTTAACGCATCACGAGCTTCTATATTAAATGTGATATCTTTTGCCATATACTTTCTCTTTTTACTTTTTTAAATAATTATTTTATGATTTTTAAAATTAAATGATTGCATAAATATCGCTTTCTCTCATAATTAAAAGCTCTTTACCATCCACTAAAATTTCGGTTCCGGCATACTTACCGTACAATACTTCATCACCGGCTTTTACGGTCATAGGCTCATCGGGTTTACCGCTACCTACAGCAATTACTTTTCCTTTCATGGGTTTTTCTTTTGCTGTATCTGGAATGATAATTCCACCAGCGGTTTTCGTTTCTGCTTTTGCAGGTTCAACAAGTACTCTGTCGGCCAGAGGTTTAAAATTTACTTTTGCCATATAATTAATTATTAGATTTTAAAAATTTTCGCTAATGTACGAGCATAAATCGTACCAAAGACCCCTTATTAAATAAAAAGGTCATTTTTTCAGATATATTCAGGTTTTTGCGTAAAAAATTCAGAAAAGAAGTGACAAGGTGACACTAAAAAAAATAGCTTTTCACCTGATCTCGTAAATTATATTGACTACTCATTACCTCACCATATGCACCGGCACTTCGTATAGCAATAAGATCACCACGATTACAGGATTTTAATTCTACAGCTTTACCAAAGCAATCGCTGCTTTCACATATCGGCCCAACAACATCGTATTTTTCAATTTTTTCATTTGTTCTTTTTAAAAAACCGGAACTTATATTTTCAATTTTATGATAGGCTTGATACAAAGCCGGACGAATTAATTCGGTCATGCCTGCATCTAATATAGCAAAATTGGTGTTAATGCCTTTTTTAACGTAAAGCACTCGTGAAATTAAGCTGCCACATTGCCCCACAAGCGCTCTGCCTAATTCAAAATGTACCTTTTGTGATGGCTCTAATTCTAAAAACTGAACAAACACCTTAAAAAAACTATCGAAATCAACAATTGCATTTTTATCAGGCTCTTGATAATCAATTCCTAAACCTCCACCCACATTAATCACTTCCAGTAAAAAACCTTTGGAAATAAACCATTTATTTATTTCGTTTACCCGTGTACATAAATTTTTGTAAGGCTTCAAATCATTAATTTGAGAACCAATGTGAAAATGCAAGCCAATAAACTGCAGGTTTTTTAAATTCTTAAGTACACCTAATACTTCATCAAATTCATAGGGATTTATACCAAATTTATTTTCTTCCAATCCGGTTGTAATATATTTGTGTGTATACGCATCCACATTTGGATTTATACGCAAAGCAATTCTAGCCACTTTATTTTTTTGAGAAGCCAATTGGTTAATGACACTTAACTCCGGAATACTTTCTACATTAAAACAAAATATGTCGTGATCAAGCGCATAGTTAATTTCGACATCACTTTTACCAACTCCTGCAAAAACAATTTCGTTATTATGAAATCCGCATTCCACTGCTCTTTTTACTTCATTTCCGCTTACACAGTCGGCGCCAATATTATGCTCTCGTATTAATTTTAATATTTCAATATTGGAATTCGCTTTTAAAGCGTAATGTACCGTATAATTTTTGGGCTTACTTTTATTTAAACTTTCTAACGTTTGAATCAACAATTGTTTATCGTAATAATAAAACGGCGTGTCTGTCTGACTAAATTTTTCTAAATGTTTTGTAGGAAACATAAATGCGAATCAGTTATAATTAAACAATCCTTTATTTAAGGCCTGTAGCGCTTGTTTTTTATGATCGCTATGCACCAAAACTGAAATATTATTTGGACTTCCGCCATAAGAAACCATTCGGAGCGGAATTTCTTTTAATGCATCCAAAACTTTTACACCGTTTCCTATCGAGCTTTTGCTAAGCTGACCTACCACACAAATGATGGTTTGATCTCTTTCTACCTCCACATGAGCTATCTCTTTCAATTCACTCAAAATTTCATTCAAATACTTATCATTATCAATAGTGAGCGAAACTGCTACTTCACTAGTTGTAATCATATCAATGGAAGTTTTATGCCGTTCAAATATTTCAAATACGGCCCTTAAAAAACCATGTGCCAATAGCATTCGCTCGCTTTTAATATTTAAAGCTAAAATTCCATCTTTAGCTGCAACTGCTTTTATTCCTTCATTTCCGGTTTTATTAGAAATAATAGTTCCTTGGGCATCCGGTTGCATGGTGTTTTTTAAACGAACAGGCACGTTTCTTTTTTGGGCAGGTAAAATACAAGTGGGGTGTAAAATTTTTGCACCAAAGTACGCCAACTCGGCAGCTTCATCAAAACTCAATTCATGAATAGGATGCGTTTTGTTTACCATACGCGGATCATTATTATGCATACCATCAATATCGGTCCAAATTTGCACTTCTTCGCTTTTTATGGCGGCACCAATAAGTGATGCTGTATAATCACTCCCTCCTCTTTTCAAATTATCGATTTCTCCGAATTCATTTCTACATATATATCCTTGAGTAATAAATAATTTTTCTCCTGAAAATTTACTCAATTCTTCCAGTAAATATTTTTCAATATATTTTAAATCAGGTTCTTCATTTTTATCAATCCGCATAAAATTTAAAGCCGGCAAAAGTACAGAGGGTATTCCCTGCTCTTCTAAGTAATAATGAAATAGTGCCGTACTTAATAATTCACCTTGTGCCAATATTGCCTTTTCTTCATTAGCCGTAAACATATCCAGGGTGAAGGAATTAAGATATTTAAAATGCGTATGAATAAGTTGTTCTGCTTTTAATTTAATTTCGTTTTTACTAAACAACTCATCAATAACCGTCTCGTATTTTGTTTTTAAATTGTTTATTTGATTTTTAGCTTCATCAATATTTCGACTGTATAAGGAAGTATTTATTTCAACCAAAGCATTGGTGGTCCCACTCATGGCACTCAAAACCACAATTTTCGGACGTTCATCAACCGTTAGCTTTACCAGCTCTTTAATACGTTGCGGACTTCCAACACTTGTTCCGCCAAATTTCATCACTAACATGATACAAAAATTAAAATTTTTCCAGTTTTCTTTTCTAAAACGGGGTCTTAATTTGGAATTGCAAAGAAAAAATATTTATCCCAATTACAAAGCGTTTGAATTGGGTTTTTGTAAAAAGTAATGAAACCCGTGAGGCCATTCTAATAATTCCGGTGCGTTTTTAAAAATGGCATAAATTGCACTTCCACTGCCGCTTAGTGAAACATATAGGGCATTTTTCGAATAAAGATATTGTTTAATCTCAGTTAATTTTGGGTATTTCATCAAAATAGATACCTCGAAATGATTGTACAGTGTATTTTTCCATTGTTCAACCGGTATTTGTTCAACAATTTCCTTAACGTTTTGAGTGGGTAAATCTTTTAAGCTCAATCCACCATAAGCTTCAGCAGTATTACTATGAATATTAGGATAAACAATTAATATACAGTAGGCAGAGAGATTAATATTTATTCCTTCGAATTCATTCCCTTTTCCATGGGCAAATAGGGCATTATTTTTTAAGAAAAAAGCACAATCACTCCCTAATTGATTGGCATAAGTAAGCAATTGACTTTCATTTAAATTTAATTCGCACTTGGTATTCAGTGCTTTCAGGAAAAAAGCAGCGTCAGAACTCCCCCCGCCTAAACCAGCACCCATGGGAATATTTTTAAATAAATCAACACGCATGCCCGGCAAATTAACATCCTTTTTTACCAGTTCCCAGGCTTTGTAAATTAGATTTTGTTCAACATTACCTTTAATGGAAATCCCTGAGGTGTTGATTTCTAAATGGTTAGACTTAGTAAGTAGTGTGATTTCTAAAACATCTAACCAATTTACGGGGTAAAAAACAGTTTCAATATTATGAAAACCGTCTTTTCTTTTTTCGGTTACCGACAGTCCCAGATTAATTTTGCTATTTGGAAATAAAATCACTTTTAACAGATTTTGTACTTTAAATTAATTGTGCTAAATTGCATCAAAATTATTTCAAAACGTTTATGAAAATGAAAAAAGTTATTTTAGGTTGTTCCGTTCTAGCTACTGCTTTATTTTTCGCAAGTTGCAATAAAGATAAAACTGTTGCTGAACCCGTACAAGATACTGAGTTTCAAAGCACAAAAGATGTGATTTACGCGAATACGGTTGCTGCTGAATTAGAGCAAGTAGTTGCATATATTGCTGAAGGACAAACTGCAACAAAATATATGGCTATTGCGCCGGGTTCAACTGGAACAATTACCAATAATACTAGCGGAAATGTTTTAACTGTTGTTTTCTCCGGATCTGTAACTTGTAGCGATGGAAAAAAACGCGATGGAACCATACAGATTACGAAATCGTCAAGCCCCGCATCTTATAGTGCCTCAATTTACCATGATCCGGGATTTGTTGCCACTGTTGATTTAAATAACTATTGGGTTGATGGATGGAATATCAAAACTGTAAATCCATTTATAGTAACCAATGTTAGTAAAGGTCCATTAGCTGCTTTTAGTACTTCAGCTGATAAATTAACTTGGACTTATGAAGGAAAGTTATCTATTGAAAATGTAGCTGATGTAGCTAAAAATATGGTTTGGGAAGGAAAGATGACTAAAACATTAGTGAATACAAACAATGTTAAGATATTCCCCTCAACTAAATTATTACCTATAGCTTGGTCAAGCACAGTGGTTGCTGACAATGCAAACTTGGAATATTCAGGAGATTCTAAAGGAGAAACTAAAGCCGGAACTGCATTTACTTTCTCAATTAGTGAAACTCCATTAGTTCGTAATTATGCATGTGCTCCCGATAAAGTATTAGGAGTAACAAATAATACAGTAATTGTTTATTCAGAATGGCATCCGTTTATTGGTGGTATTGCTAACTTTACTACAGGAACATTAGAGCCTCGTAAAGTTGATTTCAGTAATGAAGGAATGATGGATTGCGATAATGCAGTTAAAGTAACTATTAAAGGAGTGGATACTCCGGTTGACTTAATGAAATAATTCTTTCTAAGAAATATAAAAAAGTCTCATTGAAAAATGGGACTTTTTTTTTGCCTAATATTTTTACATAAAAAAACCCGATGAAATCATCGGGTTTTAACTTATTAAATTTATTCATTATGAATTATCAATATTCCCTACCTTCTCGCGGATACGGGCAGCCTTACCGGTTAATTTTCTAATATAGAAAAGTTTTGCTCTTCTAACTACTCCGGATTTGTTCACAACAATTTTATCAATAAAAGGAGAAGCTGTTGGGAAAATACGTTCAACGCCAATTCCATTACTTATTTTACGTACAGTAAAAGAAGCCGTTGCGTTTTCATTTTTTCTTTGAATTACAACACCTGAAAATTGTTGGATACGTTCTTTGTCACCCTCTTTAATTTTATAATGCACGGTTACCGTGTCTCCGGCTTTAAAATCAGGATGCTCTACTTTGTGCGTCAGCTGACTTTTTACATAGTCTAATAAAAGGCTCATGTTTATTTGTTTTAAATTATCGTTTAAAGCATTCTTTACCCTGTGTAAACAGCGGCTTTGAAACGGGCGACAAATATAGGTAATAATTATGTTTTGGCAAAAAATGATGTGATTTTAGCTAAAAACCATCAATAAAATGAGGCTTGGCTCAAATGTTGCGGATAACTCGCAATTTCTTCTGCCGGTTTTCAATTGGAATACAAGTCCACGGGTTGGTTCTGATGGGTCGGCAGCGGCGGATCGGGAGGTATAGAAGTACTTCTTTCATTTTCATTTATTAAAAAAATTGCATCTTTGCACGAGAATACTCTAGTGTCGCGAGTTAAAATTCGCGATGACGAGTGCCTTCGGGCGCCTCGTCATTTAGTCCTGATTGTTATTAGGAAGTATATTAAGTCCGGGTGTTGGTCCCGATAGCTATCGGGAGGTATAAAAGAACGCTTGAGCTGCGTAATTTGTGAATTAAAATGGCTGCTGTTTACATATTATTTTCTGCTAAAATCAATAAATATTATACTGGCAGTTGTCTTAACGTAAAAGAACGAATATTGGAGCATAAAAATAAAACATATATCAAGTCATTTACGTCTGTTGCCGAAGATTGGGTTTTATATTTTTCTATAAATGACTTAGACGAGACTGTAGCGAGAAAAATAGAAAAACATATAAAAGCTATGAAGTCTAAAAAATACATTGAAAATTTATGTAAACATCCTGAAATGATAGAAAAGTTAATCATTAAATTTTCTAAAGTTCCTATATAAATTACGACCAATTTTCTTTTAAAAATTGCATCTTTGCATGGAACTACTCTAGTGTTTAGTCCTGATTGTTATTAGGAAGTATATTAAGTCCGGGTGTTGGTCCCGATAGCTATCGGGAGGTATAAAAGAACGCTTGAGCTGCGTAATTTGTGAATTAAAATGGCTGCTGTTTACATATTATTTTCTGCTAAAATCAATAAATATTATACTGGCAGTTGTCTTAACGTAAAAGAACGAATATTGGAGCATAAAAATAAAACATATATCAAGTCATTTACGTCCGTTGCCGAAGATTGGGTTTTATATTTTTCTATAAATGACTTAGACGAGACTGTAGCGAGAAAAATAGAAAAACATATAAAAGCTATGAAGTCTAAAAAATACATTGAAAATTTATGTAAACATCCTGAAATGATAAAAAAGTTAATCATTAAATTTTCTAAAGTTCCTATATAAATTACGACCAATTTTCTTTTAAAAATTGCATCTTTGCATGGAACTACTCTAGTGTTTAGTCCTGGTTGTTATCAGGAAGTATATTAAGTCCGGGTGTTGGAATGGTATACAAGTACGCTTGAGGTGCGTATGCCGCAAGGCGTGAGAGTTCGAGTCTCTTCCCGGATACGGTTCAGCCCCGCTTTGGCGGGGCTTTTTTAATTCATTTAATTATTAATATTGGTCCCGATAGTCCGTCGCGGCGGATCGGGGGGGTATACAAGTACGCTTGAGGTGAGTATGCCGCAAGGCGTGAGATCCCGATAACTATCAGGACGAGTCTCCTCCTAGGTACAAAAGCAGACTATTTTTTAATAGTCTGCTTTTTATTCATTTTTTTGCAATTTTATTCAATACTTCAATAAATCAAATCTGTTTAATAGTTTAATCAGCATAAATCGTTATTGGACTTATTTTATAATAAATCTGAAACTTAAAACGATTCAAATCAATAAACCATAATTCATTATCAACTACTTTTTTGTGAAAGTTATTGTTTAAAGATTTGATGAATTTGTTTTTTATTCTAACTTTACATAGACTAATTGTTTGTCCTTATTTAATAATAAATAATTTAAAATTAAAATGAAGGCTTTTATACCTGTTCTTTTCGTTGTTACATCAATGACCTTTCCTATTCTTTCAAAGGCTCGTAGCTCCACTAATTGGCAAAAAGATGCGTTTAATGACAAGACTTTTGTAAAAAATGAAGGGCAGTACAATGGTCAATCTCTATTAGCAAATGAAAATATTAAATATGCGGTAGATCAAGGTGCTGTTAAAATATTTTTCTCACCAAAAGGTTTAACTTGGCGTTTTGATACTTGGAAACAGGTACCCGGAAGTTGGGCCGAAAATAAAGCAATAGGTCTTGCTCCATTTGATAGTCCTCAAGAAGAGGAAGAAGAATCTTGGAATGCTGAACGAAGTATAAAAACTATACAAATGAAATGGCTTAATGCCAACCCTACAGCACAAATTCTAAGCTGGGAAGAAGTTCCTCACTATTACAATTTCTCTATGGGTAACAGTCCTATTCTTGACATTAACCATGTGCATGGTTATCGTCATTTATTATATAAGGAACTCTATCCGGGTATTGATGTTCATTTCAGCTTTCATCCGGAAACCGGTATAAAGTATGAATTTATGATGAAGCCGGGTGCGGATATTTCTGTAGTAACAATGGAATATTCCGACAATCAAGGGATCACGTTAAGCAACGGAAATCTATACATTCATACTTCAGAAGGTGATATTATTGACCACGCGCCTATAACTTTTTATAAAGACGACAAATCGCCAATCAGCTCATCCTTTTCTGTTTCCGGAAACCAAGTAACTATTCAACTTGGCAATTATGATAATAATCGTGAGGTTGTTGTTGATCCATGGAGTGTTAGTCCGGCATTATTAAGTCAAAATATCGCTTTTGACATTGAGAAAGATAATGCATTGGATATTTATGTTTATGGGGGGCTCAATCCTTACCAAGTAAGAAAATTCGACAATGCCGGAAATTTACTTTGGGTAACTAATACACTTAATAACGGACAACGCCCTGGCGACCTTGCTGTTGATGGAGCCGGTAATGTATATGTTACTTCTGGTCACAATATGAGTGGTGCTGTTCCTTATATCTCACGCCTAACATCAGCCGGCGCTGTGGTTTGGAATAATACAGGAGCTACAACCATAGAGTTTTGGTGTCTCACAGCCTCACCTGCCGGTGCTGTAGTTGCCGGCGACTCATTTCCCGGAGGTCGTTTTTCGAACATCGATTTAACTAACGGAAACAGGCTTGGCACCACCAACATTTTACCTGCCAGTAAAGATTTTCGTGCACAATATCGCAACCAAGCCGGAAATTATTTTGGAATTACCTGTGATGGATCAGCTGATGAAAGGGTTGTTGGGGTTACTCCGGCTTTCGGACTAATATTCAATCAACCCGCATTGCATAATCCGCCTTACAATGGCACTCCACTATACTGTAACGGTCCGCTACCTACTATTTGCGGGTATAATGGTATTGCAGCAAGCAACTCATATGTTTACACCAATAATGGCTCTACTCTTTTCAGAAGGAACATACTTACCGGTGCTCTGATTAACTCATTAACAATTCCGGGTGGAGCTAATGATGCTAACAGTGGTTTGGATGTAGATCCTTGCGGTAACGTTTATGTTGGATCAGGAACTGGTGTATATCAATACGACTCTCTGTTAAATTTTCTTTCTTTCCAGGCTACTAGCGGTCCGGTTTACGATGTAACGCATTACACCAACAATGAAATTTTGGCTTGTGGCAATGGCTTCATTACGCATCAGATTTTTGGCGTTCCCTGTACTACAATTCTTCCTATAAGTATATTAAATTTTGCCGGGGAATCTGTGGGTACTGCGAATCAACTCAATTGGACAAGCACCGAAGAAACAAATATGGATCATTTTGTTGTGGAAAGAAGCGCAAATGCCAATGCATATGAAGAACTTGGAAAAGTTAATGTTAAAGGAAATAGCCATTTAAATAATTCCTACTCATTCATTGACAATTCTCCTCGTAATGGCACCAATTATTACAGGCTGAGATCAGTAGAGTCAAACGGAATAAGCGAATACTCAGGTATAATATCTGTAGATTCTAGATCACGAAGCGTTCAATTGAGCATTGTACCTAATCCTACAAATGGAAAATTCAGTGTCGGCACTCGAGAAGACGTACACGTTTACAATATGTATGGAGAGCTACTCTTTAGTTCTGATAATAAAGAACTAGATATGAGTATATATCCCAATGGTGTATACCTGGTGAAATCCGGTAACGGTTTTGCGAAGTTGGTTTTAAATAAATAATAGGGCTGAAATTATTTTACAATTAACGCAAATCAAGCAATTCACGAATAATTCGTTAGTAAATCATTAGGTTATTTTATATTAGGCTCTGAAAATATTAGGTTGAATTTTCTCCTAATAATACTTGTCCGAAAAATTATTGTGCCGATTCGGATTTGGTGATATTCACCGCATTTAATCCTCTAAGTCCTTTCACCAGTTCATACGTAACCATATCCCCGGCCTTAACATCATAATTAGCTCCAGATATATGGAAAAAGATCTTCTCTTGTGTTTCATTACTTTTAATAAATCCGAAATTTTTCTCTTGATAATAAATAGCAACTCGTCCAATATTAACTTTATCCATGCTATCTTTTGAAAAAGACTGAGCACCTAATTGAATGTCTTCTGCTTTTATTTCAACCTTAAGTTTAGGATCAGGAGGTGTATTAGAAATATTTCCATTGTGATCCACATACGCCATCATATCTTCAAGCCCCTTTCCTTTACCGGAATTCTCTTTTCTTAAAGCGCGTTTTTCATCTTTTTCTTTTTGTTTAAGCTTTTTCTTTTTCTCTTTTTCTACTTTTTGGAAAGTTTGTTTTGATTTAGCCATGCATTTCATAAATCTGTTTAAAGTAGATTTGTGAAACTAAACCCGCTCAGATTTCCACAAATTTAAGAAAAATGCGCTTATTATTATATCAGCCTATTACAATTATTTATGACTAAGGACGTAACGGTCTGTAGTTGATTATCAAAATTTTGTTTATATTTGTACATCCTTTTGAGGATTGTATCACAATCTCTGAATGCTATAATCGGCAACCATTCAATTTTTTTATTACAATTTATAAGGTTAAAGCGGTGTTGTTACCCTCATATAACTACGCGCGATTATTAATACAATTAACTTAATGACATTTAAAGAATTAAATTTATCAGAGCCCTTATTAAGGGCGCTAGAAACTATTGGATACAAAAATCCAACACCAATCCAAGAAAAAGCAATTACACCTATTTTAAACGGAAAAGATCTTTTTGGCTGCGCTCAAACCGGAACAGGTAAAACCGGAGCATTTACCTTACCAATTTTGCAAAAATTACACAGCGGAATACAAACAAAAGCAATTAAAGCACTTATTCTTGCGCCTACCCGTGAACTTGCCTTGCAAATCAGCGAGAACATCCGTCAATACAGCATCAACCTCAAATTATCACACGTTACTATTTTTGGAGGAGTTTCTCAAAAAAATCAAGAAAGAGAACTTCAAAAAGGAGTAGATATAATTATTGCAACTCCCGGGAGATTATTAGACCTTATGAACCAGGGAATTATTAATCTGAGTAAAATAGAATACTTTGTTTTAGATGAAGCCGACAGAATGTTGGATATGGGATTCATTCGCGACATTAATAAAATAATAAGCAAACTTCCCAAGCAAAGACAAACCTTGTTTTTCTCTGCCACTGCAACTCCGGAAATTATGAAACTTGCGAATACATTACTAATTAATCCTGTTCATATTTCGGTAACACCGGTATCCTCCTCTACTCCTTTAGTTGAACAGAGTATATATTATGTGGCTAAAGAAAACAAAAGGTCTTTATTAAAACATGTAATAAACACCAACAATGTAGAGCATGCCTTAGTGTTTACTCGTACGAAAAGAGGCGCTGACCGAGTTGCAAAAGAACTAAACAAAAACGGAATTAGTTCTGAAGCCATACATGGCGATAAATCACAAGGTGCGAGAGAAAGAGCATTAACGGGATTTAAAAGTAGAAAAATTAGAATATTAGTAGCCACGGATATCGCTTCGCGTGGAATTGATATAGATAAACTATCTCACGTAATTAATTTTGAAATACCGGAACAAGCAGAAACCTATGTGCATCGCATTGGACGTACTGGCCGTGCCGGATCTACCGGTATTGCTTTTTCTTTTTGCTCACAAGATGAAATGGATTATCTAAAGGATATTCGCAAACTAGTGAAGTCAAATATTCCCGTGGTAGCTGCTCATCCTTATTCATAACGCTTCAAATAAATTGAATTTAAATAACTATTTATTTATGTGAAAAAAAATAGAAATGCAGCAGATAAAATTTATTGATAAAGACAAAAACAGAAGCGAATTTTTTGCAACACTCAGAAATCGTGTTGATCAACATTTCAGAAGCAATAATATTTCCAAAAATTTTAATTCAAAAATGGTTGTGAAAACTGTTCTTTTATTAACGGCTTATATTTTACCTTTCACTCTTATTCTATTTCTGAATTATCCACCTATAATAAACTACACCTTGTGGTTTATTATGGGTTTTTCAAAAGCCGGCATTGGCATGTCGGTTATGCACGATGCTAATCACGGCGCCTATTCAGGAAATAGTAAAACTAATTATTGGATTGGCGTAAGTATTAATTTAGTTGGAGGTTCTATCTTTAACTGGAAATTACAACACAATATTTTACATCATACGTATACGAATATAGTTGACATGGATGAAGATATTGAAGATAAACTTTTTTTTCGCTTTTCTCCTCACAGCAAACCTAAATGGTTTCACCGATTTCAATTTATTTACGTTTTTTTCTTTTATGCAATACTTACCTTATATTGGGCCCTTATTAAAGACTTTGTTCAATTTAGAAAATATATCAAATCCGGTATAAATAAAGATTCTGATTCAACCAATCAGAAAAATTTTACCAAATTGATTATTGCTAAAATTTTATATTTTTTCGTTTTCATTATTCTGCCCATTTTCATACTACAATTGCCGGCGTTGAATTATATTTTAGGATTTTTACTCATGCATTTTATGGCCGGAATTATTCTGTCTGTCATATTTCAGTTGGCCCATACTGTAGAAAACACAACACACCCATTACCGGATAAAGAAGGTACAATTATTAATACATGGGCGATTCACCAATTAAACACCACCTCTAATTTTTCCAGAAAAAGTAAAATACTTACCTGGTACCTGGGCGGTTTAAATTATCAGGTAGAGCATCATCTTTTTCCTAATATTTGTCATATTCATTACCCGGCTATTGCTCCTATTGTGAAAAATACTGCAGAGGAATTTGGCATTCGGTATTTAGAAAACGATAGTTTTTTAAAGGCCTTTAACTCGCACATGAGACTACTGAAAACATTTGGTAAGTAAAAAAGAAATATAATTCTATCCAAGACTTTATTAAAGCAAATTAATTTCCCGGCAACTTCATTTAACAAGAAAGAGATCAACAGTGTCTCATTCTTTTTAAAACTCAAACTATCTTTTTTATTTCTAAAATCGTAGCTTTATTTACCAAAAACGCCAACCGATTAAAATGAAAATAATACCAATTCTAATTATTGAATGATAATTTTAAAAATAAAAGTTAAACCTTCTTCGTTCAAAGATGAGATTCAGATGACAAACGAAGGATGGATTATTAAAATTAAGGCCAAAGCAATTGATGGCGAAGCCAATAAATATTTAATAAACTATTTGTCAAATTCATTTAAAATTCCAAAAAGTTCTATAATATTATCGAAAGGAAATTCCAGTCCGTTTAAAACCTTACTAATAAATGTAAATGAGGAAGAATGGAATAAAATTTACATTAAACTAAAATGATTATGGAAAAATTAAAAGCACGAAATAACAACCTTTGCGAACTTTGCAATTTAAATGAACCTACCATTGCTTTTACGGTTAGTCCGAAGTCCGATGAAGACATCAATCATCAGGTTTCACTTTGTGATACTTGTCACTCCAAATTAAACCATGAAAATGAAAGTCATTATTGGAGATGCCTCGAAGGAAGTATTTGGAGTGAAACGCCGGCGGTAAAAGCACTTAGCTATCGATTATTGCAAAATTTTAAAAATGAAGATTGGGCAAATAATACGCTTTCTTCGGTTGATGTGGAGGAAGAAATTGTGAATTGGGCCATGAGTGCTTTTGAAATTGCAGCGGTGCATAAAGATGCATTTGGGAATATTCTGGAAAACGGAGATAATGTTGTATTAACTCAAGCATTGGACGTAAAAGGTACAAACTTTACGGCTTCAAAGGGAACTGTGGTAAAAAGAATAAAGCTGGTTAGTGAAAACGCAGAACATATAGAAGGTAAGATCAATGAACAATCGATCGTAATTCTTACCAAGTATGTAAAAAAACAATAATGAATATTCTGAAATAAATAATTAGTTCTAAATTCAACCTGCAAAAATAATATTGAACAGAATTTTAATACATATTTCTTTTCTTTTTCTGTACACATTCGCATTTTCACAGTATAATCTTGTTCCCGATTCCAGCTTTGAAAACAATAAAGCTATTCCTATGGATTACTCTGCTTTGAACACCAATGCATCATGGAATTCGCCCAGTCGTGCCACTACTGATTTATTTTGCACCTGCGGTAAAAAAGAAAAAAAATTATCACGCGTAGATGTACCGAATAATGGGATGGGGATTCAAAACGCACATTCCGGCAAGTGTTATGCAGGATTTTTTGCCTGCTCACACGGCTACTATCGTGAATACTTACAAACTACACTCAATGGCGCGTTAAATGCAAATCAGGAATATGTGTTACGCATGTACATTAGTTTATCAGATTATTCTCCACTGGCTGTAAATAAAATTGGCGTATGCTTTTTAAAAGATAAAGTGAGATACGAACATTCAGACATCATCACTAATCTCAAACCTATTTACATTCCATTAGAAGAAGAAGTGGGTATGGAAATTGATGAGTGGCACGAACTGGAAATTCGTTTCAAAGCTACAGGCGGAGAAAATACTTTACTCATTGGAAGCTTTGCCGTAAATAGAATTTGGAAAACAGGAAATTATCCACCCGAACAGGTAAGTTCACCGATTTACAAAAAGTATCAACGCGATGCCTATTATTATATTGATGATGTAAGTTTGTATGAATACAAGCCGGAGAAAGAAGATACCACAGAAATTATTGATTACGCTTCTAATACTTTTTCCGAAACACCCGAAATTGTTATTGTAGCTCCGGATACTGTCGAACAAGTAATTGCAGATAAAATAACCGTTTTTAAAAATATGCTTTTTAAAACTGGAGAATCGCTTCTAAACATTTCAGCTTATAAAGAACTAAACGAAATTGCGGCTTATTTAAAGGTTAAACCTAAACTTAGCATTGAAATTTTTGGACATACCGATAATTTAGGCGAAGAAAAAAAGAATTTAGAACTTTCATTTAATCGCGCAAAGGCGGTTGCAGATTACATGATAGCCAAGGGCGTTCTCGAAAAAAATGTAAGGTTTAAAGGGTTCGGTAGTTCAAATCCTATTGATGATAATCAAACCGAAGAAGGTAGATTTAATAATAGAAGAGTTGAATTTATTATTAAAACAACAGGTGATTAGTTTTTTATCACACGTTCATTAAACAAGCTTCCATCTTCACCGTAAACCGTAATGAAATACATTCCGGGTGAAAGTTTTTCAAGGTTCAGTTGAATGCTTTTTTTAGATTTATCAATGGGATTAGTTGAAGTATTAACTTCTACACCATTCACATCACGCATCTCGAATTTGGAAATATTTGAGTTGAATGTTACAGGCAATTTTATTTTTAATTCATCACTAAAAGGATTAGGAACAACTTCCAATTTAGTTGCATCTCTTTTCATTATTAAACTAATTACTTCAGAGTGACCCAATTTCCCATCATAATCATATTGTTTAATTCGGTAATACGTTATACCATTTTTATTTACTTGTGGATCTATAACATGATAATCTTTGCCGGTGTACGTATCGCCTTCCCCTTTCACCTGTTGAACCAATTCAAAATTTTCCATATCAAACGACCGTTCAATCGTAAAATAATTATTATTACTTTCCGACGCTGTACCCCAAATAATTTCAGCTGAATTAGTTAAAGCAACAGCATTAAAGAAACTCATCTGTACAGGTAAAACGGTACAAACGGGTAAAGCACCATTACAAGCCACGCCAACATACAAAGTGTATTCATGCGTTTCACCATAACTATATTGTAAGCAAGGATCAATGGATGTGCCTACGGTTGCAAAAGCACAACGAACCCGCATTTTATAGGCTCCACTAGCTGTGGCCGCCGGAATTACAAAATTAGCGGATGCCGGTGTGGCAGGACTAGGCACGTTAGGCGTACCACAAACCATTTCCGACATAGAATAAACACAATCTTTATTCCAGTCAACAAAAACTGCAAATCCCTGACCAAAAATAATTCCAGATTGAAAATTACAGGTAATTACAGCTCCCGCATTGGCACGCAAATGAGTTGGACAAGCGTAATTGATAAAATTTTGCTGAACTCCACCCAGTAATTGAGTTTGACAAAGAGAATTCATATTATTAATATTAGTTACGCCTCCACTTGTAAAAAAATGATCGATAAAATCATTCACATAATTATTAATATCATTAGAAACGTTTGGCTGATTACAAGGAACATTCCAATAAGTGGGCATGCAATAAGGAGCCGGTCCAACGCCCGGTTGTGCATAGTAAGAAGAGAACGAAAACAATAAAAAAAGAAAAGGTAAAATTTTCTTCATATTTATGTATGCGGTAAAATTTGCTTAGTAAAGGTAAAAATAATTTGTTCAATTGCAAGTTGTAATACCTTCAGTTTAAAATAGTTCTTAAAATTCAACAGTTAATTCCATAAAATTGGTTTTAAAACACAGAGGCATCTTTTTAATTTTAGACAAAAAAGAGGTAGAATTCAGCAATTATTTCAACAAAATTGAGCATTTTCGCTAATATTTCGTGTTTTTTTGTTAAAATTGGAAATAATTGATTTTAATAAAAACAAGTAGTTAGGTTAAAAAAGATTAGAGCGTTTTATTTTGAAGCTAGTGTTTCAAAATTCAAAAGCTGGTTTAAATTAATTTTTCAAAAGCAACTTATTTCTCTTAAAAAAAGTTTGTTAGCTTCAAAAAATCTACCTACATTTGCACCCCTTAAATTAGGAAAAAGATAAAATTACAAGAAAGTGGACGCATTAAGTTATAAAACAAAGTTCATCAACAAACAAGCTGCTGATAAAGAATGGCTCCTTGTTGATGCTGAAAATCAAGTAGTTGGACGCCTTGCGTCGAAAGTTGCTTATTTATTAAGAGGCAAACATAAAACGAGTTATACGCCTAATTCAGACTCAGGCAGTAATGTAATTATCATCAATGCCGATAAGGTTCGTTTTACAGGAAAAAAATTAACGGATAAAGAATACATTAGATACACTGGTTATCCGGGAGGGCAGCGTTTTGCAACTCCAAAGATGTTGTTAAAAACAAAACCAACTGAAATTTTAACTCATGCTATTCATGGTATGTTACCCAAAGGGATTTTGGGACGTAAATTGAATACCAATGTGCGTATTTTCACTGGTACAGAGCACGGAATGGATGCTCAGCAACCTAAAAAAGTGGACCTATCAAAAATTAAATAAGTAATTACGCTAAATGGAAATAATTAACACATCAGGACGCAGAAAAACCTCAGTTGCTCGTGCATACGTAAAAAAAGGTAGTGGCAACATCGAAGTAAACGGAAGAGATTATAAAGAATATTTCAAAACCCCTACTCTACATTATATGGTTACTCAGTCATTAAACATCTCCAATGTAAGAGATGCATATGACATTAAAGTAAATGTAAAAGGTGGCGGAATCACAGGTCAGGCTCAGGCCATTCGTTTAGCAATTGCTAAAGCAATTATTGAAGAGAATGCAGAGCTTAAAAAAGACTTACGTGCAGCAGGTTTAGTTACCCGCGATCCAAGAATGGTTGAACGTAAAAAGTTTGGTCAGAAGAAGGCTCGTGCTAGATTCCAATTCAGTAAACGTTAATCCATTATTAAAGAGAAAGTATAAAACATGTCAGCAAGAACTTCATTCAACGAATTACTTGAAACCGGTGCACACTTCGGACACCTTAAGAGCAAATGGAATCCGGCAATGGCCCCATATATATATGCGGAAAAAAACGGAATTCATATTATTGACTTAAACAAAACAGTTGCTAAAATTGATGAAGCAGCAGAAGCATTAAAACAAATCGCCAGATCTGGAAGAAAAGTTTTATTTGTTGCTACAAAAAAACAAGCTAAAGATATTGTAGCCGAAAAAGTGAAAAATGTAAATATGCCTTATGTAACCGAGCGTTGGCCAGGCGGTATGTTAACTAACTTTGCTACTATTCGTAAATCAGTTCGTCGTATGTCCCAAATTGATAAAATGGCTACAGACGGAACCTTTGTAAATATTTCTAAGCGTGAACGTTTACAAATTTCACGTGAGCGTGAAAAATTAGAAATTCAATTCGGTTCAATTGCTGATTTATCTCGTTTACCTGCTGCTTTATTTATTGTGGATATAACGAAAGAACATATTGCCGTTGCAGAAGCAAAAAGGTTAAACATTCCTACTTTTGCAATTGTAGATACCAATTCAAATCCAAATGTTGTTGATTTTGCAATTCCCGCAAACGATGACGCATCAACATCTATTGCATACATTATTGAATTAATGACAGCAGCTATCCGTGAAGGTTTATCAGATCGTAAATTAGATAAAGAAGCGAGCTCAGAAGAATTAGATACTAAAGAAGAAAGCGCAACAGAGGCAGAAGAATTGGCACAGGGACTAAAAATTAAAGGCGCAGAAAAAGACAGCTCAGAAGAAAAAGCACCGGCTAAAAAAGGCACTCGCAAAAGAGTTGGAGCTAAAAAATAAAATTTAATAATTAAAAAAGAGCGGTCATTCTGTGTTCAGACTGACCGTTTTTTGTAACCAATCATTAATAAAAATAAAAACATGGCAATTACAGCAGCAGAAGTGAACAAATTACGCCAGCAAACAGGTGCAGGCATGATGGATTGTAAAAAGGCTTTAGAAGAAAGCAACGGCGATTTTGAAGCCGCAGTAGATTATTTAAGAAAAAAAGGCGCCAAGGTGGCCGCAAACCGCGCAGATAGAGATGCTAAAGAAGGTGTAGTACTTTCTAAAACATCAGACGATAAGAAAAGTGCAATTGTGATTAGCGTAAACTGTGAAACAGACTTTGTGGCTAAAAATGCCGACTTTATTAAGTTTGCTGAATCCGTTGCTGATGTTGCCTTAAAAAACAAACCTGAAACAGCGGAAGCTTTGAAAGCTTTATCTTACGACGGTAGTATTACAGTTGGCGATAAATTCATGGAACAAGTAGGAAAAATTGGGGAGAAAATCGATATCGGATATTATTCTATGATCACAGCTGAACAAGTTGTTGGTTATATTCATCCGGGAAATAGATTGGCTGTTGCTTTAGGTTTCAATAAAAAAGTAACTGACGAAACTGCAAAAAATATTGCTATGCAGGCTGCCGCTATGGCTCCGGTAGCTATAGATAAAGATGACGTTGATGAGAACACCATTCAAAGAGAATTGGATATTGCCAGAGAAACTACTCGCGCGGAAGGCAAGCCGGAAGATATGGTAGAGAAAATTGCTCAAGGTAAAATCAACAAATTCTATAAAGAATCAACTTTATTGAATCAGGAATATTTTATTGATAATAAATTAACTGTTCGACAATATTTACAGGGGGTTGAAAAAGACCTGACCGTTTCGTCGTACAAGCGATACGCATTATCGTAATTCAGGAATCCCCGACTTTTAGTTTGGGGATTTTTTTTGCCCATTAATTGGTATGAATTGTTGAAAAAGTAAAAGAACATTAAAAAATAGAATATCTATTTTTAAAAAAACCAAAGAACTAAAAAATGAAATACAAAAGAATCCTCCTCAAATTAAGCGGCGAAGCACTCATGGGCGCAAAAGGTTTTGGAATTGATCAGCAAAGATTAAAAGAATACGCCGATGAAATTAAAAAAATTCACGATGCAGGTTGCGAAGTGGCCATTGTAATAGGAGGAGGAAATATTTTCAGAGGTATACAAGCAGAAAAAGGAGGCATGGACCGCGTACATGGCGATTATATGGGCATGCTAGCCACAGTAATTAATAGTATGGCTATACAAGCTGCCCTGGAAGGAATGAATGTACCTACCCGCTTACAAAGCGCCATAAAAATGGAACAAATATGCGAACCTTATATCCGAAGAATTGCAGTAAGGCATTTGGAAAAAGGACGCGTAGTTATTTTTGGTGCCGGAACCGGAAATCCCTATTTCACTACCGATACTGCAGCTACTTTACGAGCAATTGAAATTGAAGCCAATGTGATTTTAAAAGGAACCAGAGTTGACGGAATTTATTCCGCAGATCCGGAAAAAGATAAAAATGCGGTAAAATTTGACCACATTAAGTTTGAAGAAGTATATTCAAAAGGTTTAGAAGTGATGGATTTAACTGCCTTTACCCTTTGCAAAGAAAACAACCTACCTATCATTGTTTTTGATATGAATAAAAAAGGAAATTTATTTAATTTAGTTCAAGGTGACCAAGTAGGCACTTTAGTTGAAATGTAAATTACAATGAAAAAAATAATTCAAATACTTTTAATTTTTTTGGTGATTGGCACTTTGACACAAGCTTGTAAAACTAAAAAACGCGATTGCAAGGGAAGAAAGAAAACCGCCAAAACCAATATGGGTGGATGGATTTAATTAACTAAACTCATTTTTTCTTCTTTTTTTTAACCGGCATCACTTCCGGTTTCTTTTCATCAAGTTTAATTTCCTTTTCAGGAATTGATTTTTGTAAATGCAAATCAAATCTTCCTTTCGGCCTTTTTTCATATAACCAAGTGAAACCTTTTAATTGGGCATTCTGCACGTCCACATCCTTAATGGGATCTATTTTACCTTCTGACTTAGGTTTAAATGAAGCCCTTTCTATTTCTCCCTTTTGAAACCAAAGGGTAATTTCAGAACTGCTTGTTTTATTCAATCCTATCGGTTTCTTTTTATCGTTTAAAGGGTAATATAAAATCTCGGCATTTCCTTTAACGATTATTTTTCTGATGGTATCATCAGCAATAAAACCCTCTATGCTTTTTCCTAATAGTTGATTGTATTTTCCCAGCGAATCCGACTGCTGTATCAAAAAACTATTGCCGTCCATCTTAAATCCTTTCACAGAATTTTTTCCGATAAAAATGTGCATGAATTTTGCTTTAGCTTGCGATTTTTCTGCCCATAATAAAGGCTCACGAATCAATTGCAATAAAGAATCTTTGGTGTTTAAAACGGCGGAATCACACAAGGCTTGAATATCCTTTTTATATAAACGAACATGATGATAGGCATTTAAAAAATTATCTACCGAATCAAGGTCCCTATGATACAAAGTATCTGCTGCAATAAACAAGGTATCCTTCTCTATCATTCTGGCATAAATAGGTTTATCGGTTATTGTAGCTTCCGATTTCTCCTGATAATAAATTGCATAATTTCCATAAATGATGGATTTTTGGGAGGTATCAATTAATTGAATATTATTAAAAGCACGACCCATTTTTAAATTCCGATCATACAGTAAACTATCTCCTCTTAATTTTTGATTTTTAGTAACTAATACTGCATTTCTACTAAATTGTGATTTTTCATTTTCCGTATCGTACCAACCGTTTTCACAGTAGATATAATCGTCTTTACTGATGATGATACTTGGACCTAAAAAATACGCCGTTTTACTTACCGTATTATAACGTAAAGTATCTGATTTCATTTTATAATCCGGATTTACCAACTCCACATCATAATGAAAGGCTAATTCCTTTGTGGCTGAATAATAGTGTCCGTTTTTACTGGTTAAGGTATTATCCTTATTTACTATGGTACCTCCCTCATAATAATTGGCAATTGAATTTCCCACATCAAAAGTGAGTAAGTTGGTGGTTAAGATCATATCCTTTTCCACACATCGCACGTTTCTTTCTAATGTGGCCATTTTAGTTGCCCCGCTATAAAATAATTTTTCACCGGTTACGCGAATGCTATCCCCTTTAGTAATTAAAATATGTCCGCTGGCTTCTAATTTGTTTTCGCCTTCATATAATAAAGCGGTGTCGCAATTTAATAAAGCTCCATCGTGTTCAAATATTACATTGCCGGTTAAAAAACGCGCATCACTTTTAGAACGATCGTAAGTTAAACTGGCGGCATGTTTCACTTCAATAACTTTACCCTCTTTTTTTACGGTTTTTGGGTTAACAGTATTTTGAGCATTCCCTTTAAACAGAAATACCATCACAAATACTATATAAAATTTTGCTTTAAACATTTCTTTCGGTAGGCGTCCAAATATTAGTATCCACTCCTTTTAAAAATTTAAAAAAGCCAATGAGTAAGGCCGCATTCATCATATAAAAATGAGAGAGGTAGCGAATGAAAAATATTTTAGATAAAGTAAGTTTATCCAAAAGCGGAGATAAAATTCCAATACACTGTAGTATTAATAATATCTGAAATAAGGGGAAATAAAACGAAAGAAGTATAGAAACTTTTAGCGCAGTCAGAATTAAAAAAGGAGTTTTCCAGCGCAATAATTTGTGCGATAAAAATGCAAATGAAACGCCCGACCAGGGAGGCCATAATAATTTTTTAAACCGAAATAAATTTTGAAAATTTCCGATTGAAATTCTAATCTTGCGTTTAAACTCCTCGGAAGATTTATCCGGCACATCTTCAAAACATATTGCTTCTTTAGCAAAAACAATTTTACCACCTTGCTCTATTACATTCATAGTCATATAAAAATCATCCATGAAAAACTTAGGAGGCACCGGATTGTAAAATTCGCTACGTATGGCATAACAGGCACCTTCCGCTCCCATCACAATTCCAAATAAAAGACTTTCACTGTATTTTATTTTATTCTCCAAAGCAAGATATGACTTCTCTGCCCCGGCTATTCCAACTTTCGAATCCGCTACTTTAATAATGTTGGCGCAAACCTGAGCCACTTGTTCGTTATTAAAATGCATAAGCAAATGCCCTAAAGTATCTTTTGCAAAAATCACATTCGCATCCGTTAATATTAAAATCTTTTTACCCGCCAGCTCAGCCAGTTTATTAATAATTCCTGCTTTTCCGGTTCTTCCCCCAAATTCAATTAACTCGACGCAAGAGTATTTACTTTTCCAATTTTGAATAATTTGATTGGTATCGTCTGTTGAAGCATCAGAACCAATAAGCACTCGAATCTTCTCCAATGGATAATCCCCTTCTACAATAGATTGAATCTTTTGTCCAATTACTTTTTCTTCATTATATGCAGCAATTAAAACACACACTTCGGGCAAATCTGAATTTTTATTTATTGAAGGAACTCTTTTTTTAAACGAAGCGAAGAAAATAATCAGTAATGGATAAAAAACATAGGTATGCAAAATGGCAAACACACTTAAACAAAATATAACAAGAAATAGTTTAAGCATTTAATTCGGGATAAAAATTTAACAATCCTTGCACCACTTTTTTATTTTCAAAATTTTCTTCGGCAAACTTCCGGGCATTCAAACTTAATTTGTTCAACTCCTCCTTGTTTTGCAATAAATAAATAACAGCATCCGAAAATTTATTGGTCTCATCTTCTAAAACAAAATGTTTGCCATTTACTGCTTTTATTCCTTCCGCTCCAACTGAAGTGGAAACAATTGCTTTGCCATAGGCCATTCCTTCAATTATTTTAATTCTCAATCCACTACCCGACAATAAAGGAACCAACATCAGCTGATGGTTTTGATAGAAGGAAGATGAACTTTTAACATCCTCCATTATTTCAATATTTTTATCTTTTAGTTGACGAATATGTGACGGCATGTTTCTTCCGGCAATAACTAATCTACAATCAGGAACAGCCTTAGTGATCTTTGGAAAACAATTTTTTAAAAACCAATCCACCGCTTCAATGTTAGGCATCCAGTCCATTGACGAGAAAATAAACATTTTAGTATTTACCTCATTTTCCTTCATTTGATATTCCTTTAAATCAACGCCGGTTATACAGGTAAAACCTTTTGACTTCGGGGCCAATTGGGAAAAGATATTTTTATCTACATCTGTAATGCTTACAATACCATCAACTTGATTACAGGTGCTAATTTCAAATTTTTTCAATCGTTTGTTTTGAATACTGAGATAAAATTTTTTTAAAATATTTTTTTCATTTCGAATATGCCTATCCCATATTAAATATTCCACGTTATGTGCGCGTAAAATCACTTTGGCTTTAGAATACTTCCGAATTACCGGCAAATAAACGGCCATAAACAAACCTTCTAATTGCACTATCTCATACTGATTCGATGTTAAATCTTTTTTCAATTGCTTATCGAACTCAGGAAAATAAAAGCGACTCACAAAATAGGAATCTGTTGAAAATAAATTACTAAGTGCGCCAAAGAAACTTGTGTTGGTATTTTTAAAAACAGATTGGTATTTGCAATTCGATTTAAAATCGCTTGGCACTTGATCATCCGGTTTAAAATGTTTTGCTGTATTTATGCATAGCAGCTTTAAATCCACTCCATTAGCAATAAATCCCTTTGCCATATTGTAAATAGCAATGCTACTGCCATCATTGGGCGGATACGGTGCTTTATTGGATATTTGTAATATTTTAAGCAGTTTTTTTCTTTTTAAAAAATTGATTAATCTGAGCAAAATAATAACCAAGGTCGAACAGAGCGGAATCTTTAGCAGCTTTATAGGTCAAGAATATACTAATGGGCATAAAAATAAATAAGGGAGTCCATATGGCCACATAGGGAGGTAAAGTTCCATCATAAGCCAAACTGGTAAAAGCTTCCGATAAAATAAAATAAGCCAGAAAGAAAAACACCGCTATTACTACCGGCAATCCTAAACCACCTTTTTTGATGATTGCTCCTAATGGCGCGCCAATAAAAAATAAAATCACACAAGCAAATGAAATCACAATACGTTTGTGCCATTCGGTTAAAAAACGAAGAATATCTTGTTCGTCCCCTCGTAAACTCACCATAGTTCCCTCTAAATAACCGGTATTCGTTCGTGTAATGTTTAGGGCGTAATCTAAGCATTGAGCATATTGCATCGCATTTAAACTATCGTAAAACTGATTTAATTTGGCAAATTGTTTTTCCGATTTCTCCTGCACTCGAATGGTACCTGTAGTTCTGAAATAAAACTGATCATCGACATGACGGTATACACCTAACAATTTGTTGCTGATTTTTCGTTTGGTGGAATCAGCCACGGAATCTATTTGCCAGATATTAAGCATATTTTCATTTCCCTTCCATTGTTCCTCAGCACTGCGTTTAAGTTTAAAATCCACCAATTCAATATTCACCTGTAATTGCTTAAAACTTAATTGCGAAAGTGTTTTTTTGGTTTGATTCACCTGATGATTTTGTACTTCTTCATAACGGTTTCCATCTCTTAAGGTTAATACAATGGCACTACTGTCGGGCAAGGTTGACATTTTCCCTTCCCTGGCGTACATTTGAATAATATTGCCTTGATGTGCACTGTGATCATAGATATAAATTTCCTTCAGGGTATCTTTATTTTTTGATTTTTTACCTACTCTAATGCTGTAGTCATCAATTTTATTATAAAAAATACCTTCTTTAATGCTTACGGTTGGCTTAGTTTGACGGATATCCCAAAGCAAAGACTGAAACTTTAACTGCACTACGGGCATTACAAAGTTGTTGAATAAAAAAGTTCCCAAAGCCAAGAACAAAATAAAAATAAATACCGGTTTAATTATTTTAAAAAGAGACAGGCCCGACGACTTCATGGCGGCCAGTTCATAATTCTCGGCCAAATTACCAAAACTCATAATAGAACCCAATAAAACGGCTAAGGGAATACATTGCGGAATCCAGGCTACGTAAGCATAAAAAAACAAGATCAACAAATCACTCGTCTTTAATCCCTTTCCCATAAAATCATCCAGATACGTGATAACAACGGTTACCAAAAAAAAGAGAAAAACACTCACAAAAAGTGTAACAAAAAAAGGCGGCAAAAACGATTTTAAGGTTAGTTTATGTAGTTTTTTTAGTAACACTATTTTGCATTAAAAATACGTTTATTTGATTATATTTAAGGCTGAAAATTCATTAAACTTTGTTATTTTTGCTCACCTATGATTAACGGAAAAAAAATAATTGCCGTATTACCTGCTTACAACGCAGCCTTAACGCTTAAAAAAACCTACGATGAAATTCCCTTTGATATTGTAGACGATGTAGTTTTGGTTGATGACCATAGCACAGATAACACGGTTGAAGTGGCCAAACAAGTTGGTATTACACATGTGATCCGACACGAAAAAAACAAAGGATACGGTGGAAACCAAAAAACCTGTTATGATAAAGCCCTTAGCTTAGGCGGAGATATCGTAATCATGTTACACCCGGATTATCAATATACCCCAAAGTTAATTCATAGTTTAAGTTATTTAATTGCCAATGATTTATTTCCCGTTGCTTTTGGCTCTCGAATTTTAGGCAAAGGCGCCTTAAAGGGTGGTATGCCTATGTACAAATACATCTTTAACCGTTGTTTAACTTTAAGCCAGAATATTCTAATTAATCAAAAATTGTCGGAATACCATACCGGCTATCGAGCATTTTCTAAACAGGTACTTGAAAAAATAAATTACCATGCCAATTCTGATGATTTTGTATTCGATAATCAAATGATTTCTCAGATTTTTTATGCAGGATTTGAAATTGCTGAAGTAACTTGTCCAACTAAGTATTTTCCTGAAGCCAGCTCCATCAATTTTAGAAGAAGTATGAAGTATGGATTAGGAGTGCTTGGCGTATCCTTTACGCACTTCTTTAATAAATTAGGCATAATGAATTCTAAAATTTATAAAACCAAATAAATATGGCCGTTTATCGATTTAGAGTATATTGGGAGGACAATGAAGATGTTTACAGAGACATTGACATTAAAGCTGCTCAATCATTCGCTGAGTTTCATACGGCCATACAACAGGCTTTTAAATTTGATGATAAACATTCAGCTTCCTTTTTTGTGAGTGATGATTATTGGAGAAAAAACCAGGAAGTAACTCTGAAAAAAGAAGATTTACCACTTGATGAAGAAGAAATCAGAAAAGGTATTAGTCCTAAAAAGTTGATGGCAGATGTGAAAATAGCCAAATACATTGAGCAACCCCATCAACGTTTTGTTTATATTTTTGACTCAAAAGCACAATGGAGTTTTTTGATAGAGATGGTGAAAATTGCGGAAGACAATCCTAAATTAAATTATCCCGTTTGCAGCCGATCTGTGGGCACTGCACCTAAACAATACAAACAAGTTCCGAAAATAAGTGAAGAAGAACTAAATCCTGAAAACGGATTTGCCAATTTACTGAAGAGCATAGAAATTCCGGATGAAGAAGTTTATAAAGCTATAGCCTCAGAAGATCATGCTGTGGATGAAGAAGATTTAGGTGCCTTAGAAGGAGAAGAAGGGGAAGAAGATTTAACTGAAGATGACGATCTAGAGAAGGATGAAGATGTGGATTTTGAGGGCGGCGATTTTCATGAGCAAGATGAAGATTAATTCATTTTTAATCTATACCAATAACATTTGATTGCTCCTTACTTATATCAGGTATTTTTAAATACGCCTAATTTTAGCATTAACTCCCCTGATAACTCCGGCGTTTTACAAATTATTAATAACGAATTATCGAAATTTAAAACCACTCATCAGATCAATTCTGATAATGAGACCGTTCATTTTTTAACGCAGGCCGATAAATCCAAAATACAAAACGCACTATTAGATTTTCCGTTTTTAGAAATTTTTTATGCTATTAATTCCTTTCAGGAATATAATTGCGACAAAAACGCTTATGATGAATTGGGAAGATTTAAGTTTTCTGATTCCTTACAAAAAAAATATAAACCCATTCAAAATCGGGTGTTTGAAAAAATGAAACAGATTCACCAAAACCATGAATCGTTTCAAAAGCACTTTAGTTTTCAAAACATCAAAAGTTCGTTTTATTTAAGCCATGATATTGATTCTATCCACGGTTCCTTTTATCAGGATGGTGTTTGGGCTATCAAACACGGCAGGATTGATGTACTGATTAAATTAATATTCCATGCATTTATGCAAAAACCGCATTGGTTTAATATGGATTTTATTATGAAAACAGAAGGTGCGTACGGATATGTTTCTACTTTTTATTGGTTGGTGAATCGCGGAAAAGTAGACCAGCGACAAACCAATTCCGATTACGACATTAATGACCTTAAGGTTGAAAAAATAATTCAACAAATTGACCAATCCGCGTTTCATAACGGAATACATAAAAGCATTTCCACTGATAGTTTTGAGACGGAACTTAAAAAAATGCCAATAAAAGTAAACGATAACCGATATCATTACCTGAAATTTCAACTCCCGCATGCCTATAAGGCCATTCAGCAGGCTAAATTAGAAAGTGACGCCTCGTTGGGTTACGCCGAACATTATGGCTTCCGAAATAATTATGGTTATCCATTTCATCCCTATGATATTGAAAACGGTAAACCCTATGATTTCCTGGAAATTCCATTACATATTATGGATGGTACTTTTCAACGCTACCTGAAAATTCCGGTAACAGAAACCGGAAACACAATTATTGATTTTTTAGAAAAGAATAGCGAAAATGCTTTACTCTCTATTTTATGGCACAACACTTTCTTTACTAATTATAAATACAAAGGATATTTAAATGAATATAAAAAAGTTCTTGACTATCTTTACCAAAACAAATGGAATTGTCAAAGCCTGGATCAAATAAAACAAGAGTTTCGCTGGAAGATGAAATAGAAGTTCGTTTAGCCAATGATTCCGACATTGATAATATAAATGCCTTTTATAACCGCATTTATTCAAAAAACAGAACCAAGGAACAATTTGTTTGGGAATTTAATTCATCTCCTGCCGGTAAAGCGCTATACATCATTGCCGAACATGGCACAAAAATAGTTGGCACACAATGCGCCATCCCCTATTATTTTGTAAATGAGAAAAATGAAACTATTTTAAGCGCAAAATCAGAAGATACCCTAGTAGATCCTGAATACCGAGGATTATCCATTTTCGATAAAATGTATTTTTTACTGTTCATGGAATGTCGCAGAATGGGTATACATATATTATGGGGATTTACGTATGCTAAAAAACCATTTTTAAATTTGGGTTTTGAAATTCCCTTTCAAACATCCATGGGGCTTTTAGTATTAAAACCCTTTAAAGCTTATGCTTATTACAGCAAACTTGCTAAAAACAATTCGTTCAACCGAAAATTGAAAATACTTTTATTGTGCTTAAAATCTAAAGTGGATCAAATTATTCAATCCTTTAAAATAAATAAGGTCTTAAATACTCGAGAAGAGTTTATACCACTCAACTCAGCAAACTTAAATTATTTAGGAAAAAACAACGCGATTGGATTGAAATTAGATATGGATTTTTTTAATTACCGAATACGTAACAATCCATATTCAAAAAATTATTACCAGCTCAATATTATTGAACAGAACATCATCAATGCTTCTTTAATATTTACAGTAAACCGCGGTTTGTGTTACATTTTACATATGTTTTATACGAACGAAGAGCAATGCGCTCAGTTAATTAGAGCTTTAATGAAATACAAGCATTTAAAAAATTGTTTTACCATTCGCTATTGGGGGTTTTCACATAACGAAGAGTCTAAAAAAGAAATTGAAATCTTTAAAAGTACCGGTTATACTTTTTTGAAAAACGGAATAAGTTTTGTTGGATTATCATTAGAAGGTCCGGATGTAGATTGGAAAACGCTGCACATTTCCAGATTGGCCTCTCAGGGTACAGATTAAGATTTTAAAATTTGATGATATATTTCTTCAAATTGTTTTCCGATTTTATCAGAAGAAAAACGATCGCATTGCTTAGCGATTTCTTTATGATTGTAATTTTTTGAAATCAATTGTTTTAATCCTTTGTTCCAACTGGCTAAATCATTTTCACACAACACTCCGTTTCCATCGTTAATTAATTCAACGATAGCCGTATTATTCGATGCGATTACCGGTGTACCTGTGCTTAAAGCTTCGGCAATGACTACTGAAAAGGTTTCTATATCTG
Source organism: Sphingobacteriaceae bacterium (assembly GCA_016715905.1). Classification (NCBI taxonomy): domain Bacteria; kingdom Pseudomonadati; phylum Bacteroidota; class Sphingobacteriia; order Sphingobacteriales; family Sphingobacteriaceae; species Sphingobacteriaceae bacterium. The sequence goes on along the minus strand of JADJXI010000004.1, from coordinate 278,714 downwards.
AAGCATGAATAAAAAAATCGGAAGCATGAATTAAGTCTGCTATTTGTGCAGGCGGAATATTTTTATAAAAAACAGTATCAATATTCCATTTCATAGTTTTGTATTGATCGGCCATGGCCCCATTCCCAACAACTTGTATTTTAACAGCTTGCTTTTTTTCCGTAGCAAGTTGTTCCAAGCTTTGCATAATCAAATCTAAACGCTTGGGGTAATTCCATTGAGCCACACAGGTAAAAACAAGTTGACCACTCTTTTGCTTTTTTTCTTTGTAATTAAAAACTTGTAAATCTATGACATTTGGAATTCGAATAACATTTCCTGCACTATTGTAATCTTCAATATTCTTTTTCAAAAACAAAGAAACTGCGGTTATTTTACTTGCTTGTTGATACACTTTTTTCGCTTTTTTAGCAAAAAGACTGGAGTTCATAAATCGATCGATTTTAGTCCAGTGTTCCGTTATCACGTGAGGTAAATGGTATTTTCTACTCAAATCAAATGCAACTAAAGCGGCCGGGTAAATAATATTAGAATGCAATAGGTCGGGCTTGAATTCACGGATCACTTTATCAAATGATTTTGACACTATTTTTTTTTGAATAAAAGGTAAAATGTGTATCAATTTATAAAATCGGGATTCAATAATAATTTGCGTATTAGTCATACCAAATTCATCAACAAAATCACTTTGACTTTTTTTAAAAATAGCTTTGGATGGAAATAATATGAAACTGAAAATATGTACATTTATTGCGCATTGCTTTACCGATACAGCATGTTTTTTCACAAAAATACCCAAATAGGGATGTTTTTCGGAGGGATACCAATTACTATAAAACAATACATTCACTTTTACAAAAGTATTATAATTCAAGCTAATGCAATGAACTAATTTTTACTACCTTCGTGTTAATTAAAATATGCCTTTTTAACAATGGGATTAAAAGAGAGTTTATTAAAAATCAAGTTTATAGAAGATTACAAGCGTAACCAGCAAAAGAAGAAATTTAAAGGCTCGGGTGAGTATTGGGAAGAACGTTATCAAAAAGAAGGAAATTCCGGTGCCGGATCCTATACACATTTAGCCGAATTTAAAGCTGAATTCTTAAATAATTTCGTAAAATCAAATGCTATTAATACCATCATGGAATTTGGTTGTGGCGATGGTAATCAATTGAAAATTGCAAAGTATCCCAATTATATCGGATTGGATGTTAGTAGAACCGCTATTAATATTTGTCACAATCTTTTCAAAAATGATAAAACTAAAAGTTTTTTGATCTATGATTCTCTCGCCTTTTACGATAACCACAAAATTTTTAAAGCAGAACTAACGCTATCACTTGATGTACTTTATCACTTGGTTGAGAAGGAAATTTTTGAGAAATATTTATTGGATTTGTTTCATACGGCCGAAAAATACGTAATTATTTATGCCAGTGATTACGATCAGGAAAAAGAACCCATTTATCAGCACGAGAACAGAAGAAGTTTCAGTAAGTTTGTGCAGGCTCACATTCCGGAATTTAAATTAATCGATACCGTAAAAAATAAATATCGTGAAACTCAAAATGGTATAGAGAACTCAATCAGTGATTTTTTTGTATATCAGCGTATTAAATGATTAGTAAATCATTTCTAAAATCATCTATCATCATTACCCTTTCGGGTGCATTGCCCATGGTGGGAGGAATTATTCTTCTACCCTTTTATACCAATTACCTCCCTACCCTTCAATTCACACAACTTGCCTATTACATTCTAATCACCTTATTAACCCAAATCATCTTTTCCTTTTCCATCGACACTTATTACGGGGTTAAATACACACAACTTGCTAATGAACCACAGGAACAAAAAAAATTTACCGGAACCATCTCCATCCTTTTATTACTTATCGGAATAATTTTATTACTCTTATTTAGCATAAGTGGGGATTTTTTATTTTCCACTTGCTTTGTTCCTGAATTTGAAATGGAATTCTGGCCTTGGGGATTTTATTCCATTTTAACCGGATTTTTTAATGCCTACTTCAAAACAGCCACCAATTGTTTAATTTATTTCAAAAAAGAAAGACTTTATTTTGGGGTTAATTTTATCAATTTCGTTGCTACACTCGTCATTTCTATTGGAGGACTAAAGTTATTTCCTGACTCATTAATTGGCCCTATGTACGGTCGTTTACTATCCGGAGCAATTATTTTTTTATTGGCGCAATATATTTATTCTTCTAACGGAACATTAAAATTCGAAAAAACTTTTTTGAAAGATTTAATGGTATTTTGCAGTCCTTATGTACTCGTTGTATTTTGTTTTTGGATATTAGGTAACGTTGACCGTTTATTTCTTCAACATTTTATTTCTAATATAGAAATTAACGCCTATGATACGGTGATGAAATGCTTCTTTGGAGTAATGTTTGTTCAAAATGGATTATCAGCCGTAATTTTTCCCAAAGTGTATGAAATATGGAAAAAGGAAGGCGAAAATAAAACAACAAAAGAAAGTAACCGTTACTTTAACGTGTTTAATTTTGTAAATATTATGCAATTGATTTTCTTTTGCATTGTTATACCCGTCCTCTACAAAATTTTCATAAACAAGCCTGAGTTCTACCAAAGTGATCAATACATAGGCTTGTTAGCCACCACCTATGCCTTAACCGGAATTTTAAATTATTACCTAGCCACCATTCAATTTACAAAAAACTCCATTTTGTTGTTGAAGATATACCTTATCACGGCTGCGTTCCAAATTGCTTTAACCTATTTTGGAATAAAGCATTTCGCTTTATTAGGCGCTATTTATGCCACCCTTATTACCAAAGTTATTCAGGTTATTCTTACTGTGTTACTCACTAAAAATATATTTAAATACGAATACAATTATTTTAAAATTATTGGCCTTCCATTTATTTTCATAGTTTACAACATTATTCAATACCAAATCTCTCCGGATTACAACTTGTATCTTTATTTAGGTCAGTTTACACTGTTTAGCATTGTATTTTATTTTATCTTCAAAAACGAAATTAAAGTTGTATTTCAACAGTATCTTAAATTAAAATGAAACAATTCCTCTACCGGCTTATTTATTCCGATTTAATTAACCCAATCCTTACCGGTTTAGTTAAACACTTATTTCCATTCTTGCCCAAAAGTTTTAAAATTCCTCCTTCCGGAAAAATCAAAATTAATTTATCGAACGGAAAAATATTGTATCTCAAAACCAATCAAACTAATTTCGGTACATCACTTATTTACTGGAACGGTTACAAGAATTTTGAATATACCCCCATATTCGAAAAGTTAGCCGCTACTTCCAATTGCTTTTATGACATTGGGGCCAATATTGGATATTTTAGTTTACTGGCTTCTAAAATTAACCCGAAGATTAAAATTAAATCTTTTGAACCTGCACTTGGACCATTACATTATTTACAGGAAAATATTCAATTAAATAATTTAAACAACATAAAGGTTGAATCTATTGCTTTATCTAATCAGGTAGGCAGTATTGATTTTTATGAAGTGAAATCCTACAAATACACGTATTTAAAATACAATTTGGCCGGAGAGGGAAATGCAGGTTCTAAAACAGATTCAAGAATGTTCGTGAAAAACTCGGTTAAATGTGTTACTGCTGATGATTATCTAAAACAAAATCCAGAAGACAAGGTGGATTTAGTAAAAATGGATACCGAAGGCACAGAACATTTCATTTTACAAAAATCTGACATACTGTTATCTAAGTTCAAGCCCATTATTATTTGCGAAACTTTGTTTAATGAAATTGAAGGGAAATTGGAAGACATTCTTTTACCTTATGGCTATGAATTTTACAATCACGTGAACGATGGTTTAGTGCCTGTAAAAACGTTACGTCGAGAAAAGGATAACGGAGTTAGAAATTGTTTTTTCGTTCATCCTTCTAAAAAGGAACTCATTCAGGAATTTATTATTCCGAATTAAATTTTATTCAGTTGCACTTGCAATAAAAAATCTACCATTACTAAAGCCGTCATACTTTCAACTATTGGCACTGCACGGGGTAAAACGCAGGGATCATGCCGGCCTTTTGCTTTTAAAATAATTTCATTTCCGTTAGAATCTACAGATTTTTGATCCATCATAATTGTTGAAACTGCTTTAAAAGCTACATTAAAATAAATGGGCATGCCGTTACTTATTCCACCTTGTATTCCTCCACTATGATTGGTATTTGTTTTAATTTGATCTCCTTCCTTTACAAAAACATCATTCATTTCTGAACCCTTTAAATAAACTGCATTAAATCCTTCTCCAAACTCAAACCCTTTTACTGCATTTATTCCCAACATAGCATGTCCCAATTGCGCATGTAATTTATTAAATACCGGCTCTCCTAATCCAACAGGAACATTTTGTACTACGCATTGTATAATGCCGCCTACACTATCCCCCTCCTGCTTAGTTTTTAAAATCAAATCCTCCATTTTTTTAGAAACGCTAGAATCCGGACAACGAACTATACTCTTTTCAATTTCATTAAAATTCAGTTCACTGTAATGTTTTTCAGTTTTGATTTGATGAACCTGCTTTACAAAAGCATTTATCTGAATCCCTTTATGATGCAATATTTGTTTTGCAATAGCTCCCGCAACAATTCTACTAATGGTTTCTCTGGCACTACTTCTTCCCCCTCCCCTATGCTCTCGTATACCATATTTCATTTGATACGTATAGTCGGCATGTCCGGGTCTATAGTTTCCATCAAGGTGAGTATAATCTTCACTCTTAGAATCCTTATTCCGGATTAAAAATGCGATAGGAGTTCCTAAACTTATACCATCAGCAATTCCCGATAAAAACTCCACTTGATCTTCCTCGTTTCTTTCGCTCGTTATTTCGCTTTGTCCGGGCCTTCGCCTATTTAATTCAGATTGCACAAAACTTATATCAATTTTCAATCCGGCCGGACACCCATCAATAATACCCCCGATTGCTGCGCCGTGACTTTCTCCGAATGAGGTTAATTTGAAAATTATGCCAATGCTATTTCCTGCCATGCATTACAAATGTACTATATTTTAACAGGGAATTCAAAAAGTAAACGCAAGCAATTTCAATGTATAAAACACCTTACATTCTTTCAAATTCAATGAATTTACATGGCTCTATTTAAAAAGTAAATAAGAAAGAGGTAAATGAATGTTTTTTTATATTTTTAGGGAATAGAAAGCATTTGTTTTCTTGCGGATGCTGCACTTTTCAATTTTGAACAATTAACATGAGCAATAAATTATTACTTAAAAATATTAAATCGTTGGTGTCGACTTACCATGAAGCGCCTGAAATTTTACGTGGAAAAGAAATGAAAGTTGTTCCTTCGATTCAGAATGCCTGGTTAGCAATTGAAAACGGAAGAATTGCAGGTTTTGGATTGATGGAAAGTTTTCCGGGAATCAGTGATTGGAAAGATTTAGAAGTAATAGATTGCTCGAATAAACTTGTATTACCCGGTTTTATTGATAGTCATACTCATTTGGTTTTTGCCGGAAACCGTGAGCAGGAATTTGCCGATCGGATAAACGGTTTAAGCTATGAAGAGATTGCGAAAAGAGGTGGCGGCATTTTAAATTCAGCTAAATTATTGCGACAAACTTCAGAGAACGATTTATTTAAACAATCGAAAGTAAGACTCGATGAAGTGATTGCACAAGGAACTGTAGGTATAGAAATTAAAAGTGGCTATGGTTTGGATTTAGATAGTGAGCTTAAAATGCTACGCGTAATAAAAAGATTGAAAGATTTAAATATCATTCCAATTAAATCTACTTTATTAGGCGCTCATGCTATCCCTCAAGAATTTAAAAACAATAAAAAGACATATTTAGATTTAGTAATACACGAAATGTTACCCGCTGCTCATGCTGAAAAGCTGGTTGATTACATTGATATCTTTTGTGAGAATGGCTATTTTTCAGCAGAAGACACCAAAAATATTTTAGAGGCCGGACAAAAATATGGTTTGAAAGGAAAAATACACGCCGAACAACTCAGTCATTCTAATGGAATAAAAACCGGTGTTGCATGTGGTGCTTTAAGTGTTGATCATTTAGAATATTGTAATGATGAAGATATCGCTTTATTAAAAAACAGCAATACCATGCCTGTTATCTTGCCCGGCGCGGCTTATTTTTTAAACTTGCCTTTGCCTCCCGCAAGAAAAATAATTGATGCCGGCTGCCCTATTGCATTTGCGAGTGATTACAATCCGGGCAGTTGCCCTACCGGCAACATGAAGTTAATAATGAGCATGGCCTGTATTCAATACAAATTAACGCCCGAGGAAGCTTTTAATTCGGTTACAATTAATTCCGCTTATGCCTGTGATTTACAAAAAGATTTAGGGTCAATTGCCGTTGGAAAACTCGCTAATCTTATTGTTACAAAAGAAATTCATTCCATTGCCTCTTTGCCTTACGCATTCGGGTCACAACAAATTGATAAAATAATTATAGAAGGTCGAGTAAAAGGGTAAAAAAAAATCGTTTCAATTGAAACGATTTTAAAGAATTTACTTTTTTAATTCACAATACTCATCGTAATCTGCCATTTTAGTGGAGGTATTCGGATAATTCATAGTAGTTTTCTTGTGAATACAATTTTTAAACGCTTTTTGATAGCCTGTTTTTTCCATTTTTATATCAACGTCTGATACATTGGTAGAAATTTTAGCTCCTGTTAAATCGTAATTGTCTTGCACAATTCTGCAATGACAAGTTCTTTCTTTTTTGCAAGATGCAAATGTTGCCGCAGCAACTATGGTTAAAATAAATACTTTTTTCATTTTTTTCTGGATTAATCTAATTTACAATCATCGGTATAAGTAACAGTAGTTGTTCCGTTTGTTACCGAAGTAACTTTGGATGCGCAATTCACTTTTGCCTGGCCTTTCGTAACTTCAACAAAGGTCCATGTTAATGTGGTGGGCGTTGAGCCCGGAATGGTTGAGGTTGTTGTACAAGTACAATTTCTGTCTTTTGCACAAGAAACGCTTATTAAAGCAACCACAGCGGTAAATAGTAGTTTTTTCATATTAATAGTTTATTTACACAAATATATCAATTTCGTTGATTTTTATAACTCCTTTAAAAATTTAGCGATACCGTTCATGTAAGCATTTGCGCATTTTACAACTCTGCTATTTACCCTAATCCCATATTTATCAATATCTCTCTTCATAAGTTCTATACATTCCTTTTCATTGTCTTGATACAAGGCCTCTCCGTATACAACCGGAGAATTAATTTGTCTACACATGACTAAATTTCTGGAATACACCCCCGGTGACGGTAAAGTCATGCTGTTGTTTTTCAAGTATAATGCATCCTCAGGCTTAGCAATTGGAATTTGCAAAAGCTTACTGAATTGATTGGTAACCTGGGCAGAAATTTTTTCACTGGAATTTAATTGATTGGTGAGTAACAATCTTAAAAAGTTAATTCGGGTTTCTGTTTTCTCAAAATTATCTGCAGTAAATGCGCCTCCTATAAAGGACATCGTTACATTTTTTTTAGTGGTTTTTTTCCAGGGCTCATTTTTTTCATCCACGTTATAATGAATAACCGCCGAAACATGCGGATTAAAAGTATTGATGATTTTTGCCCTGTTTAATAAATCATAATCGCGAAAAAATTCCCAAAAAAATCTTTTTCTATCTAAAGCCAAAAGTCTGTTTTTCTTCTCAACGGTCAAAAAGCCGACTTCAACTAAACTATCTAACGTGGCATTTTTCCTTTTATCAAACCAAGATGAATAAGTACAATTGAATGAAGTGAAATTACTTTCGTTTTTGGTTAAAAAAACTTTAGCTCCTTGTTCTTCCAGCATTTTTCGCAGTATTTGAGCTGTTAAAAAACTGAGTTCACTTTCAAAAATTCGAACACTATCTTTTCCGTTTCTGATTGAATCCAGCGCGAAATAAAGATATTTACCTTCTATTTCACCTTCATCCAAACTGACCGAAAAGTGACCGGGATCAATGGCGACTCGATATCCTTCTAAGGGCAAGCCCTTTCTTTTTTTAGGTAATTTTTTTCGGTCATCCACATAAATCCAAAGGCTATCCCGTTGACGTTTATTGTAATTTTTATTCCCTTTTTGTTGTAATAATTCAGTTTGTTGTTTTAAGGAAGTATGCTCAAAAAATTCAGCCATCATCTCCAATTCATTCGTATATAAGGAAAATTCTTTTTTGCCGTTATGATAAATACAAATACTATTGTTGTCAAATTTCACCAGGCTATTTAACGAACCTCTAAAATTCAAATAGCTATCAAATCGCTGTTTACATTTTTTAACGCTCTGAGCCGAACCAATAAATGGTGTCAGAATCAAGAATAATAAAAAACTGCGCATTGTTATCAAATTTAATATTTACGTGAAGAAAAAAAGTTTATTTTCATTCGGGTTATCCATAACGGAATGTTAACAGAGTTACAGATTAAAGGAATTAAAAAAGAATTACAATATTTTACGTCGAGATCCGGAGGTAAAGGAGGACAAAACGTAAATAAAGTAGAAAGCAAAGTTGAATTGGAATTTAACATTCAAAATTCGGAGTATTTGACTGAGCATGAGAAAATAGTTCTTCTTGCAGCCATTCATAAAAATATTAAATCCGGAAATATTAAAGTTTCATGTGAAAAGTACAGATCTCAATTAGAGAATAAAATAGAGGCATTAAATAAATTAATACGTTTAATCAATTTTATACTTAAACCCGTTAAAATCCGTAAATCTAGCAAGCCCACTAAAAGCAGTAAACGGAAAAGAACAGAGTCTAAAAAGAAAATAAGCGAAAAAAAAATAAACAGGAGGAAAATTTCAAATAAAGGCGGTATGGATTAAGTTAATTTCCACCAACGGTCTACTTTCAACCTGCATTTACAAGCCATACAAGCGCATTTTTCATAATACGGGGAGGGAGCCACTTAATAAGTTTACGGAACAAATTCGAATCTTAAGAAAGGGGTGGGGATTTTCTGTGTTTTGTCAACAATAATGTGCTTTTAATACCGTTTATTTTATTGACAAAATCAATTTTTCACTATCTTTAATACTTGAATATGCGCAAATTATCTCTTCTTTTTTTAACATTTGCATTTTTATCCGCTCAAGCACAATTGGTACGGAAGTACAGTAACGAGTTTCTGAACATTGGAGTTGGCGCACGAGCTTTGGGAATGGGAAATGCAAATATCAGTTCGGTAGAAGGGGCATACTCAGGATACTGGAACCCTTCGGGTTTACTGGCTCAAAAAAATGATATGGAGGTTGCCCTTATGCATGCTGAATATTTTGCAGGGATTGCCAAATACGATTATTTGGGTGTTTCCAAGCGAATTGATTCCAACAGTGTTGGCGGAATTTCCTTATTAAGATTTGGCGTTGATAATATTCCTAACACACTGGATTTACAGGATGCTAATGGTAATATCGATTACAATCGCATAACCACTTTTAATGCTGTTGATTTTGCAGCTTTAATCAGTTATGCCCGAAAAATTCCTCAGTTAAAAGGAGTAGATGTAGGCGGTAATTTTAAAATTATCCGAAGAAAATTAGGTGATTTTGGTGGTGCCTGGGGTTTTGGTTTAGATGCCGGGGCTATGTATACTTACAAAAAATGGAAATTTGCGGCAATGGGAAGAGACATTACCGGAACATTTAATGCTTGGAGCTATAATCTATCGGATAAAGATATTGCGGTATTTCAGCAAACCAATAATGATGTTCCTAGTTCTTCACTTGAAATTACAAGCCCCAAATTAATTTTAGGAGCTTCAACAAAACATTTATTTTGGAAAGATAGAATTTCTGTTTTAGGTGAAGTGAATTTCATAAACAGTTTTGACGGGAAAAGAAATACGGTTGTAAAAACTAATTTGTGGAGTATGGAACCTGCGATAGGTACCGAAATTGGTTTTAAAAATGTGGTTTTTCTGCGTGGAGGAATTGGAAATATTCAAAAACAATTAAATGATGATGCTACGGCATTCATCACCACATTTCAACCAAACTTCGGTGTAGGTATTAAATACAAGATATTCGCTTTGGATTATGCCTTAACGGATATCGGCGATCGTTCCATTGCACTGTATTCCAATATTTTTTCATTAAAAATTGATCTCAATAAAAAAATGAACAAGTGAGAAGGCAAGTTGCCATATTTTGTTTCATATTCTTCTTAGGATTTATTTCTGTTTTCGGTCAGAAATACGGAAATGAATGGATTAATTACACGCAGAAATATGTAAAGTTTCCTATTCACAAAGAAGGAATTTACAGAATAGATTCAACTACATTAGCCTCTAAGTTCGATTTGAACCAAATTGATCCCCGCAATTTTCAGTTATTTATAGGTGGTGAAGAGAAATCACTTTTTATCGTCGGAGAAAACGACGGGAAGGTGAACCTCAATGATTATATCGAGTTCTACGCAAACGCTTATGATATCCGTAAAGTTGATTCGCTGGTTTATTTTGATGCCACATATGTACCCAGCCCTTACCTACCCTTGTACAACGACACTATTTATGCCTTTCTGACTTTAAACACGCAATTAAACAACAAACGATTTGTTTTGGAAACTGATACCAATTCAATTTTATATAATAACGCGGATTATTTTTTCGCGAATAGAATTTACAAAAGTCGAACTGCTTACAATGGTGTATATGAAAATACCTATTGGGTTACCGACCCGCGATATACACATAATGAAGGATATGGCCAATTCTTCAATAAAGGAAATATGGTAATCACAAATTTTAGTAGTCTCGAAAATTACACATTAACTCCAATTACAGCTTCCGTATTTATCAATTATGCGAGCGGCTCTATTGATTATTCAGTTCCAAACGACCATCACATTCGTACCTCCTATACGGATCAGTTTTTAAATCCTGTAGTTTTAAAAGACACTGTTTTTAAAGGAACCGTTGCCGTTAGAACTACACATACTTTTAATGCTCAAAATTTAAGCAGCAATAGCAATTTCACTTTACTTTCTGTAAATAATCCTACTATTGGAAGTGCAGATAACTTTACTTATCTCTATTACCTCCAATTCGTATATCCACAAAATAACACACTTAATAATATTAGCGAGTTTTCATCATTTATACCTAATGGAGCCGGATCAAAAATATTTTATAAATTTTCTGCGTTAAATTTTAATGGCTCAGATAGCGCTTCTTTTTATGACATTACTAATAATAAAAAAATCAGAACAGTGAAAGTTGGTAATGACATAAGGGTGGTTATACCTAATGGAATTGACATGAAAAAATGTTATGCTGCTACTGAATCCAACATCATTAAAATAAATAATCTCCAGTTTGTTAACAGCACCGGTTATTTTACTTCCTATAAAAACAATGCATTTAATAATCCATATGTTATCATTCATCACGGATTTACGAAAAGCTCTTCGCAGTTTTATAAAAGTTACAGAGAAAGCCAACAAGGTGGTGCATTCCAAGTAATTAATGCAGATATTTCTCACTTGTACGAGCAATTTGCGTATGGCAACAATAAACATCCAATGGCTATCCGCAATTTGTTAAGGTATTTAAAGGATAGCTTAACCGTAAAACCAAAATACGTATTGTTATTAGGCAAAGCGATTAAAAATGAAGATTTAGTTGCCGGTTATCAATCACAAAATTTAATTCCAACTATGGGTGTGCCTAGCACCGATAACATGCTGTCGAGTATGCTTTCCGGTTCTTTATCAAATTCCTTCGCTCCGGATATTCCCATTGGACGCGTTGCCGCTTTAAATGATGCAGAAGTAGTAGATTATTTAACTAAAGTTCAACAACACGAGTCTTCTCCCCCTGCCGATTGGAAAAAAAGAGTTTTACATTTTGTAGGTGGTAATGATGAACCGCTCACCAATACACTTTCTCAATACATGAAAAATTACGGTACTACAATTGTAGATACCTTGTTTGGAGGCGATACTTTAACTTTCAGAAAAAACACAACAGCTCCTATACAATTAAACATCAGTGATAGTATTAAAAATGCAATTAGCAACGGTGCGGCTTTATTGAATTTTTTCGGTCATGGTTCTTCTGATGGTTTTGATCAGGCCATTGATGATCCTAATCAATATAACAATGCCGGAAAATATCCATTTGTAATTGCTAATTCTTGTTACTCCGGAAACATACACATTTTCGGTAGAAGATCTGTTAGTGAAAAATTTGTTTTCGCTTCGCAAAAAGGTAGTATAGGTTTTTTGGCAACCACTTCCGTAGGTTTTGTTCACTCTTTAAATTATTATACTACCAATTTTTATCGCTCCTTAGGGGTTACCAGCTATAATGGTGGAATTGGAGATATCGTTAAAGAGAGTGCCGAACAAACCGCTTTAAACCCCGATCCGTTTACAAAATATACAGCCTTAGATATGACACTACATGGTGATCCGGCTTTAAAAATCACCAACGGTACAAAACCTGATTATATTCTCACCAACAACAATGTGAAATTTGATTTAAAAACTTATACCGATTCGGTAGGAGTAATTGTAAATTACAAGAATTTAGGAAAAGCAATTCATGATTCTGTTTTTGTTAGAATTGATCGTTATTATCCTAATGGCGATTCATTAACGGTTTATAAAAGAAAACTCGGACCATTTTTTAAAGACAGCATTAAACTTTATATGTTGATTGATTTCAGCAGAGGAATCGGATTGAATAAATTTAAAGTAAAGATTGATGACTTTAATGAAATAGCAGAAACATCAGAAATCAATAACGCAACTATTGGCACAGTGGATCTATTTATCCCCGGTGGGGATATATTGCCTGTTTATCCGTATCAATATGCGGTTGTTCCCAAAACTAATACCATAACTTTAAAGGCCTCTACCACCGATCCATTCGCTCCTTCGGCAAAATACATCTTTCAATTAGACACCAATGATTTATTTTTAAATCCGATACAAAGCGCCTCTATTACTTCGAAAGGCGGTGTGTTAGAATGGAACGTGAATTTACCATTTGCAGATAGCACCGTTTATTTCTGGAGAGTGAGTAGAGATAGTACATCTCCCATTAACAGTTTTATCTGGAAAGAATCTTCTTTTCAAACTATAAACACAAAAAGAGGTTGGGCGCAAGCACATTTTCATCAGTTTAAAAATGATGGATTTCAATTTGTAAAATATAAAAAGCAGCAAAGATCGTTCGCATTTGAAAATAGTAAAAACAGCATCTCCTGCAGAAATGGATTTTACCCATATATCGCCCCAACCAATATAAGTTTTTTCTATAACAACATTGTTATGTCTAATTGGGGATGCTCACCTAACGGTTGGAATATTGCCATTTTTGATTCTATTAGCGGAGAAGTAAAACCGGTGAATGCCAATCTTGTGCCCGGCGTTGAATTCGGACCTTATGGTACCTGCCATTGTCAGGATAACCCACTCAATTATTATTCATTTGGAAAAATGAGCTATTGCGGAAACTCAAACTGGAAACAAGACCTACAGAATTTTTTAAATTCAATTTCTCCTAATGATTATGTATTGGCTTACACATTAGGACAACTGGCGGATAGTAATGCACAAATTAGCGTTTACCCGAATTCACTTTACGATGCTTTTGAAAGTATTGGCGCTGTTACTATCAGAACAACTCCGGATACTGTTCCGTATATTTTATTTGGAAAAAAAGGAATGCTTGCGGGTCAGGGACACGAAGAAAAAGGATTAAACAAACAATCTAATATTTGGTTATACGATAGTATACAAACTAGATGGAAAAACGGATACATTGCGTCTGAAATTATTGGCCCTTCTTCTAAATGGAATAGTTTGCACTGGAAAGTGAAAAGTGTAGATGTGGGACCCGGCGATCAAACTATTTTAAAAGTAGTAGGAATTAAATGGAACGGAACAAAAGATACCCTGGCCACTTTTCCGATTGACAGTATGGATGTAATTCATTTGGATGCGTATGCTGATGCCAACCTTTATCCCTATTTAAAACTGGTTGCTTTTATGCAAGACCCTATAAATACAACAGCACCACAATTAAAAAAATGGCAAGTTTTATATGACGAAGCTCCTGAATGCGCTTTAAATCCTTTAAAAGGATTTGCCGGTATAAATGACACCTTACAAGAAGGAGATCAGGTAACTCTTTTATTCCCCATTGAAAATGTTGGAACCAAAAGCTTTAATGACAGTTTAGTTGTGACCTATTGGATAGAAGATAATAATCGTAACGCTGTACCATTACCGCATAAATTAAAAGCTAAACCATTTGCTCCCGGTGAAATTTTAATTGATACTGTAAAGATTAATAGTTATCAATTAGTAGGTAACAATGCCTTATGGATTTATGTAAATCCCAGTGGACATAACAAATATCAAGCAGAGCAACATCAATTTAATAATATAGGTCGTTGGCCTTTTAAAGTAACCAAAGACATCACCAATCCGTTGTTAGACGTAACTTTTGACGGTATTCGCATTCTTAACGGTGATATTGTTTCTGCCAAACCTAACATATTAGTAAGCTTAAAAGATGAAAATAAGTTTTTAGAATTGAATGATACCTCTGCGTTTAATGTGAGTATTTTATATCCTTCACAGAGTATTCCTCAGAAGCTATTTTTTGCCAAAGATTTGCAGTTTACACCGGCCAATGTTCCAAAAAACAGCTGCAGTATTAATTATAATCCTACGCTAATTACCGATGGTAAATATGTTTTAATGGTAACAGCAAAAGACAGAAGCAACAATAGATCGGGTATGCAAGATTATCAGGTACAATTTGAAGTGCAAAACAAGTCTACAATCACGCACGTGATGAACTACCCAAATCCATTTACAACCAGCACCAAATTTGTATTTACCTTAACCGGAAGTGAAATACCGGAAGTATTCACTATTCAAATAATGACCATTACCGGAAAAATCGTGAAGGAAATAACCAGAGAAGAATTAGGCTTTTTACACATTGGCAGAAATATTACTGAATACGCCTGGGATGGGCGCGATACTTATGGCGACCGGCTTGCCAATGGCGTTTATCTATACCGCGTGGTGAGTAAAATAAGAGGTGAGCAAATAGAAAAAAGAGAAAGTGGTGCTGATAAGTTTTTTACCAAAGAATTTGGGAAAATGGTGCTGATGCGTTAAGCAAAAAAAATGCCGTCCATTCGAACAGCATTTTTAATCAAAAAATATTATCTATTAATGTCCTCCGTGTTCTGCTTCAGTTGCGTGATTTTCGCCGTGTTCCGTACCATGAGCATCTGCATGTTTCTCAGCTCCCGGCGTACAACATTCGGTTTCGCAGCTTTCTTTACAATGACATGGATTTCCCAAACTAACCAATGAAAGTATAGCTGTAATAGTTACTAAACCTAAAATAAAAGGTACCGTAAACGCTACGGGTTTTTTTTCTTCTGAATGATGATCATCGTGATGTGACATAGGCTAAATTTTATTGGGCTAAATTAATAGATTTATTGCTTTTTTAAAACTTATTCTTTAATTATTTTAAAGGTTTGACTGTTAGTTTCTTTACTTAATCGAATATAGTACACCCCACTCTTTAGGTTATTTAATTCCAAATAAAACGGATTGCCTTTAGGGTTAATTTCTATTTCTGAATTACGCAAAAGTTTTCCGCTTAAATCTAATATTTCAACGGTATACAAGCCGTTAGATAGACCTCCTAAAAACAAGTTGTTTCCAACCGGGTTCGGGTAAACAGTTCCGGTTTGTTCAAGCATACCCAAATCTTCGTTTCCTGTAATTAGTCGAGGAATATCTCGGTATCTGATTTGTGTAATTGTAAAATTATTTCCCACTAGATTTCCATTCACTTCCAAAAACGGAATTTTACTATTCATGGTTAACCATTGATAACTTCGTTGATAATTATTAAACCCTAAGGGAAAAGGCAATAAGTTATTTTTGATGGAATCTTTAGAATACTGGGTAGTTACTATTCTCAAACAAGCTTCTGTTCCAAATGGCGTTGTAATATTGCCCCACCCGTCTACTTTAGTAACCCTGTATCCCGTTTTTGAATATTGTACCGGAATAAGTGTATTTCCGGCTGAAGCAAATTTAAACGTGGTACTATCATATTTAGGATATGTAAGTGGGAAATGATACAATTCATCTTTATCGGTATAATAATTTGGTACCGGCACTCCGCTAAAAGTAATACCGGCGCCATCCGCAATATAGGCATTCACCGGCGTGTTTTGCTTTTTGTAATACAAATAATAATTGGTTAACTGAATGGGGCCCGCGCCCAAGGTGTCGGCTACTTTTTCACCATATTCATTAAATCCCAGAAAAAAGATAAAATAAGGGGTTTGGAATGCACTTTTGTAACTTCTTACTCCTTGTGAAATTGGAACCAAAGAAGAAAAATTCCAATTCATATTTGTACCGGTGGTTGTATAATCGCCAATTGAATTTTGAAGCGCTTGGCTATATCGTAAAGTATCTCCACTCGAGGGCATCTGACTATTAGATAAAACAATCGGACTTTGCGAAACAGCATTGCTGATTACGAATAACATGAAAATGGAATATATTAACTTCATACCTTAAATTAATGATAAATAAATCAATTACTAAAGTACAAATTATATACTATTAATTAAATTTACCGTTAATGGTATTCATGAGATTTGTTAGAATAGCATCAATAATCGCATTACTTTGCCCAGGAAGTCAGTTTATTGCTCAGGTTTTCGACCTCCATATTCATTCTGTGAACGGAAATGAATTAGATAATCTGAAATATACCCGGAAATTTAACTCCAAAGAACTTGCCATTGCCGAAGTAAAACAAGTATTGAATAAGATTCGTGAAAATGGTTTTTTACTAACCGAAACAGATAGCATAATTGAAAAGGGCTCTAAGATTACTGCTTACATCAAGCAGGGAGATCAGTATAAAACCGGAAAAATAGCTTTAGGAAATTTAAATCCGGGCTTGGCATCCAAAATCGGATTTTTTGAAAAATCACAAATTGAAAAGCCTTTCAAATATAAAAGTATTGTTAAATACATAAATAAAATTATAAGCCATTATGAAAATAACGGTTTTCCTTTTGTTTCTGTTACATTAGATAGTGTAAACATATCCCAAAATCACATCAATGCTAAATGGCTGGTAATTCCAGGCAAATCCTACAAAATTGATTCTATACAAGTTATAGGAAATTCTTCTGTAAGTAAAAAATTTCTGCTTAAATATTTGGGATTAAAAGAAGGAATGCTTTATAACGAATCAGGCATTATTTCTATTTCACAAAAATGCAAGCAATTACCTTTTATATTGGAAAAACAAGCTCCTCAAACCCGATTAACCGAAAAAAATGCAAAACTGCGTTTGTTTCTCGACAAAAAAAGCGCTTCTCAATTTGATGGAATAGTTGGTTTACTGCCCGATGCAAACACCAAAAAAACGGTAATCACAGGTGATGTTAAACTAAAAATAATTAATGGAGTTTTTAAAAGCGGAGAAACATTTGATTTAGAATGGAGGAGATTACAAAGTCAAACTCAGGATTTTAAAGGGAAAATAATTTACCCTTACATGTTAGGCACGCCATTTGGTGCCGATTATTATTTAAAAATTTACAGACGAGATACCACCTTTATTGATATACACAATAATATTGGGATTCAATACTACTTTAAAGGTTTAAATAATTTCAAAGTTTTTTATAAGCAGCGAAGCTCCGATTTAATTTCAACGAATGGGTTAAGTTTTATAACCACTCTACCCGAATATGCAGACATAAGAACCAATTCATATGGGTTTGGTGTATTAATTGAAAAAGTGGATTACCGTTTTAATCCGCGAAAAGGAATAACCCTAAATTTGACTTCTCAGGCAGGCACAAGAAATATTCGAAGAAACCCAAAAATCAATCCTTTGGTTTATGAAAACACCCAATTAAAATCAGATCAATATCAGGGTGAAATTGAATTTAATGCATACATCCCGTTAAAAGGCGTAAATATTATACATTTCGGAATGCAAGGCGCAGGGATTTATGCAACATCTTCTCTTTTCAGAAATGAATTATTCAGAATTGGAGGATTCAAAACATTGCGAGGTTTTGATGAGGAAAGCATTTTCACATCAGCCTATGTAATCCCAACTATTGAATACAGACTATTGTTTTCACAAAATTCCAGTTTACTATTGTTTATAGAAGGGGCCTGGTACGAGAACAACTCTACAGCCACCTATTTAACTGATACACCCGTAAGCGCAGGGGCCGGGATTAATTTCGATACAAAGGCAGGTATTCTATCCTTGCATTACGCCGTTGGTAATCAATTTGGCAATGGTTTTGACATTAGAAGCGGTAAAATTCATGTGGGTTTAACTGCCTTGTTTTAATGTAGAAATTTGAATATATTTGTTAGATAGTCACTTCTTCTAACACATGAAAAAAATTATTTTCTCCCTATTTATTTTAATAAACTTAGCTGCTTTATCTCAAGTTTATCCAAGTTTTAATATTAACCTGGTTGGTATGATCCACCCGAATACCGGAACAGTAGGTGTAGGTGTTGATGGACGAAGATATGCCGGTTGTTTTGGATGGAAGCATCCCAGCAATAACAAAGAATTCGCCATTGTTGGAAGTAGTTCGGGTGTGTATTTTATTGACATAAGTACACCATCTACACCAAGTGTGAGCGCCTTTGTAGCCGGAAAAGCAGGTTGTACCTGGAGAGAAATTCAAACTTATCAAAACTATGCTTATATCGTTAGTGATGATGGTTCGCCAAACACGTTCATGATCATTGATATGACTAACTTACCTTCAACGGTTACTGTTGTGCACAACGGCACTAGTTATTTTGAAAGAGGTCATACTATATTTATTGATGGTGAGTTAATGTACATAGGTTCTGTAACTTATACTGCAGGAAATACTCCGGCATTTTCTGCTATGGATGTTTATAGCTTAAATACACCCACTGCTCCACTCTTAATGGCCCGCTTAAATGATTTTTATCCGTCAATCCAGCATGTGCATGATATGTATGTTAAAAATGATACTGTATTTGCTTCTTGCGGAAATCAAGGTTTACATATTTATAAATACATAGCCAGCACACAAATTTTTGTTGAATTGGGCAGCTACACCAATTATGCAGGATCGCCCTATAACCACAGCAGTTCAATGACAGAAAATAAAAAGTATTTGGTGTTTTGCGATGAGGTGCCTGTAGCTTTACCTATAAAATTGGTTGATGTTCAAAACCTCGCCAATGTTCAACCGGTAACAACTTTTCAACCTTTTCTTACAACAACACCACACAATCCTTATGTGGTTGGTAATGATTTTGTTTATGTGAGCTCTTATCAGGACGGTTTATACATGTATAATATTGCTACGCCAAGCGCGCCCTTTATTGCCGGTTATTTTGACACGCATCCACAAGGTGGAGCCAATGCAGGAAATTATTTCAACGCCGATTATAGAGGGAATTGGGGAGCTTACCCCTATTTACCCAGCGGATTAATCATTGCGGCTGATATGCAAAACGGAGTATTTATATTAGATCCTGCAGCAGCTTTAATTCATACCGATATTCAAAAAACTTCAAAATCAGATGCAGAATTGATGTTATATCCAAATCCTGTTTCTGATAAACTGGCTGTAGTATATCATTCCAACGATAAAACAAAATTAGAAATCACCAATATAATAGGTCAAACCGTTTTTTCAAAAGAATATATTTCTGAAATAAACGATTACATCAATGTTGCTCTATTGAATGAAGGAACTTATTTTGTAAAAATTCAAAACAATCACAAACAATCCGTTAAAAAAATAAACATCATCCATTAATATTTTTCACATGAAATTTAAATTACTTTTTGCTTTTTTATTAATCAGCAGTTTAAGCCAGGCACAAATTTATTCAGCCAACAACTTTACGTTAGCAAGTTTAATTGATCCGGAACCGGGCGCAGGTTCAAAATATTCGGCCTGTTGGGGTTGGACACAACCCGGAACCAATAGAGAATACGCCATTGCCTGTTCAAAAAACGGAACCTATTGGATTGATGTAACTAATCCGTTTTCACCAACCGTATCTGCGTATCATGCAGGAACATCTTCAAATGGCACATGGCGTGAAGTGAAATCTTATGGTAATTATTGCTATGTAGTTTGTGATGATGGAGGATCAACCGGGTTTCAAATATTCGATATGAGTACACTTCCGGCAACCGTTACCCTTGTTAGTTCAAATCCGGCCTTATTCAGAAGAGGTCATGCTGCTTGGGTTGACGGAAACAAATTATACGTATCAGGCGTTACATATAGCACCGGAGCAACGAGCAGCATGGATGTTTATAGTTTGGCAACACCAAGCGCACCGGTATTATTAAGAAGATTAAATCAAGATTATAATTTCATCACTTATGTGCATGATGCCTTTATCAGAAACGATACTGTATTTGCTTCGGCTGGATATCAAGGACTACATGTTTTTAAGTTTAATACCGGGACTAACACATTTACCCAGCTTGGATCTCTAACTACCTATTCTTTTTCGGGTTATAATCACGCTTCTGCCTTAACGCCAGACGGGAAAACATTAGTATTTATGGATGAGGTTCCTGCTTCATTGCCTGTAAAAGTTGCAGATGTAACAAACCTGGGAAATATTCAGGTATTAAGCACATTCAATCAATTTCCACAAACTACACCACATAATCCATTCATGGTGAGTAATCGCTATTGTTTCGGGTCAGCTTATAAAGACGGCACTCAACTTTATGATATTTCTAATCCAAATGCGCCATTTGTTGCAGGTCACTTTGATACCTACCCACAAGGCGGCGGAAATAATAATAATTGGGCCGGCGGAGCTTATTCCGGAAACTGGGGTAGCTTTCCTTTTTTTCCAAGTCGTAATGTTTTTGCATTAGATATGGTTAATGGTGTATTTATGTTAAGAACTCATCTTTATTCACATCCCGATATTAATTTACAAGGAAATTTAAATGACATTCCTTTAGGTTCTATTATCACCAGTACAAGTAATAATACCAATTACGGAACTGTAAACATCGGTAATACTTTAAATAAAACTTTTGTTATTCAGAATATAGGATTAGATACATTAAAAGTTACTTCCGTAAATATTAGCGGAATTGGCGCATCTGAATTCAGTGTATCCGGACTCCCTGCTTTTCCTTTTACTGTTACACCTAACACGGGTACACTCAGCTTCTCCATCGCGTTTACGCCAACGGCTACAGGTAGCAGAACAGCTCAAATAACTTTGAATAACAATGATTACAATGAGTCTGCTTACACTTTTGTAACTGAAGGAAACGGATTTTTAGTTTCTACCGGTATTGAATCATTTGAAAATTCTGATTTCAGATTTTTCGTGTATCCTAATCCAATAAAAAACACAGCAGAATTTAATATTCCTTCAGAAACGAACATTAAAGATCTTCAAATAAATATTTATGATGTAACCGGGAAATTAGTTTTAATTAAGGAAAGTGCTGAATTAACCTTAAAAGAAAATAAAGTTTGTTCTGTTATATTAAATGAATTAAATAATGGCATGTATATTTTCAA
This sequence comes from Sphingobacteriaceae bacterium, assembly GCA_016715905.1. Classification (NCBI taxonomy): domain Bacteria; kingdom Pseudomonadati; phylum Bacteroidota; class Sphingobacteriia; order Sphingobacteriales; family Sphingobacteriaceae; species Sphingobacteriaceae bacterium. Next base: position 257,040 of record JADJXI010000004.1, on the reverse strand, counting down.
CTTAATGCATCAAGGAAAAGAAATAGCGGGCAAAAAAATTATCGTATCTAAATAATTTCATGTTACTTAAAGATTCTGTTATTGGAGTTATAGGTTGTGGCGCAATGGGTTTGGGTATTGCTCAGGTTGCGAGTACCTTTGGTCATTCGGTTATCATCTTAGATAACAACGCGTCTGCCATTCAAAAAGCTCAACAAAACCTAAAAGCAGGTTTAGATAAACTGGTTGCTAAACAGAAAATCAATGAGAATAAGGCTAAAGAAATCTTAAACAATATTTCGTTTACGCAAGAAATTAATGAACTTACGGTTTGCGTTTTAGTGATTGAAGCTGTTGTTGAAAATTTAGAGGTTAAGAAAAAGATATTTTCACAATTAGAATCGATTACAAAAGAAACCTGTATTTTAGCCAGCAACACATCTTCCTTAGCCATAACGGCCATTGCTGCATCTTGCAGAAAACCGGAGCGGGTTATCGGAATTCATTTTTTTAATCCGGCAACTCTAATGCCCTTAGTTGAAGTAATACCCGGTATAGCCTCTGATGATTCACATGTTCAAATTTGTAAAGAACTTATTTCCGGTTGGAAAAAAGTTTGTGTACAAGTGAAGGATACTCCGGGCTTTATTGTTAATCGCGTAGCACGTCCTTTTTACAGTGAAGCTCTACGAATTTACGATGAAGGCATTGCTGACTTAGCAGACATTGACCGAGCCATGAAAGAAATAGGAGGATTTAAAATGGGTCCTTTTGAACTCATGGACATGATTGGTCATGATGTAAATTATGTCGTAACTGAAACAGTTTGGTCACAATTTTATTTTGATCCTAAATTTAAACCCTCGCTCACTCAAAAACGATTGATGGAAGCCGGTTTCTTTGGCAGAAAAAGCGGAAAAGGTTTTTACAATTACAATAACGATTTTGAATTGCCGGCTTCAAAAATATCAAAAAATGAAGCGTCAAAAATTTTCATTCGCATATTATGCATGCTAATCAATGAAGCTGCCGACACCCTCTACTTAAAAATTGCCAGTAGAGAAGATATTGACTTAGCCATGACTAAAGGAGTAAATTACCCCAAAGGTTTGCTTAAATGGGCAGATGAAATTGGTATACAGCAAGTGGTTAATCAATTGAATGAATTAAGGGATTATTACGAAGAAGACCGATACAGAGTTTGTCCTTTACTCAAAAAAATGCTTGCTGCTAACCAAACTTTTTGGTAAAGCTATTTTTAATTATCCAACTCCTTGAAAAGCCGATTAGAAATTTACTTTGCTTTCTGTATTCCACTACTCTTCCTTGTTTTCGCGTTCTTCAAGCTTTATCCTTTTGAAGCCACATTACAAGAAATTATTAATGGAACAAATGATGACTGGCAATTATATGCCAAAACTGCAATAGACATTAAAGAAAATGGCCTAGCCATTCCAAGCGTTAAGGGACTTTATGATTATCCCAATGGATTTCTATATTCTTATTTTTTAGCGTTTTGCTTTTTTTTATTCGGCAATAACCCCAATCCGGTATATATTTTACAAAGCGTTATGATTGGCATTTCCATTTTTATTTGGTATAAAACTATTAATGACAAAATGAATTCAAGAATTGCAATTGCATTTTTAGCTTTATCCTTTTTATTTGGATTGTTAGATATATTTAAATATTATAGTTTCCGTTTCCTGAGTGAAAATTTAGTGCTTGTTTTAATACCCCTTTTCTTTTATAATTGCAAAAAGACTTTCGCTCACAATAGCAAATTAAACGCCATAGCAACCGGATTACTACTAGGATTATGTGTAATGACTAGGCCAAACTTATGGCCAATTGCCTTATTATTGATGGTGATATTCATTTACTTCTATTTCAAAAGACATTTAAACTTTAGCACAATAATACTTATTCTTTTGTCATTTACTTTTGGTGTTTCAATTTTGGGATTAAGAAATTATTTAGTTAGCGGTTCATTCGTTTTTTTTCCAATTAATAGTTTTACATTCTTTGAAATTTATATTTCAAACCCAGATATTACGTGGCAACATATTTTTCAAAAATCACTTTTCTGTTTAGGATACTTATCAGTGCTTAATGAAAATTTCTCGGTACGTCCGCACTGGATCATTATTTGGGTTATTTATATGATTGTCCTTTTGCGGCAAATAAATAATAAAACAATATATGAACCACTCCATTTATTAATGCATGCTTTTGTATTGTCCTATACTTCAATATTGGTATTTGTTATTGATGTAAAATTAATAACGGTATATGGATTCCGATACATATTACCGGCTATTTCAATTTTAATTCCGATAATACTTTTGGAGATTAATCGTTATCTACAAGGTAAAAAATTAATTTAATTTCAATTTTTCCGAATTTATAATTATTCTCTTCTCTTCCCTGGCTTTTTCAAGAAGTTGAACTTTATAATCCTTTAATAACTGTGTTTTCCTTTTATTAATAATAAATTTTTTGATGTTATTTAATTCAAAATTTAACGGAGAAACACTGTTTTTAATTCTAATTTCATTAAATCTTAAAAAATAATAAAACTCGTCGTCACTCACTTCAATCACTTTTCCTTTATATAAATAAATATCATCTTGTTCTTTAAGTTTAGGAACTTCCTTTTTCATATCTTCTAAATAAATCCAGGTGCTGTCATTTAGAAAATAATTATCTGCATATTGACTGCATAAATCTTCTAACTGTTCTTTATCCTTCGATTGATTAGAATAAACCAGTTTTTTAATTTTATTTAACGGCGGCGCTTTTAGCAATACTTTTAGGTAATGAACTTTTACAATATTATCTTTCAGAATAAAATTATCCTTATGCTCTTCATAATAGGCCTTAATTTCTCCATAACTCACGTTAGTATCTAAATTTACTTCGATAAGTTTTGTACTATAAATATGATTAACTAATGCCTTTCTGTAATTTTCAATTTGACTTTCAATTTGTATTTCCTCTTCATTAAGTTTTGACAAAGCTTCTTGATAAAGCAACGACTCCGCCATCCAATCATCAACACTTTGTTTAACAGTACCAATTGTATCTTTTGGATTTCCGGTATCAATAATCAAAGATTTAATTTCATCAGCTAATAAAAACTCATCGCCAACAAGTATTGCCGCTTCTTTTTTCTTTAGTTCCTTATCGCTTTCAACACAAGAAAATAGAATCAACCCTACAATTATTAGATAGCTATGTATTTTACAATTATTCAATTTTTTAAAGTTATGAAATCGTATCGACTTTAATTAATATTTTGTAAAAATCCTTCACTTACCTTTTCCCAGATTGATTTACCAAATAGCACTTGAATTCCAATTTGTCCGTACGGACCAGGGCTTAGGCGGTATACATTTTTATATTGCGCAAATTGATCATAACGTAAAGCCTGATAAATTACATAACCCGCTTCTGCCTTTAGTAAAAAAGTTTTACTGAACTTTAATCTCATATTACCATATAAATTGCCGGAAGTATAATTCATATTTAAACGTTTGCCATGAAATTGAATGCCTGTGCGATATCCTTCAGCCGAAACTCCAATCGCTAACCTCATTTGCTGACTAGCTTTATATTGCAAATTCATTTGCACCGGTAAGGTATAATTAAATATAAATTTTTCGCCGATAGGTTCTGATCCTCCAAAAAATGGTGCGGGTAAAAACAACCCATCACTATAAGCGAGCATTAAGCCATAAAAAAAATTCTTTCGTAATCCTCTAACATGCATTTGACCGATTATGGCGGAAGCCCTTGGAATTGTAGATGAAATAACCCTGGTTTCTTCAGACAAATTCACAGCGGCCGACCAAAACAGCACTCTGTATTTTCGGGTTAACCGAACGCCTAAAAATCCAGCGGTTACATTCATAAATTGTTTTTCAGGAATAGAATCAAAACCAAAATAAGATTGACGTCCACCAACCTTTAATAACCCCATAGTTTGAGAAGCCTTTAAACGAATACTATTCTGGAGAATGTCTTTAACCTTAAGACTGCTCAAGTCGAGTTTTAAATCGGCACTTATTTTAGTTTTTAGCGGAAAGGTGAATGCAACATTGGCATCAGTTTGATTGAAAAGTCCTGTCGTATCCTGTATTCCCGAATCAAACACATGTTTTGTTTCGAGTTTAAGTCGGGGACGATAAAGTTGTTGTATTTGATCGACTTCAAATGATTGGGCAACTGCATTAATTGAAAAAAAAGAAAAGAAAGTGAATGGCCATAAAATATTCATAAAAAAAGGACGCCGAAGCGTCCTTTTTAAATTACTTAATAGTTTCAAGTACATCGTTATTGATTGTAACAACATATTTCTTTTTTAAATAATCGATCCAAGTTGTTTCCAAATACGATTGATAATCGGCTGTAACCATACCCCTGCATTCGTTCAGTAACTTAGGAGTTTGCGGGGTAATTTTATTCACAATGATTACTAATGTTTTATTTTCATTTGAATCGTGGATATCCGTAGCAACAATTCCTTCTTTCCAATTGGCATCCACATCTTTATTTTCACCTTTTAGATAAGTAATAGTAGTGATGTTCAAATTCAATTGAGAACTTTTATTTATTTCATCAGAAATTTGCTGCTCTGTTTTCTTAGCTTTCAGTAATTTTCTAACCTTTTTAGAAACCTTTTCGTCTGCGCATTTATAAATCGTAACGTCAGCACGTTCTTTCCATAAATAATTATTTTTGTTTTTTTCGTAATACTCTTTTAAACCTACTGTATCTTTTACTGCCTTACTCCATACTTTTTGATCGGTTAAGTCAAATAACAATATACCATCACGATATTCGCGTAATAAATTTTTAAACTCAGGGTATTTAGACTCCAGTAAACCATTTTCATAGCTAACCACACACTCTTCTACCCAGGATTTGTACATGGAACGCATAAGTTCAATCACATCTGTAGGACTTCTAAATGTTATTTGACTTTCCAAATATTTTGCAAAATCATTTTGGGTGAAGCTTTTGCCACCTATATTTAATATCTCTTTATTCCCTAATTTGTCAGCGCGGCTTGCTTTCCAGGTGGCCTGTAAATAAGTTGAGTCTAAGATTTTATTAAACTCGTCTCTGTTTTTTAAATTTTCCTTGAAATTATTTTCTTTCTTCACACGTGCGATAAGAGCCGTTCTACCCATTTGTGATCTGCTATCACGATTCACTCTCGACTTCAATTCACTTTTCATATCGTTAAAAGAAGGAAGTGTTTTTAAATCAAGTTTTTTGATCAAATGCCAACCATAAGGTGTTTGAACCGGTTCACTAACATCACCTACATTTTTTAAATTAAAAGCTGCGTTTTCAAATTCCATTGGTAATCTTCCGCCTTTAAATGGAGCCAACTGTCCTCCTCTGTCGCTGCTTTGTTTGTCATCTGAGAACTGACGTGCAATTTCTTCAAACGAAGATGTTTTTAATTTATCCTTTAATTCATTTATTTTTGTTTTCGCGTTTGCTTTATCCTGTTCAGAAGCATCTTTTGCTAACTTCACCATAATGTGAGCAACAGTAATTTCACCGCGGCTTTTGCGTTTGTCGTACACCTTTAAAATATGATATCCGAATTTAGAACGAATAATTGGGCTTAGCTCTCCAACCTTGGTATTGAATGCTGCGTTTTCAAAAGGATAAACCATGTCAAATGCCGAGAAATAGTTTAAATCGCCTTTGTTATCCACTACAGAAGCGTCATCACTTGTTTTAACAGCAATACCTGCAAATTTATCCTGTGCCTTAGTATAATAATCGGCTAAATTTTTAACCGTAGACAATTTTAATTTATAAAGCGTACTATCTTTACCTTTGAGTAATTTAGCAACCTCAGAAGAGTTTCGCAATAATTTTTCGTAACTCGCAATTTCAGACGCAGAAGGCAATTTGCCATTAATTGCGTTTCTAATAGCAATCGCTCTAGTATAAGATTCTAAAGTATCTTTCGGTAATGCGGCTTCTTCCGTTCGTATTAAAATGTGACTTGCTCTAACTTCCCATTGCAATCGATCATAAGCTTCTGTCAATAAATTCTCATTTGTATTTTTATCTGTTAAATATGGAGCTGCTAATTGTTTTCTATAACCGCCTAATTCTGTTTTAAAAGTAGAAAGCGTATCCAAACCCAACGATTCTGCCTCATAAACTTTGCTTTTAAACAAAGAAAATAATTCAACATATTCTTTTACTGATTTAGGATTACTTTTTGTTTCCTTGCCATTGTTCTTTTTATAAACGGCTTCAAACTCTGCTTTAGTAACAGGTTTTGAATTAATGGTCATAACAATTGGTTCATTTTCATTTTGTGCAATCAAATTCACTGCGAAAGTGAATGATAATAAAAACGCAAATAGATCTTTTCTTTTCATGGTTCTTTTATGTTTTGCAAATATTTTACTTTAATACTTCAGCTAATTTTTCTTCTAGCGCTATTCCTCTTAGGTTTTTTGCGATAATTTTTCCATCTTTATCAAGCAATAAGTTTTGAGGAATACTGGATATCCCAAATAATTTACCGGCTTCATTCCCCCACCCTTTTAAATCACTTACTTGGTCCCAGGTTAGATTATCTTTATTAACAGCATCGAGCCACTTCTCTTTATTAGAGTCGAACGATACACCTAATACTGTAAAGTTTTTATCCTTGTACTTATTGTAGGCATTTACAACATTCGGGTTTTCCATTCTGCAAGGCCCGCACCAACTCGCCCAAAAGTCAACTAATACATATTTACCCTTAAAGTCAGAAAGTTTAATCATTTTTCCATTGGGGGCAGCCTGGCTAAAATCCGTTGCTTTAAATCCAATCATAGAACCCTTCATTCCATCAACACGTTTTGTGGCAGCCTTCACAAATTTAGTATCCTGAATACTTTTATCAATTGCATCCAAGGCTGTAACAACGTTCTCAAATGGAACAGCCGGATTATTCATATCAGAAAACACCACATATCCGCTCACAATTGATTTAGGATGTGATTTTACGAAATCTGTCATTCCGGTAATAAATAGCGTATTAAGATTTTGAAAGTTACCTCTAATTTTCTCTACAGCAACCATATCATTTTTCTGCATGGCTTCGGTGTAATCACTTTGCATTTTCATTTGGGTTGCCACAAAACTATTGATAAGCTTTTTATATTCCAGATAGTCGTTTTGCGTAGGCCCCCCTTCAACACTTGAATAAATTAAAGAATCGGCATTTAAATTTGCTTTTAAACTTCCAGGATCTACAAAAAATTGAAGATTGGGCGCAACATTAGGATATGGGCTCAAATTGAACCAATATAAATCCGGTTCGCTGTTTTTTAAATTAAAAGTGAATTTTCCTTCCACTATTTTAACAGAATCACTAAATACTTGGTCATTCCATGAATGGTGTAAATACAAAGTTTTCCCGTTATAATTGGAAATAGTGCCAATAATTTTACTATTGAATTGCTTCTCTTTTTTCTGAGAAATAATCAGAAATGGAATCAAAAGCAAAGTATATAAGAGGGCGTTTTTCATTTGGAATATCGGTATTAACAAATATAAGAATGATTGAAATAAGGATACTATGTTTTAGAATATTTAACCTTTTTAAAAAACAAAGCCTTACAATGATTTTCACTGTAAGGCTCTAATTCATTAGCCAATATTAATTTGTCATTTTATTCCTTAATAAAATGATTTTATCAGCAATGCTTTTTAATTTTGAGTCATTCATGTCTTTATCATCTTTCACTGCACTTATTTCCTCGTGAATAGGCTTTAATTCATTAATAATATCCGAGGTTTCCTTTTTATCTTTATAGTCATTTAATAAATTGATCAGATTTCCTAAATGGAATCGCTGTTCCCATAAATGTCTTTTTACTTTTGAAAGTATGGCCGCATCCTGATTGGTTTCACCTACTTTACAAACAATATACAGACTTTCGAGCCAGCTACCGGTGAAAACATTTGCAGCCGTATAAACTCGGTCATTTGTCCTTAAATAATCGTCACTTTTTACAAAAATTTCATCAATAATTTTAAAAAGAGAGTCCTTGTTACCTAAGTTTGATTCGGCACGCTTGCCCACCATTGCACTAACGGCATTTTTTAACCCTAAACCATCACTTAAGGACATCACGTTTTTCATATACTTAAGTACATCTTGTCCATTATCTGAAACCATAGCATAGGACATGTCGATATTATACACACCCAAATTAACGGCCTTTTTAAACTCATTCGTGTATTTAGAAATATTGGCTACGTCATTAAAACAAGAATTATCATAACTAATTCCCCATTTACCTAGGTCCTGTAAACTGTTTACAGGAGAAGGGATATTTGCTATTGCAAAATCAAATTTAAATTTTGTGGTATCATCCACCGTAACCGGAGTTGTATCCTTTACCACTGTTTCTTCGGTAGGCTGAATGGTTTCACTTTCTTTGTTCTCGCTACACGAAAACAGAATCATTAAACATGCAATAGGTATTGAAAAATGTTTTAATTTCATTGGTATAATTTTATTGAAGCAAAGATATTATTTAATTATAATTTGAGCCCTGATAATTCAATAAAAAAAGCGATGATTCCATCGCTTTTAATAATTCTTTAAATTTAGCTTAGAAATGCCACAAATCATGTTCCCAACGGAATATATCACCTTTTACGCGATCTGATTCCAGAATAGCTTCTAAACCTTTTGCGTGGAAATTAATATCGCGATCGTATACGTTTGATTCTTTCGTAACAAAGCTCGAAAATTGTCTTTTCCAAAAAATATCATCAAATGTACGGCGCTCACTATCATTTTTAACATTAAACACCTCGTGTTTAGCTAAAAATTTACGACATGACGGGAAATAAACTGAAAATTGTGGAATTCCACCAATTTCTTCCTTCCCTTTTTTAGATGCGTTAAAAGTCATGCCTAAAATTCGCACTTCCAAAGTTGATTTTTGTTTATCAAAATACCAATCTTCTTTAATCTCAACGTCGGTTAAATTTCTATACATCCAAGTGGAATCTACAATACCCGGCATTTTGGTGTAAAATGAGTTACCGTCTGCATCAAACTGTTCAACCTCACTAGAATCTTCTCTTTCAATTAATTTATCCCTTATTTCAGATCTCTCCATAGGAATAAGGAATTCATCATTAATTGGATTAAAAGCCATTATTTCCCCAGACAATACATACTTTACAAGTACCTGTAATAATGAAATTCTACTAGTGCTTAATTCAAGCGGGTAATATAATTGCTGATTAATTTTTTCGCGCATATCGATTTTACGCCAAACTCTTTTTTGCCAGGTTACATCTGCCTGACGAAGGTGGGTATAAGGAATTGGTCTTCTGTTAACAGAATTCTCCTTATCGTAAACTCCGTCACGATAATCACCGGGAGTAAATACACTTGGCTGAGCCATAACCGGACTTACGAAAAGTACGATTAAGGTAGCAAAAATGATATGTTTGATTTTTTTCATAATCAGTTATTTAAAACTTTATCTCATAGCCTTAATACCAACAGTTGCACTATGCATTTTTCCGTCGGGACCTTTAATTTTGGCATCAATAAAGAGTTTTTGGTTCGCATCGCAACCACTAAGGATTGATCTGGCTTCACCTGTTAAGTTAGACCCGTTTCCGGAAGCAACCATTGGTTTACCTCTTACTTTACCAACAATTTCCCAACTTTGAACAATATAATTTGCTTGAAAATCAAATCCATTAGCACCGGCACCTAATCCGGCCACCATAGCTAAAGCACCTTTTTTCATTTCGCCCGGGGCAAAAGTACCACCAATTTTTATATCCGGTTTTGGAAGTGGTTTTACACGGAACGGAATTGCCGGACCTTGAGACTTTCCTTTAGCAGAAACAGAAATATTACAAGTACCAGTTCCGGTAAAAGTAAATACATATTTTCCCGCACCCTTAGATACGTACTTTGCGCCACCACCTGAAGCGGAAATCTGAATATCAGTAGGAGATACACCGGCAGCTGAAACAGAAACCGGATTCTCAACACCTGCATAAAATACACGCATTTGATCAGCTGAGATAGCTACAGCAGGAGCAGCAACCATGTATGATTGCGTAAATGGATAATACTTGAAAGAACCATTCGGGTTTTTATATTTAATAACCCCGAAATAGGTTTGTTCACCTTGTCCGCTTGTTGGTCTTAATAATTTACCCTCACCTGCTTCAATTGGAACTTCGTCTCCGGTTTTACCCGCAGCTGCCTCAGCAGAATCTATTCCGATATAAACTTTCATGTCTTCTTTAGAAATTTTGCTAGATGAGGCGGCAATAAAGATATCCGCAGTGTATTGCTGGCCGGCTTGTATGTAAGAACTTGGCGCAATAACCCTTGCTTTTAAATTATCAAACTTGATAGAGATTTTACCACTCGCAGCTGAGAAAACGTTCAATATCTCTGCTTCGCAGTTAGATAAATCAGCTGCAGTTTTGTTCAAATTACAAACAACGGCAGCCATTGGCATATGATAATAATTCTCAATCTCATATGTCATTTTTAAACCATCTTCTTCAGCGCCACTTTCGGTAGGCTTTAAATCAGAGATCTTTTTCTTTAAGTTATTGTAATCATCATCTAATAATTTAGTCTTAGGGTCGTTTTTCATGCTCTCCAATAAGGCCAATAAATCGGCACTTACTTTATTCAACTTCCCTTTCATTTCCATTGCCGTAAGAGAACCGTCTTGCATAGCTGATGGTTCAGCGATACCTAATACGCGTGAAGGATCATCATAGTTATCAATACGTTGTGCATATTTCAAATGCACGGTGTCCGGCTGAGTAGTTGCTTCAGAAGCTCCAATAACATTTAGCTTTACAGCATCCACGTATTTTTTAGCTTCATCAATTAATTTTTGTGCCACTTTTGCTTTTTCAAAATAAGGCAAAGCTGCAGCATTACCAGCAATTGTGTTTTCGAAAGCCTGAGTAATCCGCTTATTATTTTCCTCTAAATTTTCACGTCCGCGAACAATACTTTCATTCACGCGTACATAACCCTTGAGGATAGTTTTTGATACATTCATGGCTAGAAGAGCTGTGAGTACTAAGTACATCATACCAATCATCTTCTGCCTTGGGGTTTCTTTACCACCTGCCATTTTTTCTTGTCTTTTTAAATGTGACTAAATAAAATAATTCTAAATTCCAAAAAGGTTACAATTATTAACCCTTGTTAAAGTTCATTGCTCCTAACATATTACCATAAATAGTATTTAAGGCAGTTAAGTTAGAGGACAATTGACTCATTTCTGCACGATACTTCTTAGTATCATCCACTGAGTCGTGAAGGTTTTTCATTAATTCATGTAAACCATCGTAGAATTTAGAAGTGGCATCTAAATGTGTTTTGCTTCCTTGCAATTGTAATTCATAAGTTGCATTTAAAGCAGATAAATTTTTAGAAACTGAATTTAAAGATTCACCTATTGAATGTCCAGCATCATTAGAACTAGCTAAGTCAGCCATTGTATTTGCTGCTTTTTTATAAGTATCAGCTAAATCAGTTACGCTATTTGAAGCTTTCTTTACGTTTTCAACATATTCATTGGTAGCAGCAGTAGCATTAGAAATATCACCGATTTTTGAAGCGGTATCGCTCAATGACTTCATGCCTGTTCCTAAACTTTCAATTAATTCAGGCCCAATTTTTGCATTCTCAAGCATATTGTCTAATTGTTGGCTTACCGGTAAGCTTGGATCATGCTCATTTACTTCTTCATGTGCCATACCTGCTAATTCAGGATAAGCTAAAGTCCAATCTACTTCTTCATGTGGAATATCAGAAGCGAATAAACCGAATAAAAAGGCCTCAGTACCAAGACCAACGATTAACATTTCATTACATCCGGGCCAGTGCATAATTTTAAAAAGTGCTCCAAGAATTACCACGGAAGCTCCAAGACATGATGCAAGGTGTAAGAACCTTTTGAACCCTTTTACTTTACCTAATTTACTCATAGCTGTTTTGTGTTTTTTGTTAGTTTATTGTTTGTTTATTTTGTGTTGTGTGATTTTAAATTTCGTCTCCTTTTGCACGTCCTAAATAAGTCATAACATTTCTGAAACCGATATAACATTTTGCGGTATCTTGATACTCATACGTTCGAGCGCTCGTTTGAAGATAGTAACCTACATCTTTCCAACTTCCACCACGAATTACTTTACGCTTTAATACATTAGCATCTTTATCTTGAGCTTCGTAAACGTAATCAGGATTTAAATCATGTTGGAAGTCATAAGCTGATTCATCAAATGAGTTGCTTGTCCACTCCGAAGCATTACCGGCCATACAATATAATCCGTAATCATTTGGATTGTATGAGTAAATATAAACAGTGTGGAACCCACCATCATCGATATAAGATCCGCGCATTGGTTTAAAGTTACCTAAGAAACAACCTGCAGCATTTCTGATATATGGGCCACCCCAAGGATATGGAGATTTTTGTAATCCACCTCTTGCAGCATATTCCCACTCACTTTCAGTTGGTAAACGAAAATCATTTACAATGGATTGTTCAGTGCCTATTAAATAATTATTCAATAACATAGATCTCCAAATTGAAAAGGCACGAGCCTGTTTCCAAGTAACACCTACTACAGGATATGAATCATAAGCCGGGTGCCAAAAATACATATTAGTTAATGGCTCATTAAATGAATAAGTATAATCATGTACCCAAGCAAGTGTGTCAGGATAAACATTAATCACATCTTTAATAATAAACACAGAACGATCAACTCCTTTGCGCTCACGAGGAACATAATTACCTTGACCAACGGAAACTTCGTCTTTAACATTATAGGTACCTAGAGTTTTACTATCCTTAGCAGGATCCCCTACTAAAGTTGAAGGAGAACCGGGTACTCCATTTTGTCCATCATTCAAATGTACACCATTATTATAATCAGCTTTTTTGTAATCGTGAGCTGCATCCTGAATATCAGGTGATTTATTGGGAATGAATCTGTTAACCTTTGCTGCTGCAAGTTTTAGATCAATTCTATAATACTCATAATTTAACTTTCGGGTATCTATTTCTTTTCGGTTATAAAAACGCTCACCCTCAGGTAAATAAAGTGGCTGTAAATCAGCACGATAATCATCGTCTCCACTACCCCAATTAATTTTCTCTTCCCAATTGATATATGGGTCTTGAAGATTGTTATCACCTTTATAAATAGGATAAACGCTTAAGAATTCATCTTGTGAGATCTGAAATCTGTCAGCATCTGGATTTGATCCATTAGCCAATAATTTACGAGCTATGGAGTCTCTCACCCAGAATACAAACTGACGGTATTCGTTGTTTGATATTTCAGAATCATCTATGTAAAAAGCCTGAACTGAAACGACTTTAGATTTAGTAGTATGCGCCATAGGAGCCTCCTCATCATCGGGGCCCATATGATAACTACCCATTGGAATGTACAATGTTCCGAAAGGATCAGGTTGGAACCATTGTTCACGACCAGTTACACCAACAAGTTCAGCTGAATGCTTGTTACATCCTGTAACTACAGCTATGAACGAGGCTAATACCAGAAGTTTTTTCATATCGTTTGTTTTAGTTTATAACCACAACTTAAATAAAAGTTACACAAGGATGTTTTTCGATGTTATTAACATTTATTGTTAGTTGTAAATGGCTTAAACGTAGATTAGATTTAAAGGTTTCAAATATATTTTATTAATAAAAACGATCTGTCTCGTAAGTTGTTGTTTTCTTGGGCTTTGGAGTGTAACAAGCACCTAAAAATACTTCAAAACTACCCGGTGTATGTCCTTTTAACTTCGATAACACTAAATCATAAGATAAACCACCTTTAATAGTGGTGGTACCATTCATAAATTGTTGGTATCCAATCATTAAGGCAGCTGCGTCTTCTAAACGGTAGGTAGCGCCGCCCCAGAATTTCTTGTTATCCAAAGAATATGCATATGTTAAATTAACATCTAAGGCTCCGGCTGCTAAATCTGACTTATATTTAATATTAGGGGTAATTGAACTTCGCGGATCAATAGAATAAGTATATCCGGTCATTAAATAGAAGTGACGACTTAAGTCATATTTAATATCACCGCTACCTACTGTTTGAGCAGGCAAGTGACTACTTGATAATCCAACATAAAACTGACCAGGAATTGTATAATAAGCACCAAAACCAAGATCATATGTCATTTTGTTTAAATCCGGATTTTGTTGAGCCTCATAGGCTCCAGGAATTGTTGGGTCAATTTTACCCGGCTCCGGAACAATCCAAGTATTACTAATACTTTTTTGAACAATACCTACATCTAAGCCTACACCAAGAATACCACGACTAATCGGATGGTTCCAAGCGCCAGCAACTCTTACAAAGTTGGTACTCATCGGCCCGATTTTATCATTTATAAAGGTTAAACCTACTCCAAGTGGTAAATTCTGAAGTTTCATGTCACCAGTAAAATTAATAGAGGTGGGAGCTCCATCAAAACCTGACCATTGTTTACGAAATTGTAGCGCACCACAATATCCGCCACTTGTACCGGCAACGCCTGGGTTATACACTAATTTATTGTGCATCCATTGTGTAAATTGAGGGTCTTGTTGTGCATATGTCACACCAAATGAACAAGCCATAATAATGGCCACTTTAGAGAAAAGTTTTTTCATACTTCTGTTTTAATAAATGTAAGTGCAGTTTTACTCACTACACTTAGGGTGCTAAATTAGTTAAAGAATTTTAAAAAACAAACAGGCATGCTTTTTTTTTTTGAATTTGTTAAAATTAATAAGTTAGCCTTGTTTACGACCTGTTCTAAACAAATTTTAATTAATATTTGGTGACAAGCAATAAAATCGTAAATTTGCCAACTTATTTTTAAGCATTAAAGAAATGAAAAAGGAGATTCACCCGGAAAACTACAGATTGTGTATTTTTAAAGATATGAGTAATGGTTATTCATTTTTAACCCGCTCTTGCGCTGAAACGAAGGAAATGTTAAAATGGGAAGATGGAAACGAATATCCTTTAGTTAAATTGGATATATCTATGACATCGCATCCATTTTACACCGGAAAACAGGTATTGGTTGATACTGCGGGCCGTGTGGATAAATTCAGAAGCCGTTATAATAAAAAGAAATAATCTTTGCGAAAATTTAAAAGCCCCATTCAGGGGCTTTTTTTTAATCTACTTCTGCTTCATTTATAACTTCCACATCCAATTTACCAATAATTTTAAAATCAGTTCTTCGGTTTAATGCTCTTCCTTCCGGATTATCAGCACCATTTGGTAAATCATTAGGAGCTATGGGCTTACTTTCTCCATAACCTTTCGCGACTAATCGTTTGTTAGAAATACCTTTTTGAGTTAAATAGGTAACCACACTTTCAGCGCGTCGCTGAGAAAGTTTAATATTATAATTGTCATTTCCTTTACTATCTGTATGAGATTGAATTTCCACAATTAATTCGGGATTGGCTTCCATTAAGGCTAACACTGTTGTATCGATTGAGATTTTACTGGTTTCTAAAATAACAGATTTATCAAATTCATAATGAATGTTAGGAATACGAATTGGTTCTTTTGGTTCTCTGGATAAGTAGGAAATACGTTTAATTTCTTGCGAAGTATTCATTCCTATTGTACTTACTTCCGTGCTTGTTCCAAGATATTCTTTTTTCTTCACTACTATAAAATATTCCTGGCCGGCTTCTAAAGTTGTATTATAATGTCCCTTTTCATCCGTTAAAAAAGTTTTAACCAATGCTTTTTCTTTTGTTTTTTTATCTCGGATATAAATTTCAATTTCGGAATTTGCTATAGGAACACTAGGTCTTTCTTGCTCATAAACAAAACCATCTAAAATTATTTTAATGTATTGGCTGTGTTTGTAGGTATAAATGTCATCACAACAGGCTTTGTTTTTTAAGGTATTTCCGCCTTTACGGTTACTTACAAAAAAACCTTCTTCCCGATTGGGTGAAATTGTATAATAAATATCGTCGGAACCGGAATTTACAGGTTGACCAATATTTTCTATACTCAACCATCTTTTTCCGTCGCCACTTGCTTTATATACATCAAATCCTCCTAATCCACCCCATCCTTCTGAACTAAAATACAAAGACCTTGTTTCGTTATCAAAAAACGGCGACATTTCATCCTGCGAAGAATTTACTTTATTACCTGCATTTTTTGGCGTTTTGTAAATATTCTTTTTCTTATCAAATATAGTATACCAAATATCTAAACCTCCCCTACCTTCTTTATTATTGCTTACAAAATAAATTATATCGTTACCATTCTTTGGATCCCGTGTAACGGTTGGCATGGTGTTACTATACTTTGGATTATTAATAATTTTAGGGAGTTTTTCCGGTTCTGACCAAGTATTCCCTTCATTTTTAGACATGTATATTGCACAAATCATCTGACCCTTCATATTCTCTTTACATCTGGTAAAATAAATTCTCTTACGGTCTAAACTAAAACAAGCGTTACCTGTGTTAAAGTTGGGCACATTAAAATTATCACCGTATTCGCCAGAAAATTTCCAATCATTCCCATTCTTTTTTGCGTAATATAACTTGCGGTTTATTGAACGTGCGGTATCATCTTCCATAATGTATTCTATTTTTTCTGTTCGGAGTGAGGAAAAAACCAAAGTATTTTCATCCAAATTAAATGGAGCACCTTCTGTATTTACTTTATTAATAGTAGTATCTAATCTTGTAACTATTACTTTTTTCTCAGTTCCTGCTAAACGTTGAACAGAATCACAAAAGGCTATCTCCTTGCCTGCTTGTTTCTTCAATTGTTTTTCTTTCCCCTTATATTCCTTTTTAAATTTTTGAAAATTAATTCTTGCACTATCGTATTTTCCATTCGATTTCTGCATTTGAGCGAAATAATATAATGCTTCTGAATTTTTATCATGCATTTGAGCGTATGAAGCCAGATAATAATGTTCTGCATTTTCATAATCCCCAATTTCATAATATGATTGTGCTAATAAATAAAGAACGGTTGCATCCTTACTATTTGTTTTTAAATAAGCTTCAAAAAAAGAAATGGCAGCACTAGGATCGTGTTGTTGCACCGCACTTTTCCCCATTCTTTTCAATTGTTTTGGGTTTGATTTTTTTAACACGCTGGAATCGACCTGAGAAAAACAAAACAGATTCACAAAAACAAACAGGATGATCAATATGCTTTTAGTATCTTTCACAAGGAATGGCCTTTTTTATTAAACGTGAAGTACGAGCCCGGTAAATAAATGCAATTTCCAAGGCGCCTTTATAATCAACAGCAGTTTTTAATCCGGAAAAGGTTAAATCATAACTGAATCCTAACGTATAATGAGAATAGTTTATTCCAACAGTGGCAATTCCTGCATCTGCGTTTCTATTTATCCCATCCCTCCACATAAAACCTGCAAAAACCGAATTAGTAAAAAATGTTCCTTTATGTAAAACATATTCAACATTTAAACCGCTTACCCAATCACTTACTTTAGTTGTAATGCCATATAAGGAATATGCTTTTAAAATAATACTTCCACTTAAGTAATAGGCTAATGAAGCATTGTAAGCCTGACGAATTGGCAATTGATTATTAGAACTTAAAAATGATTCTTTTGGTTTATTGAGGTGGAAAAACGCTACTCCCAATTCCGGTTCAATTCTTCCATATTTTTTTGAAATATTTATTCCTGAATTTACATCCAGATAATTTGATTGTTGTACTACATTTACTTCCTGATTATTCAATGTGTTATCAAATTTTCCGGTGCTCCAATTTAATTGATTTGGAAATGAATGTGCATAAAAGTCTATACTCTTCATTACATAACCAACCTGAACGCCGTAACTCATATGAAATCCGTATAATTTATGATGAAATGCAAATGAAGGTAATATTTTGTTGATGTTTAAATTACCACCGGATTTATCGCTTATGAAAATTAAACCGCCGCTAAAATTTAAATTTTTTGGAAAAAAATTAGCGTCCCCCCCTACTGAATAGGTATTGTACGCCTTGTCTATATCTCTCCACTGACTTCTATAATTACCAAAAAAACGCCAATCACCTTTATAGTTACCTGTGTTGGCCGGATTTAAGGATAAGGGTGAAAAATAATACTGACTAAAATGCACATCTTGTGCGCTCACAGAAATAACGCACGTAAGCAACAGTATAGAAATATAAAATTTAATTTTTTTCAAATCAATTATTACTAACGAATCAATTTAAAGCTTCCGGTTTTTAATAGCGCATCTTTATCAGAATAGGTTTCGACAGAAACCTGATAAATATAGGTCTCCATATTTTGCGGCACCCCATTATAATTACCATCCCAACCTACTTTTACCTGGTCGGTTTCAAAAAGAAGTTGTCCCCAACGGTTATATACCCTGAAATAATTTACTTTTTTTATTCCCCATCCATCCGGAAAAATAAAGTCATTTACGCCATCACCATTAGGTGTAAAAGCTGTTGGTACATCTACGGTTGACCGTGGATCAATATCTATTTTATAAATATTCATTCTACTGAAACAGCCCATATTATCCGCAACAATTACGGTATATGTGATATTATCAGTTGAAGTAGATATTGGAGAAATACAATTTTCACAATTTAGATTTAAAGAGGGGGTCCAGGTATACGACATGTTTTGACCGGCATTTCCATTAATAGGAACAAACTGACCAATGATAACCGTTGTATCCCATTGAATGGCGTTTGGGGGTAATTGAATATAAATATTCTTACTGATTGAATCTTTACACCCATTTATATCCGTAGTAACAAGAGTATAGGTAACGGAATTACTTGCCGTTGCTGTAGTATTTAGCGCGTTAGGGTTTGTTATTCCTGCCGTTGGCATCCAGGTATAGGTGAATGGTCCGTTTCCGTTAACATTTCCAATTAGCGGGAATTGCACATTTTGACATGTATCACGTGCATTAAAATCAACATCAGGAATTGGGTTAACAGTAATATTTTTTATAGCAAACCCTATACATCCGCTATTTTGATCGGTTATTGTTAAAGTAACAGGATAAATTCCGGCCAAAGTAAAATTGTAAGTTGGGATTTGAGATGAAGAAGTATTTCCGTTCCCGAAATTCCAATTATACGTAGAACCGCCCGGATTTTGAATCACAGGACTAAACGTATCTATTATTCCTAAACAGTGCACACTATCAACCTTAGTAATTTCATTATTTCGTTTAAAATCACTTACAATTTTTATAATTTTTATTGTTTGCGTTGCGAAAAATTTACAAGCGTGATTGGAACTATAATAAATCAATGACACAGTAGCATCACCATTGGGTTGCGGATAATAGGTATAGGTATGAGATACAGTTGGCGTAATGGATGGTGCATAAGCCTTGAGCGTATCACCGTCGGCAAAATCCCATGTCCAAGCATATACTGTACTTGTATCTTTCAAACTAAAATTAATTGTTTCACCTAAACAAATGGAAGATTTATCCAATTGTAAATTGGCGCGTGCTCCGAATATACTTACTGTTTTAGTAACAATAGCTTTGCAACCAAACGGTGTACTTACTGTTAAGGTAACCGGAAAAATTCCGGTATTTGTATATGAAACAATCACCATAGGAATAGGTAACAATGACGCACCATTTGCTGCATTCCAAGTATAAGTTAGATTATAGGTTGGATTAGAAGTTGAAGTTGAAGAAAAGGTTACGTCGCCAAGACAAGCCACGTTAGGGAATTGTGCTCCGGGTGAATTCACAATAAAACTTGCAGTAGGATAACTTTGTACATAAAAATTTAGTGTACTACTACTCTTACACCCATTCGGATCTATAATAGTTACAGATGCCGGATAAGTACCAGCGGCAGTAAAGGTATTACTAATAGAAAAACTTGGGGTTATATACACGTTTCCATCACCCGTACTAAAAGTATAGGAAGCATAACCGGAAGGAGCTGCAATAGAAACCGGATCACCTACACAAACCGAATTTCCGGGTGAGGCGAACATAGCTGCATTTGGATTATTTACCTGCATCAATAAAGTTTGAGTAGCTATACAACCCAAAGCGTTAGTTGCTGTTAGCGCAACCGTGAATTGAGAAAATGGAATTGCTGCTGAAGTATAGGATGCGATTGGACTACCGGTAAAATTAGACGTTGAACCATTTCCGAAATTCCAAAAATAATTCGTTATCGGATCAGGCGTTTGCGGCGTGGTATTATTAAATTGAACTGTTTGCGTAGACAAACAAATGGTGGCTGAAGGTACTGCATTAAACGCAGGCGCTGCTGAACTCACCCGAATCGTATTTGTTAATACGCTGCTACAACTATTCAAATCCTTTACTAATAAAGTGACCGTATGAGTTCCGGGTGTGGCCCAAGAATAAGAAACTGCGGTTAGGGAAGTCACAATCGGAGGCGCATTATCAAAAAACCAGGTGTAACCGATATTCGGACAACCCACTAAAACATCGGTAGATGAGGCCGCACTAAATAAAGTTTGAACATTTGCACAAGCCGTTGGAGATAAAGCAATAGACGCTTGAATATTGCGTACCTGAACCAACATAGTAAATGTTTGAGGTGTACATGTACCTGTAATTCCGTTTGTAGCGGTTACTACTACTGTATAATCACCCGTATTTGCGTAAACGTGATTAATAGTATGTTGTGAACTCGCGTTTAATACACCCGGAAAATTAACGGGCGGACTACCATCACCAAAATTTATGGTGCCATTAGCCACATCTTGCATATGCGTATCGAAAAACACACTGAATCTATTTGTACAATTTGTAGTGAACCTGCTCTTGACTATAGGCCCTCTGACAGTTACCGTTTGTGGTATTGTGGTTGTGCTTTGACAACTGTTTTTCCAGGCCGATAATGTAAAGGTATGAACGCCTATATGGGTAAATACCCAACCGGGATTAGGGTCGCTGACGCATCCGCTAAAAAAACCGTTATCACTATCTACATGCCAATGTTGTATTTGATTTTGATTCGGAGAGGTGTTTACTATTTGAACAGTTTGCCCGGGACAGACGGTACTCGGATTGAAACTAAAACTAATTGGCGCAGGATTAACCACGGTAATTGTATCAACAAAAGATGTATCAATACATCCTTGAGCGGTTTGAATTATTAAATAAGGCGTGTAAGTTCCCGGCGTATTATACGTAAACGTTGCATTTGGAATTGGAGGGGCAACACCTGTAGATAATGTAGGCGGGCTTGCACCATTATTCCATGTATAACTTGTAATTACTGTTGGCGTAGGATGTGCAAAACTAGTATCCCTATAGGTTACAACTAACGGTGCGCATCCTTCCTTTTTATTTTTATTAAACCATGCTGTTGGTCTTCGTAATGTATCGGCTTGAATGGATACTGTACTTGTACATCCGTTTGCAGAACTGGCTAACAAAGTAACTACAGGTATACAATAAGGATAAATAGTATATGGATTTAAACTCCCTTGCGAATAAGTAAAGGAAGGATTTGCCAAATTGCTAGTCATTGGTAATCCGCCACCACAATTGCTAGTAATCCATGTGTACGTTACTGCATTAGGGGAAGAGGCATTAAAATAATTGCATACAAATGGACTTGAACAACTAAAAGATGGCGGTGTAGCTGTAATTGCCGCTGTAACTTGGGTAACAACAACAGTTTTTATTTGTGTGGCTGTGCAAGGAGGAACTCCTGCTGTTACATTGTACGTGAAAGTTCCGGGTGCGCCATACACAAATGAATAAGTAACGTTTGTTAAAGGAGATGAATCATTAACATAAGGACCTTGAATGGTAGAACCTGAATTGGATTGAACATTAACTGTATAAAGTGTATTAACACAAGCAGTTG
The DNA here is from genome assembly GCA_016715905.1 of Sphingobacteriaceae bacterium. Taxonomy (NCBI): domain Bacteria; kingdom Pseudomonadati; phylum Bacteroidota; class Sphingobacteriia; order Sphingobacteriales; family Sphingobacteriaceae; species Sphingobacteriaceae bacterium. The sequence goes on along the minus strand of JADJXI010000004.1, from coordinate 235,110 downwards.
AAGGACCTGTTGCATTTAATGTGGCTTGTGAAACATTTACAGGAACAAATGCTGAACCCGAACAATTGTTATTATCAGTTACTGTTAATGAAGCTATATAGCTACCCGTGGCGTTATAGGTTACGTTGCCGGGCGTTGCAGCGCCTGATACAGCCGGACTACCTCCGGAAAAATTCCAATTAAAAGATAACGGTCCGGGTAAAGGCGAACCACTTTGAGAATTGGAACCGTTGAAATTAACATTGAAAGGCACATTACAACCGCTAGCTGGCGACGGATTAGTATTTATAATTACAATTGGCGGATTGGAAATATTTATTGGTCCTGCAGAAACCGTGCCCGTACAATTATTAGCGTCTAGTACAGTTAAATTCACTGTGAAAGAACCACCTGCCGGATAAGAATAAATAGGACTCACCACATTAGTAGGCGTTCCATTACCCAAATTCCAGGTATATGAAACAATGGTAGTTGGACTTGTAGAAGAATTTACAAAAGTTACGGTGGCCGGTGCGCACTTAATAGCAGGTACAGTATATGAAAAGGCTGCGGTTGGTTTTGGAAATATTGGGACAACCAACGTAGTTACAGAAGGAACTGCTCCAACTGTATAATTGCAAGTTACCGTAAAATTACCCGCTGTAATATAATTGTGGCCGGGATTATTTGCATTAGAAGTACCACCGTCGCCAAAATTCCATGAAACTGCAGAAGATCCCGGCGGATTTGTGAAACTTATTGTTTGCGGAAAACAGCCAGAAGTTGGCGTTGCAACAATTTGCGCGTTTACATTCGAAAGAAAACAAACAAAAACTAGAAATGTAAAAAAGACTTGAATTTGTTTGAACATATCAAATATTAATTTAAATTTGAGATTACCAAAGATAATGATTTTAAAATGTCTTGCAAGTTTGTAATGAACAAAATTTTATTTCTTTTTTTATTTTTAATCGGATTAAATCTGGATGCTCAGGTTAACGTGGTTTCGGAGTCCGCTCAATCCGTGAATACTAAATTTTGTGGCACTGCGATGAACGCCAACTTTGCGAAATGGCGAAGTGAAATAATTCAGACACAGAATTTGGTGAGTACTTTAAAACACGACACCTGTTTAAATAAAAAATTCTCCATAGTATTTTATATTGTACAAGATAGTATGTATCAACCGGGTATACTTCCTGCTAATATTACAACGGCAATAAATATGTTAAATACCGCCTTTAGTAGAATTTGCGTAAGTTTTGAAAATTGTAGTACGGTTTATATTCCTAAACATCCCTATAATGATTGGATACAAAATCCTCACGAAGCACAAGTAACCAGTAACTGGTATACTACTCAAACTATAAACTTTTATTTAGTTAATAGTTTAGGTGGAAATCCAAATATCGGTGGATATACCTATATGCCCGGAACACCGGGCAATAAAGACGTTATCGTCATGCGAAAAGCAGCGATAAACACGACTACGTTATATCATCTTTTCGGACATTTTTTTGGATTGCCTGATACCTATGCGGAAATTGCACCTGTACCTCCTGCTGTTCCCGGACCACCACCAGGCATAACAAGTCACGAGTGGTTTGATAGAGTCAGTTCCAATTGTTACACCCATGGTGATGGATTTTGTGATACAGAGGCTGACCCATATACAGTTGGTTATAATGACAATGTGGCCCCAGTTCCACCTTGCTTTTTTGATTATGGACCTGTAGATGGATTGAGCAAATACTACACGCCCCCAGTTGACAATTACATGTCAGAATATCGCGGCACTTGTAGATGCAGATACACACAAGAACAATATAATTTTATGGCCAGAGTAATTCTTACTCAGAAGTTGTATTTACATTAAACAACAAATGTGCATTGTTAATTAGATTATTTTTCTAGAATACGAATAGCTTGTTGATGATTAACAAATTTAAAACCGTTTTGTTTTAAATATTCAATTAACCACATATACCATTTGAGCCAGGTATTGTAAGAATGCGAAAAATAACGATCATGAAAATCAATGCTCAAAAATTCTAAATTATGTTTATGGGCCTTGTCTATTATTTTTAAGGTAATTTCTTGAGCCTTTTCGAATGACACACTTTGCCAACGTTTACCGTTTTCGATTACCCAACCATCCATAATTTGAATTGGAAACTCCCACATCTCTCCAATTTTGTAGGGGTTTTTAAATTCATGCGTAGTGCTATCGTAAATGTATCCGCATTGATCAAGTAACTTAAAGGTTTCCTCCGTTTTACGAACGTAATGCATCCGAATACCAAATGAACTCAAGCCGGAAAGTTGTTTAAACAGTTCAAATTCTTTTTTAATTTCTTCGATATTGTCATAAGCAATACCATGTATTCCCAATTCACAATCTCTACTTAATATTTGTTCAATCCAGGCGATGGCATGCTCATTGGAATAATTTAAACCCACTCCTTTACTAACTGCGACAAAAAAAGAGGAAGGAACTCCGTTGATATTGTTGAAAGTAATTAATTCATCAATATTCTGCCATTTGTTTTTAAAAAAATCAGACCATCTTAAAATATATTCCCGAAAAGATATTTTACCCGAAAGTAATTCAATTTGCATCCGCACTAAATATTTAGGAATAATCGTATCTCTGAAAAAATGTTCAGAAACTGTAATGTGATCTATATCGTGTGAAATAATTACGTTCATCGTTTAAACCATTTAACCGCATTAGGCAAATTATTTATTTTAAATCGGTAATAAACAAGAGGAGTTGCACCAAAGCCACTATAAAATCGGGCTAAACTTTCTATTTGTCCGCCGCCAAAATCAAATAATTGCACGCCAATTTTAAAAAAATAATTCATGGCATAATAACAAATTGAATGCATGGCTCCGCTTTCTTTTTCCAAAGAATTCCCTTTTAAATAAACAGCATGCTTTCCGTTAGTAATAAAATGAGCCAAGCCAATTACATTTTCATCTTTTACCGCTGCAAAAGTAATTAGTTTATTTTGATCCATAGAATTTTTTAAGAGCAAATTAAATATCTGAATATGCTTAACAGGCAATTTTATTTTTTTTCTCAAGAACGGATCAATTATTTTTTTAGAGTTTGTGATACTACCTTTGTTACTTAAAACTTGAATTGCAACACCTAACTTTTCTGACTTTTTTAAATTTCTTTTGGTGTTTGTATTCAATTTTATTTCAGTTTTATCACTTAAAACAAATGTTTTTTTATCTGTACAAAATTTTACCTTTTGCATGTTGGCATTAAACTCTATATCCACAAATTTAAAATTTGACTGTATGTAATCTAAAGCAGATTTCTCAAACAATAAATTTGATTTTCCAAACGCTCCCAATTGCGGAGTGAAAGGAGGTTGAATTAAATATTTAATACCAAATTTTTTTGCAATGGTAAGCGGAAAAACAGATTCGTAATCATTCTCAATTAATGCACACCATTCTGGTGATACACTATCCAAATAAAAAGACATGGCAAAAACAAGAGGCTGCTTTGAATTTAAAATGGCTTTGTCCCATTTTACACGATCAATTTTACTATTTTCAACGAATCTCATTAAAAGACGGAAATTTTATAATTTTTTTCATTCGCGTAATCAATAAAATCAGCTAAATATGAATAACTGCACTGTGCTAATGATTTTGGATGTCCCAATACAACCATGCGATTTAAATTCTTATTCAAAACCTGATCTAAAATGCTTTTTAACCTCGATGCAAAGAAACCATCACTGCACGCAAAATGATTGGTATAGCTATAAAACTGCCGGTAAATTTTACCCTTATCTTTCAACCACATCCCGTCCCCTTCCGGCTTAAATCGTAATGGATTCATTTTCATTTTTAAATAGAGTGATATATAAAAAAACGGATGAATTCTATCCGATGTAATGGCCATTTCGGTAAAAATTCCATTTTTTTCGGGCTTACATTCATTATCATTAAAATTCCATTCGCTTATTGCTGGAGCATTTCTAAAATCATATGCATGCGCAGTATACTGATGAAATCCATTATAAAACACACTGCTGTCAATATAAATTTGATTTGCAATTAAAGCTTCTTTAAAAAAAGAAAATGGCTGAATACACCAACCACCCGCTCTGAAACTTTTTACTTTAACTTGAGCGACTAATTCCAAAAATTGATTGTATTTGTTTATTATAGCTGTTGCCTCCGGTAAACTGAAATCTGAAAGCTTATATCTCTTTATACTCATTTCCCATTTATCTCCATCGTAAATACAATCTTCCCAATGTGGATGAACGTGCAATCCGATTTCATGACCCTCAAGCACCAACAATCTTAATTGTTCTGTAATTAACTTCAAGTCGGCTTCGGCCTTAGGGTAATTTGAAAATTGATTCAATTTATAGAGGTAACCTGCATCCACAAAAAAAATAAAATTTACTTTTTTATTTCTAGCCAATTCAATCAATTTATTCGTTGGATTCAAAATACAATTTTGAACACTTCCGGTTGAGTCACCAAAAAAGAGTTCATAATCGAAAGTAATATGTACTTTTTTTTCAATCATTCACCTTTGGGTGTATACATGGTTATTCCTTTATTTTTATAGTTGGTTAGCATACTGTCAAACATTTTTTCAGCATCCAATAATAAAACTTCTGCATGTCCAAGTTTATATTTCACCAAACAACCATCCCGAATAAACATTTGTTCTAACTCATTACATTTTCTTTTTTTAGACCATTCGGGATTATGCACTTTTGTTTTCATTTCACATAAATTCCCTTGTCCATCAATCAATTTACAAGTAAAAATTTCTTTCAAATAAATAGGGTACTTAAAATCATCTACTGCATCTTCGAGCAAATGCAAACTGCTTAAGGTATCCAAATTTACGCCCAGCATGATGATTTTAGCTTTAAATTTTACCAATTTTCCAAATGGACTATTTATTAAGTAAGGGCTAATATGTCCGAAATGCTCATTGGTTATTTCTTTGGCTAAGGGTCCACTTGCACAAACAGGTTCGGTTGGGTGCAAACTTCGTACTACGTCCGGCATTTTCCGAAAAGTTTCGCTGATTATTCCAACTGAAGATGGTGTTTTTTGTAAATCAAAAATCGGATTAGTTTTCAGGTAATCCGCATTAAATCCGAGACCCGGAAAACTCGGCATAACCAGTGTACCCTTTTCTCCAATAACATTTAAGAAAGCCTGTATTAGTGTTTGAGCGCCTCCTTCCACATATCCTAATTGACTCAAGGAAGAATGAACCATCACAACATCTCCTTTTTGCAATCCAAAAGCCAGCAAACTTTTTTCGATAGCCATTAAATTAAGAATGTCGCCGCTTTGAACTAATTTTTGGCGCTTAAGCGAGCGTTGATTCCTTACTATCTTTTTGGCTTGTTTTAGAAGAAAAGGCGGAAGTATTTTTTTTAATATTCTCCTCATTAAAAAATGCTTCGCTTTTTAAATTTCAAAATAAGTTCAATAAACAAACTAGCTTTGTTAACCGTGTAATAGGGAACTAGTTCCGGTCCGAATCCTCTGAAAAATTTCTCAACTCCTTTTAACATGCTTCCTTCAAAATCAAAAATGCTACAATTTAGTGCTATGGCTTTTGCTAATGCATTTTGCACCAACAAATGATTTACACCTTGTACACCCGCCTCTTTAGCAACTCCGCCTAATAAATAGTAACAAACGTTTTTATCGTAGATGCAATGTAACATACCTACCACGGATTGATTATGATAAGCAATAAACGTGAAGGAATTATTTTCGTTAGAAAATTGGGTAAGAATACTCCGTAATTCAGATTCATAAACATTAGCTCCGGCTTGTAGCAAACTGTTTTTTAAAAAAGAAAAAATAAATTCCGGATTTTCGGAATTACACTTCACCTCTACTCCATCTTTTATAGCTTTTGAAATAGCATTTCGGTGTTTAGAGTCAAAGTTGGCTTTAATATCCTCAAAGGGTTTCTTTAGATCAATTAAATAAGTATAATTTGGAATAACCTTGTAATTATTCCATATAAAGTGTTGCAAATCTTTAATTTTATAAGGAAAAGCAAGAATTGAAAGTGCTGATTTTTCTTTATCCAAATAATTGCAAATTTCCTGCATTATTTCTTTAGAAAAATTTTGAAGACTGGCACTATTTTTTGCAGTAGAATTAAAAAACAAGGCGCAATGTGGTGTATAAGGTGGCAGTTTGATAAAATTGAATCCGAATTTTTTAATTTTTACAAAATAAAATCCGCCTATGAGTTGATTTTCATCTTTATAAATTCCAATTAGGCGCAATTGATTACCGTATACCGATAACCATTTTAAAGAAGCGAAAACTCCGACTTCCGATTCGGCTTTTTCACTAAAAAGCGACGGATCTTTTATTTCTTTTAAAATCATTGTATCGCCAATTTATATTGCTCAACCATTAATGCTAAATTATTATTCCAATCGTACTTATCAAGCACATGTAATCGGGCTTCCTTAGCTATTTTATCGGACTGAATAGGATTTTCCACAATATCTGAGATTGCTTCAAATAAGGCTTGGGCATTCATTTTTGGAATCACTTTTCCAAACTTCCCTTCTCCAACAACCTCTTTCAACCCACCTACATCGGTTACAATTACCGGAGTTTCACAACACATTGCTTCCACCGTGGCAACACCAAAACTCTCACTATCATCAATAGAAACATTTAAAAAAATATCTAATTTATTATGCCATTTCGCAATTTCGTTAAATGAAATTCGGCCCGTTAATTCAAATACCGATTCTAAATTTTTATCCCGAATTAAAGTTTTATACATTTCTTCATTAAAACTTCTGCCAATTAAATAAAACTTGAATTTTTTATCGGAATATTTATTTTTAACCAGTTCAGCTGCTTCAATAATATATTTAATACCGTATTTTTCTTCAATAGGTTTTATAGTTCCGATTTTGATGATGTCATCCTTTTCGCTTTCATGCGAACTTCTGCTGAATTTTTTTGTATCCACACCAAAAGGAGTAACAATAACAGGTTTAGAAGTGTATTTACTTAATTCGAGCTTCATCACTTCGCTGGTTGACATCAGCACCTGCGCCTTTTTTAAATTGTATTGAAAAACTTTTTTATGCAGTTTGGATTTTTTAGGGAAATCATATACGTCCGATCCCCAAACAGAAAGAATAAAAGGTTTAAATCCGCTCAAAGCTCCCACTAAACCATAGCTAGTTGCATAGTGTGCATGTAAAATATCAGGGTTAAACTGTTTTATAATCTTCTTTAATATTTTTACGTATTTCAAATAAGAAAGTTTAGTTAAAGTACTTTCGGCATTTATTTCTTTATCCGGTTCAAAATACACCGTAATATTGGGGTGATTATACCATTCGTAACTGGCTTTATTGAAACTGAAAAGTCCAATTTGAATTCCCAAATCTGCCAATCCAAGCGCCCACTTTTCAGTATGCTCACTGTATGTATCTGATAATAATAAAACTTTCAAGGCTTTAAGGCATTTATGGATTAAAGATATACTTAATCAACATGTTTTGAGAGTAACAATATGCGAAAAATTTATGAATATAAGCCTGCTTAAAAGGAGATAATATTAAAAAAAGAATCAACCTGAATAAAATGTGTAATTGAATAAACAAGAGAGAAACGTAAAAGGCAAACCGGGTATTGTGTTTTCTGATGAATTTTAATTTACTTAATAATTGATTAGCAATAGAAATCTTATAATTACTTTTAATAGACTGACCACTTTCATGTACAATTTCCCATGCTTTATAATAATGTACCTTAATGCCAGCCTGCCTAGCTCGGTGACAAAGATCTACATCTTCCATCCAAAACAAGTTTTCATCCAGTCCACTTAAACTTTCATACACATTTCTTGACATCAATAAACAGGCTCCCAATAACGATATATTTTCTAAATAAGGTTTTGGCTTAATCAAATAGGATAAAAACAATGATTCAGTAATTACAGAAATAACGCCGGGAGAATTTAAAACAGATTCCTGGTGCGTACCATCAGGATTTAATATTTTAGGACCAAGTATGGTTTTTGGATTTTGTTTAAGGAAATTAAGTGCATCAGTTATAGCTGAATTTATCAATTTAGCATCCGGATTCAACAATAAGATTTCTGAACCGGTACTTTGCACAAAACCTAAATTATTTGCTTTAGAAAAACCCAAATTTGAACCCGATTGAATAAATTGAACATCAGGAAATTTAAACCGGATTTCTTTTTCAGTACCATCCTGCGAATCGTTATCTACCACTATAATTTCTTTCTCACCATTCACAAAATGCTGTACTGACTGAATCGCTTCAATCAAAAAATCTTTACAATTGTAACTAACAATTATTATGCTGAGCTTTCCTATAATAGCAGTATTTTTACAAAATTAGTCTTAATTTTAGAATGTGCTAAAGCCAAGCTTCAAAATAGCCTATTTATCATCTGAAAACCCAAAGAATAAAAAAGTTTGGAGCGGAACGCATTATAGTATTTATAAAGAGCTTTGTAAAATTGGTGATGTGGAGATATTAGGTCCATTTCAACCCAAATTTCAGATTTGGCTTTCCAAAATATTAAACCAGTTAAGCCTAATATTTACCGGCAAAAGAATTAGTTACCGACAAAGTATTTATATAAGTAAAGGATATGCAGCGTATTTTAATGAGCAGCTTAATGCTAAAACATATGATTTAATAGTAGCGCCTGCAGCCAGTTGCGAAATTGCATTTATAGAAACCAAAACACCGATTTTATATATTACCGACGGTACTTTTGCAAGTTGTTTAAATTACCATAAAAGTTTGAGCCGATTAAGGCAAAAATCAATAGAAGAAGGGAATCAAATTGAGAAACTGGCGCTCCAAAAAGCCAAGTTTGTAATTGTTTCTTCAGAATGGGCTAAAAAATCGGTATTAGAAGATTATGGATCTATTGAAGATAAAGTGCACGTTTTACCTTTTGGAGCTAATTTAGAAACCATACCTACTCAATTAGAAATTAAATTTGATATTCCGGATAAATGGAAAATATTATTTGTTGCTGTGTACTGGGAGGACAAAGGCGGTGACCGAGCTTACGCCTGTTTTAAGGAATTAAAAGATAAAGGATACCCTGTTGAGTTTTCCGTATTAGGTTGTAAAGTGCCGGAGAAATATAATGATCCGGATATAAAAATTATTCCCTTTATTGATAAAAATTCAAAAGGCGGTCAGGAAAAAATGGCTGAAATATTTAAAACACATCATTTTTTAATATTACCTACCCGATTTGATTGTACGCCAATAGTAATTAATGAAGCGAGTGCATTTGGATTACCTAGTTTTATTGCCAGAACCGGAGGTATTGAAGGTCATTTAAAAGATGGAGTGAATGGGTTTACTATTTCATACACAGACACCGGTAGTGAATATGCCGAAAATATTGAACAATTTATTAATCATCCTGAAAAATATGTTCAGTTAAGAACAAAAAGCCGGAAATTGTATGAAGAGGAATTAAATTGGGATCACTGGAGAAAACAAATTGAAAAAATTATTTCTTCCTGAATTTTCGGATGAAGCATTTAATCAAAAGCTTAAATTTCAATTGAAAGCTAAAAGTGCTCAACTTTGCCAATTCACTATTGTAGAAACGCCTATAAGCATTAATTCCTAATAAAGAAAACCCGCAGGAATCATACCAAAATTTAGCTATAACTCGATTGAATTCAATCGCATTAAATTTATGTAACTTTTGATTTTGACGAACTAACTTTATTAACCAATCCTCTACTCCAATTAATTCATTCATACTTTGAATAAATGTATTATTTCCGATTAAATGATGAATCCTTAATTCTTGATCAGAAAATTGAAAACCTTTTTTGGTTAAATAAAGCGCTCTTATTTTTTCACTATTTGTTTTTTGAATAGCCCTGTAATTCTGACTTATTTGTCCGGTATGTGTACGGTATTTCAATAATGGCAGTGGAATATTATAAAATTTACCTTGCTCCGATAAATCTATCCAAAGCTTATAATCTTCGGCATGAATAAAATTAATGTCGTATGGTTTTTGATTTTGTTGAAATGAATTTCTCAACACTACGGTAGGATGTGCCATGCCCGGAGAAAAAAGTAAAACAGTTTTTAATTCATCTGATTCTATAAATCCACTTGAAAGTGCTAAATGCCCGTCTTCCATTTGAAAATAATCACTGGAAACTAAAACCACTTCCGGATTTTTCTCAAAAACTTCCATTTGCATTTTAAATCTTTCCGGCATACAAATATCATCGGCATCCATTCGTGCAATGAATTCGCCCTTTGCCAATGAAATTCCTTGATTTAATACTTCAATCAATCCGGCGTTTTGTTGATTATTCACGCAAATAATTCGATTATCGCTAAATGAATGGATAATAGACAAAGACTGATCGGTAGAACCATCATTTACGATGATTAATTCAAAATTGCGGTAAGTTTGATTAAGTACACTTTCTATAGCCTCACGCAAATACTTTTCTCCGTTATACACCGGAAGAATAACCGAAATGAAATTAGTATTTGAACTATTACTCAATGATTGATTATGTTTTATAAAGATTAATCAAATAAATTATCCTTTTCCTCAATTAAAATCCAATTATCCGGTTTAATTCCCAATGATTCAGTTTTTACATTTCTAAACCAAAAATCGGGTAGTACTACGGATTTATTTTCATTTTCATTTAACCAGGCTCCCCACCAACTGAAACTGCTATTTGCAATGATATTATGATTACAAAAACTCATCAGGAACATATCCCAGTGTGGCCCATGTTGTTGTTCAATAAAATGCATATTTTGAAAACTAAAATTTTGCTTGCACCAAGCTATATCATCCGAAAAAATAAAAAGATTAAAATTTTCAAACTTATCCTTTAAAAACGCATGCGCTTTTTCATAATAATTTAAAGAACAAGCACCATGAAAATCACTGGCAGATTTTAAATTCACATAATCGCCTCTTCGGACATGTATGGAGACCGCTGCTGAAGATTTTATTTTATTTTGTATTTCAAGTATTTTTTCAGGAATAACATCTTTTATTGTGAAATCTTTTAAAAGGGAAGGACGAATACTAGAAAAATATTTTTCGCACTGCCAGAAACCATTCAGATAAGTATCTTTTGGGCAATTAAAAAATTCATCGTAAAAAAGATGTCCATATTCATTCAGCACCATTTTTTTTTGTGTTTTGGGAAAATAACGGGCTATGATTCTTTGAAGTTTATTATTTTCCTTTAAGAAATAATCTAATTCGCTTTGACTTGCCTGTAAGGCTTGTAAATTAAAAATTCCAAGTTCGTAGTTTCTATTGGTATAAGCTACATTAGGTTCGGCCTTATAGGCAGAAAGATCCAAAAAAAGGGAGGTTTGATGAAAATCGGCCAAGGCTTTACCCGCAGCATATTGAAACATTTGATTCCCCAATCCTCCTATCAGTTTAGTTACTATCATTTAATAAGCGACAAATATAAATTCTCGTAATTTTTTGTGATTATTTCCCAGCTGTATTTTTCTTTCCAAATTGCGTGAGCTTGCTGTGCTAATTCCAATCGTAATTTTTGATTTTTATACATTTCATTCAACGACTTGATACCTTCTTCAATATCCATATGACTAAATCCAGCTTCATCTTTTGAGGTTTTTAATATTACTCCACCTTTAGTCCATTCGGCAATTTCGATTGAATTACCCACATCCGTTGCTAAAAATGGAAGCTTTGCCGCAGCGCATTCAAAAAGGACTATAGGTGAACACTCAATATTGGAAGGAAAGAAAAATAAATCAGCTTGCTTATAAGCCGACACAGTAAAATCTCTTGGGAAATAATTAAAAACTACTTTTTTACTTCCTTTAAGTTTATGCATAAACCACAAAAGGGCAAATTTCGGATGTTTTATAAATTGCCTTTTAAAGTACTCGTAATTATTGCCAATTAATAAAAAAGTTGCGTTTCTTATTTCCGAACGAAAGAAAACTTCAATCGCTTCTTTATGGCCTTTCCAACCCGTATATGAACCCACATGCAACAAAAGGAAGTGATCTTGAGGAATTTTTAATTGTTTACGTACATCAATTTTAGATTCCGGTAAAAATTCATCCGCAGCGGCACCATTAGCAATTAGTATTGTGTTTTTTACACCATTTTCCCTTGCAAAATTAATATCCCTATAATTATCACTCAAATAAACATTCATATCATAATCATGAATGTATTTTTTCATATCAATAAAATACTGTTTAAACTCCGGCCAGTATAAACCAGAATAACCGGTGGGAACTGAAACTTTTTTGGCTTGAATACGCTTAAGATGAACAAGCGCTAAATCTGTTGCCCAATGTTGCGCTGCAAAAAAAGTTATAATGTCGGATTTTAACTCTAATAGAAATTTTACGTAGTTCTTTTCTTCATCGGTAGTTGCAGCTTTTGGATTTCCTATTACATTAAAAGCAAGCACCTTTACACCGTTTAACTCCTTAAAATTTCTTTCCTGGTGAAAACGAGTTAGTACGGTAACATCATGACCTAATTTAACCAATCGTTCAGAAAGTTGTTTAACAACTTCCTGCATTCCACCAACAGCAGGGTAATAAGATTCTACACAATGGTAAATTTTCATTATAAATACTATTTATACAATAAAGTCATTCCGGGCAATCCCATATTCGTGGCAATAATATTGTATTTAACAGCAGCGGAATCAACAACTTCTTTTATTGCTTTGAACGGGCCAATATTATATTTACTCTCTTCGCTTTGAAAAAAAGTATCATGCAATAATACAGCAGCATCAGGTACGGTATTTAAAATGGCTGTTAGTTCTTTTTTTACAGATTCATAGCTATGATCTCCATCAACAAAAAATAATATTTTTCCTTTAGGATTTTTTTCTTTTATTAAGGCAAAAGATTTTTCGAGGCCATCGGCTTGATGCAGAAACACATTTTTTATACCCTTTACCATTACTCCTCTTCTACTTTGAGGATGTTCATTATGATAAACATCATCCGGCAGATCGATAGAGTGGATTTCAGTTTCTATTTTAAAGGCTTTGCAGGCTTCATGGAAAATCCTGGCCGATTTACCAATATTTGTTCCCCATTCAAAAATAAACTGTGGTTTAAAATAACAAACTGTGGCTGTCATAAGCATAAGCTCATTCAAAGGAAAAGGATGAATATCAGAAATGGGATACAACTTTTTGACAATAAATTTTGAGATAGCCCAGTTATTTACTTCAAATTCTTTCCCTGCATGTGTAACATTTGGGTTAGTAAATTCTTCGGCTGAAAATAGTTTTGATATCATGATATATTTATATTTTATGTAAATGGAATTTCTATAAGGAAAAGTACTACTTTTTTTTAACGAAATAAATTTTCAATTTTGTTTTTAATTTTTATAATATAAAACTTTAATACATTCTTTTCATTCAGTTTCAATCTATAACTGAGGTGAGCCGATTTTAATATATTCAAATAATAGGTTTTCCTTTCTTTAATTAATTCTTTTTGATTGGGAAAACGTTCAACTATTACCTGCTCCATTTCTGACAAGCAATGTATTAAATCTTTTAGATCGCTTCCTTTATATCTGTCAAATTCGCCATGAATTAATGCCGGCAAATCCTGAATTAATAAAGCTGAACGTTTTAGCAATGTTTCAATATTCAAAACACATTGCCCGTAAAGTGCGTTTTTAGTAGAAAAAATGCTTGCCTTTGACATTCCCTGGTCATGATGACGGTAATCCACTAAAACTTCGGCAAGGTTAGCGAGTCCAGCATTAAACATCATTCTGCTCCACAAATTATAATCTTCGTACATACCCTTAGTGGTATTATATAACCCAACTTCATCAATAATATTTTTTCTAAATATTACAGAACTATGCACAAACGGATTATTGAACATTAAATCAAACATAATTACCGATGATTCGCTTGGATGATTATGGTAACCGTATGTTTTCAAATCATCTGTAAATATTCTGGCCCGGGTTCCAACTAAACAAATTTTAGGATTTTTCTCCAAAAATTCAATTTGTTTAGCAAAGCGTTCGGGATAAGAAATATCATCCTGATCTTGCCTGGCAATGTACTTCCCTTTACTGTATTCTATTCCTTTATTTAGTGTTGCAGCTAATCCACAATTATCGTGTTTAAAATATCTTATGCGTTCATCGGTAAAAGATTGAATAATGCTTTCAGAGTTATCTTTAGAACCATCATTCAAAATTATAAATTCAAAGTTTCTAAAAGTTTGATTGAGTATACTATTGATAGCATCAACAATGTATTTTTCGGCATTATAAACCGGCAATATAACAGATATTAAAGGAGTATCATTCACTTCAATTATTCCAATTAATTTTAAATAATAATTTCTTAAAAAATAAAATGGGTTTGGGGTGCGGATAACCTTTACTGGTAATTTCCCGGAATCTTTTTAATCCGTACCACCTAAACAAATCGGAAAAAAAAGCAGTCATTTTTTCATCAGGTTTAGCACCCTTATAATGTTTATTATACAAATACGAGTATTCTCCAACCTGAACCAGTTTTGTAATGGAGCTTGCGGTAATCTGCTCAGAATTGTTGGCCGTATTTGTAATTAGAGGTTCTTTAATAAAAGCGATTTTTATTTTTCGAGATAAAAGATTGATGTAAAAGTCAACATCCACTAAATATTTTAATTTAATATCGAAAGGCTGAAAAAATTCTTTTTTAAAAGCAATAGCTGAAGGCGATCCGATTAAATTTTTGTTAAACAAAATTTTTGGATTTTCATTTAATTCCTTAATAAAGTCGTCTGATGGTTCGTTATAACTATTTTGATTGGTTTGAACATCCAGTATTTCGGAAGTACAAAAAACAAAGTCGTATTTTTCTTTTTCTATTTTCTCTGCAAACTTCAAAAGGCAATCCGAGTTTTTAAACCAGTCGTCGTGATGCATAATTTTAATAATATCGCCTTTAGAATTTTCAATGGCTTTATTCCAATTAAGCGGACTTCCCAAAGATGGCTTATTTTTAAAGTATTGAATCGTAAATCGATCACGAAAGCTTTGAACAAGCATTTCAACATCGCTTGTTGAACTATCATCGGCAATTATTACTTCATAATCTTTATAAGATTGAACTGCGATAGAATGAAGCAATTTGGTTAAAAAAACGGTTTGATTATATGTAGGTATACAAATAGAAACCATCATTCTATCAGGGTTTAATTATCAATCCTTGACAAGTAGGTAATGGGAAAACCAGTAAGCCTTTGCTTGCGGCAAATTTATCATGTGCCGCTTTTTGATTTTCGCATCCCGGATAACCATAATCATCCAAAACAATAATTGCACCACTTACCATTTTGTCCCAAAAATATTCCATTGCCGCAATTTCCGGAACCTCGGTGTTCATATCTATAGATAAGAAACTAATTTTTTCAGTCTTCACAAGCGGTAATGTTTCAGGAATGGACCCTTTAACCAATTCCACGTTTTTAAATTCCTTAAATGTATTTTTAACCGTGTCATATAAATTTCCGCTTTTACCATAACCCAGTTTATCATTCCGTTTCATTTCATATTCATTACTGTATTTGGCATCCAATCCTTCAAAAGTATCCATCAAATAATACTTTTTATTCAATTTTTCGAAATTCACAAAATCAATTATTGCCCGAGTACAAAAACCGGTGTAAACGCCGCAATCAATAAAATCACCTTCCAGTTTAGTTGCCTGATGCGCAGCGCAACACAAAATATACACTCTCCATTGTATATCATAATCTTTTAAAAGATTTCCTCCCAACTCTTTGCATAATTTATAAGCGTGGTCAAATTTTGGGTCTTTAATAAAATCGGCATTATGAAAAGTATAGAGTAAATCATTCGAATACGTTAATTCTTTTTTAGGGAGCATGATGTAATCATCATTCGGTTCAGCGGGCTTATTTATATTTTTCAATTTATATAATGAATAATATAATTTCGGTAAAAGTTTTTTTATAGTTTGCTTCATAATTGCCCGAATTTTGTTTCCCATTGACAAAGTGGTCTGACTGCACCCGGAAATCCTAAGGTATAATTTCCACGAGCAGAATCACCTCTCATATGATCAATCACCGTGAACGAAACACATTCTTTTTCGTGTAAAATAATAGTGAAAGGTTCTATTTTGATAATAGCAACTCCAACCAATACCACTCCTTCCGATAATAAATTTGATGGAATCCACATGGTGGTGGTATAAATTCCTTTTTTGCGTGGTTCATTTCTCACCTCAGAAACAGTATCGTGTGTGTTGAAAATATTAATTCCGTTTTCGTTGTAAAAATTATAACTGTGAGTAAACACTTCACCTTCTTTAAGTACTTCGTAGACCATGGTAATTGCAATCTTACCGGTAACATCAAACTTTTCTTTCATCTCTCCCTTTTCGTCGTGCACTTTTACTGATATTAAACGGGAAATTGCATTTTCCGGTGCGTCTTTTTCGTCCCATGTTCGGAATGTAGAAATACCGGTATTTGTATCCAAATACGCTTTAGTTACATCATGAATATCACCCGAAAGTTTTATCTGACCTTTATCCAACAGAATTCCTTTATTGCACAATCTTAAAACAGTTTCCATACTGTGACTCACAAATAAAATGGTTCTCCCCTGTGTTTCACTTACCTCCTCCATTTTTCCGATGCATTTTTTTTGGAAGGTTGAATCACCAACTGCAAGCACCTCATCTACCACTAAAATATCCGGGTCCAAGTGAGCGGCCACACCAAAAGCTAAACGCACATACATCCCGGAAGAATAACGTTTAACTGGAGTTTCGAGAAACTGTTCGATTTCAGAAAAAGCAACTATTTCATCAAACTTTTTCGAAATTTCTTGTTTCTTCATACCTAAAATGGAACCATTTAGGTAAATATTTTCTCTGCCTGTTAATTCCGGATGAAAACCGGTACCAACTTCCAATAAAGATGATATTCTACCTTCGTATTCAATTCTACCTGTTGTTGGAGATACAATTCTGCTTAAAATTTTCAATAATGTACTTTTACCGGCGCCATTTCTTCCAATAATACCAAAACGATCACCTTGATTCACTTCAAAGGATACATCTTTGAGCGCCCAAAAATCATCGGCATTTTTTTTACTCTTATAATTAAAAATTGATTTAATTAATAAACGCTCATCATCTTCCTGCTTATGAGAAATATTATATTTTTTGCCAATATTTTCTATTTTGATTACGGGCTTTGTCATATATAATCAGCAAAAGTTTTTTCAAATTTCAGGAAATAGCGAACTCCACTTATTAATAAAATAAAAATAAATAAGATGGAAAGTGCCGCGTGTAGTAAACTGAAATTTACCCATTCTCCGTATAAACAATATCTGAATCCATCAATAATAAACACGAAAGGGTTAGCTAAGTAAATATTTTTTAGAACCGGAGGTAAATGACTTAAATAAAACTCTGAACTTAAAAAAACCGGTGAAGTATAATATAAAAACTGTACCAAAAAAGGTAATGCGAAATTCACATCGCGGTAACGTACATTCATTGCAGAAAAAAACAACCCGGCTCCGTAACATAAAACCGCAGCCAAGCCAATAAATAAGGGAAACAAAAATAATTGTGGTCCGGGAAACCCTTTTAATAAGATAAAAGCAATTAAGTAAAATCCGAAAGCAATTAAAAAATCTATTAAACAAACTATCGTACTGGATAGAGGAAGAATTAATTTTGGAAAAAAAACTTTGGTTATCAGGTTTGAATTAGCCAGTAAGCTATTGCTGCAATCGGCAATCAAAGAAGAAATAAAATTCCAAATGATTACGCCGGCACCAACATATAAAAAATTATCTACCGGATTTGTGCTTTTGGTAATCAATATGGAAATAACACCAAAAACCGCAATATTAAATAAGGGCCTAACCAAAGCCCATAAAACGCCCAGCCAGGTTTGCTTATACCGAATGGTAACATCGCGTTTGGCTAAATTCTTCATCAAATCACTGTATTGAAAAAGCTGCCTTAGGTTTAGCTTAATTTTTTCATTACTGTAAATGATGGTTTTCATTTTTTATGTTATGCATTGACCTAATGAGGTTCAACTTGTATAGAATAACAAATATAGCCAATAAATAAATTTTATTTTTACTTTAAATGTGGTTTTATAAACAGAATTTGGCTTAAAAAATTAGAATAAATAACATAGTTCCTGATTAATATTCTAATCAAAATAAGGTTTATAATGTAATTTTGCATATGCACTTGCTCGAACCTTACTTTAACTGGCGTCATCTTTACATAGCTTCGGAAGATGAGAATTCGCCATTTTACGGAAGGGAATACAGTGAGTTTGAATACAGTAAAACCATTTACAATTTTTACATACACCCACAATGGGACGACATTGGGAGTGAAACATTATACGTAAAGGTGCTTTTTGTGGATTATGAAGAAAAATACTGCGTTATTGAGCTTATAGGCGAGTGGAACGATGCCATTAACAACGATATCATGCTTCTGAAAAGGGATTATTTGGATGATTTAAATTACATGGGCATTAACAAGTATATTTTAATAGGTGAACATGTGCTGAATTTTCACAATAGCGATGATAGTTATTACGAAGAATGGTTTGATGATAATGAAGAAGACGGTTGGATTGTGATGCTCAACTTCAGAGATCATGTATTAAAGGAGTTTAAACAATCGGGACTAGATTACTACGTAAATTATGGTGGAGAATTAGATGATTTTGACTGGAGAAAATTTTCACCGGGTCAGGTTTTTGGCAACGTAAGTAAAATAATAAATAAACGCCTCTTTTCTTGATTCCCTAATAATAAGAAGGTACTTTTGCAGCATGAATAAAAAACTGAATAAAGCCTGGTTACTTGCGTTATTACCGCTTGTATTTTTTGCCTGGTTTTTCCTTTCGAAAACCAAAGAAACACCTTTGCGTAAACTGGCTTATTACGGACCAAAAAATTACGGAGATATTGAAGACACAGTTTATCACCTGATTCCTGATTTTGAATTTACTGATCAAGATAACAAAAAGGTGACCAAATCTACTTTAGCAAACAAGGTGTATATAACTGAATATTTTTTCACAACCTGCCAAAGTATTTGCCCGGTGATGAATAAAAATTTAGAGAAAGTTTATGCGGAATTTAAGAAAAGAGATGATTTTTTAATTTTATCGCATACGGTAGACCCTGAAACAGATAGTGTTCCGGTTTTAAAAAATTACGCCAATGCCCATGGAGTGAATGATGAGAAGTGGAAATTTGTTACCGGCGATAAAAAAGCTTTATATGATGTTGCCAGAAAAGGATATCTCTTGAATGCAGAAGAAGGTAACGGAGGTCCCGAAGATTTCATACATACGCAGAATTTTGCCTTAATTGATAAAGATTTTCATATCAGAGGTTATTATGACGGTACGGATGTTGCCGAAATTGAAAGATTAATACAGGAAACACATTTGTTATTGCAAGAATATGATACAAAAAAGTAAAAGATTTATTTCAACCAATACATTAAGGGCAATTCTTTTCACCGCCACTTTATACACGCAACAAGTAATTTTGGCTCAAGAAGTAAAACAAGTGTTTAAAATAGATGAGCTGGTTGCCTATATTCAAAAAAATGAAAAACCTACAGTTATTAATTTTTGGGCAACCTGGTGTAAACCTTGTGTGCAGGAATTACCCTCATTTGATAGTTTAAACGCAAGCAATAAGGATGTTAAAGTAATCTTGGTGAGTTTAGATTTTAGAGAAGATTTAGAGAAAAAAGTAAATCCCTTTTTAAAGAAAAAAGCCTTACAAAGCGAATGTGTTTTATTAGATGAAGTAAACGGAAACGATTTTATTAATAAAATTGCTCCGGAATGGACGGGCGCAATTCCGGGCACATTATTTATGCATGGAAATAAAAAAATATTCGTTGAGAAAAAAATGCACTTGAAGGAATTGAATGAACATTTAGAAGAGTTAAAATCGAAATAAAAAAAAAGGACTTCCAAATAGAAGTCCTTTTTTTGAATACTATATTTTATTACTTACTAACTACAATCTTTCTACTTACGGATTGATTATTGGATTGAAGTACAACAAAGTACACTCCATCAGCTAACTTTGCAGTTGAATAGGGCTGATTTGTTAATTCAGCAACTTGAGCACCTAAAATATCAAAAAGTTTAATCGTGATATCCTGTTCAAAATTGTGATTTAATTTCACACTAAAACTTTCTTTAGCCGGATTTGGAAACACATCAAAGCTTTGATTGGATATGGCAAATGATTTTAAGCCTGCTACCGGATTCACTAAAATACTTCCTTTCATTCCCATGGAAGCATGAACCTGGCACACAAAATAAAGGGTTCCAGCAGTTGAAACGGTAAAAGTATAATCTGCAGTTTTAACACCGAATCCGGTATTTAGTGAGGTTGTTCCGTTTGCGTTATAAGTAGTTTGATCAACTTCCACTAAAGGATGAAGTGTTGAAGCTTGAATGGTAATAACATCACCCACATTAACAGTTGAAGAAGCCGGAGTGTACATAGTACCTGAAATTGAAATGGTAAACGAGGCTGCTTGAGCAAATCCTGCTACCAATAATGATAAACATAAAGTGTAGATTTTTTTCATAGGTTTAAATTAAAGTTTGTAATACAATATTAATAAAATTCACTTACTAATTCAAATCAAGCAATTTGAAAGCGGCATCTTTTGAGTCGGCCACTTTAAATAAGGTATGAAGTTTTGTGATTAAAATCAATTCGTTTATTTTACTATTCATGTTAAAGATAACAGCTTCACCTCCTGCAACTCTTGATTTGGTTAAAAGTTGTATTAAAGTATTTAATCCGCTACTGTTCATAAACTTCAGATTCTCAAGGTCTATAGCCCATTTTATACATCCTTCTTTAACTAATTCGTCGCAGGTTTCCAGCAAGCTTTGCGCCTGTCCCTTTTCAATTAAATTACCTGATAATTTTATTAAAGCGTGATTTTCTTCCTTTTTAATCGTGTGTTCAAATGTCATAATTAATTCTTTTTATGTTCGCAGTTTCCGGTTTCGCTCAAATTCTTGCACTTAGCAAAAAAGTTAAGTGAATGATGTATTATATTAAAGTTAAGCATAGTTTCGGTGGTTTTCTGAATCTGCATGATTCTTGGATCACAAAACTCAAATACTTTTTCGCAGTCGGTACAAATTAAATGATCGTGTTGTTTGTATTTATATGCTTTTTCAAACTGAGCCATGTTTTTTCCGAATTGATGTCGAATTACCAACCCGGCATCAATTAGTATTTCAATATTATTATATAAGGTAGCTCTGCTCACCCTGTACTTCTTATTTTTCATTAATAAATACAATTGCTCAATATCAAAATGCCCGTCTTGTGAGTAAATTTCATTTAAAATAGCAAATCGTTCAGAGGTCTTTCTGTGTTTATGTTGTTCCAGATACACTTTTAGTATCTCATTCACTGCCTCTTTTACATCGTGCGCCATAATTGCCCTCTAAAATTACTCAATATTTGATTTTTTCACAAATCTTTCTTCTGACTTAAGCGTAAAAACCACTTCTAACAACACGATATTCAAAAAATAACTTAAAGTGTTTCTTTAATATAGTTTACTATGTTAACTTTAAAGGCGTAATGCAGTACGGAATTTGTCTATTAAGTTTAATACCCTGCCGTAAGGAGGCTGATAATTGTTCTGAAATGGTTACACAATTATTATTTGGCGAAACCTATACGGTAACCGAACAAAATGACGAATGGGTGAAAATTTTAAATGATTACGACCAATATGAATGTTGGATTAACCGTAAACAATATACCCGAATTTCAGAAGCTAATTTTAAACTATTACAAAAAAACGAATCGCACTTTTGTTGCGATTTATTATCAACTGTTCAAGATTTGCATACTAAAATTGAATTTCCGATTTCAATAGGTTCCCGAATTCCATTATTGAGCAAAGAAAAATCGGTTTTTGAAAGTCATCATTTTTTGTTTGAAGGAAAAAGTATTTCGGGGAACGAAAAGAAAACGGCAAAAAATATTATTCAAACAGCCAAGCAATTTATTAACGCCCCGTATTTATGGGGAGGTAAAAGTCCGTTCGGCATTGATTGCAGCGGATTTACTCAACTAGTTTTTCAATTAAATGGATATAAACTGCCTCGTGATGCATCTCAACAGGTTGAATTGGGCGCTCCGTTAAATTTCGTTGAAGAATCTGAAGCCGGAGATTTAGCTTTTTTTGATAATGAAGAAGGAAAAATCATACATGTTGGGATTTTGTTGGATCATGAGCACATTATCCATGCAAGTGGTAAGGTAAGAATTGATCGTTTTGATCATTACGGAATTCATAATTCAGATACCAAAAAGTATACGCATACTTTAAGAGTGATTAAAAAATTGGTGAATTCTTAATGTGATTATTTTTTTGTAATTTAGTGTGTTAAGTTTTTATATCATGCAAAAAATTTTAGTTTCAATATTATTCCTTTCTGCTTTTTTTGCTCAAAAAAGTATAATGGCACAAAGTGCAGTAAACAATACTTCTGTTGTATCCAATTGCGGTTGTCCGGGCGAATTATGGAGCTTTACCACTCCTTATAAACCTTGGGTTTATTTTCCCATGGCCACCAATTCTAAACGTTTAATGCATACCAATTACAACTTTAATATTCCGGCTACCGCCAGTATTACAGGGGTAAAGGTGGAATACGGTTATACAACTTTCGCCACTCCGGCAAACACACTTAAAGATTCGTTGGTTGTTTTGTTATTAAATGGGACCATGAATGGAGAAGACAAATCGCCTGAAAGCCCTTATTTTGGAACCTCCGGTAACCTGAGTTTTGGCGGACCAAACGATACCTGGAATATGTATTTAACACCAGCTGATATTAATTCGCCTGGATTTGGTTTTAATTTCAAATTATTTTCAAGTGTTGCCAACGCTCAATTAACGGTAGCTAATGGGGCGAGTATTACAGTGTATTATAATAATGCGGCCGGAGTAAAAGAATGGCAGAATGCTTCTGAGGGTATGCAAGTATCATTTAATCGCCAATATCTTACAGCCAAATTCAACAAGGCGGAAACATCAACTATACAAATTCTTGATTTAAATGGGAAAATGATATTGAGCGAAGAATTTCAAGTGGCAGATTCGGCTAGTTTACGTATTGAAAATTTAAAGTCGGGTGTTTATATTTATCAGATAGCAAGCGGACCACACAGAAAAAGCGGAAAATTTAATATCGATTAAATTATTTGAGAAAGTAACCGTTCTCTCCTTCTCCCACAATATTATCATCTATCAATTCATTCAAGGCCATAATCCAGGTATCGTGATTATAGATAAGCATTCCTTGTTTTAAGTCTGATAAATTTTGTCTTTTTAAAGCGAGTAAGGATTTAATTTTTTCCTTGGCTTTACCCAAATCTTTTGGTTTCAAAGCTAAACAAACATCGCAATGACCACAATTGTGATTGTCAAACTCATTAAAATACATCAGCAATTGACTTTGTCGGCAAATCTTATCATTTTTTGAATAGGCAATTACATCCTCTATTCTTTTTAAATAAAGTTGTTTCAGAAGCTCATAATTTTTGGGGTCAAACTGAAGATGATTGGCGTTAATTCTATTACGGGTAAAAATTAGTTTTGGCATTTTTGCCTGTGGTATGTAGGCCAATAACTTATTATCGTGCAAAAGTTTTAATTGAGAAGAAACTAATTGCGAACTCGATTTTATACGTTGTGCCAATAAGTTTTCACTAATATGAACGTAATTCTCAAATAATCCGCCATAACTCCGAAGTAAGGTTTTGATTAAGTACTCATGCTTTGGAAATCGCAACTCAAATTCATACAATGTTTCTTTGTTAACTAAAATATGAACTTTAGACGGCTCAAATCCGGCTTCGAAAAGAGAAACATAATTTTCTTTCTCCAAAAATTTAATACTATTATATACTGTTAAGGCCTGCAAATTGTAACTGGCACAAATTTTTTCAATATCAAAATCAACGCTTACACCTTCCCCGGAGTTAACCGCTATTTGATAATAATTGCAAATGGCTGAATAAGCTTGTTTGATTTGTTCAATTTCCGGAAAGTTTAATAAATAACGATCAACTAATTTAACCCGATCGGCTTCCGTACAAAAAATAACTGCGTAAGCCGTTAATCCGTCCCGCCCTGCTCTTCCTGCTTCCTGAAAATAAGCTTCCAAACTATCCGGTAAATCTAGGTGTACTACAAATCTAACATTCGCCTTATCTACACCCATTCCAAATGCATTAGTGGCACAAATAATTTGAATTTTATCTGAAGCCCAATCTTCTTGTATTTTAGAACGATTCAAATAATTCATTCCGGCATGATAAGCTTCAGCCGAAAATTTATTTTGTTTCAGGAATTTCGCTGTTTCTTCACAGTTTCTTCTGTTTCTGGCGTAAACAATTCCACTACCTCCTACGTTTTGTATGAGTTTCACCAAGCGCTCAAATTTATTTTCTTCAACTTGCACCACATAACGCAAGTTTTTTCTTTCAAATGAGCTGTGAAAAATTTGCTGATTTTTAAACTCTAGTTTAACCTGAATATCTTCCTTTACTTCCTTAGTGGCACTAGCGGTTAATGCTATAATTGGAATTTTATCAAAAATCAAACGTAAATCTTTAATGTGTAAGAAACTCGGACGAAAATCATAACCCCACTGCGAAATACAATGAGCTTCATCTACGGCTATTAAATTTATTGGAAGGTAAGCAAGCTTAGCTTTAAAATCTTCATTTTGCAATCGCTCGGGAGAAATATACAAAAACTGAACATGTCCCAGCGCTGCATTATTTAAAGCAATATCGATCTCCTTAAAGGTCATTGAAGAAGAAATCGCGATAGCTGAAATACCTTTCTTTCTCAATTGATTTACCTGATCATTCATTAAGGCAATTAAAGGGGAAATCACCAATGTGGTACCACCTAAAACTAAGCCGGGAATTTGAAAGCAAAGTGATTTTCCTCCTCCCGTTGGTAATAAAGCCAACGTATCGTTTTTAGCCAATACAGATAAAATAATTTCTTCTTGCAGAGGCCGGAAAGAATCATGTTTCCAATACCGTTTTAAAATCTCACGTATATTTTCCCTTATTTTATCAGACATAATGCACCTGTTAAATTTATGAATAAATTTGCGATGCCGAAATGAACAACTATAGCAGTCAAATTAAATTATTAGTCTTAAGATTAAGTTTTATATACTTATTATACTTGCTTAGCCGAATTTTATTTTATCTGGCCAACTATAAATTCTTTCCTGACATCACTTTTGTTGAATTAATCGTTGATTGTTGGTACGGCCTGCGTTTTGACTCCTTTAGCATTGCCGTATCCAATTCTTTATTTATTCTTCTTTCGATTTTACCCGTTCATTTATTCGCTCAAAAATTTATTCAAAAAACAATACGATTCATATACGTATTTATGAATGCCCTGTTTTTATTGCCCAATTGTATTGATATGGCCTACTTTTCATTTATCAGAAAAAGATCAGGATCCGATTTGTTCAATCAAATAGGCGGACAAACAGATTTAATGAAATTACTACCCGTGTTTTTTGTTGATTTTTGGTGGGTTTTATTAGTGTTTTTAGGTATTATAATAAGTTTGGTTTTATTTATTCGTAAAAATTATTTTAATAAAAATTCTTGGATTCCTTTAAAATCTACTAAAGCCAAACTTCGTCAAACATCTATTGCTCTTTCTGTTGTTTTTATAACTTTTCTCTGTATACGAGGTGGAATAAACAGGAACCCTATTGACATAGTGGATGCTGCCAATTATCACGCACCTCAATTTGCGCCAATCATTTTAAACACATCCTTTACAATTATTAAATCAATAGGAGAAGATATACCTGAAGCTTATCAGTTTTATAAAGAAGATGAATTAAAAACATTATTTAATCCTTTACATCAGTTTGGAGACAGCACTTTTAAAAAGACAAATGTTGTGGTTTTAATTCTTGAAAGCTTCGCCAAAGAATATACAGCTTTAGGTAACATTAAAAGTTATACTCCATTTTTCGATTCTTTAATGCAAGAATCTTTTGTTTTTAATAACGCTTTTGCCAATGGCGCAAAATCCATTGAAGGAATACCCGCCATACTTTCCTCCTTTCCATCCTTAATGGAAAACCCCATAATTAATTCTTCATTCGCAAATAATCGCCAAACTTCATTTGCAAGCATATTAAATAAGGAAGGATATACCACTGCGTTTTTTCATGGCGGATTTAACGGAACCATGAATTTTGACACGTATGCAAAAATTGCAGGTTATAAACATTATTTCGGAAAAAACGAATACAATAACAATTCAGATTTTGATGGTTTTTGGGGAATTTGGGATGAACCCTTTTTACAATACGCTATAAAACAAATGAACGGGTTTCAAGAACCTTTTCATAGCACAATTTTTACGTTAAGCTCCCATCATCCTTATAACATCCCTGAGAAATACAAAAATCGTTTTCGTAAAGGCCATATGGAAAACCTGGAGTCGGTTGGGTACGCTGATTTTTGTTTGCAGCAGTTTTTTAATGCAGCTAAAAAATGTGCATGGTTCAATAATACTTTATTTATTATGACCGCCGACCACTGTAGCCTGTCAGAACATCCGTTTTTTAAAAACACCGTTGGATTAAAATCAATTCCTATTGCATTTTACACTGCTGATCATCGATTCAAAGGCACTTACACGCACAGTTTTTCGCAAATAGATATTTTACCGACTGCTTTGCATATGATGGGGTATTCAAAACCCTTTTTCTCCCTGGGACAAAGTTTCTCTAAGCGAAACGGAAATAATTGTTATTACTACGAAAACGGCTCGGTGTATGTGGTATGTGATTCCATTCTTCAGGTTTACAATCGTGATAAATTAACAGCCATTTATAATTTTAAGCGAGATAGTTCATTGCACCATAATGTGATTAACTTTTATCAACCTAATTCCATAACCGAACAACAGTTTAAAGCGTTTTTACAAACCTATAACCAAACGCTTATTCACAACAGTGCAAGTGTTGAATAAATTAAATTTTATATTGGTTCCCGAAGTAATAAATACTACTTATCTTCGTTAATTAATAGTTCTGAATCGGATACGCAAATATTTATTTTTTTTCTCCCTAATTTACTCAGCATTGCTCTCGGCTCAAACAGCAGAACTGAGCGGATTTGTAAAAGGAGGTGATGATGATGCACTGGAAGGTGTTACTATTGGAGTTAAAGAAAATCAGTCACAATACACTTACAGTAAAGAAAATGGTTTTTATACGCTGAAAATTGACGCAAATGTTTTGATTACTGTTTTATTTTTTAGTCCGAGTTACCAAACTATTACGCATACCTTAATTGCTAAGCCAGGAGAAAAAATAACTTTTTCACCTCAATTAAAATTTAAAAATAACTTAACTGAAATTGAAGTGCGAGACCTAAAAAGCAGAAGTGAAGAAGCAATTCGCATTGATCCTTTAATTTTTAACCAATTACCCAGTCCAACCGGAAATATTGAAGACATCATCAAAACGCAATTAGGAGTTAGCAGCAACAATGAATTAAGTAGCGGGTATAGTGTACGAGGTGGTAACTTTGATGAAAACCTGGTTTACGTGAATGACATTGAAGTGTATCGTCCTTTCTTAGTCAGAAGCGGACAGCAAGAAGGATTAAGTTTTGCCAACCCATTTATGGTGCAAAATATTAATTTTTCAGCAGGAGGATTTGAAGCCAGATACGGCGATAAAATGAGCAGTGTTTTAGATATTACTTATAAAAAGCCGTTGAAATTTGAAGGTAATGCATCGGCGAGTTTACTGGGAGGAAATGTGCAACTTCAAGGTATCAGTAAAAACAGATTGGTGGCCTGGAACATCGGTACGCGTTATAGAAGTAATGTTTATTTATTGAAAAGTTTAGACACCCGAGGAGAATATCGTCCAACCGCACTTGATTTTCAAAGCTTTTTAACTTTTGATGTAAACCCAAAATTTAAAGTGGAATTTTTAGGAAATATAAATAGTAATAAATATTTGGTGATTCCCACGAACAGAGAAACTACATTCGGGACTGTAAATGACGCTTTAAAACTTACCGTTTATTTTGATGGTCGTGAATTGATGCAATACAATACCAGCATGGCCGGTATAGCAGCAACATACAAACCAAACGGCAGAACAAAATTGAAATTTATTTCATCTGCTTACCAAGCCAATGAGGAAGAAATATACACAGTACAGGGGCAATATTATATTGATCAATTGGAGGCTGACCTCGGCAAAACAACATTCGGACAAGTTGCCTTTAACAGGGGCGTGGGCACCTTTATCAATAACGGAAGAAATTATTTAAAAGCAAGTGTAATTAATTTTGAACACAAAGGGATTTTTAATGTGAAAGAAAAACAACAATTACTTTGGGGCGCTAGATATCAGTTGGAAAATATAGATGATAAATTAAGTGAATGGAGGTCTGTTGACTCAGCCGGTTATTTAGTTCCTTATAGCGTTAATTCTATCGATTTAATTGATGTGTATAAAACGAAAATATCATTACCAAGCCAAAGGTTGCAGTGTTATACCCAATACAACTTTAATCAAAAATTAAAAGACTCTTCAGATATCATTTTTACAGCAGGAATTAGAGCGAATTACTGGACTATAAATGAGCAATTATTAATTTCACCACGAATCACTCTTGCTTATAAACCCAATTGGAAAGCCGATTGGTTATTTAAAATAAGTTCCGGACTTTACTATCAACCTCCATTTTACCGCGAGTTAAGAACGTTAAATGGTACAATTAATACCAATGTTAAAGCACAACAATCCATCCACTTGGTACTGAGCGGTGATTATATTTTTAAATTATGGGAACGACCGTTTAAATTAATCAGCGCTATCTATTACAAAAATTTAAGTCAACTAAATACTTATGAAATTGACAATGTTCGGATTAGATATTTTGCAAATAACAACTCAAAAGGTTACGCTACCGGATTGGATTTAAGAATTAATGGTGAATTTGTAAAGGGGGTTGAAAGTTGGGCAAGCATTGGATTGATGAGAACCTATGAATACTCTAAAGACAATATTCATTATGTTTATTACAATAGCCGCAATGAAGAAATTATTAAGGGTTATACTTTTGATCAGGTGAAAGCCGACAGTGTTCAAATTGATCCGGGTGAAATTCCAAGACCTACCGATCAGTTAGTAACATTCGGTTTATTTTTTCAGGATTATTTACCAAAAGCACCGGCATTTAAATTTAACATGAATCTGCAATTCGGGAGCGGACTTCCTTTCGGTCCACCTACACACATTCGCTGGCAACAGGTATTACGTATGCCGCCCTACCGGAGAGTAGATGCAGGATTTGCGTATAACGTTTTGAAAAAAGGAAGAGAACTGAAAACAAAAAATGCCTTTAATAAATTACGGGAAATGTGGATTTATCTGGAAGTATTTAATCTGTTACAGGTGCAAAACACTATTTCCTATACTTGGATTCAAGATGTAACAGGAAACCGTTACGCTGTACCTAATTATTTGACCAATCGTCAATTAAATGTTAGGTTACAAATAAATTTCTAATTGTTATTGCTTTTTCCATTTATTTGATAAATTTGAATTACTAAAAAAACCAATAATTATGTTTGATTTAAAAACTGCAATAACAAATATTGCAAACAAATGGAAATACAAGCTCGACGAAATAAGTCCGGGTGTATTCAGGATGGATGTGGCCATTAAAATGAAGGATGGTTCATGGAGATATCAGATGGTTTATGCATGGATCATTGCCGGCAGACATTTCGGTAAAGATGTAGTTTACATGAATAGCCGATGTGGAGAATATAATCCTAACTTAAACCACTACAAACTATTAAAAGAAGGCGGGTATGGAACTTACGCACAAGTTACCGTTACTACAGATAAAAGAGCAAATGGTGAACCATGCGAAACAATAATTGTACAAGCCGTTCAGCCCGTAGAATTAACCAATGAAACCATCTTAAATGAAGTGATATACGACGTGGCTTATAATGCAGATATCATTGAAGAAACGTACTTTGGCGGCGATAATAATTAGTCAATTCTCAATCGTGTAAATCAGTGAATTGCCTGTATTGATTTTAACAAATCAAGCTGATGTTGATTAACATCTTTTTTTGTTGATTTCAGTATTTTTTATTTACTTGCACCGATTTAATCCTTCAAAAACAGTATTTTGTCGATGAATATCAAAAAAAATTTAATGAAAAATCAATTCATAACCCCGGCAGTAATTGCAATGCTAAGTCTTTTTACCCTAAACTCATGCGGTGATGGAAAAAAAGACGATGGCAACAAAGATGAAATTGTTGAAACTTCAGATACAGTAAAAACTTCTGTATTGAATATTGGAGGTCAACTTTTTAGCGTACCATCTCCAATTCAAACTGCATTATTGATTCAGAAAAGTGGAATTAACTATGATAAGTCCATTCTTGCGGCTTCAAATAAAGTAAACACCTTATCAACTGATTTTACCAGATCCTTAAATTTGGGCATATATGGAGCTGATTTAGGCTATGTTTCACTTTATAGTCAAACTCAGGATGCCCTGGGTTATCTAGCAGCAGTAAAACAGTTAGCCGATAAACTTGGTATTTCGGCTGCCTTTGATGCCTCTACGATGGAAAGAATTCAAAAAAACGTGACCAATAAGGATAGTATGATGGTTTTGGTTGGAATTGCTTATCGCGGAAGTGATAATTATTTAAAGACCAATCAAAGATCTGACATATCAAGCTTAATTTTAACCGGTGGATGGTTGGAAAGTATGCATTTTTCAATTAGTGCGTATAAGTCTAAACCTACTGAAGATATCAAATACAGAATTGCAGAACAAAAATTAGCCTTAAATAGTTTAATCAATATTTTAGGATCTAATTCGGCTGCTGAAGTTAGCGAACTAACAAATCAACTGAAAGAATTATCTGTTATTTATGATGGCATCTCTTTCGCCTATAAGTTTGAACCATCCGTTGACGATTCTATCAAAAAAGTAACTTACATTAACAGCACAACAGAAGTTACTGTAAGCGATGAGCAAATTGTAAAAATCAGCGAAAAAATAAAATCAATCAGAGATAAAATAATCAACGCTACTCAATCATAATCATTCAGTAATCAGAATATGAAAAAATTAATTATAGTACTTTCATTTGTAATAGCAGGCTCGTTCATTAACAAAATGAATGCTCAATGCGATACAATCGCCAATGTATGTTACAAGCACATTACATCTCAATTTATTTCTGATGGTCAATTGTATAGAGCTTTATTGTTGAATTCTGAAGAAACTGCTGAATTCCGTTCTACCTTTTTTGGGGAAACTACATACCGTTTAGCTGCTTGTAGCGGCACAGGAGACGGCAATCTCATTTTTAATATTTTTGACCAAGAGCGTAACTTGTTATTTAGTAATAAAAATCAAAAAAATGCTCCTTATTGGGATTTTAAAGTGAAAAGTACCATAGAAGTTACCATAGAAGGCCAATTGGATGCTAATCGAAATCCGGGATCAGGCTGTGCTGTTATTCTTATTGGATTTAAACAGAAGTAATTAGCAACAATTTATTATCAAATTATTTCAAGGATAAAGTAGTACTTTATCCTTTTTTCGTATATTAGTTTTCTATTATTATTAAATATTTGAAGTGAAGAACATTGTTCTAATATTCTTGTCATTTTTATACATTTCCTGCTCTTATGCTCAAGATTGCACTTTTTTGAGCGATACTGTTTTTATACCTAAGGAAAATAAAACCTATCAATCAGATTACCTCGAAGTTGAACTTAAAAACAAAAGTTTGGTACAACTGGTTAAAGCAGATAACAAAAAATATTATCTGAGAATGATTGTAACTGAGAATTTGTATTTTGACAAAGTCGCTTTATTGGAAGTTATTTCCGGTAAAAAAAGTTTTTATGTAAAAGATACCAAACATCATCAATTTGATAAGCACAGAGGATATTATTGTTTCGAAATATTTCAGAATTATATTGGCACATTGAAGGATGATGGAATTACTGCAATAGAATTTGGCAAGGTACATACTTCTTTTTCTAAGTCCGATTGTAATCATATTAAATCAATAGCCAAATGCTTTTATGAAAGCATTAGTGAAAAAAAATAATTTATGAGTGAACGAATATTAAGAGCCTTAATGCAAATGTTTTCGATTATTGCGAAAGTCGATGGCATTAACAACACCGGCAGACAAATTGTTGAATCTTTTCTTAAACAACAATTGAGTGCAATACAAGTTGCCACTTATTTAAAAATATTTGATGAATACCTTGAGTCGAACACCGTTGCCAGTAAGAAAAAAGAAGGCGCAGCAAAACGTACTTCATTAAACTCGGTAAAAGTTTTAAAAATATGTACGCAAATTAATCAGGAACTTGAGCAAACTCAAAAAGTGATTGTGTTACTTCGTTTGCTGGAATTTATTTACTCTAGTAATGAAATTTCAGAACAAGAATATGAATTTGTCGTTACGGTGGCCGATACATTTAATATTCCAAATGATGAGTTTACTTTACTCAAATCATTTATTGAAGATAAAGTTGAAATTATTCCGAATAACCCACATATTTTGGTTATTAATAATACGGAAGGTGGCTATGGAAATCAAAGCAAGCATTTGTATAGCGATTCAGTGTATACGGATATCCGTATAATTAATATCCAGAGCGTGGGTATGTATGCCTTACGTATCTATGGAAATCTGGAATTGGTTTTAAATGGTCAAGGTATTTCAAAAGAAAGGGTTCACATCTTCACCCCGGGATCTTCCATTCGTTCAAGCAAAATTAAACCAATATATTATTCGGATGTTATTAGCAGATTCTTAAGTGATGAATCTCAATTAAAGGTAACGTTTGAAGTTAAAAATTTGGAGTACAAATTTAAGGGAGGCAAGCTTGGTTTAAGAGATGTAAACATCAATGAAGAGAGCGGCAAGTTGATTGGCATTATGGGTGGATCAGGTGCAGGTAAATCTACTTTATTGAATGTTCTAAATAGCATGGAAACGCCAAGTGGCGGATCAGTGAAAATTAATGGTAAAAATATTCATACCGAAAGCGGTGATCTGGAAGGCGTAATTGGTCATGTAAGTCAGGATGACTTGTTGATTGAAGAGTTAACTGTATATCAAAATTTATTTTACAACGCTAAACTATGCTTTGGTAACTTAAGCGATGATGAAATAAGTAAGCGTTGTGTTCATTTATTAGCAGAATTAGGCCTAAGCGAAACCAGTAATTTAAAAGTGGGCTCTCCGCTTGAAAAAACGATTTCCGGCGGACAAAGAAAACGTTTAAATATTGCCTTAGAATTAGTTCGTGAACCCAGTGTGTTGTTTGTAGATGAACCAACTTCCGGATTATCTTCACGAGACTCAGAAAATATTATGGATCTTTTAAAAGAATTGGCTTTAAAAGGGAAATTAATATTTGTGGTTATTCATCAACCTTCGAGTGATATTTATAAAATGTTTGATAAACTAATGATACTCGATGTTGGTGGTTTCCCGATTTACTATGGAAATCCGGTTGATGCCGTTAGTTATTTCAAACGATTGGTAAATCACGTAAATGCCGAAGAATCAGAATGCGTACACTGTGGAAATGTAAATCCGGAACAAATTTTCAATATCATTGAAAGTAAGGTGTTGGATGAATACGGACATTTAACTTATACCCGTAAGGTAACACCGGCAGAATGGAACGCCCATTATAAAGAAATTATTGAAAGTAATATACATTCAGAAAAGAAGCACACCGAAATACCGGAAAGTATTTTTAAAATCCCGAATATTCTTAAGCAATTTAAAGTATTTATAACCCGTGACGTTAAAAGCAAACTAACCAATACGCAATATTTACTCATTAACTTTCTGGAAGCTCCATTGCTTGCTTTTATACTCGCTTACTTGGTTCGTTTTTTCAATACAGATGTAGATACGAGTAAAGGATACGTTTTTAGTGAAAATGAAAACATCCCTGCTTACATGTTTATGTCGGTGGTAGTTGCCTTGTTTATTGGACTTACCGTAAGTGCCGAGGAAATTATTCGTGATCGTAAAATAAGAAAAAGAGAATCGTTTCTCAACTTAAGTAAAGGAAGTTACTTGTGGAGTAAAATCATCATCATGTTTGTTTTATCAGCTATCCAAACCGTAACTTTTGTTGCTGTAGGAAATTTGGTGCTAGGTATTAATGGAATGTTTTTAGACTATTGGATGGTATTATTTACAACTTCTTGCTTTGCCAATATGTTAGGTTTAAATATATCTTCTGCTTTTAATTCAGCTGTAACCATTTATATACTTATTCCTTTTTTAATAATTCCACAATTACTTTTAGCCGGCGTGGTAGTGAAATTTGACAAATTAAACCCTACGCTTGCTAAACAAGGAGGCGTTCCGGTGGTTGGAGAAATGATGGCCAGCAGATGGGCTTTTGAAGCTTTAGCCGTAAATCAATTCAAAGAAAATAAATTTGAAAAGAGATTTTATAAATACGATAAAACGATTAGCGTTGCTCAGTATAAAAAAGATTATTGGATGCCTAAACTAGATCAAAAAATTACCAAAATTGAATTAGGATATAAAGACAATCTGACTAATAAAGATTTGGCTTCTGATATTGAATTGCTACAACATGAAATTGGGCAAGAGTGTAAACAAAATAAAAAAGTATCGTGTGAAGTTTTGGGGCAGATTAATGTAAATGACTTTAACATGGCAGTAGCCACATCTCTTCGCAATATTTATTTAAAAAACTTAAAAGATTATTACATTAATTTAAATAATGCGGCTTACAATAAAAAAGAAGATCTCAATCGCTCTTTACAGAAAAATGAAGAAGAACATCAAAAATTCTTGAAATTACAGGCAGATTATGATAATGAAAATTTAAATAATTTAGTAAAGAATGCCAGTGAAATGATTAATAAATGTATTGAAAAAGACGGTAGACTTATTCAGTTATCCGATCCTGTTTTCCATGACCCTACAGATTCAAAAATTGGCCGCGCGCATTTCTTTGCACCAAGAAAGAACTTGTTTGGAAAGTATTATTCTACATTTTGGTTTAATCTCTGTGTAATTTGGATTATGAGTTTCTCTTTAATAGTAACCTTGTATTTTGATGTATTTAAGAAGGTATTGGACTTTTTCGGTAACATCAGATTCTTTCAAAAAAAGAGAGACTAAAATTTTTAAGAAAGGAAGAACAAGTATTTTATTGATTTTTAATTAAAGTTTAGCCGAACTGTTTAACGTCCTGTTCAGAAATTTCATTACCACCAAGAATTAATAATCTTTCAATTACGTTTCTAAATTCCCTTATGTTACCTGGCCAGTTCTTGTTTTTTAATGCTTTTATAGCATTATCAGTAATTACTTTTTTTGCTACTCCCATCTCTTCACAAATTTGCTCAATAAAATAATTGGCTAATAATGGAATATCCTCTTTCCGATCATCTAAAGAAGGAACATGAATGGGTATTACATTTAAACGGTGATACAAATCTTGCCTGAAGGTTTCTTTTGCAATTTCTTTTTCCAGATCTTTATTGGTTGCCGCAATAACTCTTACATTCACTTTGATTTCCTTATCCCCTCCTACCCTCGTAATTTTGCTTTCCTGTAATGCACGCAACACCTTGGCCTGTGCACTTAAACTCATATCACCAATCTCATCCAAAAACAATGTACCACCTTCAGCCAATTCAAATTTACCTTTACGTTGTGCTACAGCACTTGTAAAAGAACCTTTTTCATGTCCGAATAACTCACTTTCAATTAACTCCGAAGGTATTGCCGCACAATTCACCTCAATTAGTGGTCCGTTGGCTCTGTTACTTTTTTCATGCAGCCATTTGGCAACTAGTTCTTTTCCACTTCCATTCGAACCGGTAATTAAAACCTTAGCATCGGTAGGTGCAACCTTATCGATTATATCTTTAATAGCCTGAATTGCCGAAGCTTCCCCAATCATATCCACCGTTTTAGTTATTTTCTTTTTTAAACTTTTTGTTTCTGTAACAAGTTCGCCTTTCTCCAATGCATTTCTTACGCAAACCAACAATCTGTTTAAATCAATAGGTTTAGCCAAGTAATCGTAGGCCCCTTTTTTAACTGCGTCAACAGCTGTATCAATATTGCCGTGTCCGCTCATGATAATAACTGTACTTTGGATATTTGCTTCCATTAATTTTTGAAGCAATTCAATACCATCCAACTTAGGCATTTTTATATCACTTAATATAATATCGTATTCATTTTTAAGCGACATATTCAACCCCATTAATCCCTCCTCTGCCTCTTCTACTTTGTGATTTTCAAACTCTAGAATTTCTTTGATAGACCTTCTGATAGCCTTTTCGTCATCAATTACTAATATTTTTGCCATGAAACTTTACTTGTTTTTTAATTTATTTAAATAATCAAACAATGCACCTTCTTTTAAAGAGTATGTGGAAACTCTGAATTTAGTTAATGGGATATTCATTAAAATAAAATTAATTAATAAACATGAAATTACAATCATATCAAATCGCATGGGTACAAGCCCTTTAATTTTTTTTCGCTCAGTTAAATTTGATGATATAACCAGCTCGCTAATTTTTTTATAATTCATTACATCTACATCATAACAGCATTTTTCCTCAAGCAATTCTTCTCCATTCAATTCACCATGTATCATTTCTATAACCGAATCAAAGGCACCGGAAGATCCGATTAATCTTATTGGAGTATGTTTTTTAATGGCATCCAAAAGCTCAGTAGTTTCAGCATTTAAATAATTAATAATATTATTCGCCTCTTCTTTTTGGATTGGATCCCCTGGATTAAACTTTTGTAAAAGGCGAGACGCCCCCAGATTATAACTTTTTTTCCAAAAAATATTCTTTTTATCAGCCAGAATAAATTCCGTACTTCCTCCTCCAATATCCATAATCAATGAAACTGTATCTTCCAAACAGGCAGCTTCCCGGCAGCCATAATAAATTAGTTCGGCTTCTTTTTCACCATCTATAGTTTGAACCTGTAATCCGGTTTGCTTTTTAACAAGTTTAACAAAATCTTTTCCATTAGCGGCATCACGAATGGCGGAGGTAGCGTAAACCAATGCATGATCAACTTTATAGCTTTTAATAATCTCATTAAACTCAATTAATGTTTGTATGCCTCTTTGAAAAGGCACCTCTGCAATAAAACCCTGATTAATGGCAAATTCTCCTAGTTTAACGGCTGACCTCGTATTAAAAAGCTTGTTAAATTTTTGTTCAATACACTCAACAATTAAAATATTAAAGGTATTGGTACCGCAATCTATAACAGCTAGTCTCACTTGATAAATATACATTAAAATTCGACGAAATTATTTGGGTTAAGGCTGTATTTAGCATAAATTTATGTAACTAATAATCAAAATCAAACATGAAAAAACTATTACTTGCTTTAACCGGAATTTTCTTTTTTGGAATTTCTACGGCGCAAACCGCACAAAAAGAATATGTAGACGGAAAAGTTTGGGTTAAATTTAATCCATATGCTATAAAAAAAGTGGCAAAAGATGACCCTTTTCATTTACCACTGAACAAATTACCTGAGATAAATAATTTGGTGGGTAAATTTTCCATCACCAACGTTTCAAAACCATTTTTTCAAGCGGATGATGATGCCAAGTTGCCTTATGTATTACAGATTAATTTTGATAAGAGTACAAAAGTTGATCAACTGATTGAAGATTTGTATGCTATCAATGGTGTTGAGTATGCCGAAAAAGTTCCGGCCATGTACACTTATACTACACCTAACGATCCGTTATATAGCCAACAATTACCTGAAATGAATCAGATATTGGCCCCAACTGCCTGGGATATTTTTAATTTAAATTCGAATGTTCCGGTTGCGGTTGTAGATAATGCTGTAATGTGGACTCACGCAGACTTAGTACAAAATACATATACGAATGCTATTGAAGCTGCAGGAACAACCGGAGTTGATGACGATGGTAATGGATATATTGATGATATTAACGGTTATGATGTTGCAGATAATGATAATAATGCTGTGCCTACTTATTCCACTATGTGGCACGGTACCCATTGCGCCGGATCGGTTGGGGCAAGAAACAACAATGGTGTTGGAATTGGTTCCATTGGATGGAATATTAAAATTATTCCGGTTAAGTGTACAGCAAATGGTCCAGGTAACACTAGTATTGATAATGGTTACGGCGGAATTATTTACGCAGTAAAAGCTAAAGCCCGAGTTATTTCTTGTTCATGGGGAGGCACCGGAAGTAGCCAGGCTGCACAAGATGTAATTAATTATGCCTGGAATAAAGGTTGTATTATTGTTTGTGCTGCCGGTAATGCCGGATCTTCAACACCACATTATCCCGGTGCTTATCAAAACTCATATTGTGTTGCAGCTTTGCAAACCACAGGTGGAAGCGCAGGAGTAAAAGCAAGTTTTTCAAATTACGGACAAACTGGCAATCAGTGGGTAGATATTTCTGCCCCAGGTGTTAGTATTTACAGTACACTTGCATATACCGGAACTCCGGCTTATGGAAATTCTGATGGTACATCGATGGCCACTCCTATTGTTGCCGGTTTATGCGGACTCATGTTAGCTTATGTGCCACAAATGACACAGCAAAATGTTATTAATTGCATCAATACTACTGCTCAAAATATTTATACTTTATCAGGAAATATATCTCCTATAAATTTTTCAACAGGGATGAGATTAGGAGCCGGATTGATTAATGCTACTGCCGCTATGAATTGTGCAACCGGTTGGTTAAATGCTCCGCCTGTAGCCAACTTTTTCAGTTTGGTAAAAAATACTTGTCCAAATACTCCAATTACCTTTCAGGATAGTTCGCTTTATATTTATAATCCGGCAACCTGGAGTTGGACCTTTCAAGCTGGAACTCCTGCAACTTCAACATCTTCTATGCCTACAGTACAATGGGCCGCACCGGGTACCTACTCTGTGGGTATGACTTTAAGTACACCAAATGGAAGTAACTCAATTACTAAAATTTCATACATCACAGTTAGTAATCCGATTTCTTTGCCTTTAAATGAAGGCTTCCAAACTTTACCGTTTTTACCGGCAAACTGGACACCGGTAAACATTGGAAACGATAATGTTTATTGGTCGAGATCAACCGCTGCCGGTGGATTCGGAACAAGTACCGCCTCTGCGCTTTTTGATAACGCCGGATTAGATGCAGCCGGAGATCGAGATGAAATGCGAACGCCTAAATATAATTGCTCTAATGTCGTGTCCGCCAAATTAAGATTTGATGTGGCTTATAAAGTATTAAACAATATTGAATCAGACACTTTGCGAGTTAATGGCAGTACCAATTGTGGTGCAAGTTGGTCTAACCTCTATATTAAAGGTGGAACTGTGCTTGCCACAGCGCCGCTCACACCAACAGCATACCCACTATGGATTCCAACCTCCACACAATGGAGAACAGATAGCATTAATGTAACTGGTTTGGTTGCCGGACAATCCAACGTCATGTTCAACTTTGTTAATCATGGACATTATGGTCAGGGGATTTATTTAGATAATATTAATTTATTTTTCCCTGCTCCAACAACAACATTTGCAGTTCCACCGCCGGTTTGTGCAGGCACACCTGTTACCTATACAAATAATTCTGTGGGTGCCGGTAGTTATTTGTGGACATTCCAGGGCGGATCTCCTGCTACCTCCACCTTAGTTAATCCAACAGTTACTTATTCTGCAGGAGGTGTATTTAATGCTACACTTGCAGCCTATAATGGAACTACAGCCACAATACTTACCAAAACAATTAGTATAAATGGAATTCCGACTGTTGCTGTAAATAATCAAACTATTTGTGCCGGTGGTACTGCCACCTTAAATGCAACAGGCGCACAAACTTATACTTGGAGTACCGGTTTTGTTGGAAATCCATTGTTAGTAGCGCCAGGTGGTAACACCGTGTATTCTGTAATTGGTAATTCTATGTCTTGTTTATCATCATCTACTACAGTGAGTGTAACTATTGGATCGCAATTATCTGTGTTTATTACACCAAGCACGCCAACAGTTTGTGCTTCCGGTACCAGTACTTTAACAGCTAGTGGCGCGGTCAATTACACTTGGAGTACGGGATCAAACGCAACAGCTATTGTGGTAACTCCAACTACAAACACTACTTATTCTATTATAGGTTCAAACGGAGCATGTACTGGAACAACCATAATGACAATGACCGTGATTCCAACCCCTAGCATTAATTTAAACATTACACCTTCCTCTTCTATTTGCGCAGGTGATACAGCCACTTTAGGTGCCAGCGGAAGCTATACTTCATTTACCTGGGTTACACCTACCATTGTGGCCAATTCCATAACCGTTAGCCCGAGCTCTAATACAACCTACACGGTATACGGTGCAGGAACAGGAGGTTGTAATACGAGTAGTATTGTAAACGTTACAGTAAAACCTTTACCTATGGGTGTAGTAACTACAACAGATGCTACTTGTGGCGGATGTCCGGATGGTGAAGCTGTAATTACGGTTACTTCCGGTGTGAGTCCTTACACTTATCAATGGTTACCGGTTGGAGGAACTCAAAGTTTTGTAAGCGGATTTGCGCCGGATTGTTATTCAGTAAATGTAACAAGCGCTAACGGTTGCGCAAACCTTCACACCTTATGTATTGGCTTTAATACCGGACTTCAAAACGGAAATATTAATACATTCAAAGGGTTGAATATTTTCCCTAATCCGGCAAACAATATTGTAATGATTGATTTTAATGGAAATATTTTTGATGTTAAACTTTACAATACCATTGGTCAATTAATCTACGATAGAAAAAATAATTCTCATTTTGCCATGATACAATTAGAAGAATTAGCAAAAGGAGTTTATACTATTCAAATTGAAGCAGGAAGCGAAATTGTTCGCAAAAAATTAATTATTCAATAAGAAAGAAATAGCATTCAAATTTAAAAACCGCTCAATGAATTGGGCGGTTTTTTTTATATATGAATATTTACATTTGGTATTATAGAAAGATTTTCAAATTCTTTTTTAAGAAATTTAAAATAAGCGGCTATGCCAATCATAGCGGCATTATCCGTACAATATTCAAATGGCGGGATTTTTGCACTCCAATTTTTTGACTCACACAATTCATTCACTTTAGATCGAAGACAAGAGTTAGCGGAAACTCCGCCTGCCAATGCCAAAGTGCGAATACCATATTCTTCCATCGCTTTTGCGGTATTCTCTAATAAAGTATTGATCAAGTGATTTTGATAAGAAGCGCAAATATCTTCTATATTTTTTTCTACAAAATCATTATCAACTTTTACTTGATCTCTGATAAAATACAAAAAGGATGTTTTAATGCCACTAAAACTAAAATCATATCCCCCGACTTTAGCTTTTGGAAAGCTATATTTATTTGCGTTTCCATTCTTCGCGAACCGATCAATCAGCGGTCCTCCCGGATAAGCTAAGCCTAAAATTTTTGCAGCTTTGTCAAAAGCTTCTCCTACTGCATCATCTGTCGTTTCTCCTATCAAATTAAAATCAAAATAATCTTTTACCATTATTAATTGCGTGTGTCCGCCCGAAACGGTTAAACACAAAAAAGGGAAATCAAGTTTTGCTTGTTGCTCTGCAGGATTACGAATGAAATGAGCTAATACATGAGCCTGCATGTGATTTACCGCAATGAGCGGAATGTTTAAAGCAAGAGCAAGTGATTTGGCAAAACTCAATCCAACAAGCAAACTACCCATCAATCCGGGCCCATAAGTAACAGCAATTGCATTTATTTCAACCAGTTTAATATTAGCAACTTTTAAAGCTTCCATTACCACGGGAACTAAGTTTTTCTCATGATCTCGGCTGGCTAATTCAGGTACAACACCCCCGTATTGCTCATGAATTTTTTGGCTTGCAACAATGTTGGATAAAACAACATCGTTGCATAAAACCGCCACTGATGTATCGTCACAACTACTCTCTATCGCAAGTATATACACCCTATTATTTTGCATTTTTTTAAAGAATCAAATTCAATATAAATCATACCTTTATAGCTAAGGCATGTTGCGTAAAATTACAAGAATATTATTTAAAACTGTTGTTGTTTTCTTTTCTGCCACAATCTTATTGGCCATTATCGGATATTTTGCCATACAATCACACACCTTTCAAACCTGGTTAGGTAAAAAAGTGAGTACTTACTTAAGTTCAGAGCTAAATGCTACGCTTAAAATTGATAAGATTGAACTGGATTTTTTTAAAAAATTTATTCTTAAAGGTGTTTTGGTAAAAGATCAAAAAAGCGACACCCTCTTTGGCGGGGATATTGACCTTTATGTAAAGAAATTAAACTATAAAAATAAGGAGCTCACTATTGATAAAATTTACTTGAAAAATTCAGTAACAAAAATAATTCAATACAAAAACGATTCCACTTTTAACTTTCAGTATTTGGCTGATTACTTTAGCGGAGATTCCGGAATTGATACCAGTAGCGGAAAAAAATGGGAGGTAAACCCGGGAGAATTATTTTTAGAGAATGTTTCTTTTATTTTAAAAAATGAAAATTATTCGAATGCCGTTACACGCAATTTAAATTTCGATTTTCTATCCTTTAAAAATACATCAGGTAAAATTAGTAATATAAAAATTGGCGACGAGTCCTTCGGAGCCGACATTCGAAATTTAAAAACCGAAGAACAAAGTGGATTTAAACTAATTAACTTAACAACCAATGCGCAAGTCAGTTTTAAAAACTTAAGTTTAAAACGATTAACCTTACAAACCAATCATTCCCTAATCAAAGGGAAAATAATTTTCAAATACACCGATTGGGAAGATTATTCCGATTTCATGAATAGAATCCGGATGGATTGCCAATTGGAAAAATCGATTTGCAATTTTGGAGATATTGCCTTTTTTACTTCAGCTTTAAATGGCCTAAATGAGAGCGTTTATCTGGACGGAAAAATAAAAGGTTATATCACTGACTTAAATTTAAAGGATTTTAATTTGGCCTATGGTAGTAATACAAGATTTAATGGTGATTTAGTTTTAACCGGTATACCAAAACTAACCACCGGATTTTTAAGTTTAAATGCCAAAAGATTAAGTACAAGTTATGAAGATTTAAAAAATATTCCCATGTATCCATTTAATGAAGGCAAAAAAATGGAATTACCCGAAATTGTTCAAACTATGGGCCTCATTTCTTATCAAGGTAGATTTGATGGATTTTTGAGCGACTTTGCCGCCAAAGGTATAATTAGTACTGCGCAAGGTAAAATAAAAACGGATGTGCGAATTACCGTTGGTGATGAAGCTGATGATACGCAATACGACGGCTTTGTAGAAACAGTAAATTTTGATGCGGGTGCACTGGGTAAATTGAAAGGAATAAATGGATTGACATTTAACGGACACATCAAAGGCAAGGGACTCTCTATGAACGCCATCAACACAAGCATTACCGGTCATATCGCAAATATCAATTATAATAAATACGGATATAAAAACATTGATATTACCGGTTTATTCAAGGAAAAAGTTTTTAATGGAGAGCTTACTAGCAAGGACCCAAATGCAGACTTTACTTTTGACGGAACCGTGAATTTTAAAAATAAAATACCTGAAATGGATTTTATTTCAACTCTTAATCATGTTAATTTAAAAGAACTTCACTTCTCTACCGAAAAAGCAATAATTTCGTCTCAAATTTTAATTGTTTTAAAAGGTGATAACCTGGATAACTTAACCGGCAATATAAACCTGGATAACACGATTTTTACTAATCCGGAAAAAGAATTTAAACTCAGCACCTTTGACCTCAACCTGGAGCAGGAATTCTCCGAAAAAAAGATAAAATTAACTTCCAATTATTTTAACTACGACATGCAAGGCAAATTTAATTTGAGCAACTTGCCACTAGCTTTTAATCACTTTTTAAGTTCATATTATCCTGCATTTATCAAAAAACAAAACCCAAAACAGCTGTGTACCGACGCATTTACCTTCACAATCAAGGTTAAAAAATTTGAAACCATAAAAGAATTAGTAGTGAAAAGTTTAATGATTAGTCCGAATACAATTATTAAAGGAGATTTTGATATTACCAAAAACTTATTCAACATCAACTTAAATTCCGATTCCGTACAAGTGGGTAATATTGCTTTTAATAACAGTAAAATTGAATCTTTTTCGAAAAACAATAAAATAAATATTGTAATCAAAGCCACCGACATAGAATTAACGGATAGCGTAAAACTCGAAAACTATTTCAG
The DNA here is from genome assembly GCA_016715905.1 of Sphingobacteriaceae bacterium. Classification (NCBI taxonomy): domain Bacteria; kingdom Pseudomonadati; phylum Bacteroidota; class Sphingobacteriia; order Sphingobacteriales; family Sphingobacteriaceae; species Sphingobacteriaceae bacterium. Next base: position 190,535 of record JADJXI010000004.1, on the reverse strand, counting down.
CTATTTTGTGTCGCAGGATAAAGAAACTAAATTTAATTTTGAATGGGATAATAAATTAACACCCAAAAATGCAGGTAAAATATTCGGAAAAGTGTTTTTTGAAAAAGAACTTACCAGTTTTAATTTGGAGAAGTTTTTTATAACCGCAAAAGACAGTACCTGGAATTTAACCCAAACCAGTCCAATTACTTTAGATACAGTTTCTCGTTTAATGGTTAATCCCTTAACCTTTATAAATAATCAGCAAAGTATTTCGTTGGTCGGAGCTTTAGCTAAAAATACTTCCGATAGTTTGGTTATGACTTCCAAAAATGTAGCCTTAGAACAATTTAATCCCTTACTTCAGTCAATTGGACTCAACCTAAAAGGTGACATGAGCGGGAACCTTTCTCTTTACAACGCTGATGGATTTGCATTTGGTAGCGATCTTGAATTTGCAAAATTAGATGTAAATAAAAATTTCTTGGGTCAAATGGTGCTCAAAACTAAATACAACGCACAACAAAAAAATATTGAATTAAATGGTTACACTTCATTGGGCATACCGGACATATTTGGGTACGAAACCAAAAATATTTCCTTTAACGGTTTTTATTACATGGATGATCGCGATGAAACCATTGATATAGATTTTAAAGCTTCTCCGGCGAATTTAAAATTATTAAACCCCATGTTGGAAGGAATTATGACCATTAATAATGCTTTAGTAGTAGGTGGAGGTAAAATTCATGGTAGCGCGAAAAATGTGATGATTGACGGAAAATTAAAATTGTATAGCAGTGAAATAAAAATTGATTACACCAATGTAACGTATAACATCACCGGAGAAATAGATATAATGCCCGATCAAATCAGATTTAGTGAACTCCGGATGAAAGAAAAGGGTTCAAAATCAGTAGCACAAGGTACAATAAACGGAAATATATTTCATTCAAACTTTAACAGAATGCAGTTGGACTATGACGTTACATATAGAAACATGATGGTATTAAATACCACTGAAAAAGAAAATAAAACTTATTACGGTAAAATGTACGGAAGTGGGAATATCGGTATTTGGGGATTCTTAACCGATTTACACATGCAGGTAAGAGATACAACCAATAAAAACTCCAAATTTTTTATGCCTCTGGATGGTCCCGCTGAAGTGGAAGAAAGTGATTTTATACATTTTGTGAGAAAAGATTCTGTTAAAACCAAAAAAGACGAATTACTCACCGGGTTTAATTTAGATATGCAATTAAATATTACACCCGATTTGCAGGCACAAATAATTTTAGATAAAAGAACCGGTGATATTTTAAATGTACAAGGCATGGGCGATTTAACATTAAAAATAAACACCTTGGGTAAATTTGAAATGCTGGGAGATTATATTATGACGGATGGTGATTACCGTTTTACTTTAGAAAATGTAATTAATAAAAAATTTGATATTGATGCCGGAAGCAGTATTTCCTGGAGCGGAGATCCACTTGGCGCGGAGATAGACATTATAACCAGTTACCGACAACGCGCCTCCGTGGCTGCATTGTTAAACGATACCAGCGGGATGTATAAAAGCAGAGTACCGGTAGATTGCAAATTGAAAATAAGCGAAAAATTATTTTCTCCCAATATTAAATTTATGTTGAATTTCCCTACAATTGATGCTACTGCCAAAGCAAGAATAAATAATTTATTGAGCGATGAAATGGAATTGAACCGGCAGGTATTTTCTTTTTTATTATTCCGAACATTTGTGACTCCCCAAATTTACAATGCTAACGGTGGCGGTGTATCAGCCGGTGGCGCTGCGGCCAATACCGGAAGTGAATTACTGAGTAACCAGGTTAGTTCCTTTTTAAATAATTATGTAGGGAATTTAACCGGCATGGACGATTTAAATTTAGGACTCAATTATCGACCAGGCTCCGATAATAACAGCGAAGCCGTTGATTTAGCTTTAAGTAAACAATTATTTAATAATAAAGTTTCTATTGATGGTAATTTTGGGGTTAACAACAATCAAACAAACCGAAACTCCAGTGGTATCATAGACGTAAATATTGAATACAAACTGACTGATGACGGACGTTATCGAGTGAAAGGATTTAACCGAAGTAATGATAATACCCAAATTACAACAACGGGCGGACCGTACACCCAAGGCATTGGCTTATTTTACCGGGAAGAATTTGAATCTTTTAATGAACTTTTCTCCCGATACCTCAAAAAAATAAAAGGAAAAGAAAAAACAAAACCGGATGCGAATTGATTAATCAAATAGTAAAAAGAAAATGTCTCTATTCTTTTGTATTAAATCAGTACACTTTGGTTTGAAATTAAGCATATCCGTCAAAAATGGTTTCATTAAATCCTCTTTGTCCAAAAGGGATACTTTCACCAGACTTCAATCCAACTTTTAAAAAATCATTGTTTAATCGGTTTTTATAATACCAATATTTTTTGTGTAAATCGATATCTTGTTGAGATATTAACAACTTAAAAAATAAAATAAAAAGAACTATTAACTTATTTTTTGAAGTATATTTCATGCTTTCTTGAGTTGTTTAGTGCATCTAGCTTACTAATTTTAAGAGATTTTGAGAATAAGTTGTCAATATTCCAAATTCCATGCATTAATTTAAATAACTTATAATGTGTTAGTGAGTCTGTTATCTTATTATATACATTACCATAAGTAAAAGATAACCTTTCTTTATCTTTTGAAATTGAAATATTCCAAATTGCGATGTCACTTGCTTTATTTCCTGTAGTAGGCGTTTTTAATCCTAAATAAACTAATCTATATGGGTCGTGTTCAGCTTTTTCAACACAAAAATCGAAGAGGAAAGTGATATCATCGCATTTGCGTGGTGCAATAGAATCATTGTATAGATAGGTTATGTCATTTCCATCATATAGAATTTTGGTAATGTACCATCTACCTGATTCCAATCTTGCTTTTGGAGTTCTTAATGAAATGAACTTATCTTCAGGGTATTTTTTACAGTCCCCTAAAATAAATAATAAAAAAGTAAGTGATATTATAATTCTAATTTTCATTTTGAGTAATTAGATTTTTTTTTAATCCCCAATTTTAATTCATTTTGCCCAATAGAATTCAATACACAAAAACAGAAAAGTAATGTTATTTGAACACGAGACACAAAAAAATTTAATTTAAGAATTATCATTTACTGTTTTTTAAAAATATTTTATATTCACCCGTATCTGTGTTCAAGACTATATTAAGATCATTTTCATACAACTTGAACACTTTCCAATTAGAACCCACATTTTTAACTAAACGAAATGGTGTAAAAAACCATTTATTGCATAAGGAATCGTAAACTCTATTTGGGTCAAAATAAAACTGAGTATCATCATTAAAAAGATCATATGAGTGATACAATAATTTATTTGAGACATAAATATATGTATACCATTGTTTTTCCGAATTTTCACCATATTGTATAGAAATATCACTCAAGTTACTATTTGAACTTAATGCATTTAACTGTGGTACGATAGAAACACAATTAAAAGTATAATCTTTAATATTCCAAGTCCCTTTCAACCTCAACTTAGGTGACTTCCTTGATTTTTTAGGATCCTCCTCGTATTTAGTTTGCTTTTTGCAAGAAGACCCTAAAAACAGGATAAGCACAATTGATATAATTGAGCGGCAACTCATAATGCAGGCTTTAAAACCATTTCGTATTTTCTTTTTAATGAACAATTAATTCTCAACTCTGTTTTATTTAAAGATTCCACAACCCAATTGCTTGATATTGATTCCGGCATAAAAACTAATTGAAGGCAGCCGTTGCCTATGCAATCACATTTTTCTTCTGAATGTACTACTGAAATTTGTTGGTTTTTGTATTTAGAGTAAAAAATCCGGGTTCCATTTCTTATTTCCAGATTTTCATCTGTAAGTGTGGCCCTAAAATACACCTTTGAAAGAGGGATACTATCTGCATATTTATTTGTAATATACTGCGTGCAGTCAGCGTCATTTACTTTGTATTTAACGATTAGCCATTTACCACCATTTTCGAGCAATTGGTTAATGGAATCATCTGCTCTTTGTTGCTCTACATCACTTTTTGCACAGGATAAAAACAACATTAACAACATAGTTAATATTGATATAATAGGCTTCATTTTTCCTTTTTGTTCTTAATTTTTTGCTTCAGATCACTAATCTCTAAATTCATTTTAAGTTATTAGAATTTTTTTTAATTCCCAATTCAAACTTAAAAAAAGTAAAAGCATTTTATTCCTTTTTAAAAAGAAGGATTTAATTTTATGCATAGTACTTATAGCAAATGACCAATGTATAACGAAATTAAAACAATTTTTTGATAAAGCAAATTATTTAGGCGCTTTTTGACTTGATGCAAAGAGAATTTAAATGAATTAATGATTTAAACTCGCTATTTCAAAATACCCTTATTCACCCAATCCTCAATTTTATATTGATTGAGCTCATAATAGTCCACTTTCTTTACCACTATACTATTATCAATATAATAAATTTGCGGCAAACTGGTTGAGGCTAATTGCACAAAGGTTTTTCCATTGCAATAAGAATAAGGAATGTTATCCGCTTTGGTATCATCAATAAAAGGTTGATATTTTTCTTTATCTCCATTCAAAACAAAATAAATCGAAAGTTGAGGATTATTCTTTTTTATTAAGCGGAATTTTTTGGCGGCAATGCGGCAATGCGGACAAGATAAACTCAAAAAAGCCAAAACATGTTTTCCTTTTCTTAATTCATAATTCGGTACTTTTACTTTTACGGTGTCTTCCGGTTGATACAATAATTCCAAATCTAATTTATAGCCTACTTTTTCTTGCAAATTATTACTGGAATAAGAATAATCAATGGGATTAATAATAAAAGGAATTAAAAATGGAGGCAAGGCAAATAACAGCAAGAATAGTTTATTGAATTTTAACTTCCATCCATCCCATAAAAAATAAACAAGCACAGCTCCGGCAATCATCACCACATTTTTTATAATAGCTTCTAAAGGAGTCATTTTTAAATGCTCGCCAAAACAACCACAGTTACCCTTGTTTCCACTTATTCCGATTTGTATGGCCAGATAAATAATAAAAAAGAGTAATAGGCCTACGGTAAAAGGTAGAGTAAACTTTTTAAGATTATAATTTATGATTAGTAAGGCGCCAATAAAAAACTCTAAACCAATTAACGCCCTGGCAATAACAGGAGCCGTGTACCAATTGCCAATGCCTATATCTACAAAAGTAAATTCAAAGGTTTCAATAACAGGATATAATTTAGTGTAACCGCTATATAAAAAAATAAGTCCGAGTCCGATTGATATTATCGATGCAAAAATTATTTTTAACCACTTCATCATGCGATTCCAAATTTAAAGGATTAATCTGATAACACTAAACGATAATTGCGGAATTTTTAACCAAAAAAAAACCCTTGCAAACGCAAGGGATTTGTAATTATTATCCTAAATACTGCTGCAGTAATTTACTTCTGCTACTGTGTCTTAAACGACGTATCGCTTTTTCTTTAATTTGACGTACACGCTCACGGGTTAAGTCAAATTTATCACCTATCTCTTCTAAAGTTAAACCGTGGTTTAAACCTATACCAAAAAACAATTTAACTACATCTCTCTCTCTTTCCGTTAAAGTACTTAAAGCGCGATCAATTTCCTTACTTAAACTTTCATTCATTAAACCGGTGTCGGCTTTAGGTGAATCGGCATTCACTAAAACATCCAATAATGAACTTTCTTCGCCATTGGCAAAAGGAGCATCCATACTTACGTGTCTGCCACTCACTTTCATGGTATCAGATACTTTATCAATAGGTAAGTCTAAAAGGTCAGCTAATTCTTCGGCGCTAGGTTCGCGTTCAAATTCCTGCTCTAACTTACTATAGGCTTTATTAATTTTATTTAATGAACCTACCTGATTTAAGGGTAAACGTACAATACGACTTTGTTCAGCCAAAGCTTGTAAAATAGATTGACGAATCCACCAAACGGCATAGGATATAAATTTAAAACCACGGGTTTCATCAAAACGACGAGCCGCTTTTATTAAACCTAAATTCCCTTCATTAATTAAATCGGGTAAACTTAATCCTTGGTTTTGATATTGCTTAGCCACCGAAACCACAAAACGCAGGTTGGCGCGGGTTAATTTTTCTAAAGCCGACTGATCACCGTCTTTAATTTTTTTGGCTAATACTACTTCTTCTTCAGCGGTGATTAATTCCTCTCTTCCAATTTCTTGCAGATATTTATCTAAAGAGGCACTTTCGCGATTGGTAATCGACTTGGTAATTTTAAGTTGTCTCATGCTGTTTTAGGTGTGTGTTAAGTGTGAGTTAAGTGGTGTGTGTTAGAATGCAAATATATAAAAAAACGCAATATAAACAAGTGTAACACTGCAGGTATAACGAATGCAAAGTCAAAAAGTTTCAATTTCAATCAAAGTATTTTTGCAATTCGAATTAGTTTAACACTTTTTACAGTTAACCTAAACTTTAGGAAAAATTTGCTGCTTTATTTTTACTTCATAATTCATTAAACCTCTTTAAAAGTTCGAAATAAACACTTGCAATTTATTATAAATGAGCCGAATATGATAAATTTTGTAAAATTAACATTATAGTAATCAACTACTTAAATACAATTACTTGAATTAACACACCTGTATTCATAACCCCTCTTCTAATTAACACTGCAATGTTTACTGTTCATGAATGATGCAAGTATTTGCTTCCCAATGAGTAAGTACTTTTATGAAAATCAAAACCAAACATTCAAATGAATACCCAAACCCTTAAATCCGACCTTGAACAGGTATTAAATAATGATATAACTCTTCGTAAAGAGTTTAACGAATTAAAAAGATCATTGAGTGATTACCGCAATCAGTTAATCATGCGCGACGAAGATTGTAAGCGTCTGGAAGTAACCATCGATGTGTTAAACACCAAACTTACGGTGATGGAACGCGACAACACCAATTACAAAGGTGAGTTAGCTGCGTTTAAAGAATTGCGCGGATCTATTAAAGATCAGTTACACGCCAAGCAGGAAGAAATTGAGAATCGTTTAGCGGAAATTGAAGGTTTAAAAAATGATTTAATGCTTTTAAATGCCGATTACGAGGAAAAAATAAATTCATTAAGCAGTGAATCAGCAGCTAAGATAGAAAGTTTACATAGCGATTATTCAAATCAAATCAGCGAATTAAAATCCACCGCACATTATAAAGAGATGGGTTTGAAAGAAGAGTTTGAAAATCGAGTAAATGAATTAAGTGCAGGTTGGGCTGATAAAGAAGAATCAATTTTATTATCTCATCAAGAAGAGGTGAACACTTTAAAAAGTAACTGGCAGGAAGAAATTACTTTTCTGAAAAACGAACATCATGCTCAAATTCAGAAATTAACTAGCGAAAATGAAAGTACGGTTTCTGAATTAACAACTTCAAACGCCAAAGAATTAGCTTATTTAAAGCAAGTACATGAAAATGAAATCAACACTTTAAATGATTCTTATACCCAAAAGATTGAAGCTCTTGAATTTGGTTACAAAACCGAAATCTCAACCTTAAAATTAGAATTAGAAGAGCAAAGAAATAAATTAACGAATGAATTAAGCACTTATGTTGATGCCATTACGCAAGAATATTCGAACAAAGAGCAAAAATTAATTTCAGAATATGAAAACACTATTTCAGAACTGAAATTAAATGCGGTAAGCAGTTCCGAAACCATTACTTCAGGCTTTGAAACCGAAATTGCTCAATTAAAGAGCAATCACGATTTAATGTTAAAGGAGTTGCAAGAATCTTATGAAGAAAAAATTTCCACTACATTAATTCATGCTAATAATCAAAGTTCAAAATTAAATGAGGAATTGGCCAGATCGCAAAGTGAAAACGAAACCTTTAAATCTAAATTAAGTGATCTTAAAGTTGAAAATGAATCTTTATCAGCCAATTTAAACGATGTTACTTCTAAATTAAGTGAAATGGAAGTTTCATTTAATAAAGTAAGTGAAGAATTTGAAGGATTTAAGAATAGTTCAGAATTAACAGTTACTGAACAAGTAAGCGAATTAAATGCGCAAATTGAAAGTTTACATTTAGAATTGCAAAATTTGGGTATTGTTGTGGAATCTACCAACAATAAACTTTCAGAAACAGAAAGTGAGTTAGATTCAAAAACAAACGAATTGGAAGTTGCACATGAATCCATTCGTTCTTTAAATGAGCAGATAAATATATTAAACGCCAGTTTATCGGAGAAAGATCAATTTGTTAACGAAAAATTAAGCACTACTGAAGTTGAATACAATAAATTACTTGCTGAAAACACAAGTTTAATTTCAGATATTGATGCTGCGCAAGATAAATTAGAAGCCCAGGAAACCGAAATCAATCTTTTGAAGGCTGAAATTGAAGAGTTAAAAACGCATAGTGCAGCCCGTGCTGAAGAATTGAATGAAGTATTGAATACTAAGAACTTTGAAATGGTCAATCTTCAGGGTAATAATGCGGCTTTAGAACAACAAGTTGTACAATTAAAAGATGAAGTAAGTAAATTGATGTCGGATTTGGAAACTTCCGGTTTAGTCAATGAGCAATTAACTTCTTTACAACATAATTTTGATAGCTTAAGTGAGAAAAACACTTCTCTATTAAGTGAAATCAACACTTTACAAAATACCATTCTTGAATTAAATCAATCAACCGAAGACCTAAACACTAAAATTTCTAATTACGAATCTGATTTACAGGAATTAAAAGCAAACACCGGAACTTCAGCAGAACAAGATGCCTTTGTAGACAAATTATTTAAGCAAATTGATAGTTTAAATGATGAAAAAATGGCCTTGTTAAACGAAAAAGAGCAAATGGCCACACAATTACTTAAAATGAATGATGTAATTGGTGAACTAACTCAACAGGTTGATAGTCAAGATATAAACGTTACGGGTTTGAATAATCACAGGAAGAATGTTATATTAGCATCTAATTCAGGTGCAACCGATGAAAAGTCGCACATGAAGAAACAAATTAACGAATTGGTGCGTGAAATTGATAAGTGCATTGCGTTGTTAAGTGCTTAATTGTAACGCCCTACTTTAATGAGCGAAGTAAACATAAAAGTTGAAATTGCCGGAAGTATTTTTCCGCTAAAAGTAAGTGCTTCAGATGAAGAGAGCATTAAAGAGGTCGTACAAATGATAAATAATAAACTGTATGAGTTTGAAAAAGCTTATGCAGTGAAGGATAAGAAAGATCTGTTGGCGATGGTTATGTTACAGCTTGTATCTCAGTATTATAAGCAAGCCGACACCGCGGAGAAAGAGCTTAGTCATTTTAAACAATTATTTAGCGATGTAGAAGAAATGCTTCAACAGCATATTCAAAACATCAACAACATAACAGAATAAACATCGTTTATCTGTACAGTACACGCACAATTTTTAAGAACCAATTCTTAAAATTTGTGCGTTTTTTTATTAATCCACCGGCTAAAACCGGTATAACAAAATTAAAATGGACCCAATAATAATAACCATCATAGCCGGAGCAGGCGCCTTAATTTTAGGTATAATACTTGGCTTTATTTTAGGAGGCAGTAAATTAAACAGTGCCACCCGTAAGGAAAAAGAAGCGGCTATTAAAGAGGCTCAGGTAAAAGCAGAAGCCGTAAAACAAGAAAAAATCCTTCAGGCCAAAGAAAAATTTCTGCAATTAAAATCCGAACATGATAAAACCGTTCAGGAAAAAAATCAACACATTGCACAATCTGAAAATAGAATTAAACAAAAAGAGAGCGATTTAAATAAAAAATTGGAAGATTTGAATCGCAAAAACAAAGAGGCAGAAGATTTTAAATCACAAGCACAACAACAAATTGAAATTTACAGACAAAGACAGGAAGAAGTTGAAAAGGGACATCGCAAACAAGTGGAGATGTTGGAAAAAATAAGCGGATTAAAAGCAGAAGATGCTAAAGCGCAATTGGTAGAATCCATCAAAGCGGAAGCCAAAACCAATGCCATGGCTTATATCAAAGATATTATGGAGGAGGCCAAAATATCGGCAAACAAAGAGGCTAAAAAAATTGTTATTCAAACCATACAACGGGTAGCCACTGAAACTGCGATTGAAAATTCAATCTCTGTTTTTCATATTGAAGGAGATGAAACGAAAGGAAGAATTATTGGAAGAGAAGGAAGAAATATCCGCGCTTTGGAAGCTGCAACCGGTGTAGAAATTATTGTGGATGATACTCCCGACGCCATTACTTTAAGTTGTTTTGATTCCATCCGAAGAGAAATTTGTCGTTTGGCCTTGCATCAATTAGTAACAGATGGTCGTATTCACCCGGCTCGTATTGAAGAAGTGGTGGAGAAAACCAAAAAGATGCTGGATGAGGAAATTATTGAAACCGGTAAAAGAACATGTATTGATTTAGGTATTCATGGTTTACATCCCGAATTAATTCGTATGGTGGGAAGAATGAAGTATCGTTCTTCTTACGGACAAAATTTATTACAACATAGTCGCGAAGTGGCAAATCTTTGCGGTATCATGGCCAGTGAAATGGGCTTAAATCCCAAGGTGGCCAAACGTGCCGGTTTATTACATGATATTGGAAAAGTGCCGGATAACGAACCGGAATTACCACACGCTTTATTGGGCATGAAATTAGCAGAGCAATACAAAGAGAAACCCGAAGTTTGTAATGCTATTGGAGCACATCATGATGAAGTGGAAATGACTACACTCTACTCGCCTATCATTCAGGTTTGCGATGCTATTAGCGGAGCAAGGCCAGGCGCCAGAAGAGAAATTGCCGAACAATACATGAAACGTTTGAAAGACCTGGAAGCTTTAGCTATGGGTTATGAAGGGGTAGAAAAAACTTATGCCATTCAAGCCGGACGTGAAGTGCGTGTAATTGTATCAAGTGATAAAGTAAACGATAAGCAAACCGAAGAATTGGCTTTTAATATTTCTCAAAAAATCCAAACGGAAATGACTTATCCCGGACAAGTTAAAGTTACAGTGATTCGAGAAACCAGAGCTACAGGTTACGCGAAATAGAGTGTCATGCCAAGCGAGAGCGCCTGCCACCCGAAACGAAGTGAAGGATGGAGGAATCTGTTCTCTATACTAAATTAGAATTGAACGTCTCAGAAATGGGGCGTTTTTTTTTTTTGCTAAATAAAGGGAACTGCTGATTTGCCGCGAAGAATGTTTCAGCATTTGAGCGTTGGACAGCCATACCTGAAACGAATACAATAATGTTTAACTTCAAATAAGTGGATTGTAAATCCTTGCAATTTATTAGATCGCAGGATTACAAATCCTGCGTAGCGGATTGCAAATTCTCCTTAGCGAAAATAAGTAATATGCTTAATTCAATTGTTTTAAATTTAATAATCCTATATAGATGTAGTTTGCCATCCCAAATAAATTTTCTTACATTTAATCTGCAAAACACAATTTCATGAAAAAAATCTACTTTTCGCTCTTATACCTTTTTATCTCAGTTTCTCTTTTTTCCCAATGGAAATGCCGTTTACCTTCTATTCATGAAGGAAATAGTCTTGTAATATATAAATCTTCCGAAACACATGCTGTCACTACCTGTACACCCGCTCAACCCGGTGCCATTAGCGGTCCCACCAATCAATGCTCAACACAAACACCTTTTATATACAGTGTTGCTCCTGTAGTGGGAGCTACTTCCTACACCTGGACATTACCCGGTGGATGGTTCGGAAATAGTACAACTAATTCAATCAGTTGTGTGGGTGTGGGTTTAAGTGGAAATATTACGGTTGCTGCGACCAACTCTTGTGGTACCGGACCTGTACAAACTTTAAGTGTTACCATTATTCCGGGTCCACAAGTTACGGTTACCCCATTCACCAGTTCTGTTTGCGCAGGTGGTAGTTTAACTTTAACTGCCAGTGGAGCCCCAAGTTTTTCATGGAGCACAGGAACTACTAATGCCAGTATTGCGATAACACCAACAATAACCACCGTTTACAATTTAACGGCAACAGCTGTGAATAGTTGTGTAGCAATAATCAACCGCACCGTTTTAGTACATCCTATTCCAACTCTTTCTGCAAGTGCTGAATCTTCTTTAATTTGTGCCGGAGAAACAGCCACCTTGTATGCCAGCGGCGCAGCAAATTACAATTGGAATCCTGCTGCTACTGGCGCAACGGTTTTTGTCACCCCTTCGGTTACTACTATATATACCATCACCGGCTCCAATGTTTATGGATGCATAAATACCACCACGGTGCAACAAAATGTGAGTCCTTGTACTAATATTGGAGAACAAAACAGTTCAATACAAATCGCTTTATATCCAAATCCTTTTACCGATCAATTCAATATTATTTCTAATCAAAAAATGTTTTATTCCATTTCTGATATCACAGGTAGAGTAGTTGTAAAAAATGGAGTTCTAAAAGAAGGAGAAAATAAAATTGAGGTTCCTTATTTAAGTACCGGGATTTATTTTCTAAAAGCAAGTTCTGAATCTAATACAGTTATTTATAGAATAATTAAGAATTAAATTTCCTCTATTATTATATCACCTAACCGATTCAAATTTTAAAACTTCTTTGTTCCCTACCCGATCTTCTACTTCTAAATGAATTATTAATTTCCCTCTTGGCGTTTGTTCGTCAAATAAATAAACTAATTTATGAGATTTAGCATCGTATTCTGCTAACACCCATTTATTATTTATGGTTAACCGATATTTATAGATGCCACTTAAGTTATCCGAAATGGAAAAATCGAGATGTTTTGCAGTTTTAAGTGATTTAAGTTTAGCTAAGGGTATTTTAGTTTTAATTTTTGGATTAACTGTATCTACTTCTATTAAAAAACTGCCTAAATTTTTAACTGAATAAAAAACCGAATCTCTTTTTACAATGGGCGGAATGTGATAAGAGCCACTGTTCAGCAATAATTTATCTTTTACCTTTTTATATTTATTAGGAACTTCAAAACCAATAATACAAGTTGATTTTAAATTAGATTCTCTGGGCAGAATAATAATTTTACCGCTGGTTTCTAAGGTATTTTCAAAGATTAAACCGGTTGAATAATAAAATGTGTGTGCCGGAATAAATATTTGTAACTTCTTTTTACTAATCATTAAATCTTCGGTGCAATCAACATACACATCACTGTTGATGGAAGGTTTGGCATAGTAATTTAATTTTCGGGTTTTGAAGGTGAAAGTTAAACTTGTTTCATTATTGAATTCATCCATCACCACTAATTTTAAAGTGTGGAAATTAGTATCCGAAAGTAATATTCTTCCTTTGGTGGGCCTGCGTTCATATATACCGGGAGGATATAATGTAGGAACAAAACATTTTTGAAATTTATGTTTCTCTGCCAGCTCACTGAATTCATTCACAAAGCGGCTATCATCGAAGGATATTTCTTCCAGTTTATGTGCATGAATTAACATGTTATCAAAATAAACTTTAGCCGAATAAATATTATTATGATTGCCATTCACATAACTTTTATCGTAGCCGGAAAAAGCTAATCCTAAAATTCCCTGCGTAAGCACTACACTATCTTTGATTACTTGATATTGATGATTACCAATATTTTTTATTTTGAGCGATTGTAAAAATTTTGGCGAACTGGTATCTGCCAGATTATAAAAAGCTACGCGTTCTAAAACCGGATGTTGATTATCTTGAACAAGGTAATACTTTAAAGGATTTAAAGGCACTTCCGATTTTTCATCTCTGATTTCGAAATGTAAATGAGGAGCAGTGGAAGATCCTGAATTTCCGGATAAACCGATTAACTTTCTTTTATTAACCGGAAACTGCTCCGGCGAAAGATATTCGTCAATCTCAAAACTTTCTTTTTTATACTGCATTTTCTTTACAAACGCAGCTAATTCTCCATAAAAAGAATTTAAATGTGCATAAACACTCACTTTACCATTCGGATGTGTGATGTACAGATTATTTCCATATCCACCGGCACTTACTTTAACCCGAGATACAAATCCATCTGCTGCAGCAAACACGGCTTTGTTTACTCGTCCTCCGGTACTAAAATCCAAACCGGCATGAAAGTGATTAGGTCTTAATTCACCGTAATTTCCGGTAATTGTTCTTGGAGAATCTAAGGGCCAATTAAATTGGGAAGTTTGACCCCATAAATTACCTGTAAACAATAAAATAATAAAATATTTAAGCAAGTTCTTCATCTATATTTCTACGATTTAAAAAACAATAAAAAAATACAAAAAATAAAGTCCCGTCTGATCGTTGTAACATACATTCCACTAAAAAATTAAGAACAATGAAAATGAGAAACAAAATCAAAACTATATTTTTCCTCAGAATGGCTTTTAATAAAGCGCCAAAAGTAAATGAACTCAATAACAAAAAACCAATTATTCCTAATCCAATAAAAGTTTGTAGGAATTGATTGTGTGCATTCAGTTGGTGCTCAAAGGCCCCGGTCATTCCGTTGTTCTGATAAGCATTTAACAAGGCGTCATTTGCATCTCCCACCGTAACACCCCATAAAAAATTTTCTTTAATAATGAGCAAACTTTGTTCCCAAATTAAATACCTTACGCCTGTACTTTCCGTTGATGCTTTATCAATTAATTCGGGATTAAACTCCGTAATAGCTTGCAATCTTTCAAATGTTGTTGGAAATATTTGAAATAATACAAAGGATAAAACAATAATCGTCAAAACTACAACACCAACAAATTTAAAATTCAAACGGTGCTTATTTTTATGCAGAAATAAAATTATAAAACAGAATACCGAACTGATAATTCCGATTTTAGAAGAATTTAGAAAAATTGTAACGATAAAAATTATATTAAATAAATACGTAACATACCTGTACATTTTTATTTCCTTAAACCAGGAGGGATAATAGATTACGGAAAGACAAACCGCAAAAATCAAATACATCGTAAAACTGGAGGGGTGTATGAAAAAAGAAAATGCATTATAAAAAAAATAGGCGGCATCACCCTGAAAATAATAAACAAATGCCCTTCCGATTAATAACACACAAGCAAAAAAACATCCTGAAATAAATGCCACCACACATTTTTTTAAAATTTGTGTTGGCCATTTAAAACAAAACAATAAATAAGGGAAAACAATAAAACTAAGCTTGTTCTCTACATTAAATAAAGCCTCCGATTTATTATCCGAAAACAATGCACTTAAAGCGGTAAACAAAAAAAATGAACTAAGTATCAGAAAATATTTGTTTTTGAATCCCTGTATCAGTAAATCCTTTTTTATCACAAAAAACGAAGAAAGTGACCAAACCAAAATTAATCCGGATAAAAACAAAGTACCGTAAGGGAGCGCAAAACAAAAAAGCACCGGAAAAAAATAAAACAAACGCTGTTTAAAGGATAAAATTCCATTTTCCATCATCCTTACTAAGTTATAAAAACCGGAAATTTAATACTGCAATTAGTTCCTCAACTTACGAACAGTAGTTTGTGAAGCTTATTCTTTCTTTAAAATGCCGATTGCGTGGGTCCTTAGGAAAGGTAAATTAAAAATAGGGTACCACTCTCCCACTCTTCTCCCAATTGGAGGAGCAAGCGTGACCTTACTAATTTTTTTTTCTTTAGAATTCGGAAATAACTTTAGTAGATTACTTACACTTACCTTACGCACATTTTTATTGGCCGGATTGTTATAAATAAAATCGTACCACAATATTATACCGCCGGGATTTAATAAATCCCACATTTTTTTGGCCAGTTTTACTCTATCTTCCTGTTTTAATACGGAAGTAAACACAGTAGACTGAAATACACAATCAAATTTAGCTTCAGTTTCAATTTTTAAAGCATCGCCTTCATAAAGCGTTAAATCTGAGTAATTTTCTTTAATGGCACTGATTCGCTCCGGTAAAAGTTCATTTAAGGAGATATTCTTTCTTGCAAATCCGCATTTCATTAGCATCTCTACATTATGCCCTTGCCCGGCTCCTATTTCAAGAACGGTTTTGTTGCTTAAATCAGAAAAAAACTGCTGCAATAATTTTTTTGTCTTTTCAAATCGTTCTTCCCCGGCTAAATTTGCATAAACAGATGAATACAACTGTTCCGTATTTAATCGTTTCTGATACTGCTCCTGTATGATTTTTTCGTTGCTCACGGCAATGCTTTCAATTTATCGTAAAAGTTTTTAGCAATGATATCCCGGTTAAAATTTTTTTCGGCAAATGTTCGTCCATTTTTACCCCATTCTTTTCTCATCTCCTCCTCTTCATACATTTTTAGTACACATTTTGCCAATTCCTGAATATTGTCCGGTTCAAAATATAATCCGCAGTTTCCCTGAGTTATAAATAGGTTTCTGGCTTCACCATCAACACCAAGTATAATTGGAACACGCATCGCCAAATTTTCAAATATTTTAGAAGGAATAGCCCCTTTGAATAAATCTAGTTTCCGAAGTGGAATTATAGCCGCATTTATTGATTTTAAAATAACAGGCATTTCCTTTTTACTTACTGCGTTTAAAAAAAATACATTTTCAATATTTTTTTCTTTTTTTATTTGCTTTAGCTTATTTTCTTCCGGACCAGAACCCATTAAAACAAATTTTATTTTTTTATTTTGCTGATTCAACATTGCTGCTGAAAGAATAATTTCCAAATTTTGGGCCAAGCCTAAAATACCGGCATATAAAAAAATACAATCTTCCTGATTAAACCCATTTTTAATTCTCCAATCCGGTTCGTTGTATTTATCCGGATTGTAATAATCCAAATCCACCCCATTCGGTAACCAATACGTATTTACGTTTGGAAATCTTTTTTCTATATCCGAGCAAATACCTTGTGTTTGTCCGGTAACCAAAATAGATTTTCGATATACTTTCTCCTCTAGTCGATAGGCCGGTTTTAATAACCACTTATTGGTAATTACCCCAAGCTTTTCTGCGCTCTCCGGCCACAAATCACTCACGTTAAAAATTAATTTTGCTTTTTTAATTCGTGCTAAATACATAGCTGAATAAGCCAAAAATAAAGGCGGAGATTCGCACAGGATAAAATCAAAAACTCCCAATTTTTCCCTACCCACTTTTTACTGGAAATAACAAAGCTGAAATAATTTTTTAGGCGATTAAGTATGGATTTTTTTTGAGAAACAAAGATGGAAGCACGATGCACTTTTAATCCCCCTATTTCTTCGTAAAAATAATTTTTACCCCGGTAAGCCGGATAAATTTCCATCTGCGGATAATTGGGCATGGCTGTTAAAACAGTAATATCAACCCCTTTGGCCTTTAAACGCAGAGCCAGTTCAAACAACCTGTTTTGAGGAGCTCCAATTTCGGGCTGAAAATATTGAGTAAGTATTAATAATTTCATTTCAGCGTTTACTTAAGCGCATCATAAAATGCCTTATGAATTTTTCCTCGTATACCTAATTTGGCTAATTTATTGGGTTCCACATCGGGGTAAACACGATTGCTTAAAAATACATATACGAGTTTATTGGTAGGATCAGCCCAGGCAAATGTTCCGGTAAATCCACTGTGCCCAAAACTCATGGGACTACAATCAGAAACAACGGGACTATCCTTTTTAGCATTGGTTTCGGGTTTTTCAAAACACAAGCCACGGCGATTATCCGGACAAAAATGGCATCCGGTAAAATCAATCACCACATTGCTATCTAAAATTCTTTTTCCATTCCACTCCCCTTTATTCAAATACAATTGCATGAGTTTAGCCACATCCTGCGCATTACCAAACAAACCGGCATGTCCCGCAACACCACCCATTAATGCTGCGCCGGGGTCATGCACATGGCCTTGCACAATTTGTTTTCTAAACTTGGAATCATTTTCCGTTGGAGCAATTTGAAGAATTGAAAAATACTTTAACGGATTATAGGTTAAAGTTAAACCCATTTTAAAATAAATATCTTTCACATATTCATCCAATGTTTTTCCGCTTTGCTTTTCAATGATTTGTTGTATAAAGTAATAGCCCAAATCGCTGTATAAATATTTTCCGGGTTTATGTAATTTAGATTCTAAAATTCTTTTATAAATAGAATCGTTAAATCCTTTAATCACATATAATTTTTTAGCCACGCGCGTAGGAAATAATTCACTGGCTTTGGAAGAATAATAGCCGGGTTTATAATCATCTTTTTTAGTCAATGTTTTTAAGTAAAATGGAATCCAAGCCTCTAAACCCGATTGATGCGCGAGGATATCTTCTAATTTTAAACTTTCTTTATTGGTATTTTTAACTTGTTCTAAATAATCCGCCAGTGTTAAGCTATAATCAAACTTACCCTCTCCCTTTAATTTCATTAATGCCAAAGCCGAGGACGTTATTTTAGTTAAACTCGCTAAATCATAAATTGTACCATTATCCACATCTTTAGAGTCAGAATTATAGGTATACTTACCAAAACTTTTTTGATACACCACTTCCCCGTCTTTTAACGCTATGATCTGGCAACCCGGATAGGCTTTTTCCTGAATTCCCCAAAGCGCAATACTATCTACAGCACCAAATTTCATTTTATAAAAATCTTTTTGTTCTTTCGTGATAATGTGAGAATCTATAGCATCTAATTCCAAGCCGAAATTGGCAGGGAAAAATTTAGTAGACACAGGCAATTTTCCATTCACTTTATTTATTCCAACTAAAGCTTCGGCCCCCGCAACCAATAAAGAAGGAATATATTCATAAGCCATCACAATGGCTTTGTAATGATTTAAATTTTGAATGCTGTTTAAAATATAGGGATTGGTAAATAAAACGAGAACACTGGGTTTTAATTGTGCAATTGAATCCATTAACCGGATAGATTGAGCACCAACTCCATAATAATTTGTTGCCCTTAAACTGGCCTTGTTTATTTGTATAATTACCTTATCTGCCTCCTTTATTTTTTCGAATGCAGCTGTTATTTCAGATTGGCTAGCATTATGTTTCAACCCTACATGCTCCACGTAAGCATGTCTTTTCATGGCAGCACCTAAAGCATTTTCTTCTGTTTCACCAAACGAAACTTCCACAATGCGGCTACTGTCTAAATTTTTAAGTGGAATAAAATTATTTTCATTTTTTAGTAAGGTTACCGCTGCAATGGCCAATTTTTTATTTAAAATTTCACTCTCCTTACTGTTTAAATCTTTAGTTAAATTACGGGTTACAATTTCTTGTTTCTTATTCAACCCCAGTTGATATTTGGCCCGCAATATTTTTTTACAATGTTCATCTGCTTCAGCCCTACTTACCAATCCCGAATCAATTGCCCTATTTATTTCAGCAATAGCTTTAGGAACATTTTCGCTGAATAACAAAACATCGTTGCCGGCAATTAATGCTTTTACATCTACAATTCCCGGAGGAAAATATTTAGCCACTCCTTTCATGTTTAAAGCATCTGTAAAAATTAAACCTTTAAAACCCATTTCCTTTTTAAGCAAATCGGTTACCACTTTTGGGGATAAAGTTGATGCCAGATTTTTAGTGGTATCTAAACTTGGGATATTTAAATGTGCCACCATAATACTTCCTAATCCTCTCTCAAATAAATAACGAAACGGATATAACTCCAATGAATCTAAACGCTCACGACTTTGCTTAATTAGAGGGAGGGTTTTATGTGAATCACTATCGGTATCTCCATGGCCGGGAAAATGTTTTCCATTAGCCATCACCTGATTATCCTGCATACCGGCCATATACATATAGGCTTTTTGCGCAACCTTATATTTATTCTCGCCAAAACTTCTCACACCAATTACCGGATTATCGGGATTATTATTTACATCAATAACCGGCGCAAAATTCACATGCAAACCCATTCGCTTACACTCGACTGCAATTTGTGCACCCATTTGATAAATCAACGAATCGTTTTGAATAGCACCTAAAGTCATTTGTTTTGGATAACGTGGCGTACTATCCAAGCGCATGGCTAATCCCCATTCCCCATCAATACTGTAGAGTAGCGGAGTTTTAGCCAAAGATTGATAATAATTGGCAAGCTTACCTTGTTTAACCGGACCGCCCTGCATCCAAATTAAACCACCAATGTTCTGTTTAGTGATCAAATCACTGATTGACTTAATATGCTTTGCATCCTTATTGCTATACGCGGCTACCATAAACAACTGGGCCAGGCGTTGATTCGGGCTTAGTGAATTGAAAACGGAATCCACCCATTGATGCATTCCTTTTTCCTTTTCGTCTTTAAAATTTAAAATCTTTTTTCCGTCGGGATTATAAAATCCGGTAAATAAATACAAAGACAATACCGTAAAAAGAGTTCTTTTCATCCTTCTAAAATTAAGCTTATTCAAAATTGCGTTTTACTGCTTGTAACAATGTTTTTAACATTTGCTTTTTGATTGTTATAACCGCTTTTTCTGGCCAAAGTTTAGTTAAATTATATAAATTCCTTTCATTCAGCAGTAAGTTTCCTTATTTTTGATATGAATGAATAATGTATACAAATACTTCTTTGCCTTGTTGGTCGGAGTTTATGTGCTGACGAATGTGGGCATACCGGTATATTATCATTATTGCGGAGGAGAATTAGAGAGCGTGAGTACATTAGTAAAAGCACAAGGATGTTGTGGAGATGAAGAAGAGGAAGAAGATTCAGATTGTTGTCAAAATGAAGTAAAAATCATTGCTCAGTTCAACGACTCCTATTCAAAAACGGAAAATATTGAAATCGCCAGTCCATTTAAAGTTTTATGTGATAATTCCTTTTTTCATACAACAATCTTACCCACAACAAATTTAAATTCGCATTTAAGTAAATTTTTACCTTTAAAATTACCCGAACCCGGGCGCGCAATTCTGCATCAAAAATCGGTGTTAATTATTTGATTAAGTAAATTTTAGTACGCATTACCTGACATGCTTGTTCAGGCTAAATTTTATTTACCACTAATTTAATAACATCAAAAAATGAAAAAATTAATTTTAATTGCCTTAATATTTACAGGCCTCAAAATAAAATCTCAAGTAATCACTTCCACCCTTAGCGTTAAAGGAAATTGCGATGATTGTAAAAAACGGATTGAAAATGCGGCAGATATCAAAGGCGTAAAGGATTTTATATGGGACAAAAAAACAAAAATAGCAACCGTTACTTATAGCAGTGATAAAACCAGTTTAATTGAAATTGAAGAAGCCATTGCTAAAAGCGGATATGATACCGAAAATGCCAAAGGCCATGATAAAGCCTATAATAAATTACCTAAATGCTGTAAATACAGAACTGAAAAATGCGAAAAAGACTAACAATAATTCGGTGCATTGTTTTAACCGTTTTATTGTTTTTTCAATTTAGTTTGTTTTGTCAAACAGATTCAAAATTGCTCAAAGGAAGAGTTACCGAATTTAGTAAGGCTCAGCATACAGGACTTCCCAGCGCAATCGTAAAATCATTGCACAGCAAAACAAGTGCCATAAGCGATATAGACGGTTATTTTAGCATTCAGATAAAAGAAGGATTTGATACCTTGGTCACTTATTTAACTTCATTTAAAAATGATACCAGTTTAGTATTTCCATCAGACACCCAGGTTGAAATTATTTTAAACAATGCGGTTAATTTAAAAGAGGTTGAAGTGAAATACATTGGGAGCGGAACCGAAATTGCCATGTTAAACACGCTCAAACTCGAAACTTTAGGTGAACGAAGTTTAATGAAAGCAGCTTGTTGCAATTTAAGCGAGAGTTTTGAAACCAATCCCAGTGTAGATGTCAATTTTGCCGATGCCATATCGGGTTCCAAACAAATTCAAATGTTAGGATTAGCCGGTCAATATGCGCAGATAACCAAAGAAAATTTACCCTACATGCGCGGATTATCTAATTCTTATGGATTAACTTTTATTCCCGGCACCTGGATAGAATCCATTCAATTGGGAAAAGGAGCAGGCTCGGTAATTAACGGATACGAAAGTTTTACCGGACAAATTAATACCGAATTAAAACAACCCATTGAAGAAGAAATTGTACACTTCAACGCATATGCGAATGAAAATGCAAGAAATGAATATAATTTAAATTTAGCCTCCCAAATTGTTCCCTCCTTCAGCACCATTCTTTTATCGCATGTGAGTTATAATCCATTGGCGGAAGATAAAAATCAGGATAAGTTTATGGATATACCTACCGGTAGACAATACAATTTCACCAATAAATATGCGCTAAATACCAGTAAAGGATTTGAATGGCAATTTGGAGGCTCCTTTTTAGATGATGAACGCGTGGGCGGACAAGTAAAAGCCATTAACGATTCAACTCCCAAGTATAAACTCGGTATTTCGAATTATAAATGGGATGCCTATTCAAAAAGCGGATACGTATTCAGAAAACCTGCCACCAGTATGGGCCTGCAATTAAACTATACCAGTCACGATGTGCGCAGTAATTATGGATTTAGAAAATACGATGCCACACAAAAAACAGCCTATGCCAATTTAATTTTTGAAAGTTATATTTTAAACACCAATTACAAATATAAATTAGGTGCGAGTTATGTGAATGATTTTTTTGACGAACAGTTTAGTCAACTTAAATTTAAACGAGAAGAAAAAACAGCCGGGGTATTTGGTGAATTTGTGTACGATTACAATAAGAAATTTAATGTGATTGTTGGAAACCGAATGGATTATAATAATTACTATGGTTTATTTTTTACTCCCCGTGTACATGCCCGATTTGCATTCAGTGAAAATTCGGTTGCACGCATCAGCGCCGGAAGAGCTTTGCGCACCGCTAATATTTTTGCGGACAATGTAAATTTTATGGCCACCTCACGCAATTGGATAGTGGAAATGAAAGACAGCACTTTACCCTTTGGCTTAAATCCGGAAAGAGCCTGGAACTACGGAATCAACTTCACGCAAAAGTTTAAATTAAATTATAAAGAAGCTTATGTAACCATTGATTTATACAGAACTGAATTTACCTCACAAGTAATTATTGATGCGGATGAAAATCCACAAGCCCTATACATTTATAACTTAGACGGTTATTCTTTTTCCAACACCGCGCAAATTGAATTTGGATGGGAAATCAGAAAAAGACTTTTTGTAAAAACAGCTTACCGTTATGTAGATAACCAACAAAAATATAAAACCGAAATGCGTCAGAAATATTTGGTTGCCCGCGACAGAGCCTTTATTAATTTTTCTTACGAAACTAAGAATGAACATTGGATGTTTGATGCCACCGCGCAATACAACGGAAGTAAGCGTTTACCTTTTACCGATCAAAATCCACCCGAATACCAATTGGCATCCAACTCACCTGAATTTTATAATGTATTAGGACAAATAACTTATTTGCACAAATTCAACAACAGCGAATTTAATGCGTACTTGGGCGTTGAAAATGCATTGGATTTTAAACAACTCCAACCCATAGTGGCTTCTGCGGCACCCTACTCTAAATACTTTGATGCGGCCATGACCTGGGGACCCATTTATGGTAGAATGTTGTATATTGGAATACGCTTCAAAATAAAAAAGCCCGAATAGTTTTTCGGGCTTTTATTCTTATTTTAAAAAATTTATCTGACCCCGTGCATCATCTTCAGCAAGAGTTTGCTTAAGAAGAATAAAATTACAGAAGCAATTCCGGCCATCACCACAAACAACATAAAAAATGCATATAAACTATTTATGTTATAACCCATAAACGATTTTTCTTTAATCAAAGAATCTTTAAATACTTCTTTCTGAATAGCAGTTTTCACTTCAACATCTTTCACTTCAGCAAAAGAAACCAAATCAATACTCAAATATTTTTTCCCGTTAATATCTTCAGCCTTATCCAATTTAGTAGTTAAACTTACTCCTTTTTCCGTTTGCTGACTTTCAATAGAAGAAGCTAAAATCATGGTTTCCGGATAATAAGAACTTAAGGTGCCGGCAAATTTATTTGCAGCTGCAGTTGATAAAAACCAAACGCCCATTAATAAGGAAGCAAATTTTATTGGCGCTAATTTATTTACCATCGATAAGCCTATTGGCGATAAACACAATTCACCAAAGGTGTGTATGGTATATAAACTAATTAACCACATCATACTCACTTTAGTTGAAGGATCAATTCCTTTTACACCAATAGCAATAACCAAATAACCCAAGGCCAATAAAAATAAACCTATGGATTGTTTGTAAGGCGAAGCCGGTTCCATATTTCTTTTACCTAAAAAGCCCCAAATGGCTACAAACACCGAAGCAAAAATTACAATAGCTACCGCGTTAATGGATTGAAAGTAACTGGCCGGTATAACTGTTCCCATCAATGTTCTATCGGTTTGCTCTTCGGCAAAAAAGGTAAGTGATGCACCGGCTTGTTCAAAGGCTGCCCAAAAGAAAATCACAAAAAATGCAACTATATAAATAACCGAAATTCTTTGTTTCTCTACTTTGGTTAATGATTTGTCCGAAATTATAAATCCGGGCGCAGCAATAGAAAGTGAAAATATAAATGAACCAATTACTCCCTGTCCTAAAAAGAAAAATAAAGTAAATAAACCGGCTTCAATCAATAACCAGGTTAATATTTGCCCGGATGAAAATTCCGATTTGGCTTCTTGTACTGTATCAATATCTGTAGTATCTCTTTTGTTATTGGGTCCCGAACCAATGGGTTTACCATCGGGTGTAACAATATATTTATCTTTTAACCAAATAAATAAAATTAAACTCAGTATCATACCAAAGCAAGCCGCTAAAAAGCCCCACTTAAAATCTCCGGGATTTCCGGTATCACCTAAATAACCACAAACTAATGGCGCAAAAAAAGCACCTAAGTTAAT
This sequence comes from Sphingobacteriaceae bacterium, assembly GCA_016715905.1. Classification (NCBI taxonomy): domain Bacteria; kingdom Pseudomonadati; phylum Bacteroidota; class Sphingobacteriia; order Sphingobacteriales; family Sphingobacteriaceae; species Sphingobacteriaceae bacterium. The sequence goes on along the minus strand of JADJXI010000004.1, from coordinate 165,631 downwards.
TCCCATATAAAAAATAGTAAAGGCCGAATCTACCCGCTTATCTCCCTGCGGATATAATTGCCCTACCATGGTAGATATATTGGGTTTAAAAAATCCATTCCCTAAAATAAGCGCCGTTAATCCGCCCATCATTAAAATTCTGGCCATATCTACATTTTCATAAAACGAGCCGGCCATAAACATTATGAATTGGCCAATGGCCATCATTACTCCACCCACAATAATTGATTTACGATTTCCCCAATAACGGTCGGCCATATAACCGCCCAAAAGCGGCGTTAAATAAACTAATCCGGTATAACTTCCATATATATCACTTCCAAAGGCTTTATCGTACAATAAGGCTTTGGTAAGAAATAATACAAAAATGGCACGCATGCCATAGTAACTGAAACGTTCCCACATTTCTGTCACAAATAAAACATAGAGTCCTTTCGGGTGACCTTTTTGAGCTTGTGTGTCTGCCATAATAAAAATTAATGTCGGCTAAAATAGCTTTTTTAATTAAGTATAACAACCCCTAATTAAGGGGTAAATTTGCAATTTGGTCTAAATAACATCGTCTAATTTTCCATTTTCTTTTAATAATGTAGAATAGTATGGGCGTGCCCCCCAACAGAAAAATAATCATTTCATCTTCACGTAATCATTTTCCTGTTGGGGGGTCGGGCTTCCTCCGCCTCGGCGGAGTGTCGGACGTTTCAATCTTTTGTTCGTTTCTCACAAAAGGATTTACACTACTATCCCTTGCGCTAAGCCTCCATTAATAATTGAAAATTTTTTATCTCTACAAAATAATTCTTTCGAAAAGTCAATGAAAAATAGACTTTAAAAATTATTTTTAATAAACGTGCTGTCCGCCGTTTATGCTGTAATTAGCTCCGGTAATAAAACTCGTTTCATCACTGGCTAAAAAACTTACCAGGTGAGCTACTTCTTGCGTTCCGCCTAATCGGCCTAAAGGAACCTGTGCAACAATTTGATTTAATACTTTTTCGGGTACAGCCATTACCATATCCGTGCCAATATAGCCGGGTGAAATGGTATTTACGGTTACACCATATTTTGCAACTTCCATAGCTAATGATTTGGTAAATCCGTGCATTCCTGCCTTTGCGGCACTGTAATTGGTTTGTCCAAACTGTCCGCGTTGCCCATTCACCGATGAAATATTGATAATTCTTCCGAACTGTCTATCAATCATTCCCTGAATTACATTTTTAGTGCAATTAAAAACCGAATCCAGATTAGTGGAAATTACCGCTTTCCAATCTTCCGGTTTCATATTAATTAACCGACTATCGCGTGTAATACCGGCATTGTTCACCAAAATATCAACCGGACCAACTTTTTCTTCAATTTCTTTAATCATGTCTACTGTGCTATTCCAATCCGAAACATCACCAAAAAACAAATCAACGTGAATCCCTTCTTTATTCATTTTTATCAACCACTCATCTGCTTTTGTTTTAGTGTGATAATTACCGATTACTTTATAACCATCCTTATGTAATTTTTTACACATGGCAGTTCCTAAACCACCGGTGGCACCGGTAACCAAAACAACACGCTTATTCGATTTTTTATCCATGCTATTTTATTTTTGACATATTCATAACCGTGGCTTCTCCGCTGGTACAAACAATTCCTGTTGACTTATCTTTAATCAATGTTTCTACAGTTGCCCGGTTTCTTTCCTTTATCACTTCCTTCACAGTAAATACAGCTTCATAAACTACATCCACATACATGGGTTTTAAAAAACTTAAAGATTGCTTCAAATAAATTGTTCCTTCACCCGGAAATAAAGTTCCAAATACTTTACTAAACAAAGCTGCACCCAACATACCATGCATAATTGGTCGTTTAAACATAGTATTTGCAGCAAATGCCGCATCCGTGTGCACCGGATTATTATCACCGGTTACTTTAGCAAATTGATTTACCTCTTCCTGCGAAAAAGAGAATTCATGTACAAAGGTTGAATTAAGTTCTAACATTATTGATGATTTTAGGGAATTAAATTAAAACTAATTTTTTGTTTTCAAAAATTTAAGTTCATTATTTTCTTCCGAAATTTGATAATTATAGGTTTAATAGCATTGAGATGACATTAATATGACTTACCCAAAAATTACATTACATAAAGGCAAAGAAACTTCACCCTTGCGCAGGCATCCTTGGATTTTTTCAGGAGCTATGCATAAAAAAGAAGGAGAAATAAACGAAGGTAGTATTGTTGAAATTTATTCTGCACAAAATGCTTATTTAGCTACCGGTTATTTTGCTAACGGAAGCATTGCCATTCGCATTTTATCGTTTAAGCAAGTGGAGATTGATAAAACTTTTTGGATTGAAAAAATAAGTAAGGCCAAATTATACAGAGCGTTATTACCTATTCAAAATGAAAACACCAATGTGTATCGTTTATTTTTTGGTGAAGGCGATGGCGCCCCGGGCTTAATTATTGATAATTACAACGGTCATTTGGTTATTCAAGCACATTCCTACGGAATTTATTTACAAAGGCAAACCATTGCCGAAGCCTTACAAGAAGTATTCGGCTCATCCCTAAAAAGTATTTACGATAAAAGTGCCGAAACCTTACCCAAACAATTTGCACCGGAAGCCGTAAATGGTTTTATTGTGGGCGCGCAAGAAGAAGTGCTGGTGAAAGAAAACGGACATATTTTTAAAATTGATTTTGTAAACGGGCAAAAAACCGGATTTTTTATCGATCAAAGAGAAAACAGAAAGTTGCTCGCTAAATACAGTCAGGGAAAAACTGTATTAAATACTTTTTCTTATACCGGAGGTTTTTCGGTTTACGCAGCCAAAAACGGAGCCACGCAAGTTGAATCGATTGACATTAGTAAAACGGCCATTGACCTATGCAATAAAAATATTGAATTAAACAACTGTAAAAACCACAGCAGTTATGCCATTGATACTTTTGAGTTTTTAAAAGATAAAAAAGATTTGTACGATATTATAGTTTTAGATCCGCCGGCATTTGCAAAAAACCGAGACAGTAAGCACAACGCCGTGCAGGCTTACAAACGCCTGAATGCAACCGCATTAAAATTAATTAAAACTAACGGTTTACTATTTACCTTTAGTTGCAGTGGTGTAGTTGATAAATTTTTATTTTACAATACCATTACTGCTTCAGCCATTGAGTCTGGAAGAAATGTAAAAATATTGCATTACCTCAACCAACCGGCCGATCATCCGGTAATTCCCTTTTTCCCCGAAGGAGAATATTTAAAAGGAATGGTTTTGTGGGTGGAGTGAGAATGATTTGCGCAAAAAAAATACATATCACTGTAATTGATAATTTAGCTTTTGTAATATAATTTACTTAGTTGCCAAAAATTCATCATGTACAATCAGTATTGACTATTGTGCTTTTTATAGTTATATTTGGTTGTGATCAGAATTAAGATCTTGGCTATATTTTGTTTATTTGTTTCAACATTAATTGGACAGGGTATCGGTTTTCAATGGGCTAAGAATTTTGCAGATACTTTTAGCGCAGAAAGTAGATCAGTAAAAATTGATATTCTTGGAAACATATACACTACTGGTACATTTAGTGGTACCGCAGATTTCGATCCCGGTCCGGGAATTTTCACATTAACTGCGAACGGTATTGATGCAGTTTTTATCAGCAAATTGGATGTCAATGGTAATTTGATCTGGGCACGCCAGTTCGGCGGCTCTGTTCTGAATAAAGGATATGACATCACAATTGACGCATCAGGAAATATTTTCACTACTGGAACATTCCAGGGGAATTGCGATTTCGACACAGGACCCGGAATATTCAGCGTATTTAGCCCAAGTCTTAACGTATTTATTCATAAGCTAGATCCCTCCGGCAATTTTGTTTGGGTTAGAACTTTTTCAGGAGCTGGATCAGGTTATGGTTATGGTATTAGCACTGACATGAGCGGTAATATCTATACTTGCGGGGAGTTTGGAGGTACTTATGACTTTGATACAGGGCCCGGTACCTTCACACTATCCAGTAATGGAGGGATGTCCGATTTATTTCTGCACAAGCTTGATGCTTCAGGAAATTTTGTTTGGGCCGGCGTTTCCGGCTCTGTTAATAATGATGTTGCTTATGCCTTAACCAACGATATCAGTGGTAACGTATATATTTGCGGCTCACATCAGGGAGTAACCGATTTTGATTTTGGATTAGGTGTAACATCATTAACAGCTTCTGGTCTTGCCGACATTTTTATTTGCAAATACAATAGTTCTGGCGCTTTGCAATTTGCACGACAATTAGGCGGCAGTTCCTGGGATGAAGCATTATCAATTTTCGTTGATAACGTGGGTAACATTTTCACAACAGGTGTTTTCAGCACCATTTGCGACTTTGACCCTAACCCTTTCTCACAATATTGGCTTACCAGTTCTGGGCAAACAGATGCTTTTGTCAGTAAGCTGGATCCTAATGGCAATTTTATTATGGCAAGGCAATTAGGTGGCAACAGTGGTGATGCCGGATATTCGATAAAGTGCGATGTTTCTGGTAATATCTATACTACCGGAAGGTTTTCTGGTACTTGTGATTTTGATCCTGGTCCAGGATTCTTATATCTAACTTCAATGGGATCTACAGATATTTTCATAAATAAATTGTCACCAACGGGGAACCTGATCAACTCAGGAAAAATGGGTTCAATAGGTGTGGACACCGGATATTCTCTTTGTTTAGACGGAGGGGGAAATACTTGTATAACAGGATCATTTGATAAGATCTGTGACTTTGACCCCGGCGCAGGTACATACACCCTTTCATATACTTCGCCCGGAAAAAATTTCATCATGAAACTTTGTTCAATGAATACACCTACCATCACAGCAAGCGGAACAACAACTTTTTGTCAGGGAGGAAGTGTAACTTTATCAAGTTCTCCCGCCAACAGCTATTCTTGGAGCAACGGAGCTACTACACAAAGCATTTCAACTAATCAGACGGGCAATTATCTTGTTATTGTCTCAAATTCAGTTGGGTGTTTGGCATCAAGCAATTCTATATCCGTTCTAGTAAATATACTACCTACTATTTCGGTTAACAATGGGACTATATGTCCTGCAACTAATTTTACAATATTGCCGACAGGAGCAAATAGCTATACCTATGAAGGAGGAAGCGCGGTGGTTTCACCAACAAGCAATGCAACTTACACAGTAATCGGTGCTAGCTTATCCGGTTGTCTTTCGTCAAATATTGCAACGGTAAATGTGATTGTGGCCTCTTCACCTACTCTTTCTATTAATTCAGGAACGATTTGCAGCGGATCAAATTTTACTTTATCAGCTTCAGGTGCTCAATCGTATACCTATCCTGGAGGCAATCCTGTAGTAAGTCCAATATTTACTTCTACATTCTTTGTTGTTGGCAGTAGTTCATTAGGATGTACATCAACAGGTTCAACTGTGATTGTTGTTAACCCTATTCCGACAATTTCTGTAAATAGCGGATCGTTATGCTTATTTCAATCTTATACATTAAACGCTTTAGGTGCAAATTCTTATACTTGGTTTAATGGCAGCAATTCCCAAAACGTAATTATTACTCCTAGCGTCAGCGGAACTTATTCAGTTATTGGCACGAGTTTAAATAATTGTTCTGGAACAGGTGTTTCTACCATTATCGTTTACTCGTTACCCACTATTAATATTTTGAGTAGTCATTCACAAATTTGTTTAGGAGAAACAGCTACATTATCAGCAATTGGTGCTGATAATTATTCTTGGAGTCCAGGTACAATAGGCAATCTTCAAGTTGTGAATCCAACATTAACTACAAACTACACGGTAACCGGAACTTCATTTTATGGTTGTAGTAGCGAAAAAAGTTTTACTTTGACTGTGCTGATTTGTAATTCGATAAATAACTATAATGATATTAATAAAACATTTTTAATCTATCCAAATCCCGCTTTTGATCATATTCATCTTCTGAATAATAGCATGAAGGCTGAAAACTTTGAGTGTTTTGATTTAATGGGACATAAAATATGGAGCAAACAATTTGAAAATGGAGATCACTACATTAATCTTTCTGATTTGACTCCTGGTGTATATATATTAAAATCCAACAATGGTTCAAATAATTTCAATAAGACCATTATTAAACAACCTTAAATGTTTTTATTATTTTTAATATTTTAGGCATGCTCTTTTTCTCCGAAGGAGAATATTTAAAAGGAATGGTTTTGTGGGTGGAGTAACTTTAAAGTTTATTCAAATTGCGTTAAGCCCGCCCACCGCAGGCTGGCACAATAAATCGTAAAAAAAATCATTTCTCTTTCGTGAAACTCATATAATCCTGCAAAATAATTATTGCACTAATTAAGGCAATTATATTATTTACTCAACTATAAAAGTGAGAATATATTGCGCCAGCGATTGAGCGAAAAGCCCGGTGCAAAATTTTGTTTAGTATTTATTGAGCGAGCCTGCCTGCGGTAGGCAGGGAGGCGACCAACGGAAGCCACCGCAGCCAAACAAATACTACAAAATTTTAACCGGCTTGCAGCGAAAGCGCGAACAGGCGCCCAAAAAAAATCATTACTCTTTCGTGAAACTCATATAATCCTGCAAAATAATTATTGCACTAATTAAATCTACACTTTCTTTTACTTGCCTATCTTTTTTCTTCACCCCGCCCATTAACATAGTTTGTTGTGCAATAGCCGAAGTAAAACGCTCATCGTAACGCACAATTTTTTTATCGGGGAATTTTTTTTCGAGATGGCGAACAAAGGGATCTATAAAACGGGCGCTATCACTTTTTTTATTCATTAAGGTTTTAGGTTCACCCACCACAATCACATCCACTTGTTCCTTTAAAAAATAAGCACTGAGGTATTCCACCACATCTTTACTATGTATGGTAGTTAAACCACCCGCAATTAATCGCAAGGGATCACTTACGGCCAAACCCACTCTTTTACTTCCGTAATCTATGGCTAAAATTCGTCCCATGCCGTAAAGTTAAGATAAAGTGCCAAATTGCTTAATGGCTTTAAAATTATTTATAGCGAGGGGGAAATGATTCCTGTCAATTCAAACAAAATTATTTTTACTTAAATTAGTATCATGGTAAAAAAGATTGGAATTTTAACATCAGGCGGAGATTCTCCGGGAATGAATGCTTGTATTAGGGCTATTGTGCGAACTGCATTATTTCAACAAATTGAAGTAGTTGGTTTTATAAGAGGATACGAAGGATTAATTGACAATGATTTTAAAGTGATGACCAGGAAAGCGTATCCGGAATTATACACCGTGGAGGAACTATTTTAAAAACCGCACGCAGTGCAAGATTTATGACTACCGAAGGCTTGCAAAAAGCTGTTGCTACGGTAAAACAACATCAAGTAGATGGATTAGTAATTATAGGAGGTGACGGAAGTTTTAAAGGCGCCATTGAATTGAACAAACATTTGAATATACCCATTGTTGGATGTGCCGGAACTATAGATAATGATTTAATAGGTACTGATTTTACCATTGGATATGACACGGCAATTAACACCGTTGTGGAAGCAGTGGACAGATTGAGAGATACAGCTGAGAGTCATGACCGGGTTTTTGTGGTGGAAGTAATGGGAAAAGATGCAGGGCTAATTGCATTAAGAAGTGCGATTGCCTGTGGAGCTGACGCGTTGCTTGTGCCCGAAATAAAAGGAGATTTAGAAACACTCATTTTAAAAATGAAGGAATGGAGAAAATCAAAAAGCAGTAAAATAATTATAGTAGCTGAAGGGGATGATCACGGAGGAGCTTATAAAATTGCCAACCTCATTAAAAATAATTTTCCGGAATTTGATATGCGTGTGAGTATTTTAGGCCACATTCAAAGAGGGGGAAATCCTACCTGCATGGAAAGAGTAAACGCTTCGGTAGTGGGACATCAAGCTGTTTTAGCCATTCAGGCCGGACGAAAAAATGTAATGGTTGGATTAATCGATAAAACGGTGACCTTTACGCCATTTGAAAAAGCGGTGAAGCACATTGAAAAATTAAATCCGGATTTAGAAAAATTGATTGAGGTGTTGAGTAGTTAATCAATAGTTAAGCGCAAAACTTCATTTCGGTCTGCAGAAAGCAGACGAACAAAATAAACACCCTTACTCAAATCAGCAATATCAATTTCATTCAGTGGAGTTTCAACAAATAATATTATTGATTTTTCAACTTTACCTAACACACTAATTATTTCAATTTTAACTTCTCTTCCAAAAAACCCGGGTAAAACCAAATTCACATTTGAGTTAGCCGGATTAGGAAAAAGAAAATTTGTTAAAGATTTAGCATCGCAATCATTGGTATAAACCAAAATAAACTCCTGAATTAAACCTGAAATATCCTCTTGAATTAATTTGTAGTACACGGTTTCTTTAAGCGGATGCTCATCAACTAAAGTATAATTCAATTTTTGAGTACTGTGTCCGGCGGCAGCAAGCTCCCCTATTCTTTCAAAATTTACTCCATCAACTGATCTTTCTATTCTAAATATTTTACTATTTAATTCAGTGATGGTGGTCCAATAAACATTCACCTTATTTCCCATACAAAAAGCGGAAAAAGCTACCACTTCTACTGGCAAAGGCACCGTGCAAGTACTTGTTTGAGAAGTATTGTTATTTGCTAGAGAGCGTGCAGTAGCCAAAACACTTTCGCCCGGATTAATAGTGATACCCGTTAATGTCCAGTTTCCAACCGCATCCGCTAATGTACTTCCCTTATAAATAGACATGTCTTTACAATTTCCGCTTGTATTGGCAAACACTTCTACCGTATCACCAACACCTGCAGTAACAGCACCACTGCCTGTAACAATGGAGGTTGTATACGTAACAATATCGGGAGCAGGTTTACCATTATTGCCTTGATTAACTCCATAATTTAAATTGATTGGAAATTGAGTTGCGCCTACGCCGTTGGAATAAATTAAATTTCTTGAAATCATGTGCCCCACTGCAGGAGTTGAAGTAACATTTACGCCATTTCCGGTATTAAAAGCAATGCGGTTACCTTGGGGATTTTGACCCACAGCTCCCAAATAACCGCCAACCGTATAATTACTCACACTTTGTTGCAATTGAATTCCTGTTGCCTGTACAGCGCCGGCAACCTGCAAACCGTTAATTCCGGGTCCGATATGATTAGCACGAATAATATTATTTGAACCCGTAGCCAAGGCATTATAAATTCCGATATTTGTGTTTCCGGAAATAATATTACCATACCCGCCAATATCGCCAATCAATAAACCCGATCCATGTATATCCATCCCTCTTGATTGTGTGGCTCCTGTAACTACGTTTAATCCATTAGCTTGTAAGCCAATAATGTTTCCTAAATACGCATTCCCAACTGTATTTCCGATTCCATAATAACCACCAACAGAATTCCCCGACATTACATTACCTTCACCGGCTTGTAATCCACCAATGGTATTACTAAATGCAGGAGGATTTAATTGCACACCAAACGATTGCGTACTACCTATAATTCTATTTATTCCATCTCCGGCCAAACCAATGTAATTTCCACGAACCACGTTATTAGTAGCGGTTGCACCGGTTATCACTACACCATTACTGTTTGCAGAAATTATGTTTCTTGTTGATGCACCACCCGATCCACCTACAACATTATCTTTAGCATTGCTCATGTAAACACCGGTTTGGTTAGTAGCATTTGTTAAGGTTCCGCTTGCTGCAGGATTAGGGCCAATGGTATTTTGAACAATGGTGTTTAAAGATGCAGATACTGCCGACATATAAATACCATAAGATGTGTTACCTGAAATCACATTCCCATCTCCCGCACCGGTATTTCCGATTGCGTTTAATGAACCATTTGACATGCTGATTCCATATGTTTGATTGGTACCAATCACACGAGTAAGACCATCTCCGGAAGGACCTATATAATTTCCCGTAATGGTGTTCACATAAGCGCCACCCATTGAAATTCCGGTTGTATTCCCTGAAATTATATTACGCGTATTTGCTGAATTTCCACCAATAATATTACCTCTGGCACCGGGAGACATCAATATTCCTGTACTATTTCCTCCACCGGTAAGTGAGGCAGTTGCTCCCACAGCTAATCCAATGGTGTTTTGTTGAATAGTGTTGCCAACATTAGTTGCCTGATTTAAAACCCAAATTCCCATATTACTCGCTCCGGAAATTAGATTTCCTTCTCCGGGGCCGGGCCCCCCTATTAAATTACCTGTACCTGTATTTACAGCCATTCCAGAACCGCCAACACCAATTAATCTTCCTGTACCTAACTTATTTGTGCCCCAGTAATTCCCTTGAATAATATTATTTCTACCACTCATATCCATCCCTAAATTCGGATTTCCGGCAATCACATTTCGAGCCCCGGCGGCAGAACCACCAATAAGATTATACCAACCGCTATTACTCATACCATTACTTTGTTGCGTACCTACCAAACCTGTAATACCATCAGACAATGGCCCAATAAAATTACCTTGAATGACATTGGAGTAAGAACTGATCACAATTCCCGTCCCTCTGTTTCCTGAAATTAAATTTCCATCAAAAGCTCCTGTTCCGCCAATGGTGTTGGAGTTTGCAGGATTTAATAGGTATATACCCGTTGAGGAAGCCGTTAATGCACTTGTTCCGTTTGATTGCAAGCCGATAATATTTCCTCTTACAATATTGGCCGTTGCAGTTGCACCGGCAAAATAAATTTTCACACCTCCACTTCCTCCCATTCCCGAAATTAAGTTTACGCCTGCATTTGTACCATCACCAATTAAATTATTAGCTCGTGTACAATAGATGCCGTAATATGGTTTGGCCCCCATTGTTGACCCATCATCAGCCATACCTAAATAACAACCAATTATGGTATTACTTGAGCCCGCCAAACTAATACACATATCATTCGCACTTGGAGTTCCATCACCAAAATCATTTAATACCAAACCCTGAATTAAATTATTAGAACTTGAAATCGTTAAACCAACGGGAATATTATTTCCGTTACCCAGTATAATTTTATAAACCGGATTCAATGGTGTAGCTATGCTTGTACTAAAGATTGCAATACTATTTGGCGTTCCGGGGTTTCCGGCATTATCCCAACCATTAATAAAAACACCTGCGTTATCGGTTAAGGCAGGCAAAGCGGATAAGAGTGTAATAGTGAATGGACCACCAACTCCTAAATTAAAATTAATATAATCGTTACCTACAGTTGTATTTGTAATGGCAATCGCTTCCCGCAATGAACCCACGCCGGCATCATTGGTATTATTTACTGTTACAGTGATTGCATTTAGTGGAATTGAAAAAAACGAAATAAAAAATATCAGAAGGATACTTTTAAGGTTTGATTTTTTCATCTGTTATAAAATTCTACACTAAATGTAGTTCCAAATTGGACAGACTCAAAATAAAAGAATTGACAATAGTCAATTTTTGATGAATATTAGACTAATTACAAGAATGTTAGGTTAACCTAATCGAATTACCCTACAAATGAATCACCTCACCGTATGCTGCAGCGGCCGCTTCCATAATAGCCTCGCTCATGGTTGGATGTGGATGCACGGTCTTAATTAATTCATGACCTGTTGTCTCTAATTTTCTTAAAGCAACACATTCTGCAATCATTTCGGTAACATTGGCCCCAATCATATGAGCGCCCAATAACTCCCCGTATTTTGCATCAAAAATTAATTTTATAAAACCATCGCTTGCACCGGCTGCTTTAGCTTTACCGGATGCAGTAAAAGGAAATTTACCAACTTTTATTTGATAACCTGCCTCTTTAGCTTTTTTCTCGGTGAAACCAACGGAGGCAATTTCAGGTTGAGAATAGGTACAACCCGGAATATTATTATAATCTATTGGATCCACATGCAGGCCTTTAATTTTTTCAACGCAAGTAATTCCTTCGGCGCTGGCCACATGTGCTAAAGCCTGACCCGGAACACAATCTCCTATTGCATAATAACCCGGAACATTGGTGGCATAAAATTTATCTACTACAATTTTTCCTTTATCTGTTTTTATTCCGGTTTCTTCCAATCCAATTCCCTGAATATTCGCTTCAATACCCACAGCAGATAATACAATTTCTGCTTCCAAGGTTACATTACCGTTTTTTGTTTTAACCGTAGCTTTGCAAGTGTCTGATTTGGTATCAACAGATTCTACCGACGCATCGGTCATTACTTCAATTCCGATTTTTTTAAGTGACTTTTCTAATTGTTTACTTACATCTTCGTCTTCAACCGGAACAATGTTTGGTAAAAATTCAACAATAGTTACTTTAGTTCCCATGGTTGCATAGAAGTAAGCAAATTCCACTCCAATTGCACCACTTCCTACAACAATCATTGTTTTAGGTAGTTTTGGAAGAACCATCGCTTCTCTGTAACCAATAATCTTTTTCCCGTCCTGCGGTAAATTTGGAAGCTTGCGTGAACGTGCACCCGTTGCAATAATGATATGATTGGCTGAATACGTATTTATTTTTCCATCATCACCGGTTACATCCACTTTTTTACCGGGTTTAACTTTGGCTGTTCCAACAATCACTTCAATTTTATTTTTTTTCATTAAAAATTGAACTCCCTTACTCATACCTTCGGCCACATCTCTACTTCTTTTTACCACTCCGCTAAAATCAGCTTTAATGTTTTCAGCGCTGATGCCATAATCTTTGGCATGATTTAAATACTCATATACCTGAGCACTTTTTAATAATGCTTTGGTTGGAATACAGCCCCAGTTTAAACAAATGCCGCCTAAACTTTCTTTTTCTACCACAGCTACTTTATATCCCAATTGCGATGCGCGAATGGCAGTTACGTAACCACCCGGACCACTTCCTATAATAATAATATCGTAATTCATACTTGTTAATTCAGGTTTCTAATTTAGCATCAATTTATGGCATAAAAAAGCAATTTTTTTTAGTCTTTTTTACTTTCATTCTGAATTTCAATCACTTCATAACCCAATTGTTTTATTTTTTCCAAATTTTGCGTTTTATCTCCAACCACTAAAACTATCATATTATTATAAGGCAGGTATTTTTTGGCTATTTGATTTACATCATTAACCGTTAAGGCATCAAGTACTTTCACCTGATCTTTAACGTAGTCGGCGCTTAAACCATAATCCATGATTCTTTTTACAAAATAAAGTTTTTGCAAAGAAGATTCGTATCTTAAGGCATCGGATTGTGCAATGGCGTGACGAGTAAATTCCAATTCACTTTCAGTTATTCCATTATCGGCATAATTTTTAATTTCTCTGAACAATTCAATTAACGTACTATCCGTGGCATTTCCTTTGAAACCGCCACTAATCACATAATTACCATCCGTTCTTCCTCCATGAAAAGCTCCTCTTGTGCCATAAGTCCACCCTTTTATTTCACGCAATAAATAATTTACTCTTGAATTAAAGGCGCCGCTAAAACTAAAATTCATCACATTGGCCTTAAAATATTCTCCACAGCAATCATAAGGTAAGGCTACATAAGCCATTCGGATTTCACTTTGAGGTGCATTTTTCTTTTCAATAAAATAAATTTTAGTTTTTTCAATTGCAGGCACATTTTGAGGCGACAATACAATTGGATTTCCGGTCTTTACCTTTTTTATAAATTCTAAATTCTTTATCGCCTCTTCTTTTGTAATATCACCACTTACCGCAACCGATAACATAGAAGCATTTAATTGATTGTAGTAATTTTTAATATCATCAATGGTTATGGATTGAACGGTTTCGGTAGTTCCATTAGCAGGCAAACCTTTACGATTTGTTTTACCGTATAACAACTCATCCAAAGCAAGATTTGCAATTTGCGATGCGTTACTTTTTGATTGCGAGATACGATCCAACAACTGCTTCTTTACCAATTCAAATTCCGACGGGTCGAATTTAGGTTGCAATAAGGCTTCTTCAGCTAGTTTAATTACGGCAGAAATATTTTCTTTTGGAGAGGTAATACTCATTTGAAATTCTTCTGCTCCGGCATGAATATGAACATTAGCGCCTAATAAATCTAATTTATCTTCAAAATCTGAAACACTGGTTTTGAGTGTACTTTTCATCAACATAGCTGCAGTTAAACCGGCTATCCCTGCTTTATCAAGAGATTCATAATCATGACCCGCTTTAAAACTCACCACAATATCAATTTTAGGAATTTCATTCTCTACTACACCTATTAAAGGAATATTATTCACCAAAGTTGCGGTGTAAAATGAAGGTATACGTGCATGATGTGCGGGTCCGGCTGTAGGTTTTTTTGAACGGTCAAAATCTTCTACCGGTGCTTGGTAAGATAAATTTTTGTACTCTGCACTTTCGGCTTCAATTTTTCTTTCATACATTTTCCAATTATCAGGTCCGGCCTTTAAGTTACTTTGTCCTTTCGGAACAAAACTGCTTATTACACAAGCTTTGTTTTTGATATAGGTATTGTACACTCTTTTGATATCTTCTTTTGTAACCGTTTCAAATAGCTTTATCTGTTTTTTAATATCGTTTGCATCGCCCATTAAAACAAAATTAGAAGCTAAGGTTGCTCCTTTTCCCTGTACAGTTTGCAAGCGATCATACAAATGACTTTTATACTGTGCTTTAAACTTCAATAAATCCTCATCGCTTATGCCACTTTTTTCCCAGGTATCCAATGCGGTTTTAATTTCAGCATAGGTGGCTGACAGAGATGTGCCCGGATTAGCACGAACGGAAATCTGAAATTGCCCTGCAAGTTCGCGTGACATTTGAAAGGCATATGCCGCACTGGCTTTTTTAGAATTGATAAATGCTTTTCTTAACGGTGAACTCTCATGTCCGGATAAAATATCTCCCAATATACTCAAAGCCACATCATCCTTTTCTCCATCCTTTACCGTTGGAAACACTAAGGTTACCATGGGAAATTTAATATTATCTTCATAGGAAATAAATCGGTTTGCCGTTAATTTAACCGGAGCTACTTTCATGGGAGAAACAGCGGGACCTCTTTCAATACTTCCAAAATATTTTTGAACTAACAATAACACCTCATCTGTATTTACATCTCCTGAAATGGTTAAGGCCGCATTATTCGGACCATACCATCGCATATAAAATCTTTTTAAATCATTTACATCAACTCTATTCAAATCATCAATATAACCAATCGTTAACCAACTGTAAGGATGACCTTGTGGATACAAAGCTTCACCTATTTTTTCTCTTTCTAAACCATAAGGTGCATTATCATAACGCTGACCTCTTTCATTTTTTACTGTTGCTCGTTGAATTTCAAATTTCTTTTGCGTAACAGAATCCAATAAAAATCCCATGCGATCTGATTCTAACCAAAGCATGGTTTCCAAATAATTACTGGGCACTACCTGAAAATAATTTGTTCGGTCGGTATTGGTAGTTCCGTTCATATTTCCGCCGGCTTCGCTCACAATTTTAAAATGTTGATCATCACCCACATTTTTTGAACCCTGAAACATCATATGCTCAAAAAAATGCGCAAATCCGCTTCTACCCTGCTGTTCTCTTGAAGATCCAACATGATAAGTAACATCCACATAAACAACCGGATCACTATGATCTTCGTGTATGATTAAATTTAATCCGTTATCCAATTGATAACGTTTATAAGGAATGCAAATTTCATTGTCCGTTTGGGTTACTTCTTCAATAAAAACAGGTAGTGGAAACGTGGTGTTTTTTCCGGGTATTTTTTCAGGATTTTTTATCTGTGCTTTTGATAGAAATCCAATAAGAACAAATACCGATAAACTTAAATTTTTAATACGTATAATTAATTGTTATTAAACAAATATAAGATAAACCTAAAACTTTGACTATCCCCCGTAATAAGTGAAAATATCACACTATTTAACTTCTTTCCTTAAAAGTCCTATTAATTTTGTACGTAAATTTGTAGAAACTAAAAAACTCACACATGTATCCTGAAGCCATAGTAAAACCCATGAAAGCCGAATTAACATCGGCAGGATTTAAAGATTTATCGAGCCCGGAAGAAGTTAATAATATTTTAAAGGAACAGGGAACTGTTTTAATGGTTGTAAACTCCGTTTGCGGTTGTGCGGCCGGAGCCTGCAGACCGGGAGTTAAAAAGAGCCTTGATAATGCCAAGGTGCCTAATGTATTAAGTACTGTTTTTGCAGGATTTGATACTGATGCAGTTGCTGAAGCCAGAAAACACTTTAATCCATATCCGCCAAGTAGTCCGGCTATTGCCTTGTTTAAAAACGGTGAATTAGTACATTTTGTTGAAAGACACCATATTGAAGGTCAGTCGGCCAATGCCATTGCAGAACATTTAAAAGCAGTTTATAACGAATTTTGTTAAATGGTTCAAAAGAATTGATGAAAGACGCATTTTTTGCGTCTTTTTTTGTGCCTGAAAGGGTTACATTTACGTTCCAAAAAGTATTAAAATAAAAAGAGGTATGAATAGATTAAAATCACATGCAATAGTAATGATGGTGAGCTTGGGAATGATATTCCTGACTTCATGCGGATCCGGAGAGAAAGAACCTAATCCTTTAGCAGACAGTTTAAAGGTTGTGAATAATGAATTGGGCGGTAAATTAGGAGAGAAGGAAGCTGCCTTACAAGAATTTGTTGGCGCGTTTAATGAAATTCAAGAGAATTTAAATTCCATTAAAGAAAAAGAAAAAATTGTAAACTCTGCAGCCAAACAAGGTGATGTTACCAGCAAACAAAATCAAATTAAAGAAGATATTCAGGCCATTTATGATTTAATGTCTAAAAACAAATCACGCATTGCTTCCCTATCAAAAAAATTAAAAAATGCGAATTTAAAAATGGAAGGTATGGAACAGATGATTGAAAATTTGCAGAGAGCCATTGATCAAAAAGACGGAGAAATTGCAGATTTAAAAAGTCAGATGGAAGCTTTACACATTGAATTGGCTAATTTAAATACCAATTATCAAAATGTTGAAACTGAAAGCGAACAAAAAACAGAAGTAATTAATACAGCATATTTCGCAATCGGTACTTTAAAAGAGTTAAAAGAAAAAAATGTAGTAACCAAAGAAGGTGGTTTTATAGGAATTGGAAAAACTACCAAGGTTAAAGAAGATTTCAATAAAGAATACTTTACTAAAGTGAACATTGAAGAAACAAAAACAATAAACATTGGTTCTAAAAAAATTAAACTACTTACCAATCACCCAAAAAGTTCATTTAAAATTGTAGGTGAAAACCCGGTGGAGAAAATTGAAATTACAAATCCGAGTGAGTTTTGGAGTGTTTCCAAATATCTGGTAATTGTAATCGATTAATGATTTTCAAAAATTTTAATCTCAAAGCCCGATAATTCGGGCTTTTTTAGTTAATAAGTTATCTGAAATGGTTTATTACTTTAGATTATTAAATCCATTTATCAACGCTAATTTTTTAATTTTGTATTACAACTTTAGGGGTGTCGAACAGACTGAGATTATACCCTAGTACCTGATACGGGTAATACCGACGTAGGAAAAAGTTACAGAATATACTCTGCATACCATTTCTAAAGTTGTTTATTTATACGAAATGGAAATTAGCTTAAATAACGAAAAACTACTTATCACTCAACCCGAATTAATTTATTTATTGCAACAGGTTGTGGGCGATAAAATCAATGGAATGGCGGTAGCCGTTAATCAACAGGTGATTAAAAAATCGGAATGGAATACCTTTCAGTTAAAAGAAAACGATCACGTATTATTTATTAAAGCCACGCAGGGTGGATAAAAATTACACATTAAAACATAAAATTTTAAATCGAATAAAATGAGTAAATCAGACAAAACACCGGAACAAAACGTAATCAGTTGTAAACCCATCAGCGGTTCAAAAAAAGTTTTTGTAAAAGGTAACATCCACCCTATTCAGGTGGCTATGCGTGAAATTACACTTTCTCCCACAAAACACGCCAATGGTAAAATAGAAGAAAACAAACCGGTAACCGTTTATGATACCAGCGGACCCTACACCGACCCAAATATTAAAATTGATATTAAAAAAGGCATTGAACGTATTCGTGAAAAATGGATATTAGACAGAAACGACGTTGAAGAATTAAATTCAGTTTCTTCTTCTTATGGAGAAGAACGTTTGAAAGATACTTCATTAAATCATCTTCGTTTTGAACATTTAAAAAAACCTTTAAAAGCGAAAAAGGGAAAAAATGTAAGCCAAATGCATTACGCCAAAATGGGAATCATTACTCCGGAAATGGAATACATTGCTATTCGCGAAAATCAAAAATATGATTTGCTGGAAAAAGAATTAAACGGGCAATATAAATTATTGAGTCAGCAACATGCAGGTAATTCTTTTGGTGCGAATACACCTAAGGGAATAATTACCGCTGAATTTGTTCGAAAAGAAATTGCTGAAGGCAGAGCCATTATTCCCAACAACATCAATCACCCGGAAAGTGAGCCTATGATTATCGGAAGAAATTTTCTAGTAAAAATAAATGCCAACATCGGTAATAGCGCCGTTACTTCCAGTATTGAAGAGGAAGTGGAAAAAGCAGTATGGGCTTGTCGATGGGGTGCTGATACCATAATGGATTTATCAACCGGAAAAAATATTCATGAAACAAGGGAATGGATTTTAAGAAATTCACCGGTACCAATTGGAACAGTTCCCATTTATCAGGCTTTGGAAAAAGTAAACGGTAAAGCGGAAGACCTAACCTGGGAAATATTTAAAGATACTTTGATTGAGCAAGCTGAACAGGGCGTAGATTATTTCACCATTCATGCCGGAGTTCGCCTAAAATATATTCATCTCACTGCTAAAAGAATCACCGGCATCGTTTCCAGAGGTGGTTCCATTATGGCCAAGTGGTGTTTAGCGCATCATAAAGAAAATTTTCTGTACACGCATTTCGAAGAAATTTGCGAAATTATGAAAGCTTACGATGTTGCATTTTCACTTGGCGACGGCTTAAGACCCGGTTGCATTGCAGATGCAAATGATGAAGCTCAATTCGGAGAATTAGAAACTTTAGGTGAGTTAACTAAAATTGCTTGGAAACATGATATTCAAACTATGATTGAAGGTCCGGGACATGTACCTATGCATCTCATCAAAGAAAACATGGAAAAACAATTGGAATGTTGTAGTGAAGCTCCGTTTTATACGCTCGGACCATTAACCACAGACATTGCGCCCGGATACGATCATATTACTTCTGCAATTGGAGCTGCTATGATTGGATGGTACGGAACAGCTATGTTATGCTATGTAACTCCAAAAGAACATTTGGGATTACCCAACAAAAAAGACGTGAAAGATGGCGTAATCACTTACAAATTGGCGGCACACGCTGCTGATTTGGCTAAAGGACATCCGGGAGCACAATATAGAGACAATGCCTTAAGCAAAGCACGATTTGAATTCAGATGGGAAGATCAATTTAATTTATCACTCGATCCGGATACTGCGCGAGAATATCACGATGAAACTTTACCGGCTGATGGAGCAAAAATTGCACATTTCTGTTCCATGTGTGGGCCCAAATTCTGTTCTATGAAAATTACACAAGAAATTCGCGATTATGCTGAAAACGGAATGCATGAAATGAGTGAAGAGTTTAAAAATAAAGGTTCAGAAATATACAGTTAATGCTTCCTGCTTTAATTATATTTAGTCATGAAAATGACATTGATGATGAAACAAAGTTGGTGAACGAATTGTTTAATCATGGTATGGAATTTTTTCATTTGAGAAAACCCGGATGGTCTTCTTCAGATCAGATTAAATATTTAAGTCAAATTAATCCGGAATACTTAAATAAAATTTCAATTCACCAACATTATGCGTCTGCCCAAGAATTTAACCTTTCCTATATTCACGTTAAAGAAAAGGCAAGGGCAGATTTTGAAGCACGCCAGTTTTCAAATTATAAGCTCAGTACTTCATTTCATCAGGCTGAACTTATTGAAAAAGAATCCAAGCAATGGCATCATTGTTTTTTAAGTCCGGTTTTTAATAGCATTTCAAAAAAAGATTACACCAGTGAATTCGGGAATAATTTTAAAATAAATAATCCGAATAAAAATATTTATGCGCTTGGCGGCATCACTCAACACCATGTTGCTGACGCAATAGCGATGGGTTTTTCAGGTGTAGCAGCTTTAGGAGCCATTTGGTCTTTACCCGGATCCATAATTGAAAATTTTACCGCATTAAATGAAATATGCAAACTGCACGTCCCTTTGTGATAACTATTGCGGGTTTAGATCCCAGTTCAGGCGCCGGATTAAGTGCCGACTTAAAAACTTTTGAGCAAAACAAAGTGTATGGTTTGAGCATTTGTACCGGTATTACAACACAAACTGAAAAAAAATTTATTACAGTGAAGTGGAGAACAGTGGAAGAAGTTCAATCGGATTTGAATATCCTACTCAACGCATATCCCATAAAAGCTGTAAAATTCGGAATCATACCCGATATCCATTGGCTCAAAATACTCTGCGATATGATTAAGACGCACGATTCTAAGATTAAAATAGTGGTTGATCCGGTTATTCAATCTTCTACCGGTTTTTCCTTTGCGGATTACGGTAATAAAAAATTATTGTACAAAATTATGCCTTCGCTTACCTTGATTACACCAAACGCAATTGAATTTGAACAATTATTTGGTTCGGAAAAAAATAATTTGGATTGGTCTGTTTTAAATGATTGTACTGTATTACTTAAAGGAGGTCATCGTAACGAGAAAAAAGGAATTGACACCTTATTTACCAAAAATGAAACGATAGAAATTCTTTCTTCTGAAAAAAATATTTATGCTAAGCACGGATCAGGCTGCGTACTTTCATCGGCCATCACCGCAGAACTCGCTAAGGGAATTGACATTAAAACAGCCTGTGAAAAGGCAAAAATATATACTGAACATTTTTTAAATAGTAATTCTACAGCCTTAGGATATCATGCATAAATTAATTTATATATCTCAGGGCCATAATCCGAATGAACATCTTCGGAATATTGAATCTGCATTGCAAGCCGGAGTAAAACACGTGCAGTTGCGTTTAAAAAATTGCAGCGAAAAGGAAATTCTAAATTGTGCTCATGAAATAAAAAATAAATGTGAAAAATACAACGCCTTTTTTACACTAAACGATTCTCCACAAATTGCTCAACAAGTTAGGGCAAACGGTTTACATTTGGGACTAAAAGACATGCCACTACTCGAGGCGCAAAAAATATTTAAAGGTAAAATTGGAGCAACCGCTAATGAATTTCATCAAATAAAAAATCATGTGCAAAATAAAGCAGATTACGTTGGTTTAGGTCCTTTGCGTTTCACCTCTACTAAAGAAAATTTGAGTCCGATATTAGGAATAGAAGGTTTTACCAAAATCATGAATCAATTAAAATCCGAACAAATTAATATTCCGGTATTTGCTATTGGAGGAATTGAACTAAAAGACATTGAAGGATTAATGCAAGCTGGTGTATATGGTATTGCTGTGTCCGGTTTAATTACAAACGCAACCCATAAAAAAGAAATAATAAATCAAATTAATTCATTATTAGATCATGCTTACGATAGGAAACAAAGAGTTTAATTCACGTTTATTTTTAGGAAGCGGAAAATATGCATCGGATGAAGAAATGTTGCAATCTATTCTCGCATCCGGTACAGAAATGGTAACCGTTGCCTTAAAACGTGTGGAAATAAATGCACCATCGGATCATTTGTTAGATGCCATAAAAAAAGCAAACGTTAACCTTTGGCCCAATACTTCAGGAGCACGAAATGCAAAAGAAGCCATTTTTGCTGCGCAACTGGCACGTGAAGCCTTAGAAACCAATTGGATCAAATTGGAAATTCATCCCGACCCCAGATATTTACTACCCGACCCAATCGAAACTTTAAAGGCCACTGAAGAATTAGCTAAGCAAGGATTTATTGTGTTGCCTTATATTCACGCCGATCCTGTATTGTGTAAATTACTGGAAGAAGCAGGCACATCTGCTGTAATGCCTTTGGGTTCACCCATTGGAAGTAACAAAGGATTAATGACCAAAGATTTTTTGGAAATTATTATTGAACAAAGTCGCGTTCCTGTAATTGTTGATGCAGGAATTGGTTTACCTTCTCATGCCTGCCACGCAATGGAAATTGGGGCTGATGCTGTTTTGGTGAACACGGCCATTGCAACTGCAAAAGATACAATAAACATGGCTATAGCATTTAAAGATGCTGTTCATGCCGGACGAACGGCCTTTGAAGCAAGCCCGGCAGGAATACAAAAAGCAGGCATGGCTACTAGTCCCTTAACCGAATTCCTAAAAGAACTTTAAAAATGACATTTAAAGAAATCTTCAATACCTATAATTACGAGCAGATCGAAAAAGAAATTTCAGAAAAAACTTCCTCCGAAGTTCAAATTGCTTTAAATAAAAATAAGTTGAGTACCGAAGATTTTAAAGCTTTAATTTCTCCTGCTGCTTCCTCCTATCTCGAACAAATGGCGGTAAAGAGTCAAGCCTTAACCAAACAGAGATTTGGTAAAATTATTCAGTTGTATGCTCCTTTGTATTTAAGTAATGAATGCAATAATATTTGTACGTATTGCGGTTACAGTTTTGATAATAAAATAAAAAGAAAAACATTAAACGATCAGGAAATAATTGAGGAAGCTAAAGCCGTTAAAGCCTTGGGCTTTGATCACGTTTTATTAGTAACCGGAGAAGCTAACGCAACAGTTCATTTAAAATATTTCTTGCACGCCATAGAATTAATTAAACCTTTTTTTGCCAATATTTCTATAGAAGTGCAACCCCTTGATGAAGAAGAATACCTTTCTTTACAAAAAGCCGGTGTTTATTCGGTATTGGTTTATCAGGAAACATACAATAAACAGAATTACGGCACTTTTCACCCTAAAGGAAAAAAATCAAATTTTGATTACCGATTGGAAACACCGGATCGGGCTTGTAAGAGTGAAATTCATAAAATTGGCTTAGGTGTTTTATTAGGATTAAATGATTGGAGAATTGATTCCTTCTTTTGTGCTTTGCATTTGGATTATTTACAGAAGGTTTATTGGAAAAGTAAATACTCCATTTCCTTTCCTCGCATTCGTCCGGCTGAAGGCGTTCATGAAGTACAAAATCCCATTCATGAAAAGGAATTATTACAATTGATTTGCGCTTATCGTTTGTTTAATCCCGATTTAGAAATTTCAATTTCTACAAGAGAAACACCTCATTTCAGAAATAACGTAATTCGCTTGGGCGCAACCAGTATGAGTGCAGAATCTAAAACCAATCCGGGCGGTTATGCTGTAGCCAAAGAAAGTTTAGAACAATTTACAATAGATGATAACCGCACCTTATCAGAATTTAAGGAAATTATAAAAAAACAAGGTTATGAACCTGTTTTAAAAGATTGGGACCGTGTTTATTCTGATTCTTATGCTAAGTAACAACGAGAAAAGAAAATACATCAAACAAATTATGCTCTCCGAAATTGGTGTTTCGGGACAAGAAAAAATAAAGGAAGCAAAAGTGGCCATAGTAGGTTGCGGAGGTTTGGGTTGCCCTACCCTCTTGTATTTGTGTGCAGCCGGCGTTGGAACAATAGGGATAATTGATTTTGATACCGTACATATTACCAATCTCCATCGTCAAATATTATTCGGACAAAAAGATGTTAACTTAAAAAAAGTGGATGTCGCAAAAACAAAATTAAACCTCATGCATCCGGAAATAAATATTATAGCTCACGATGTTTTAATTAATGATGAAAATGCGGCTGAACTATTAAAAGATTACGATTTAATAATTGATGGTTGCGATAATTTTGAAACCCGCTATACCGTAAACGATGCCTGCGTGAAACTCAATAAACCCTTGGTTTATGGAAGTATATTAGGATTTGAAGGTCAGCTTTCTGTTTTTAATTACAGGGGAAGTAAAGATTTAAGAGCTATTTTTCCGGTTCCTCCTGCCAAAGAAGATGTTCCGGATTGTTCTGAAAATGGCGTATTGGCTACCGTTCCCGGAGTAATGGGTACGCTATTAGCCAATGAAGCTTTAAAGCTTATTCTTAATTTGAATCCTTTAATGAATCAATACATTATACTTGATTTAAAAAAAATGAATTTGAATTGTTTACATTTTTAAAACGATTGAATTTATTTTAATTAAATTCGTCCCTTATATCTCATGTCAACAAAAAAAATTGCAATCTTAGGTTCAACAGGCAGCATTGGTACGCAGGCCATAGAAGTGATTAAGGCAAATCCTGATATTTTCACAGCTGAAGTATTGGTAGCCAACGGAAATGCAGAATTACTCATTCAACAAGCCATAGAATTAAATCCCAATGCCGTGGTGATTGCCGACGAACAAAAATATCTTACAGTAAAAAAAGCGCTCGAGTCGTATGATATAAAAGTTTTTGCCGGACAAAAATCCGTTGAGCAAATTGTGGAAATGGAAAGTATTGACGTGGTGCTGGCCAGTATTGTTGGATATGCCGGATTAGCCAGTACCATCAAAGCCATTGAAAACAAAAAAAATATTGCTTTAGCTAACAAGGAAACCTTGGTGGTGGCCGGTGAATTAGTAACTAGGCTAGCGCAGGAAAATGCAGTAAATATTTATCCGGTAGATAGCGAGCATTCCGCCATTTTTCAATGCTTAGCCGGTGAGTGGGAAAATAAAATTGAAAAAATTATACTCACTGCGAGCGGAGGTCCGTTCAGAGGCAAAAAAAGAGATGAATTAACTCAGATCAAAAAAGAACAAGCCTTAAAGCATCCAAACTGGAGCATGGGAGCCAAAGTGACGATAGATTCAGCCAGTTTAATGAACAAGGGATTAGAGGTAATTGAAGCCAAATGGTTATTTAATTTAAAGCCCGAACAAATAGAAGTAATCATTCATCCGCAAAGCATCATTCATAGTTTAGTGCAATTTGAAGATGGAAGTATAAAAGCACAAATGGGTTTGCCTGATATGAAATTACCGATTCAGTATGCGATGGCATATCCATTCCGAATAAAAAATGATTTCCCTCGATTTAATTTTACCGATTATCCTTCACTCACTTTTGAAAAACCCGATTTAGAAACTTTTCCTAATTTACAATTAGCTTTTCAGGCTTTAAAAACAGGAGGAAACATGCCTTGCGCATTAAATGCCGCTAATGAAATTGCCGTTCAGGCCTTTTTAGAAGATAAAATTTCATTTTTAAAAATGAGTGAACTCATTGATAAAACCTTGCAAAAAATTGCGTTAATAAAAAATCCGGGTTTAAGCGAATATCAGCAAACGGACACAGAAGCCAGAGCAATTTCCCGTAATTTGCTCTGAGTTCATTAGGTTATTTTAGCTTTTTTTTCTTTAATAATGCTTTTATTTAGCGTATTTTTATACTCTTAACTCACAGGTATTCAGACTTTGTAAAAAATTCTTTATGTTCATTAAAATAGCTCAATTATTTCTCAGTTTAACCATTTTGGTAACCCTTCACGAATTCGGACATTTTTGGTTTGCCAAAAAATTCAAGTGCCGCGTAGATAAATTTTATCTGTTCTTCGACTTTTTATTCCCCTTTGCCAATGTGATGAACTTTCCACTTTTCAAAAAGAAAATTGGTGATACCGAATATGGTATAGGTTGGTTTCCTTTTGGAGGTTACGTTCAAATAGCGGGTATGGTAGATGAGCAAATGGATAAGAGTATTATCAATAGCGAACCACAGCCCTGGGAATTAAGATCAAAACCGGCCTGGCAGAGATTACTGGTGATGATGGGAGGAATTATTGTGAATTTTGTGGTAGGAATTTTAATTTTCTGGATGGTGTTATTCATTTGGGGTAAAACTACTTTACCCATTACCAACTTAAGTCACGGCTTAATGGTAGATAGTACTGCTATTTCCATGGGATTAAGAAACGGGGATTATATTACTTCATTGGATGGTAACCCGGTGAAATCTGTTCACCGCATTCCCGTTGAAATTATCATGAACAGAGTAGAAAAAATTGAAGGCGTACATGCCGACGGAACTAAATTTTCTATTCCCGTGAGTGATGATCACAGAGCCTTAATTTTAAAACGTTTAAAAAAATCTTTATTTGTAAACGAAAGATTTATTGCCAAAGTAAAGGAAGTAGACAGCACCAGTTTTGCTTCTAATGCCAACATGAAACCCGGTGATTTGTTTCTTGCGGTGAATGATATTCCGGTTAAATATTATGACGAATTAAAAACACAATTGAATTTAAATAAATCCACCAAAGTGAAATTAACTTTACTACGAGGAACAGATACGATTCAAACTTCTTGCAGTGTTTCTGAAAAAGGAATTATTGGTTTTGTACCCGAAGAAACCGAACCCACCAAATTTGTAGAAACCAAATATTCATTTGCCGGAGCTTTTGTACAAGGTGTGAAGGATGGCATGGAAATGATAATTATGCAGGCCAAACAATTAGTTGTAATTTTTACAGTGAAAGAAGCCCATAAGCAAGTGGGTGGTTTTTATACCATGGTACAACAAATGGCTCCGGTGTGGGACTGGCATTCATTCTGGACCTTCACTGCATTTCTTTCTCTTGCTCTGGCTTTCATGAATTTTTTACCCATTCCTATGTTGGACGGAGGATATATCATGTTTATTCTATGGGAAATGATTACCCGCAAAAAAGTAAGTGATAAATTTATTTATTATGCCAATAATGTTGGTTTGATTATTGTTTTGGCATTAATGATTTATGCCAACACCGATTGGCTAAGAAATTAAAAGATGAGAATTTGGGCTTCCATATTAACTTGCCTTTGCAGCATTCATTTGGTTGCCCAAACCACAATTAATACAAAGGAAAAAACAAATACCACTGCCGCGCATAAAATTTTGCTTATTCCCTTTGAACCCCGAATGTATTTAAGTGAAATTGATCATCACATTAACCAGGAAACCAAATTAAGCGCCAGACAAATTAAAAATTCTTTCAGAAACGGAATTAATGAGCAATTGTACAAAGCTTTTAAAAATAATAAGTATGCCGTTGTAGATTTGGTGGAAGACACCGTGAAGTATAAAAAAGATTTGGAAAGCATTTATCAATATTTGCAATACGAGTATTTAAAAGTTCCCGATCAAGCCAATTACAAAGCGCCTGTGCGTGAAAAACAAGAGAAAAAAATTGAAAAAGGACAATTGAATGTAGAAACCGATGTAGAAAATCGTTTCATGAATGCCAAGGTTAGTCAGGGCAAAGTGTTAACTTCTTTAGGTTCCAAATACCGTTGTGATTTATTTTTATTTGTCAATCAATTGGAAATAAAAGCGGCAGGAGCTAAAAATCCAGGCGAACTGGTGAATCCCAATGGAAACCGGAAAATAATTTTGCATTACACGGTTTATAATAACGAACTAAAAGAAATAAATTCCGGAATTGCCGAAACGGAGTTTGCTTTTAATTTAAATACGCCTAAAAAAATAATCGATAAACATTTTTCAGCGATTGCGCGAGAAATAAGCGAGCGGGTTAAAAAAGCTTTGCTTCCAAAAGCATCTACTACTTCATCCGCTCAGGATCATTAACACAAATTGCATATTAAAACCGGAATTCATTGTTAATTACTTGAATCAAATTTGAAATTTACACTGAATTGAAAAAAAAGTATAAAAACTTGGACTCAAACCATCAAACGAATGTAGTTGCATAACTCTTTTCGTAATACCTTCCAATCCAAAAAAGAAAAATAAATATTATCTTTCGCTTTAAGAGCTATGCCTTTTATTCTTAAATTTTCTCGTGTGCAGAGTCGAATAAATTCAGGCTCAAATAAAAATCCATTTATTCGGGTATTCAAAAAAGCAGCTCTTCCCTTTTGATTACAGGCTTTTAATCCGGATTGAGTATCTTTCACCAACAACCCGGGGAAAAACAAATGATTAGCCGTTCTTAATAAAAAAGAAAATATTTTACGTGTTAAAGGGAGTTTACGAAAATACTCTCTTGTTCTTACACCAAGCACCACATCATATTTACTGCTATGTAGCAGGTGAAAAATTTCCACCATGCTTTCCGTTTTAAAAGGATAGTCTATATCTGTATACATCACATAACCCTCCTTTATTCTTTGCATAGCTGATCGTATTGCAAATCCCTTACCTGAATTTTCAGAATGATGAATATAAGTAAAATGATGCAGTTGTTCATCCAAATATATAATACTTTGATTAGAGATACCTTCGCAAGAGCCATCGTTAACCAAAAATAAATGTACTTTCACTTCAGCGGGTAATTGTAGAATTAAACTTTTGTAATTCTCTAACAAATTCTTTTCCCAACCTTGTTTGGGATTATAACAGGGATTCACAATGTTTAAAATTACACTCATCAATTTCGGTTAATTTTATTTACATATTTTACTTCTGGCAACATCGGCTTCAACGCATCCATATTGAGTGGCCATAGTTAAATCGCTACATGGACTTTTTCCCATTTGAAATAATAACAAAGCCTTTAAATAATATAACTCTCCATTGTTAGGATTTCTAGCTAACGCGGCGTTCAAATCCTTTAATGCCAATTCACTTTTACCTTGCTTTGCCAATAATATTCCCCGTTTCTGTAAATAAAGGGCTTCCTTAGAATCGTATCGAATTGCTAAATTAAAATCGTTTAATGCCGTAAGTGTATCTTTTAAATGCTCCTCGCATTCAGCTCTTAAACAATAGGCTCTTGCATTGCATTTTTGTCTGGTAATTACTTGATTTAAATCCATTAAAGCCAAATCAAATTTTTTGATTCGATAATAAATAAGAGCTCTGGTAAAATATGATTTAGCCGATGAACGCAATTGTATGCTTTTTTGAATAGCTTGTAATGCTTCTCGCGTTTCACCTTGGCGCAAATGCAAAACACTTTTATTTCTCCATGCCTTGAAATTTCCGGGTTCTACAAATATCGCCCAAATCATATGTTCATTAGCCTTCTCATATTGTTTCTCATTCATGTATGCGGCTCCTAAACTGTAATGCGCAATCGCTGATTTTGGATAATCCTCAACCACCGAGGTCCAGAATTGAATATTATTTAACCAAATATTATTACGTTGAATACTAAGAAAAATAAAAAATAAAGCAACAGTGGTACTAATGCCAATAACAATATGATTTCCTATTCTCTCAAACTTTTGAAACAAAAAATAAAAGAATGGAAACCATATCCCTATTCCTGCAATATATAAGTAACGGTCAGCCATTAACTGTTCTCCAAATTGAACTAATTGCAAAACAGGTAACAGGTTTACCAGAAAGAACAATAGGCCACCGCACAAAACATGCCAATCATTTTTGAATGAAAATAATATAAGCATGATAAAAGCAATGGCAGGTAATAAACATAACCAATGTATAATCGAAAGTTCTGGAGGAAAAGGATATATAACAGAAAGCTGAAGGGGTAATAAAAGATGGTACACGTATTTTACCAGAGCCAATGATGCAAAAACAATATTATCCCATCCAAAACTATTGTGGTGTTGCAAAAAATGAACTTCCTTTTGCGCTAATAAAGTGACCAGAGCAATAGGAATTCCTACTAATATTAAAGGAATTTTCTCTAAGTAAATTTTAATTTTATTAAGCGGACGTTTTAACCAAATATCTACCGCAAAAAGTGTAAAAGGCAAAGATAAGGCGGTAGCTTTACACAGATAAGCCATTAGACCAAACACAGTTACCCATATAAGCAATGAATTTTTATTGGTAAATACATAAGTAAGATAAACATGCATTGATAAAAAGCAAAAAAAAGCATTCATACTTTTATTGCGAGCTGAAATCCATGCAACACTTTCCGTTTGAACCGGATGAATAGCAAAAAATAACGCAATAAAAAAAGCAAGCCATTTATTTTCCTGTATGCGAGAAAAAAAAAGAAACACAAGCACAACAGTCCCCGCATGCCACAGTAAACTTTGTAAATGATATACAAAGGGAGCCGTGCCCCCAAGTACATGATCCAACGCGTAAGTTAAAATAGGTAAAGGCTGATAATTTCCCAGATAATGTCTACTAAACCACAACGGTAACATTTTTAAATGCAGGCCTCTCTGGCAGTCTCTAATATTAAACACGTAATCTAAATCATCCCAACTGATGAAGTCAGCTTGCAATATTTTTGTATATGCAATAAGCAATGCCCCAACTAACAACACAAGATGTAAAGTTGTTTTTTTGCTATATACGCTTAAAGAACTCACAACACAAACGTATATATCTTAGGTCATTATGTTGCGACCAGATGTAAATTAGAACATACCAGATATAAGGTCGGAATGTGCTTATAGGTTTTAAAAAAATAATCGATAAACATTATTCCGCCATAGCACGAGAAATAAGCGAGCGGGTTAAAAAAGCTTTAATCCCGAATTAAACTAAAACTCCCCTTTTCTCCTTTAATCTCAATTTATTCTTAATTTTTCCAAACTTTTGGCTACCTGTTTTTCACTAGGAATTTGCGCCATCTGTATTCTACGCGCATATTGAATCGAATCTAAAATCTCCTTTTGCTTCTCTTCCACTAAATACTTTTGACATTCCACTTCTGTTTTTTGACTTTCAATGATGCTCTTTTGTTTTTGGGTAACTTTAAAGCGGTTATACATAAAGCCTGCAAAAATCATGACCAGACCTAAACCGCCAAACAAGGCGTACTGCTGATTATTTTTGGCAGAAATTTCCGCTTTCTGTTTTGCCAATTCTGCATTTTTAATTTCACTTTCCTTAGAATGAGCTACTGAATCGGCGGCTGATTTTTTTTCGAATTCATATTTAAGTTCTGAACGCATATTGGCTTTTCTGCTGGTTTCATTATTTACGCTATCCCGCATCTTTATCTCCAACTCATACATTTCTAGGGCTTTTTTATAATTGCCACTTTTTTCATTTACAAGCTTTTGTATGCGAGCTACAGCCCCAATTGTTTTTGGAAATCCGATTTGCAAAGCGTACTTCATACTCTTATCCGCAAGTTGCTCTGCCTTATCGTAATTTCCTAAATCCATATAACTTACGGCCATATTATTTAATGCACTGCTTAAATCATCGTACATTTTCAACTCTTCCAGCATTTTCACTCCTTTTTGATAAAACTCAATAGCCTTATTCGGCTCTTTTTTTATTTTATAAATAGAACCTACGTGTGAATAAAACAAGGCCTGTCCTTTTTTATCGTTTAACATTTCCGCCAATAACAAACTCTTTTTATAACATTCTTCGGCCTTTTCATAATCTGCTAATTGTAAATAGATAGTACCTAAGTTTAAATAGGTAGCGCGAACTCCTATTCCATTATTAATTTCTTCATTCAGCTTTAAACTTTTCAAAAAATACGCAAGCGCTGTGTTTAAATCTCCTTGGCTATGATGAATACCTCCTATATTGCTATTCGCATAAGCCATACCGATCAAATCATTTGTTTTTTCCTGCAAATTCAAAGCTTGAAAATAACAATCCAATGCACGAGCTGTATTGCCCAAACTTTTATAAATATAACCCATGTTATTTAAGGTAAGTGCTGTTCCTTTATAATCTTTCAAATCATTTTTAATGGCTATACTTTGCTGATAATAATCAAGAGCCTCCTTCATATTAAATTGTTTCAGTTCCAATGTACCCAATTCACCTAAACAAAAACCTATACCCTTTTGATAATTGATTTGCTCACAGATTTCAATGCTTTGTTCATGAAATTTTTTTGCCGCTTCAATTTCATTTTTCCCGGAGGCCAGTAAACCTAAATTAGACAATGCGATGGCCTGAAA
The DNA here is from genome assembly GCA_016715905.1 of Sphingobacteriaceae bacterium. NCBI lineage: Bacteria > Pseudomonadati > Bacteroidota > Sphingobacteriia > Sphingobacteriales > Sphingobacteriaceae > Sphingobacteriaceae bacterium. The sequence continues at coordinate 133,712 of JADJXI010000004.1, read as the reverse complement.
AGTTAAATATATTTTTCTTTCTCTGGCGCTCTTCGCCAATGGCAAATTATTTTCCGCTAACTTTTTTAATTCATCATTGTAAAACGGCCACTCTTCTTCTGATGCTAATTCGGTTAAGCTATTTAATATTATACCTCTAACCGTATCATGCGTAGCACTTTTTAACTGCTTTTTCAATGAATCGATTACAGGATCCTGAGCCCATGCCTGTAAGCCAATTACAAACCAAAGGCACAAGAGCATTGGCACGTGACACGATATAGTGATGGGTTTTTCTCTCATTTGGGTGTGTTGACCTGTTTCCAAAGCCAATTGCGTGAACAATATAAGAAGTTTTACAGAGTTAAATAACATTGAATATTCACTATAATTTAACTCAAGTCAATAAACTAATATAATTATACAGCTCTTTTCGCAGAACCTTCCAATCCTGAGAAGAAAAATATAAAAAAACTCTGAAAGTTTTTTTCTTTGTCAGGAACCTTAAATAGGCTTAGCATATGACAATTGTTTTTTTATTGTTTATAGCGAATTAAAGTACTGGTCGTGACTTCAAAACTTACAACTTAATAAACTCTACTCTGCGATTGTTGGCTTTATCTTCGACGGATTTGTTTGGGTTAATTGGTTTGGATGCTCCAAATCCTTTGGTTTCTAAACGAGCTGCATCAATGCCCAATTCTACTAAAATTCTTTTGACTTCCGCGCTTCTTTTTTCTGAAAGGGTTTGATTGGCTTTTGCTTCTCCATCACTATCCGTGTGTCCTTCAATGCTGAGTTTTAGCGTGGCATTTTCCTGCAACATTTTGGCCACTTCATTTATCACACCCATGGATTCGGGTTTGATGGAACTTTTACCGGTATCAAATAAAATGCCGCGGGTAATTATTTTTCCGTCGGCCATTAATCTTTTGTACAAAGGCATGCCTCCTTCGGCCAGACGAATATTTTTTATGATGGCCGGATTTCCGTCTTTCACCCCAAAACTTAAAGCGGAAATAGAAAATTTAGTAGGCAAATCTCCCATATCCGGTATGTTTAATACTTTTTTTTCATCAAAATAAACTTTCATTTTTTTATTATTAAAAGCAATGGCTACATGATGCCAACCATCTGCTTTTTGCGGATTGTTTTCACCGGAAAATGATTTAATACTTATTTTTTGTCTTCTGATATCCAGTTTGCCGATTTTATCAAAAACCACATAAAAGGCTTCGTTATACTTATTATAAAAAAATAAATCAAACTCAATGGTAAATTGCACGGGTAAAAATGCCGGCGTTTTCATGTTAGGCATAATTTCCGCATTCGCCAGATAAGCAATTACATAATTGCTGTCCTTTTTCATCACTTCGGCCGATCCATAAATCAATTTCCAGCGGGAAGGAAATTCACCAACAGTTTCATCATGAATATTATCTTCAAAAATAATTTTATCACCGGGTATAAAATCGTATTTAGCGTAAAGTTTTATATCCGCTTGCCCAAAAACTCGACTTACTAAAAAGAATGCGAATGAGATTAGAACTAGTTTTTTCATGATATGTTTTTTTAAAAATAAATTAGTGAATCATTATTCTTTATTATTTATTCAATTTGGTTTCCTAAACTCCTGCCACCATCCTTTGAATCAAGACAAAACCATTTAAAATTGTTTCAAATTTTTGCTTATTCTGAACTACTGTAAAACTTTTTTTGTTTTAAGTTAAGGGTTCCATAAAATCGAATTTGTATTTTATTTATTTAAAGTACAGAAAATACGAGACAGGTGTCTCTAAAATTTTATCACCATAAATAATAAGTTGTTCAATTCTTACATTTTCCCCTAACACTCACTTTTTCAGTATCTTACATTTATAAAAACTAAATCATCGATAGATTATAACCGCTTATTCCTTATAAATTACCATTCATCTAATTATTTCGCCAATTACACCTGTAGTAATTAAATTAGTATTTCTTACAGATGTAAGATTTATTTGATTTTCAATATATGCGATTTTTTATACTCCTTTCAATTTTTATCTCCAATTTACTAATAGGGCAAACTAAAACAGCCATTGCCAATGGTAATTGGAATAATCCAAGCAGATGGAGCCCTACAGGTGTGCCAACAGCAACTAATGATGTGGTGATTCCCAGCGGTAGAAGAATTAATATAAACACCAATGCCGCATGTAATAATTTAACTATTGGTGGCGCTACCGGATCAATGGCTCGTTTGAGATATACCGGAAATACAGCCAGATCATTTACAGTTAATGGCAATATAAGTATTAATTCAACCGGAAGATTTCAAACCAGAAATAACTCCAACGCAATTCACACACTTGTTGCAGTAGGAAATATCACTAATAATAATCGCTTGGATTTAGTTGCCGACAATAATAGTTGGGTGCGAGCTCGTTTTATTCGTAACGGTTCTCAAACATTAAGCGGAATAGGAGCAATAACTGAATTTAGCGTAATTATTTTGGAAATGGGAAATAATGCAGCGAATATTTTAGATGTAACCTGTACGGTATTTACGGTTCCCAATAATTTTCTGCAGTTAAACAGCGGTACGTTCAGATTTTCTTCCGCAGGAAATTTCAGTTTAAATCCTTACTCCGGTACATCTAATATTCCGGGCAATGCCGGCTTGTGGAATAATTCGGCTACTTCAACCATTACAGCCGGTAACAGCATGACCGTGCAGGGCAGATTAGTTTCCACTAATGGTGTTTTAAATATTGGTAATGCTGCGGATGAAAATTTAGAATTAAGTGCGGGTACTTTGAGTATTACAAACGGCGCATTAAATATAGCAGGTCATTTATCAACGGGTTCTATTCCCGGAATTTTCAGTCAAAGCGGAGGCACTTTAACAGTACCTTTTATAAATTCAACAAATACCAGCATTGCCCCAGTAAATATTACTACCAGCGGATTTCAATTTAATATGTCGGGTGGATTATTTTTAATTCCCCGTGAAGGAGGAAGCGGAGCTCAGGATTTGGGATTTACCAATACCGGAAGTACTTCGGGTAGTATAACGGGCGGCACCTTGCAGCTGGGCAACAGCAGTTCCCCATCCAATCAAACCATTAGCATTAATTCTACTTACAGTGTGCCTAATTTAAATATTAGCAGCGCAAATGTAGTTGCTAAATTAGTAAGCAATTCACTGCCAGTAGTGCAGGATATCAATATTTTCACCGGGACTTTAAACGCCAATAATTTGGATATTTCGTTAGGTGGAAACTGGAATAGAACACTTGGATTTTTTATAACCGGAAACGGAAAAGTTCATTTTAATGGAACAGCACCTCAATCTATTTTTGCAACAGTAACCGAAACGTTTAACACTTTAGAATTTTCAAACTCCGGTGTTAAATCATTTTCAACGGCAATATTGGCAAATACAAATTTTTCCATTAATACAGGTGCTAATGTAGACGTAACTGTATTAAACCAATCACTAACCATTAATGGCAATTTCATCAATAGTGGTTCATTTAACGCGCAAAACGGTACCGTATTTATGAATGGCCCTTCCCCTATTATTGGAGGAAGTGCCGTCACTAATTTTAATAATCTTACTTGCAATAATACAAATGGAATCACACTTCAGTCAGCTGAAAATTTAATCAATACCTTAACTATTTTAAACGGAACACTTAACACTAACGGTCAGCAATTTACCTTTCTATCATCAGCTAATAATAGCGCAAGGTTAGCTTCTTTAGCCGGCTCAGGAAATATTATTGGCAATGTAACTGTACAACGATTTGCACCGGGGGGATTTACAGGCTGGGCCTTGCTGGGCACACCCATTTCCGGTGGATTAACTTTACAAGATTGGGATGATGATATTGTCATCTCCTGCCCTACTTGTCCGGATGGTGAACCTCCTGGGGGATTTCTTTCTGTTTATTCCTATGATGAAAGTGTAAACGGCACCTATGATAATTTTGCGGCCTATATTCCGCTTTCAGGCATTACAGATCCAATTGTGAATACAAAAGGTTATTGGGTGTATTTAGGAGATGGTTTAATAAACACCAATAATCTCATTCTGGATGTAACCGGATCACTCAATAAGTTTAATGTGAATATCCCTATCACTTATAATAGTTACGGTTCGCAGGATGACGACGGATGGAATTTGATTTGTAACCCCATGCCTTCGCCGATTAGCTGGACCGCCTTACGAAATGCAAATCCGAATATTGAAAATGCATTATATGCTTTTAATGCTGACTTAAATGGAGGAACCGGCGGAAGTGCCACTTTTATTAATGGAATAAGTTCGCCTGCTGTTGGTTCCGGTGGAATTGGCGACGCAATTCCAATCGGACAAGGATTTATGATTCACTTAACCGGTTCAACTACTTTAGCTGCAACAGAAGCGATGAAAGTAGCTGGAAATCCTACTTTTTTAAAAGCAGCTGCGCAAAATACACCTACATCTTTAGTGCGCTTGTTTTTAAACGGTCCTTCTAATTTTAAAGATGAATGTGTGCTTTATGAGCAAAACGGTGCAAGCAATGCTTTTGAAAACATGTATGACGCTTATAAATTACCCGGACAAGATTACAATGCACCAACTATTTCACTACCTGCGGCTAACAAATTATTACAAGTAAATGGTATTGCTCCAATTGTAGGTACTTTCACTACAGAATTAAAAACCTTAACCGGGTATAATGGCACTTATACCATTAGCTCTGATGGATTTAGTTCATTTCCTTCCGGAGCTTGTGTTAACTTGTACGATAAATTCACAGCAAACAATATAGATTTAAAGCAAAATGATTATGTTTTTCAATTGGCCGATACTACCAGTGTTTCCAGATTTATTTTATCCATTACCATCAATTCCTTACAAGTAAATACAAACGTAACACAACCTCAGTGTAATAATTTGTCAGTTGCAAATATTACGGGAGTTGGAACAAACAGCGGTCCTTGGAATTATTTTTGGAAAAATCAATCGGGACAAATTATTAAAACCAGTTTAAATAAAGAATCAGCCGATACCTTAAGCGGTATAAGTTACGGTACTTATTCATTGGAAGTGAATACAGTTGGTCAATGTGATAATAATTATTCCAGTCATGTAATACAAAGTGTTATTCCAATTCAATCTGAATTTATTTGTCCGGAGGGTAAAAAAGCCGGAGAACCTGTTTTCTTCAGCAACCAAACCATGTATACTTTAAATAATACCTGGAATTTTGGAGATAATAGTCCGCAAAGTACGGTATTTTCACCCACGCATACTTTCACAAATACAGGCATCTATGCTGTGAAGTTAATCAGTACCAGTCCAACCGGATGTATTGATACCATTATAAAAAATATTACTATACAAAGTATTGATGTAGGGCTTCATTCAAATAACACCATAGCTGAAAATTGGAAGTTAGAATCTCACAAAAACAAAACATTTATTTTAAAAGCGGAATTAAGCGGAACGAACGATATTAATTATGAAGTAAGAGACGGTTTGGGCAGATTAATTTTAAACAATCAATTAAGTGCAAGTGGTAAAGTAGAGCTTAATATTAATTTAAGTAATTATGAGCATGGAATTTATTATTTGCATTTACATCACGGCGGACGAACGCAATTATTTAAGTTAGCTGTAAATTATTAAATCCCGGTTATTCGTATTTAATCCAATAATTTCTGACGGAGCATAAATTCTAACTGTTCGTTAGTTAGCAATACTTTTTTATTAAAATCATCCTGAGCTTTTTTAATTTGGTAAACCTGAAAGGAATCCTGGATTGTTTTTTTTAACTCCCCCTCATTCCATGGTTTTTCAACGTACCTGAAAATTCTTCCGGTATTCACAGCATCTTTTAAAGCTTCAATATCAGCAAAGCCGGTTAATAAAATGCGCACCTGATCCGGAAATTTCATTGCGTACTTAGCAAGCAATTCTGTTCCCAATGCTTCGGGCATTCGTTGATCCGTAATGAGCACATGAATTAAATTATTATCTAAAATAGTTTCAGCCTCTTTAGCAGATAATGCCGTAAAAATATTAAAATCACGGCGGAAAGATGCTTTAAAAGCAATGAGGTTATTTTCCTCATCATCAACGTACAAAACATTTATTTCCTCTTGCATAATTAGAATTGAATTTAATGCTTATTTAAAAAGAACTCACAATTAAAAATTAATTATCCACTTTTTTTTTTGCAATTTATTTATTAATAAATTAAATTTAACCGAATACGTCGTTATTAACGATAAATGGGGTGCATTTTAACTTATTAATCATTTAAATGTAAGATTTTGGAAGAATTTGACAAAAAAATCAAAGAATTAAAAGAAATCGGAATGTTAAAAACAGATTCGTTTCGTCCTCTTTTTTTTAACATTCGTGATTCGGTACAAAAATCGCAGCTGCTTGAAGTATTAAACACACCCGGATTAGAAGTGGTGGATTTTATATACGGACAGCTAAAGGAATACATTAAACTAAAACATCCATCGGTTAAACTAACAGTAGATGAAATTGATTTAAAAGTCAAAGAACATCTTGGCAAAACCAGTTTAACAGAATATGGAGTTTGGGTGTATTATCCCTGGAACAATAAATTAATTCACATACTTGATCGTGATGAATATATTTCGGTTAGAACAAATAGAAATCATTACAAAATAACGCCGGATGAAGAACAGTTATTATTTAAAAAGAAAATCGGTATTATAGGATTATCGGTGGGTAAAGCAATTGCCATGACTATTGCCACTGAAAGAATTTGCGGAGAATTGGTATTGGCAGATTTTGATGAAATAGAATTATCCAATTTAAACAGAATACAAACCGGTGTCCAAAATTTCGGAATAAAGAAAACAATAGTTGTAGCGCGCGAAATAGCCGAGATTGATCCTTATTTAAAAGTGACTTGTTATCACGAAGGATTGAGTGAAGAAAACATCGATGATTTTTTTAGCAAAGACGGAAAGCTGGACATTTGCATTGAAGTTTGTGACGGTTTACTTGCCAAAATCAGAGCCAGACAAAAAGCCAAACAATTGGGCGTTGCCGTGGTAATGAATTCAAGCGACCGGGGTACAACAGATATTGAACGATACGACTTAAATCCTAAGTTACCCATATTGCATGGATTAATTGATCATCTGGATTTGGAGAAACTTAAAAATGCAAAAACCAATGAAGAAAAGGTTCCGTATTTGCTGCCCATGCTGGGTGTTGAAACCTCCTCTCCCCGACTTAAAGCATCGATGCTGGAGATAGAACAAACCATTACTACCTGGCCTCAATTAGCGAGCGGCGTGGTATTAGGAGGAGCCATATGCGCTGATGTTTGTCGAAGAATTTTATTAAATACTTTTAAAAATTCGGGAAGATATTTTTTGGACATTGAAGATAACATCAATAATGAGAAAGAAGATTTTATCACATACGCTAAAAGAATAAAACCTAAACAAACAGAACAAATTCCAAAAACTGAATTAAAGGAATTTGAAAACGACTTAAAAGAAATTAAAGCTCAACTGTCCAAAAATCAGGTAAACGATTGTGTTGATTTAAGTAAAAAGGAAATTGAGGAGTTGGTAAGTTTAGCCATTACGGCTCCTTCCGGCGGTAATATTCAGCCTTGGAAATGGCATTATACTAATAAACACATTCTGCTTTTTAATGATCCAAGACGTAGTAAAACAATACTTAATTATAATAATTCGGCAAATTTAATTTCTTATGGAGCAGCTCTGTATAATTTATTACTAGCTTCACTAAAATTAGGTTACCATTTAAATTGTAATATTTTTCCTATTGGTCAACAATCAAATTTAATTGCGTCAACTTATCTTACAAAAAGTAGTAATAAATTAAGTGAAACAGAGCAATCTTTATTTGAAGCTATACCAAAAAGAATCACTAACCGAATAATAGATTTTAATCAAAATTTAGTTCCTGAAGAAATTTCCAATTTAAAAATGGGACTTAACTTTAACAAAATAAAGTTTAAAATTATATCGGATAAACAAGCATTAAATTCCGTTAAGGAAACTTTAGGATCAATTAATCGACTTTTTTTACTCACCAAAAATGGGCACGCACAATTCAATAATGAAATCAGATGGTCAGAAGATACTGCCATGCTAACTAGAGATGGCGTAGAATTAAAAACGATTGACCTTACTCCTACCGAGCAGGCGGGGCTTTATGTTTCAAAAGATTGGGAAGTGATGAATTATTTAAACAAGTGGAATTTAGGCAACGGATTATCTAAATTAATTCACAAATCAATCGATTCCTGTTCGGCCATTGGCGTATTAACTGCATACGAAACCACAGGTTATTCATTTATTGAAGCTGGAAAAACACTTCAGCGTATTTGGTTAAATGCTACTTTATATAATATTAGCTTACAACCTATATCTATATCAACATTTTTATCATTACGAATTAATGATAATCAAAAAGAAGGAATAGAAGATATTTATAATGATTTAAAAGTAGAAACTAACAGACTTAGGAATATATTTCAGTTACAAGAAAACGTACATGCCTTATTTATTTTTAGACTTTATAAAACGGAAAAAGTTACCGCTAAATCTTTACGCTTACCTATTGAGGATGTATTGATATATGAATAATTTTGGTAAAAGTAAAATTGAACTTTTTGTGTTCAGGGCTATAGATGAGCCTGACTTATGCCAAGCATATTTAGCGGGGCATAGAAAAGTATTAGCTGACTATGGAATTCAAAATGTAACAACAAATAATACAGATTGGTTATACAATCCTTTTATCTATTGCACACTCGCCAAATTTACAGAAACCGATGAATATATTGGTGGAGTCAGAATTCAAATTGCAGACGGCAAAATCCCATTACCAGTTGAAGCAGCTGTCGGATATATGGATGAGCGCATCCACCAGCGTGTAATGGAACATGCTGTACAAGGAGGAATTAGTGAGTCTTGCGGATTGTGGACGGCTAAATCAGTTAAAGGCTTTGGAATTGCTCGCTATTTAATGTGGGCATCCGTTTCTTCTGCCAATCAATTAAAATTTACCAAAATGCTGGGCATTTGTGGTTGGCATACCCTTCAACTTTTTAGTGAAATAGGTTTTGTAATTGACAAATCACTAGGTAATAACGGTGATTTTTTATATCCAACAAAAGAACATATTGCTAATGTAATCGGAATTTTAGATGCAGTTTCATTAAAAAATTCTGCTAAAAAAGATTTCGATAACATGATATTATTAAGAAATAATTTAAAGCAAACAATAACTGAAACTCACAATAATTTTAATTTAGTGATTCAATTTAATACACGTTATACAAATATAACCGAAGGACCTAATTTGACTAACACAAATTACAACCTGGAAGAAATAAAAAAAATTTGTAAAAAATAATATGAATAAAATATATTATTATATTTACTTTATTATTTTTAATTTGTCATTACATTTTGTAACCTGTGCTCAAATAACAATAAAACAAAGTGATCAAATCATTAATGTCAATTCAGGAATTTGGATATTTGAGGATAAATTTGACACCGCAACCATAGAAAATATTTCAAATTTTACTTTCACTTCACAAACTCAACAAATACCAAATTTTGGATTCTCCAGTTCACAATTTTGGTTGAAAATTATTATCAAAAATACTTCCAAATCAGAGAGATTTTTAGTTGAAGTTTCAAATCCGGTTCTTGATGAAGTACAATTTTACAAAAAAACAGATGCTAAATCTCCTTATCAAGTAATTACTTATGGCGAAGCTTTTCCGTTTTACCAAAGAAAATTTGATGACCCTAACTATTTATTTGAATGCAACATACCAAAAGATAGCACTCGAACTTACTTTATTAAGATTAAAGGTTCAGAAGGAATTCAGGTACCATTACAAATTGGCGAATTTTCAATTATACAATCCAAAATTAGTCATCGAAATTTTCTTTCCGGAATTTATTGTGGCATCATGCTGGTTATGATTTTATATAATTTATTTGTTTACTTCTCGGTTCGTGATTCTAACTATATTTATTACGTCATTTATATTATTCTGGTATTACTAACGCAAACTAATTTACAAGGCTATACTTTAAAATATTTATGGCCCAATTCACATTCACTAGCAAAATACAGTTTATTTACATTGCCGAGCTTTGTTGGAATTGCCGCCTTAATATTTATGAATGTTTTTCTAAAAATTAAAAGTTTTAATAAAACATTATTCAATTTAACCTATCTGTTTTTAAGCATCTACCTAATATCTCTTATACTAGCTTACATAGATAAATATGAATTAAGTCAAAAAATCATGGAGCTAAATGCCATGGTTGTTTCCATTTACATGTTAATTGTTTCTATTTTGGTTGTAAAAAGTGGTTATCCGCCCGCTAAATACTTCTTATTCGGTTGGAGTATTTTTCTAATTGGAGTAATTGTGTTTGTTTTAAAAGATGTGGGTGTACTACCCTTCAACAATTTCACCAGATACACCATGCAGATTGGCTCAGGTATTGAAACAATTTTACTTTCTTTTGCCTTAGCGTCCAAAATAAATATTTATAAAAAAGAAAGTTTAGAGGCCGTGCAAGAAAAAGAAAAACTGGTGCGTGAACAAAACGTGTTGTTAGAAGAAAAAGTAACAGCAAGAACTCAAGAGTTAAATAATGCAATTGCTAATCTAAAACAAACCCAATCTCAATTGGTAAACGCCGAAAAAATGGCCTCACTCGGCCAACTAACAGCCGGAATTGCGCATGAAATAAATAATCCTATAAATTTTGTGAGCGCTAATATTAAACCGCTGAAACTTGACATTAAAGACGTATTAGAATTAATTAATAAATATGAATTAATACTAAAGGACTTACAGCAAGTTAATAAACAGGACATTGAAGCATTTAAGCAAAAAATAGATTTTGAATACGTTAAATCCGAAATTTTCACTTTGCTTAATGGTATTGAGGAAGGCGCGAAGAGAACCACTGAAATTGTGTCAGGGTTAAGGAATTTTTCAAGGCTTGATGAAATTGATATAAAAACCGTGAATATCAATGAGGGCATCAAATCTACCCTTACTTTACTCAATAGCTCAATACCAGACAACTTAAAAATTATTACCAATTACGGAAATATTCCGGCCATTGAATGTTTTCCCGGAAAATTAAATCAAGTTTTTATGAATTTAATTGCCAATTCGATTTTTGCGGTGAAAAAAAATACCAAAAACCAAACCAATTTTATTACAATTAACACAAGTTTGACTAACGATCAAGTTCTGTTTTCGATTGAAGATACAGGTATTGGGATGTCAGCTTCTACCATTTCAAAAGTTTTTGAACCCTTTTTTACTACTAAAGATGTGGGAGAAGGAACCGGTTTAGGCATGTCTATTGTATATTCTATTTTAAAAAGTCATGATGCTGAAATAAATATTCGTAGCTTTGAAGGAAAAGGAACAACCATCACAATATTATTTCATATAAAACTTAATATAAGTGAATAACGAAAAAATTAAAATACTATATATAGATGACGAACATCAAAATCTTGCTTCTTTTTATAGCTATTTTAGAAAGATGTATGAAGTTCACACAGCTTTAAACGGATACGATGCCTTAAAATTACTGGAAACAAAACATATAGAAATTCTTATCGCCGATCAAAGAATGCCGGGTATGACCGGAATTGAGTTTTTTGAAAAAACAAAAATTCTTTATCCGGATTCCATGCGATTATTAATTACCAGTTATATAGATATTGAAATTGTAATAGATGCTATTAATCAAGGGCAGATTAGCAAATACTTACATAAACCCTGGGATTGGGATAAGTTATCATTAGCCATAGAAAATTGCGTTAATATTTATAATTCAAAAAATGAAATTAAACTATTAAACTCGCAGTTATCCAAATCAAATGAAGAACTGAACAAATTTGTTTATTGTGTTTCACATGATTTACGTTCTCCCTTAACTTCCATACTTGGATTAGCACAAGTGGCCAAACTCAAACCTGAATGTAATGGGGCTTTACCGATTATAGAAATGATTGAAGGTCGAATACATCATTTGGACGATTTTATTAAAAATATATTGGATTAGTATCGAAATGCCAGGTCGGAAGTTACACTTGAGGAAATTAATTTGGATAAATTAATTCGTAAAATTGAACATTTACATGAGAATGAAATCAATCATATTAAAATTAATATCAATCAAAAACAAGAAACCGTATTTATTAGTGATGAATCAAGAATTGAAGTAATATTAAACAATCTTATTTCTAATGCAATTAAATACAGCGATCCCAATGAAAAGAACCCAACTGTAGACGTAGATATTGTTATAAATGAAAAACAAGTGGAAATTAAAGTTAAAGATAATGGTATAGGAATAAATCCGGCCTTTCTGAAGGATATTTTCAAACTATTCTTTAGGGCCAATGATAAAAGAAATGTAGAAGGAACAGGTATAGGTTTATATATTGTTAAAGAAACTATTGAAAAACTAAATGGTAAGATTTATGCGATTGCCAATTCAACTAAAGGCACCACTTTTGATGTTATAATACCGAATCATTCCCTAAGTTAAATCTATAAAATAAATTCCTACAATCTATCTACTCAATATACCTTAGTAATTTAGTAGAATCAAAATAACTGAAAGAATCATTAGTAATATTTTAATCTAAAGGTACACTTATTTTGAATGTTGTTCCTACGCCGGGGATACTATCAACCTCAATTTTTCCGCTTAAAGCCTCAATTTGTAACTTGGTCATATACAATCCTAATCCTTTACCTGTAGTACTCAAATCAAAACGTTTATAAAGGCCAAAAATTGAATTCTTGTGTTTTTCCAAATCAATCCCCCTCCCATTATCATTAATCTCAATGCATAAATTATAATCAATCATATTAAATTTTATATTTACTATTAGCTTTCTTTGCTCTTGTCTGTACTTGATTGCATTACTTAATAAATTATAAATAATACTTTGTAGGTAATTTTTATTTAAATAAACATTTTTTATTTCTGGATCGATTTCTAATTTTAAATCAAGGTTTTCTTTTGGCCAATTTCCTTGTAATGATATTTTAATTGAATTAAATAATAATTCTAAATCTAGTAATTCCTTTATTTGGCTTTTGGATTTTGTTGTGCTTAATATATTATTTAAATCAATTAATGTCTCATCCATATTATTTGCTGCGAGTTTTAAAAAGTTTAAAGACTTTTTCTTTGTTGCCATATCTACGTTATTCGAATTAATTAAATTGCATAAACCTTTAATATGTGCCACAGGTGCTCTTAAATTATGAGATACTATGTAATTAAACTGTAATAAAGAATTGTATTTGTTTTTTAAGTCTTCATTTAATATTTTATTATTATTCACTACCTCAGACTTTTCTAAAGCCAAAATAAAATGATTATTATACAATCTAATTCGTTCATAAATATCGTTTGAAATATTATCTATGTATGATAATATGATAATACCTAATATTTCATTACTACAAATAACAGGAGTAATGTACATTGAATTAATATTATATAATTTTAATACGGTCATGATATTAGGTAGTTTTAACCCAAAACAATCAGCATAAAAATCTGCAATATCCTCCGTCCTTTTTAAAAAAACACCTTCATTCGTATTTATAATTTTAACTAAATGATTATTTTCTCTCAAATTTGATTTTAAGGCAGCAAGTGAAAATCCGGTATGTTCCCTAAAACTTTGATTCAAGTCATTTTCTGAAATTTGAATTTCAACATTAATTTCATTTTTATGCCTTTGATAATTTAAATAACAAGTTAACTTAGAATTAAAAGCAGAATGATAAACATTCATATAATATTTGATTAATTCTGCTTTATTACAACCTTTCATTGATAAATTATTTAATTTATCTATTGTAAGTAAATCATCAATTGAGTTTAACAGATGTAATTGTGCCAGTTTATTTACAGTAATATCGGTGTGGCGAATTACCAATTTATGATTACTATTTGAAAGCAAAGTAACATTAATTTCAAACCACCTTATAGTTGATTTAGAATTACAGGGATATTCAGCGACATACTTTTTAATATTCTTTTTCAATACGGATAAGATTCCATTATATATCTCTAACGCCATTTTATCACCCAAATTGAAACTAGTTTTACACACTTCAAAATAATTTCTACCAATACCCGTATTTGCTAAATTAGGTTCGCCATTTTCCAATGAATATTTATTCCAAGAGTCATTTGTCATAATTATAAAACCTTCATTATCCAACACACAAATATTAGAGTCCAATGAATTGAGTATACCCAAATTAAATCTTTCTCTGTCTAACAGATTCACTAAATTGTTCTTTCTTTCAATTTCATTGGCACTTCTATCAGAAATAAGCATAAGTATCTTTACTTTGTTTTCAATTTGCTGCATGGGCTTGTCATCCATTAAAGTAATTATACCCTTTACTTCTTTTTTTTCATTAATAAGTCGAATACCCAAATAACTATATACATTTAACTTGGTTAAATCTTTATCCTCCGGAAAAATGCTTTGAACATTTTCATAGTACTTATATTCATTGCTTTTTAATACTTGTTCGCAAGGAGTACCAGGTAAGGAATAACTGTAGTCTACTAGTTCAGATTTATTATTACGGAATGATATAAAATTCATTGAATGACTTACTTGATTATAATTACCAAAAAAAACATATTTTACATTCAAATAATTCAATAAAAATTGAGATAGTTCGCTAAAATATCCATCACCTGTTTTAACCGAAACAATCTCATCAATGGTTGATAATAAATTATTATTAGTAACTTCGGATGTAAAATCGATTATTGTTGCGATATGAGACTCCAATTCACCGGCAGTATTATATGATAAAGGTGCTACAAACAATTTAACCCAAATTAGTTCACCATTTTTTGTTATATATCTTTTTTTTAACTCATATTGATTTATCTCCTTATTTTTTAATTTAGCTAAATTCAGAAGGTCATTTGGAAGGTCATCGGGAAAAGACACATCCAAAAAACTTTTGCTTAATAGCTCAAATTCAGTATAGCCTAAAATATCGAGGTATTTACGATTACACTTTAAATATTTACCGGTAATAGAATCATTGATAGAGATGCCAACAGGTGTTGTATCAAACAATTTAATAAGTAAATCATTACTTCGGTAAACTTGCTTTTGTATTAATCTATATTTGGTAACGTTATTTATATAAATTTGCAACAATCTCTCTCTTGTACTGCTTAAAACTTCACAAAATATTAATTCAAAATATTTAGTTCGCTGTTTTAGTTTAAATGATACCTCAATAGGTCGGTGTATCCTATTATTTATAAAAAAATCTTTGGTTATATCCAACAAAGTAATATTCCGTTCTATCTCAAAAGGCAAATCCACTTCGTTTATCATTTTACCTATATAATCTTTAGCGTTTATTCCCTTCAGAAAAACAGCTCTATTAATAGAAATGATGTAATTATCTTTATTAATTAATGCAATAAGAAAAGGAGCATTCTTATAAGCTTCATCCAAATTTATTTGCATGTTAAAAGGCAAGTATTCATTAACCTGATTTATCATATGTCAATTTAACTATTTAATAAAAATAAGTAATCCTTTAAATGGAATTAGATTATTTTGAGAAGTATTAGAAAATTATTTAGTTATTAACTTTATTATTTGATTAAAAATCCAAAAACGTTCCGAATCTAAAAAAAATCTTACATGTGATTATTTGTGGATTAATGATCGAATGAAATGAATCTTACTAGATATTTTAAATCTAATAGCTGAATTACTCTATTTAAACTTCGAATTAAAATAAATAAACGATAAAACTTCTATTTGCTTTTTGTGAGGTGTCAAATTCGGTCAATAATTACCGGAATCTATAAAATACTTACATCAAACTAAAATATACCGTTTATAATAAATGAGCATAAAATATATTAAATTTGGAGAACTGAAGAGTTATGATTGAATTAAAAAAAATTATAAATGATTTGGAAACGGATTTTTATCAAAATTTGAGAGAAAATCTTCATAAAAATAAGGCGAACAACTTCTTATTATTATTGGAATCCTATCGGACTGGTGAACATGACGATTCTTCAATTATGGAAAAATTACAAATTAATAAAAACTCATTTTATGTTTTAAAATCAAGGTTACACGATAAAATACAAATATCCATAACAGGCGAATCAGAACATGATAGTAATGCACTTTTAAATCAGATTGCTTTAATAAATGAAAAATGTTTCAATTCTCCACGATCTGTTGCCATTGCTTTTTTAACTAAACTGGCTGAGGATCTTCTCAATTTTGATATGCATGTAGAGCTTATTTATGTGTACTCTGCATTAAAAAAGTTACATCTTTATTCTGATAAATACTATTACTATTCGAGTTTACACAATAAACAAATTGCGTTAGGAATATCCGGTGCCAAATGTGAAGAAATACTGGGTGAATTTAATCGATATTTAGGGGAATACCATTTTACCCGATCTCAGGATAATTTAGAAAAATTAATCTTCCTTCAAAAAGAAATTGAAAATCAGGTAAAATTAAATCCTGCTAAAAAAATGCAATTAATTAAAAATATTATTGATGTTCAATTTAAATTATTTTGTAATCATACTGATAAACTTACTTCAGAATTGCTGGAAACCATTACTTCTTGCTATGATTTAATGAATCATATTCCTAAAAATTGTTTTTTACATGAAATCGATTATATCATAGATATTTTCAGTTTTGAATATTATTTCAGAAAAAAAGAAAACAGTAAAGCAACAGAGTATTTGGATAAAATAGAAATAGATAAAAACAGAATTTTATTAAGTAGTGCTATTAGTTTAACTTCACTACATTTGGAAAATCGATTTAAATATTTTCAATTGCATAAAGAATATGATAAATTAAATATTGAGCTTAATTCAAAGTTTTTAACAGACCCCTTCGATTCTTTTACAGAAATTAACCTAAAAATTTATAAGTCTCTAATTAATTTTGTTTTAGGAAATGCAAAAGAGGCTCATTTAATTATCCACGATATTTTAAATTTGAAGATTTTGAAAGATCACACTCACTTGATTATTGAGTTAAAACTATTAGATGTTTTTTATCAAATTGAATTGGAAGATTTTGAAATGGCCCTAAACATTATAAGTCAAATACAAAGAAAAATTAAAGCAGAAAAAGTAAATTATTCTCACGTAAACCATCTTATAAAAATATTTACAGGGTTCATTAATAACAAAAAAAGCAACAATCTTTCTAAGTTATTAGATGAATTTACTTTGTTTGAAGCTAGAAATTCAGGTAGGTATTCGGTTTTTAATTCATTATCATTTATTTTGAATACCAAATTAAAAGCACATGAAACTACGTAAAAAAATTAATTACAAACACAAACAAGTTATGCTTGTTGATGATAATGAATTAGATAATTTCATTAATGAAAAAATTATTGAATCTTCAGAATTTGCGGAAAAAATATATATTAATACCAGTAGTCAAAGCGCATTAGAATTTCTTAAAAATATCGACCTTATAGATCTTGAAAATACCAATGTTTTCCCTGATATTATTTTTATTGACTTAAATATGCCAATTATAGATGGATTTCAATTCATTGAAGCATTAAATGAGATTGAAAGTGATAGAGTAAAAAAATGCAGAAGAGTTATTCTTACCTCCTCGGTTCACCCTGAAGATCGATTAAAAGCAGAAAGTATATCCGGAGACATTCTGTTTATTAACAAACCACTAACTAAGGATATTTTGGCCACTATTTAATTTTAAAACCTGTTTAAAACAAAACTACGTCGATTGTGCTTAACTTCAGTTAATAATTCGTCATTTGTATATTCTGTGTTCGCCGCCTCCTCGTTCAAGTAATTAATCGTAACATAGTACTTTATTGAGCGAAGAATAGGATAACCCGTTTTATCACAAATTTGAGGCAGTAAATTTTCTAAATTCACATGGTCTTCGTAACTAATTTCGTTGTCTTTTGAATTAAAATTTTGAAAAGTTAAAAATCCGGCTTGAAAAACTAAAGTGATGTTATATGCAAATTGATTCGATTCAAAATTAAAGGCCGGAAGCGAATACTGATATTTTGATGAGTTAAAACTACCTACTTCTTTATACCAAATTAATTTTTCTTTGGTTAAACTATTAATTATATTCCGAGTTTGAAATGATGTATCCATCTTAAAAATAAACTTATTTAAGGGTCTTAAATTATTATACTTAATGGTCCACTGTGTTTGTCCCCCATGTTTTACATCAATAGTAACGTTAGCATAAATTTGTTGGGCCGAACATTCACTAAATAATAATATTAAAAGAAATATTAAAGTAATTAATACCAGGCTAAAAAGCGATTTTGTTTTCATAATCGGTCTTTTATAATTTACTCTTATTTAATCAATGGAATGAAAGTCTTTACCATGCTTCAGCATGTCATTTCTTACTTTATCATATTCCAAACAAAACTCAAATCCTGATATACCCTCGTAATACATGATTAATGCGGCCGGAAAATCAAGTACCATTTTATCTAATTTAGTGGCATCAGCTTCTTTTAACATACTTGTTTCAAATTGAAAAATATGTTTATTGTTAATCATTTCCGGTGTTTCAGTATCTATACTAATTAATTTAGTTACACATTGCTTTTGACTTATTTTAATCGTATAATACTTATTTTTATCTAACACAAAATGAAAACCTTTTGAATTTACGATTACGGAATCTATTTTTTCAGTATAGCAATATAATTCGACCAGGCAGTTTTTATTTTCTAATTCCTTTACATTAGAAATTAAACCGTTAATTGTAAGAGAAAAGACTTCATTCTTGGCTTTTTTCTTTTCATTCCCGTTGCCTGCGGTTGCAGGAATATTTATTAATAATAAGAACAAAAGAATAAGTCCTGCCTTGCAGAAACTATTCAATGATTTACTTTTCGTTTTCATATATTTTGACATTTGATTTTCTAAAACAAAGTAAAAGCGATTTATTCCAATTTCTATTTTTATTTCCTTTCGTTTTTATCATCTGTTAGAAATAATTGTATTTCGATAATCTAAATTTTAGGAGGGTTTTAAGATTTTTTGCCCTCAATGTTAATCATGTGAATTCCTAAAATTTAGATTTTAAGCTTAAGAACGATAAGATTTTTTAAAATCATCTTTTATCACACTTATAATAATGTAATTTGCCGGTGGAGATCAATTAAATCCAATTTATAGGATTTTTGCAGTAATACCGGTTCCGATTAGCAACATACATCCTTGTCCTTCATTCCACATTCCTTCTATATGGTTTAAATTGTTAAATAGGGATATTCCAGATCTGAAATTCCAAACCAACTGTTCTAAAATCCTTACATTCAAATCCACGCCTATACAAAGTTCATTGGTTTTAAGTTTATATTTCGTCCAATCTATATCTATTCCCCAACTTCCCCGTTCTTCTATTATTCTATTTTTATTACTCAGGTACAAACCATTGGTATACTGATAATATAAAAAAGCGTTTAAATAAAAGGTTTGATCTACGTATTCTCTTGAATGCTTTAAGGCATTATAATCTCCACCTGTAATATTAAACGAATACCCTAATCTTACTCCGCCTAATTTCATGTTTATTTGCTGAAATAATGGTCCGCTATAAATCGTATGGTACCCTCGTTGAAAATACAATTGCGGAGCAACTAATCCACCTAACAAATTACCGCTAATACTTAGATCTAAATTTCCTTTTAAAACAAACTCATTATATTGAACTCTATTAAAAGGTAAAATATCAATTTCTTGTTGTGCAACTGTATCTTCCGTAATAGATTTTAAGAAAGATTCTTCTACACTTAATCGATTTACTGACTTTGCACCTGAATAATGTATTTTATTAATTGGAATTAACCATTCGGTTTGGGCGTTTATAATATTGCTTACTAAAAAAATAGAAACAAATAACAAATAAAATAAAGCTTTTTTGAGAGTTAATGGTTTTATACTTTCTTTTAGGCTATAATAAATTCTATTCATACTGCGTTTTTTACTTTAATAAAGTACGCGTATTTTAAAATTTAATGCTTTTGTATTTTGGTGCTGTTATTTCATATGTAATATAATACCGAATTTACTTAAAATCGAATTCTAAAATATTTTAGTATATGTAAGATATTTAATTAATACGATTAGAAAACAGATAAAAGCTATCACACTAGCGACTAATACCCCTCCCGCACTGATATCCTTAATATTTTTGATTTGAATATTATCTTCGGATGATATAAAGTTGCATAAACGTTCTATTGCAGAATTAATTAATTCAGCAATCCAAACCAATCCAATGCATAAAATGAGTATTAACCACTCAAATTTGTTTATAGAAAAAAGTAAACCAGTAATAACAACTATAACCGTTGCCAATATATGAATCCAATACACTGATTCCATATTTATTGCAGTTATTAAACCATTAAACGCGTATTTGAATGCACGCAATCTTCTTACAATAAAACTCATTATTTATATTTATAATTAAACAATTGTTGGAATTCCTGCAAATCAGGTTTATATTTTCTCTTTCTTTTCGCTTCGTACTTATATAAGACTAAACTCAGGTCTTTCAAAAAAGGTAGTCCTAATTTTTCATATTCGTACTTACCCGAACCTATTACATTGCGTTCATTCACAAAAACAACCGCAGTTAATAAAAACTCAACCTTATTTTTCAAATCTATAATATAAGCACAGTCAATCAAAAAACCGTAGGCTCGTCCTACCACATTGATAACACGAACAGAATCTTCTTTTACTTTAGCAACCGCATTTCCATACATAAAGTACTTTTTAAACGAATCAAAATAAATTTCATTTGGATATTGTGGCATTTGGCTTTCGCGAGGATAAAGACCCATTTGTTGAATTAAAAATTGACGTTGTTCCACTTCTAATTTAAAATGATTTTGTTTTACGGAATCAGAGCTAAAAATTAAATCCTTTAAAATAGTATGCATATCCGTTATCGAAAAATAATTGTGTTGCTTAA
This sequence comes from Sphingobacteriaceae bacterium, assembly GCA_016715905.1. NCBI lineage: Bacteria > Pseudomonadati > Bacteroidota > Sphingobacteriia > Sphingobacteriales > Sphingobacteriaceae > Sphingobacteriaceae bacterium. Next base: position 112,606 of record JADJXI010000004.1, on the reverse strand, counting down.
AATCTTTAGGTTTATTTATTTTTTTTCTACCCACATCAAAGTAAGCAACGCCAACTTTGGCGCTAGCCAGAGGATGTGGAAGAGTGTGCGTAGGAAAAGCCAACGCTTGTTTATATAATGTATCCCCATTGTCATTCAATAGATAAACAGGGGGTGTGATTTTTGCTGTATCTCCACTGCAATTCGCGTTTAAACGGCTATTTAATCTTACTTTCTCGTATCCGGCTTTAGCCAAACTTTGATGCAGATAATCAAAACCTACAAATTCATACAAGCGAGTAAAAGCAGAGTTATCGCTTACCAATAACATCTGTTTGATATAATTTTCGATACTTGGTTTAATGGCTTTTGCCGAGGTATCCATTTTAGTTTTCTCCTGGCAATAAAAGGCGCTGTCTGCAATTAAAATTGAACTACGGGGAATTTTATTTAATTCATTTAACTTTTGGAGGGAAAGTATACTCATGGGTAGTTTAACCGTGCTGGCCGGATAAAAATAATTTTCATTGATTTGATACGCATGATTCACAAAGGAAGGCTTGTTATTTTCATTTCTATTTATTTGAGTGAATAGTATTTGTGTTTTAAACTTTTTTGGATTGCTGATAATTGGATTATTAAATAAGGAATCAGCTTTAAACAAGGAATCTAATAAAGTAGCGTTTTGCGAGAAGAAAGAAAGCGAAAAAAAACAAAAGAGCATGGAGGTTAACTTCACCTTACTCATTACTAACCGATATTTTTTCTTCGTTTTTATTTTTCGAACCTTTTGTAATATAATAAATCAAAGCACCAATCAATACAGTTGATAATCCATATAGTGATTCTTCGGGTTTATTAATCATAATATTAATTAATATCCAAAGTAGGATAAACAAAAATAGTAACGGAGTAACGGGATAAAGAAATGTTTTATAACTTCTTTCCACACCTTTTTGCTTATATCTTAGAATAAAGATACCCATTACCGTTAAAAAAGTAAACAAATTCAAAGTAAATCCCACATAAGTAATTAACGACTCAAAACTAGAGGTAACAACCAAAACAATTGAAATGATTGACTGAATAATGATTGCGATATAAGGCACATTATTTTTATTTACTTTTGAAAAAAAACGTAAACCATTTAAATCATTTCCCATACTTTGCATAACACGTGGTCCGGCAAATATCATCGCACTAATGGTTGATACCAATAATAAAGCAATGACCAGACTCATAAATTTACCTGTAGAAACTCCAAAAATATTGTTTGCGCTAAGAAATCCAACCTCAACCACACCTTTTAATTCATCAATAGGAACAGAGTATAAAAAAACGTAATTCAACAAGGTGTATATAATCATTACAATAAAAGTACCTACAATTAAAGATTTTGGTAAATTCTTTTTTACATTTTTTATTTCCCCGGAAATGTATGTGGCCGCATTCCATCCACTATAAGCATAGGTAACAAAAATAAGGGAACCTGCAAATGAAGCTGAAAAAATATCACTCCAAGCAGAAGAGTTTACGCTAAAATCGGTAGTATGTTGGGGCGAATGAAATAAACCAAAGCCAATAAACATAGTTATACAAACTATTTTAGCCAAAGTAAATATTCGCTGGAATAATCCACCTGCTTTTGTATTAATAGCATGAATACTTGTAATAATAATAATAACTGAAATAGCTAATATCACTGTATTTATTGAAGGATATAACTTTGAAATATAACCGGCCAATGCCATAGCAGCAGCAGCAATTGGAGCCGCAAATCCAACTGTTACACTTACCCATCCACTGGTAAATCCAACTAAAGGATGATACAACTTGGATAAATAATTATACTCGCCACCGCTTTGCGGAAAGGCTACGCCAATTTCACCATACGTTAAAGCACCGCATAAAGCCAAAACTCCACCAACAATCCACAGCATTAGTAAAGCAAAACCATTTTGTATACCCATTACTTGAAAGCCAATACTGGTAAACACGCCGGTGCCTATCATATTTGCAATAACTACAGAAACTGCGGTATTGAATCCGATTTTGTGAGAAGACATTAATCGAATGATTGAGAAGTTTTATTGGTTTGCTCTATCAATTCCTGATATTGCTGCGGAGAAAGATCATTATAATAAAAATTAATAGGATTTACTTTTTCGCCATTACGAATAACTTCATAATGCACATGTGGCGCAGTGCTTAAACCGGTACTGCCCACGTATCCTATCAACTCTCCTCTTAAAACTTTTTGCCCTACTCTTGCTTTAATTTTACTCATGTGCGCATATAAAGTTTGGTAACCAAATCCATGATTGATAACCACATGATTTCCGTAACCCTGTGCCAAATTATCCGCAGTTTCTATCACTCCATCACCGGTGGCGTAAATGGGTGTACCTTGTAGTGCAGTCATGTCCATTCCGGGATGAAACTCCTGTGTTTTATAAATTGGATGTGTTCTCCACCCAAAACCACTGGTTATGGCATGCAACAAATCTTTTTGATTAATTGGCATGATGGCAGGTATAGAGGCTACTAATTTTTCCTTATTCTTCGCCATTTTAACAACTTCATCAAAGGATTTACTTTGTATATATAATCTTTTGGTGAGTTTATCTATTCGTTCGGTAGTAGAAGTTAATAGATCGGCATTCTCGTAACTTTCAAACACGCTGTATTTATCAGATCCACCCGTACCCCCATAACGAATGGTGTTAGGAACAGGTTCTGCTTCAAAAATTCTTCTGTAAATATTATCATCCCGTTCTTCTAAATCTTTCAAAACATCTTCCGCCATTCTTACTTTGTTGGCCAATAACTCATATTGTAATTTCAAAGCATCTATTTCTCGATTTTGTTTTTTTTCGTACGGCGATGGTAAAAATTTGCGGGACAAAATAATGGTGATGGTAGCAAACACAATCCCTGTGGCCAAGTATGAAATAATTCGCAAAAACAAATCCTTGAAAGAAAGGCTTGCTTTTTCGTAGGTTAAAGATTTGGTGTTGAATCTATACTTTACTTTGCTCATTTTAGCTTCATAGTAAAGATACGGATAAATGAGATTTAGAAAAATTAAAAAAGTTAAACAATTATTTACGCACCTCAAAAGTGGAATAACCAATAAGCTCTCCTTCTTCCGCAGCAACTTCGGTAACTTTGGCTAAACGAGGGCCCACATAGCACCATTCAATAAATTTATTAATGTTATGTTCTTCCCCTTCAATTTCAGTGTATACAGAAAAATCGTAATTATTCTTTACAAAACCGGTTAGATCATATTCGTGGGCCTTAGCCTGCGCATTAAAACGATAAGATACACCTTGTACTAAACCTCGAATAGTTATTTTGTAATGGCGCCGCAAAAATCAGACAATTGACACAAAATTATTGTGTTTTATTGATGATATTAATTTTTGATTCGCCAATAACACGGAAGGCAGTTCTTCTGTTTTTCTGATGAGCGAGTTCAAACTCTTCACTTTTCGGAACCATTTTATTAATATCCGCTTCCGGAATTATAGGTTTAGTTTCGCCATAACCTTGCGCATGAATTTTATCTTTAGCAATGCCTTTGCTAATCATGTAATCCACACAACTTTGTGCACGGGCTTGAGATAAACGCATATTATATGCATCATTACCTCGCGCATCGGTATGCGAACTAAGTTCGATTTGTAAATTGTCGTTAATTTTGAGGAGATCAATGATTTTATCCAGCACTTCGAGTGATTTCGGACGCAATGTAGCTTTATCAAAATCGTATTCAACACCTTCAATTTCAATATCACCCTCAGGAATTTTCCCTAAAAAGAAATCGCGAGTAAATAATTCAGATTCAGTTTTTCCTTTAGTAGAAACCTCATCCGCTCTACCAAAATAACCGGTTTTTTGTGCTTTTAAAAAGTATTCCATGTGCGGCTTTAATGGAGTTGAATAAAAACCGGTTTCATCCGTTACACAATAGAATGGTTCATCACCACCGTGTACATCAATCACAGTAACTAAAGCGGTTGGAATAGGATTGTTTGTTGCTTCATCATATACGAAGCCTTCCAAATTAAATACTAAAGGATCATTTACGTATTCATAAATATCATAACAATGACCACCCGGACAATCTTCTCTATCACTAGCAAAGAAACCTTTGTTACCTAACTTATCACAAATAAAATAAGCATCGTCTTTACTTGAGTTTACCGGCCCGTTTAAGTTTGTAGGCGTCGCATACGATGAATCATCTACGTTTAAAGAAGTTTTATGCACATCTAATCCACCCAAACCTACATAACCATCTGTACTGTAATATAAGGTGTTGCTAATGGAATGGAAAAAGGGAGTTACATCGTCACCGGATGTATTTACCGGCGCACCTAAATTTGTTGCCTCACCAATATATCCTTCTTTGGTAATATTAGCTTGCCAAATATCAAAACCACCTAAACCACCCGGCCGGTTGGAAGAGAAAAATAATTTTTGTCCATCCGGAGTTACATACGGTTGTTGGGATTTATAACCCGGAACATTAATATTGGTACCCAGTTTCATGGCTTCATAAAACTTTCCGTCTAAAGTTCTGGCCATATAAATGAAAGATTCGTTCCGATTATTATCACTCCAACGAGTAAAGAGCATTACTTCCTCCGGAGTAAAAACTCCGGCTCCTTCATGTAAAGAGGTATTCACCGGACGGCCAAAATTTACGGGACGCTGCCAAATGGTATCATCCAAAGTTGAATAATACAAGTCACAATAGTACTTTGAGTCTTGCTTTTCAGGGTCAGTTACCACTCCACCTCTACGTGCACTCGTAAAAATCATTTTATTATCACTTAAATAATATTGCGGTGCAAATGCACTAGTTCCTCTATTAAAAACCAAAGAATCCATTTTACGCACTTTCATTCTTCTTCTTGGCGCCATAGAATCTAAAGCAAAGAAACAAGCAGATTGTTTTTTAGTCGCCAATTTTAATAAAGAATCCGTACCTACTTGTTCAACGGCGTAACCATCAAAAGTAGTCATAGCTTCTTGATATCTTTTTAAAGCCATTAATGATAAGCCATAATAATAAGGCGCATCAGGATAAACCTTTTGATCAATACATTTTTTATACGCATCAACAGCATGCGGGTAATCAAAATTTAAACGATAACTAGTTGCCAAACGATAAAGTATAAAATCATACTTACTAGTACCTGCCATAACATCTTTGGTAGCATTAATACTGTCTTTTTTATGCGTAACTTTTAATTCAGGCACTTTAAAAAGTGATTTCATTTTTAAATTTACCAATTGAGCTTCATAAGGAATTACATAATTCCTCAACACAGTTGTATCGTCTAATACTTTTTCGTAATAAACTGCAGCGGTAGCATAATCATGTTTTTCGTATGCGTTATCTGCAATTTCAATCCAAACTTTTTTAGATTGAGCAAATGAGTTACTAAGCCAAACTAAGGCGAAGAATAGAAGGAAAAATCTTTTACTGAACATAATTTTTATCAAAGTCTAGGGCAATTCTTAATATCTTGATTTTTTGCTTTTCGTCCAAGCCAGGTGAATGAAATCTCATAAGCACCTCTGCTTTTGGAAGTATTACGTAAACTGGATGTATTAAAATCATAACCAAGTTTTACGATATAATTATCTTTTCTAAAGCCAACATTAAATATATTGGCATCGCTTGCTCTAAAAATGTACCCTGCCAAGGCATAAAATTTTTCGCCCTTAAAATAATAACCGGCATCTAATGCGTAGGTCTGTTGCAAAATATTCTTTTGCTGATAGATTAAAACCTTAGGGATTGCATAAAACAACTCACTGATGTTGATTCTGACACCGGCATGTGTATACATTCTAATTGGCAATTTATTATTATAGCCGGTAAATGACTCCTTAGGTTGTGTTAAGTTAAATGCGCTAAAACCTAAAAACGGATTTATTCTGGATTGCTGTTTCGCATAATAATAAAGAAAGCCGGCATTCACTGCAGCTTGAAAAGCCGTTTGTCCTGAAAAGTTTTCATTATTATTTAATCCTTTATCGAACGAGCCACCCGAAACTGTACTCCACTGATTATCAAAAGTGAAAATCTGGTATTCAATTCTCTTTTGAGTAAAACCGGCTTGCAATCCTAAAGATAAATTATGATATCGATTTTTATCAATAGGAACTGCATAAGCAGCAGAAGTTAGAAATTGTAAAACGTTGTAATTTCCAAAACCCGCACGCATATTTGAAATTTGTCCACCAAAACCCCATTTTTTATAAGGCATATCAAAACTAATTAATGCCGTAGTAAAAGGTTTAAAGGCAATAGCATTCCATTGATTACGGTATTGCGCATGAGCTCGCATTTTTCCATCTACCAATCCGGCCATTGCCGGATTTAAAAACAATGGGGCGGCATCATATAAACTTAAATGGAAATCCTGTGCCTTTATTAAAGACTGTACTCCAATAAGAAATAATACAATTAGTTTTTTTATTTTATTCATATTCAATTTTGTTACCTCATTAACGTTACGTCACCATTCTTTTTCACTTGCCTATTATTATACATCTCAACATCTAATGTCCAAACGTAAACACCAAGTGGCTGTTCTTTTCCATTTTTCTTACCATCCCATCCAACATTTTGATCTGTTGTCTCGAATAATAATTCACCCCAGTTATTATACACTCTGAAGAGTATTTTATTAAACGGACCTCCTTTTACAAATAATAAATCATTGTTATTATCTCCGTTCGGAGTAAAGGCCGTTGGAACCTGTGGCAATAAAGTAATTTCAATAGCATGACTAACGGTATCCGTACAACCGTTATTATCAGTTACAGTTAATAATATGGTGAATGTACCCGCATTAGGATAACTATGTGAAGGCGCATTTCCCGTACCTGTAGTTTCATCTCCGAATTGCCAGAACCATGAATTGATATTGGCAGAAGGCGTTGAGAAATCCGAGAAATATATTGGCTCCTGAGCAACTGCCGGATTATTTGTCATGGCAAACTCAGCCTGAGGTTGAGGAGCAATATTTAAAGTTTGATTGGATGTATGCAAACATCCAATGTTAGTTGAAACCGTTAACGCAGCAAAATACAATCCGGGATTTAAATAAATATGAGGAACTGTTGTAGTTGGAATACCAGTTACAGAAGGAGTTGGTGGTGTATCCCCAAATTGCCAGGTCCATGAATTGATAAATCCGCCGCCCGGTAAGCTTTGAGACAAATCTTGGAATACAGCTTCAGTTCCTGCACATGCATTGTTAACCGTAAAATCAGAAATTGGTAACGGAGCAATAGAAACTCTTTTAGTAATGGTATCAAAGCAGTTATTATTTCCTGTTACCGTTAACGTAATTAAATAAGAGCCGGAATTGGTAAATGTATGAATTGGAGTATTTGCAATGGAAACACCTGTTCCATCTCCAAAGTTCCAAGTTGGATTAAGCGTTGAAGATCCATTGGCTAATGATGTGTTGGTAAATGTTATCCCTGCATCAACACATCGCCCCAAGGTAGGATATGCAAAGTTTGCATCCGGCGAAGAAATAACCGTTACCGTAAATGATTTGGAAGTATTTCCACAGAAAACATCGTCGGAATGCAGTGTCATAATTATCGTTCCCGCGCTAATATCACTTGGCGATGGAGTGTACTGACAATTGAATAAAGAGTTTGTAGGTGTAAATACTCCGCCACCCGGACTTGCTGTCCAATAACCACTGCTGATGGCCGCAACAATTGTTCCGGACAAGATTATATTTGCATTTTCACAAACGGTGGTATTCGATGGAACCGTTATAATTGGATCACTTACTATATGAATCAATAATGTATCCATATTAGTAGGACAGGTTCCTGCATCTGAATGTAAAACCATAGTAAGAGTTCCGGCCGCCGGATCGCTAGGTCCAACTAAATAAGTTGCCTGTGGAACAGCATTTGGAGGAGGGAAAGCACCACTTCCATTAACGGTTGTCCAAGACCCCGTAGTTGCAGCGCCTGAAATATTTCCATTTAAAGTTATTAATGTACTGCTTGCACAAACAGAAAAATCAGTTCCTGCATTTACATTTGGTTTTGGAATAATACTCACCACCATTGTTTTAGTTTCTGCTGCACATCCCGTAGAAGGATGTGGTATTGAGGTTAAACTAAAAACAATACTTGTTAATGAAAGATCACCAACACTTAGCGCATAAGTTGCTGTTGGAGTTGAATTATTCGGGAAGAATAAACCAGTTCCTGTACTATTCCAAATTCCGGTAGTATAACCTGTAATACTCCCGTTGAGTTGTAAAGAAGAGGAGTTTGTACAAACTAATGTATTCGCACCCGGATTAACGAATGGAGGGTCAATAAATCCAACGGTCATAGATACCATTGCAGAAGTACAACCAACTGTACTCGAACCAACAAGGTTTAATGTAATAGTGCCTGCCGCCAAATCTCCAGGCCCCGGTGTATAAGTTGTATTGGCTCCTGGAATTCCAAACACACCATCCACTCCTCCTGTCCATGAACCAACGCCATAACTAACTGTACCGGTCAGGGATATCGGTGTTATATTATTTTTACACATTGGAGCAACGGTTGAAGTAATTTGAGGTATTGGCAAACGATGCACTTTTATTTTTGTTATTGCCATTACAGAATCTCCTTTACAATTTTTGTCGGAAATAAGTCTAAATCTCAATGTATCAATTGTTGCATCGCCAGGGGCTAACGTATAAATCACAGAAGAACCGTAACTAGGACTTAAGGTACCATTTCCGGCTACAACAGTCCAATATCCATTAGTTACACCGCCGGTGATAGAGCCGGTAAGTGCTATGGTAGGAGTAGCTCCAAAACATATTGGATTTATAGTAGGAGTATTAATTAGTGTTTTGCGAAAGAATAAGGACATGTAATGATACATACAGCCGGTACTACCACCACCGTTATAAACTCCTAAAGAAAAAACTGTATTAGTAGTAGTGTTATTTGATAATAAATTAGAATTAGTATTAGTACTTACCGCTATTTCTAACGGGGTATAAGATCTTTGTGCAGCGCTGTATAAACCACCGGTACCGGGAACAATTGTAAAATCACCACCGGTTAATAAAGCCGGATTTGCATTAAGTGTAAAGTTATTGACTATGGATGATAAACACAGTACATTTAAGAAATAGGTTTGCGTATTATTTCTACTAAATTTAATATTGTTTGAACCCCCACAATCCATTGGAGGTAATAATGCTTCACCTAACTCACAACCAAACCCTGTCATGTGTAATACATAAATATTTTTATTGGCAAGTACATAGCAAACTGTATTTTGCGGTACTGCGAAATAATAAGTATCGCCCTGATTCAACATTACTGGGGCCTGTGGTGTACCATTATTTATATTAATCTGTGTGAAATTTTCTGTTGCTACAATATAGGCTCCTTCAAATTCGCCTACATTCATTCGCCCACCGATTAAAATATACTCTCTTCCAACAATATCTACTGGCACAATTTGATCGCCCATTAAATCATAACATCCAGTAACACCTCTTACGGAATCATCTGCCACTGTAACAGCAATTGGCTGGCTTGATGTTACAATAGAGCCGGATAAATTATTGCCTGCAACATTTGTTGTTTGCACTGCATTTTCGACGGTAAAAGCGTCACCCGGATTAGGAAGAAAAACGCTATATGTGATATTCGCAGGATGACCGATAACCGGACACCTTGGTGTTATCCATACGGTAGTATTAGCAACCGTAGCAACAATATTTATTTGCTGTTTGGGTTGCATTACACCAGGAGGTGTATTAGCTAAATTTCCTAAAGGTTGATTAAATCTTGTTGTTTGAAACGGGCAAACGAACTCTGTTCCCAAGCCATTTTGTCCCTTAAGAGAAAATGTTTCAGGATTCAAAGGATTTGACCCAAAGGTCATTTGAGCGGTACCTCTTGAAACCACGTCATAAACTGCGGTAATTGTATTATTAGCTGATATTTTTAAACCGTAAGGTACAACCGAATTAGTTGGACGGCATTCCAATGAGTCGTAACCAATATTTGTAGTTGTTGCTAATTTATCTCTCCAAAAAGTGTAAGCAAAGAAACCAGAAGCTGGTAATGTTACAGTGGTGTCATATTGATTTGGTGCAATTGCCGCCGGTTGCCAAATACGAACTGTAGTACCGGGGTCACCGGCCACATACAATCTTACCGGATCTCTGAACGAGTGATCAGGAGTTACCCAAGGTGCTGCAAACCAAAAGAGCGTATCAACTTGAGCTACAGTTTTTGTAAAACTCAAAAGACTGATAAAAATAATGGCGAGAATTTTTACTTTCTTAATCATTTTTTGGTTCCTCCTCTTTCTTTTTATTTTTTAAATTAGATTTCATACTGTTGTCAATGTTATTAAATTCGCTTTCATCCGCATCCATCACTTTTTCGCTGGCAGTTTTTCGTTTTTTACCTAATTTGGTATAGGTAAGAATAATTTCATGTGAACCTGATGAATACTGATTAAGTGCAGTTAATGCATAATCATAACTATAAGCCAATGTAAATTGTTTGCTAATGGTTGCGCCTACTAAAACACAAGCAGATGCTGATTTCCATTTTTTATCGAAATTTTTCCAAACTCGACCGGAGAATCCTAACCAATACATTTCCTTATATAAGCCTCTTAATCCTAATTCCATCATATAAGGAGAAGGATTATTAAAACGAGCCAAGAAAGTTGGTTGAAGCATCCATTCTTTTTTCTTTTTATCCAAAATCTGATTAAATCCAGTCATAACATAAAAATGCGGGCTTAATCTTCCTTCTTTTTCGAACCAATGAATTTTACCATTTACCATTTGGGCTGAACTCAATCCAAAAAAGAATTTCTTACTGTAAAAATACAAGCCTGAATTGGCATCAAAAGCATTCGCATTTAATATGTCATTTTTTAAAAATTCATCATCTTTATCAAACGGAATTGCGTCATAAACTTTTACATTATATTGCACCCCTCCTAAAGCCAAGCCAAATCCTAAACTATATTTCTTGTTTAGCTTAACATGATAAGAATAAGAACCATAAAAATTAGTTCTTTGAACCAATCCCGTTTTATCTGAATAAACCATTCCACCCACTGCCATGTTCGGTTTTTTCTTAAAGGTTCCGTATCCACTAACAGCAATCGTTTTAGGAGCACCGGTAAAGCCGGTCCATTGATTACGGTAATTCGCATTAAACTCCATACCTGTATTTGTTCCTGCAAAAGCCGGATTATACATATACCTATGCAAAACAAAGTTGGTTAACAGAGTTTGTTGTTGTCCTATTAAATTACTTCCAATTAAAAAGGACAAAAATATGATGGTTAAAATCTTTTTCATGTCCTTACTTTAATAAATTAATTGTTCCTTTATAAATTCTGTTTTCACTGTCATTTAATTTAATTACATAAAAATAAACACCCACCTGAAGAGGGTTTCCTAAGTAACTTCCATTCCAGGCATTATCATAACCCACGCTATGGAAAATATGTTCACCCCATCGATTATAAATATCTATTTCTGCTTGCTTATAAAATAGATTAACGAAATCGAGTCGCCAATCATCATTTTTACCGTCACCATTAGGCGTTATCAAATTCGGAATTAACTCGGCAACATCTTCCACAATATTGCTTATTCTAATTATTTTTTGTTTCACACTAGGGCAACCAAACTGATCTGTAACAGTTAAAGTAACAGTATAATCACCATTTGCAGTATAAAAGGTGTTTGGGTTCTGCAATGTACTGGTTGATCCGTTACCAAAATCCCAGTTCCAGGTAACCGCCGCACGCGATGAATCAATGAAGGTAACATCTGTTTGTAATGACGGTAATAAATTTATATCGTAAAAAAACTGCGCTAAAGGTTTTGGTGTAATATTTAATGAGCGTGTTATTGTAGTTTTACATCCATTACCAGACGTTACAATATGCGTAATATTATAAATTCCTTGTGATGGAAATACAATTGAAGTATCCTTCGCATTCGAGAAACCAAATCCTCCAAAGTCCCAATAATATCCGCCTGGATCAGGAATTGTTGCAGGTGGTAAAATAGTGGATAAATCAGTAAAAGTAATTTCTTGTTCAGAGCCTGCGCAATTACGTGTTATACTCATACTTGCGTCAGGTAAAGCATAAATCGTAACAGGTTTGGTTATTGAATCTAAACAGCCATAACTGTTTCCAACAATCAGTTGAACGGTATAAACGCCCGGTGCGGTATAAGTGTATGACGGATTTAATGAATTCGTACTTGCGCCATCCCCGTATTTCCATATCCATGAATTGATTGTAGCAAACGGTTCCGTATTTATTGATAAATCTGTAAAGGTGGTTAAATCATTTAGGCAAACAATATTCGCACTGAAATTCGGAATTGGATCATCCCTGAAATCAATTCGAAGTTGATCAGAAACTCCTAAGCATAAACCATTATTGGTTGTACTAAATGATAACACAACAAATCCTGCTGAAATTTCTGCCGGTGAAGCTGTATAAGTTGGATTAAGATCGGTGTTAGAAGGCGAATAAGTTCCGGATCCACCATACCATTCTCCGGTATTGGTTATTGTTCCTGTTATATTTGCTGAAAGGGTGAAAACAGGATTATTTTTGCAGCTATTTAAGTCAATTCCAACATTAACTACCGGTGGTGCCGAAAACAATACAACTACACTGTCGGCTACTGGTAAACATTGTTGATTATTTGTAGTGGTTAATTTTAATTGTACCGTACCAGTAGCTATATCAGCCGGTGTAGGCACATAACTAGTTATTAAAGAAAGATTATTAGGATTAAAGAAACCGGTGCCTGTTGTTGTCCATTGACCCGTGGAAGTAACGGTTCCCGCAATGGTGCCATTTAGAAATACGTTTGGACTATTAGAACATTTAATAATAGGTTTCGTTAAACTTGAAAATACTAATGGCGCGTGATTCATGTAAACTACCACGGTATCATTTTCAGGTAAACATCCGGCATTATTTGTACTGGTTAATACAAATTTTAAATTATTTAAGGTGGTATCTGAATTTGAACAATTATAAAGCGGATTCATTACATTGATATTAGGAACAAATGTTCCGCTACCCGGTGCTACTACTTGCCAAACACCTTGATTTGTTGGGCCGATTACATTTCCGCCTAACTGTACAGTTGCATTATTAGAACAAATTGTTTGATCAATACCTGCATTTACAATTGGAGCTTGCGTAACCCAAAGTGAAAACGAATTAGAAATGTTCGGACAAATTCCTGTTGAAGTTAAATTAAAGGTTAATGGTTTAATAACTGTATCTAAAGGGTTAGGTGTATAAACGTTGTTAGTATACTGGGTGATAGGACCAGATAATGTACCCAAGCCATTATGTGTCCAGATACCAGTTATTGGGCCACCTCCTATAGAACCATTTAATGTAAAAGTTGTGTTTGAACAAATTGTTGCACTTGGCAAAGCATTTGCAACTACAAATGTATTTGATTTAAATTCGCTTGTATTGGCATAAGCACTACCTCCACCTGTGCTTCCATTGATAATACTCAAACCAAATAAATCTCTATTATTTCTTAACACGTTATGTGACCCCACTGCAATTGTTCCTACCGGATAATACAATTTTGCAGCAACTAACACGCCGGAAGAACCCGGTACAACCGTAAAACTAGCAGGTGAAATTGGAATATTAACGCCGTTACTAGTAAGTGTGAATGTATTTTGAAAACCTGATCTGGTGATTAAATTGAGATTTAAAGAATCAGCACTTAAACGAGTAAAATTATTGGTATACGAACCTGCGCAAAAAGCAGGCGCAATCTGAGCACCACTAAACTTACAACCATAGGCACTTGTATGAATCACATAAATTGGTTTATCAGAATTTATATAACTCATTCCTGAATTAACATCAACTGTAAATGTCTCCCCGTAATTAATTAGCGTATTCACAACAGTGGTTCCTGTAGTTATCTGTAAACTAGTAGCATTAACTGTGGATAAAATATAACCCATATCAATATTACCATCACCTCTAAGGAGCACGTAATTTTTTCCAAGATTATTGCTTGAAGTAATTTGATCGGCGTAATAAGATACACAAGTTGTGTTTGTATTTATTACCATACCGCTTACAGTAACCGCAATTGGCTTATCGGAAGAAACAATAGAACCATCCAATTCACTTGGGTTAATAGAATTGTTATCTCGAACAGAAAATGTTTCTCCCTGATTTAGACTTACAGCAAATGTGACATTGGCAGCTCTACTAACGCAATTCGTTCTTGGAGTAATTAATAGTACCGTAACTCCTGTACCGGTTGCAACAATATCAAAACCTACTCCACCATCCGTTGGACTCAAAGCAGTTGTTAATGTATTAGGTACCGGAATATAAAAATCGACGCCTTTGGCAACAGAACCTTTTAAACTCAACATTTCTTTATTCGCACCAGCCCCAATAGTATAGTACGCTGAAATATTAGCATTTGAGCTAATATACATTCCTTTGGTACTAACGGAGTTCACAGGTGCGCTTTCAACTGCCGTGATAGAAGCAGTAACATCGAGAACCTGAATCGTATTCGCGGGAATAGTAAGTGTAGCGTTTACACCGGTAATATTAGCCGGTTGGCGAACATAAACTGTAGCAGCCTGATTATATGTTTGTATATGCAACTGCACGGGGCTTTGGCCAAGTGTTGCTGAAATATCCGGGGCTACAAACCAAAAACTGGTGTCTATTTGTGCACCTGCACCCAAAAAGAAGACTACAAATAGAACTGAAAATCGTAAGCGTTTTAACATATTATCACATTTCTCGAATTCTACGAAAATAAGAAAAAAAAAGCAAAGTTTTTGAATTTAATAGGCTTGTTTTTAGTGAGTTAGTGTTTATAACTAAAATGCTTAAATTAAGGTTAGTTTAGGGTAGTTTATTTTTCCTAAAATTATTTATATTGTTGATTTTAAAGTATATACAATCGCATTGATATCAGCGTAATTTAACAAGCTTCTATTTGTTGATATTTTTTTAGTCAATAAAGTTTAAACAAATAACTTAAATTTAACAAATGCCTATCAATAGATCCAAAATAGAAGAATTTAAAGGATTAGAACTAATCGCTAAAAGGGTGGTTGAAGGATTTATTACTGGACTACACAAAAGTCCTTTTCATGGATTTTCTGTTGAATTTGCTGAGCACAGATTGTACAACACCGGAGAAAGCACCAAACACATTGATTGGAAACTTTATGGGAGAACGGAGAAATTATTCATAAAGCGCTATGAGGAAGAAACGAATTTAAGATGTCAAATAGTAATTGACACCTCGGGAAGTATGCATTTTCCGTTGGATAAAAATGATAATAAATTAAATTTTAGTGTACAAGCTGCTGCTGCATTAACCGAACTGCTTAAACATCAAAGAGACGCGGTTGGTTTAACGACATTTGATAGTGAAATAAGAGATCATTTAGTGGCTAAAAGTTATCCGGTGCACTTTAAACACATTTTTAATAAACTTGAAAATATTCTGGAACAAGATTTTAAAAACAAACCCACTTCTGCCGCCTCTGCATTGAATGAAATTGCAGAAATAATTCATAAACGTTCATTAGTTCTAATCTTTAGTGATATGTTTGAATCGCAAGCAAATAATGACGAATTATTTTCAGCTTTGCAACATCTAATGTATAAGAAACATGAAGTGGTGCTTTTTCATGTGGTAGACAAGAAAAAAGAGTTAGAGTTTAATTTTGAAAATAAACCTTATCATTTTATTGATTTAGAAAGTGGGGAAGAAATAAAATTAAATCCTAATCAAATTAAAGAACAATATTTAAAATCCATTAATGAATTTAATGCTGAGTTAAAAATTAAATGCGGCCAATTTAAAATTGAATTGGTTGAGGCGGACATTAATGAGGGTTTTGATAAAGTATTATATACCTATCTGGTTAAAAGAAATATGCTGCTAAAATAAATTAAGCTTGTGCAGTTGGTCCTCCAAAGTTCATTGGAAAGGCATTCTCAAATTCTTTTATTTTTCCGTGAACTTGTTCAAATTTCTGAAGATTTTCACTTAAGGCCTTAACTAATCGCTTAGCGTGTTGCGGTGTTAATAAAATTCTTGACTTTACTCTTGCCTTCGGAACTCCGGGCATAATTTTGATAAAATCGATTACAAATTCACTTTGTGAATGGGTAATAATAGCCAAATTGGAATATGTACCTTCAGCAATTTCTTCACTCAACTCTATATCTAAATGTGGTTGATTCTGGTTATTGTTTTCGTTCATAATTTTGATTTTTCGATTAATAATTTCATTTGTTGAGCTATTTCTTTAGCGGCCTCGGCGGCTTTCTCCGCAAAGTCTTCAGCATTGGAAGCATAAATAATATTTCGACTAGAGTTCACCAATAACCCAATATCCGAATTCATTCCATGCTTACAAACTTCCGCCAAATTTCCACCTTGAGCTCCAATACCGGGAACCAGTAAAAAATAATCTGGTATTATCTTTCTAATTTCCGAAATCATCTCAGCTTTCGTTGCTCCCGCAACAAACATCATATTCTCCTTCGACCCCCAGGAAGCACATTTTTCAATTACATGTAAGTATAATTCTTTACCGTTAATTTTTAGTTGCTGAAAATCTTCAGCGCCTTCATTACTGGTAAGTCCCAGCAAAATGGTCCACTTATTTTTAAACTCTAAAAATGGCTTCACAGAATCACTTCCCATATAAGGTGCTACGGTAATAGCATCGGTATTTAATCGTTCAAAATAAGCATGTGCATACATTGCGCTGGTATTTCCAATATCGCCCCGTTTTGCATCTGCAATTAAAAAATGATTCGGATAATTCGTTTTAATATACTTTATTGTTTTTTCAAGACTTTCTATCCCACTCAATCCATACGCTTCATAAAAGGCATTATTGGGTTTAAAAGCTACACAATACGGGGCCGTAGCGTCAATAATAGATACATTAAACTCATAAATAACATCATCATGACTCAATAAGTGTTGAGGAATCTTTTTAATGTCAGGATCCAAGCCAACGCATAAAAAACTTTTTTTCAGCTTTATTTGCTCAATTAATTTTTCTCGATTCATTTGTCAGTTAATTTATTCAAACAGTTCTCAATAAGTATTTTCACACTCGTATTATAATCTTTAGTAAACTCTTTACGCACACGGTTGGCAATAATCACACATACGGTTAAACACTGATGCCCCAACATTTTACCTAATCCGTAAAGTGCTGAAGTTTCCATTTCGAAATTGGTAATGTGCAAACCGTTATAATCAAATGCGGTTAATAATTCATTTAATTGATTATTTCCGGCCTTTAATCGGAGTTGACGACCTTGAGGACCATAGAAACCGGGTGCAGTGGCCGTGATTCCGACATGATTGCCGTTTGAAAATTTTCCTAAAAGCGTGTCACCACTCTTAACACAATAAGGAAAAGGCAAATTTGCGTTCCAATTTGTATGCGTTATAAATGCTTTACTTATTTCATTTTCGCAATAAGATTCCCAATTATGATAAAAGCTTAATAATCCATCTAAACCCAATCCGTGTGAACTTACCACCAAATCATTTACAGGAATATATGCTTGCAGCGCTCCACTAGTACCTAACCGAATCACATTTAATTTTCTAAGGACCTTATTAACTGTTCTGGTATCCGGATTGATATTGACTGCAGCGTCCAATTCATTCATAACAATATCAATATTATCTGTACCGATACCCGTACTTAAAACGGTAATTCGTTTACCATTATACAGGCCTGTAGTTGAAAAAAACTCACGGTGAGAAGTAGAAAATTCGGTACTACTAAAAAAAAGCAGCTATTTGTTTTACTCTACCCTGATCTCCAACAACAATAACATCATCTGCAATTTCTTCAGCACGCAGGTTAATGTGATAAACCCTCTTATCTGAAGTTAAAATTAATTCCGACTCAGGAAAGCTTTGCATAATTGGTAAAATTAGAAATAATAAACCAATTATTCATTTAAATTATAATGATAGGCAATGAATTAAATCATATAAGTAAATTCCTTTTTTTTACTTTACAAAAATTCCCATTTTCACTAATTCTTCCAATTGCACACGTTTACCTTTGTATAAGGCTGTTACAAACGCGTCGGGTTGGCCGGCTTTTATTACCTTTTTGTTATGTTCCCAGGCTTTTGAAATGGTATTAAATGCTCCACCAATGGTGATTCGGGTAATTCCATCATTCAATAATAACTTCTCCACCTTTCCGTGTTTTTTTAAATGTTTATAAGAATAATTTTTGGGGAATTTATAAGCGGCAATCTGCACTTTAAACTCCAATCCTTCTGCACTTATGTTTCCATAATCCTTATTAAATCGCATAGTTTTTTCTTGCAGTTTTGTTTTAGCCACCCAGGTATCTTCCGGCACCGGTGCTAAAGTAGATGGATTTGGAGTTAATGTAGGTGTTATTACCGGCTTTGCTGTATCCGGTTTGTCCCAAATAGCATCATGTATTTTTTCAGAATAACCTACAATATCCATTGTACTGATTGTAAATACATCCGGCGCCCGGTCTAAATAAGTGTAGGTAAATCTATATTCTGCTCCTTTTGGTAAGGTTGCTAAATATTGCCCATTAGCTTTGTTAGAATTAAATGATCGAAATATTCTATTATCGCGTGTCATCACTTCAATTTTAACTTTGGCTTCAACAGGCGTGGTATCAGATAAAGTACGACCTTTTACCAATAATAAATTTCTTTTAGAACTGAAATTGGTTTCAATCAAATAAATATCTTTCATACCAACACCACCGTGTTTACCGCTACTGTAATAACCGTTATTACCTGTTGCAGATAAAACAAAATAAATATCATCATCGGTTGAATTAATTGGGAAACCCAAGTTTTCTACATCTTTGAAAGTTGAATCCTGTGACATAGTAGCCTGAAAAATGTCATACCCACCCATTGACGTTTTTCCTTTAGAAGAGTAATATAGCGTTACACCATCAGGATGAATAAAAGGGGCATCATCATCCCAAATTGTATTAATTGAATCTCCCAAGTTTTGAATATTCCCCCAAGTTGAATCCGATTTTAAAGTGGCTTTCCAAATATCTTTTCCGCCAAATCCACCCGATCTTTCACTACTAAAAAAAAGTGTTTGTCCATCGGGAGATAATGAACAGTGACCATCCCAGGAATAGGTATTTACTTCGCCTTGTAACTTGTATGGTTTAGAGAAAACATCGCCTATTAAAAAACTCTGATATATATCTCCGTGATCATCTCCATTATCGCGATAAATAAAAAGAATGTGACCATCATGACTTAACGAAATAGCCGCATCGTGCACATCCGTATTAATACTATCTAAACCAATTGGTGTAGTAAATTGATCATCTTGTTTCACCGACATATAAATATCTTCCGGTTTTTCGCTGTCATCTTGCACATCGCCTTTACATTTATCACCCCGATGCGTAAAAATCATCACCGTTTCATCGGCAGTAATGGCCGGAACGTATTCATCCGTTTCCGTGTTGATTACATTTCCAACATTTTTAATAACGGCGTTGGTTGGTTTCGCTGTCCAGTAAATAGCATTAGCAATGTATTTTTTAAGATGTAGTGCGTCTTTTTTTCCTTCAGCGGTTGTCCTTTTGTCAGCCAAAAATTTATCCGCAAATTCATTAGCAATATCAAAACGATTAGT
Organism: Sphingobacteriaceae bacterium; assembly: GCA_016715905.1. Lineage (NCBI taxonomy): Bacteria > Pseudomonadati > Bacteroidota > Sphingobacteriia > Sphingobacteriales > Sphingobacteriaceae > Sphingobacteriaceae bacterium. The sequence goes on along the minus strand of JADJXI010000004.1, from coordinate 92,828 downwards.
TAGATGGGCAGTTTTGGCGATATCATATTTTATATCTTCCACTTTATGATTGTGCGAATAAATATCACTTAATAAGGTATAAGAATCTTCATGTTTATCCGGACGATACATGGCGCATTTAGCATACACATATTTCAGAAATTTTTCTTCCGGATGATGCTTGTATAATTGCTCAAAAATAGGAAGGCACAAAAGATACCGTTTATCATCATACACTATTAATGCGTTATCCAAAGAATCTTTTTCAGTTTTACGCCATTTGCGAGTATTGGTAATTTGAGCAACAGCAGATACCACCAAAAAGAAAAAAAACAGAGAAAAAACCGAACGTAGTGTACACTTCATAATTTAGAAATTTTGTAATAAAAACAATGCTCCGGGCTTTGTACTTTCAGAAGGTAAACTCCTTGCGGTAATTCCTGAATATTGACTTTATTGTTTATATCTTTTGTATTTATGTTAATTTCTTTTACTTGATTTCCAATCATATCCAAAACAGAAACCTTAATACTAAGAAGGTAAATATCTGAAAAATTTATTGAAAAATCACCATTTTGTTGAACGGGATTGGGATATATACTAAAGTTTTTCTCAGTTAAAGAACGCTCTTTTTTTAATCCAACTACCTGATTTCCATACCGTATCATTGAATCTCTTTTCACAAAAAGGATGTCTTTATCCAGGGCATTTAAACTTTTTGTATAACCAACCTGAGCATATCCTTTATCGCGAGTTGGACACATATCAAAGGGTTCTTCATCATCCAAATACCCAAAACTTCCATTATTGCCACCCGTAACAAAAAATAAATCAGCGCCTAAGGCAAAGGTTGTAAAATCTACCGCAGTACCTTGATTTTCATCTTTAGCAAAAATCACTACAATATCACCGAAATTAGATTGCGAAGGCACAATTTTAAAAAACTCTTCATCTCTTGTTGCCGTACCATCATTAGTTTTATTAATATAATTACCGGTTGGTGAAAATTTAACTAACAACGCATCTAACTTTCCATTAGTAAAGCTTTCAGAACCTCCTGCCAGATAAATATCATTTAATTTATCTAAGGTTATATCATTAGCAAAATCTTTTTCTGGTCCGCCATAAATAATTCGCATCAGTGAATCACCATTGGTATTCAACTTAAATAAAATCATATCACCATTAATTTCACCATAACTTTCTGTAGATCCGGCCAAGAATATTTCATTACCATTTTTAGTATATGCTCCTTTAAATTCATCATTTTCGACACCACCAAAAAGTTTTTTCCAAATTAACATTCCGTTTATATCATACTTTATGGCAAATGCGTCGTATTTACCTTTCCCTTCACTTGACGTTTTACCACAGATAATAAAATTTCCATCGGCGGATTTTATTATATCGTATGCAAAGTCCCAATCTAAACCACCATAGGTTTTTAACCACAACTGATTTCCTAATTTATCTGTGCGGATAATAAGTGCATCATATCCCCCATTACCATAAGAATTGGTAAATCCGGTTATAATAAATCCGGAGTCTGGTAACTGAATGATTGCTTTTGCTACATCATTATTAAACCCTCCCAAAGTTTTGGACCAAAGCGTTACTCCCATGGAATCAATTTTAGTTAGGACCACATCTGAATTGCCCGCCCCATAAAAAGTTGTGCTACCGGTAATAATGTAATTACCTTCTAAAGTTTGTAATACTCCATATCCAATATCAATACCATTACCACCAAGCTTTGTATGAAAGTGAGAAGGAGGCTGCGCCAAACTCCAAAAAGAAAATAGAATAAAAAAATATACTAAAGTATTTTTCATTTTAATTTTTTTGCAATACTAAAAAATAAACTTTGCCCTGTGGTGGAAGCAGGTAACACATAACCCTGCAAACTATTACTTCCCACTCTAAAATACCATCCTTTTAAATTTGCAGTTACAGATAATCCTACATTTAATCTTCCATACCCTCCATATCCGGTATGTAAGGAAGCTGTTATATTATCCTTCGTGAATTCCGGCTCAACAAAAACATAAGGTTTATAATTGGCATTGAAAATGTGACGAAAACCGGTTGATAAACAAAATTTTTGTTGGCCAAAATAAATTTTATTTATAATTACCAAATTCGTTGGAATATTTACATTAAAAGGTTCGGTACGCGCATTGGTTAAACTTAAGGCCATGCTATCGGTATTTATTCTATTTAACGTAGAATCTTTTAAATCAATAATATTATTTACGTGATAGCCGCTGAAGCGAAGCACCGAATCGCTGTTATATTGTACACTATTGTTACGCCAATGTATAAAACCGATATTATTTGCATTCACAATTAATATGCTTTTTTTTCCTATTTTACTTTTATAGGGTGTTTCAAAATAAATATCTGCACTTGCTCCTACTCCATTAAAGCTGCCCAACCTTTTTTGCGTGGTGTCACTTAAGGCCATACTGAAATCAGAATTAAAAATTAGCTCACTTCCGTCTCCGGATGTAAACAAACTTGAATTTTTATTGGTCTTCAAATAAAATAATTGCTCACCTTTTAAAAATGAAACCGACATACCAATTTTTGCAACCGAATCAAAATGATGAATGATTGCTCCAAATTTCACTTCTTGAAAACGCAATGCATTTACATTAGAACCGGCCAAGTTAGCGGTACGACCTTTATACATTTGATTTCCGTAAAACATTAAATTGTAAAAATCATTGGTATAAGTAGCATTTAAAATTTCCTGATTTTTAAACTCGATTAAAAAATCAAATTTGGAATTTGCCTTTATAAAAGCACTAACATCATAAGATAGATTAAGACCAAAATTATTTTTTGCATTTAGATATTTGGATGAGGAAGCTTTTAAATCATCATCAATATTTCCTCCAAACACCAGTTTATTTAGCAACGAATTATTCATTCCGTTGCTGGCTAAATCGTAATCCAGATTAACCGAAACACTTCGGCCCATCTTATCATATTTAATAAATTCAGAATTGTATTGCCCAAATAAAGAAGAATACGTAAGCACGAAAAGGAATATGATATATGCGCTTTGTACTCTCATTTTCTTTTGGCCGTGTAATTTAACTCAGCAACTAAATTTAAATCAATTAAATAATTTTCCAGTATTTTAATTTCCGGCGGATTAGGCGGCATAATAAAAACAGTTTCAATTCTAACCTGTTCTGCACTTTTTAAATGCTGAATTTTTTCCTGAGTTAATGGTACATTGATTTTTGTAGAACTTGATGCAATAACCTCATTTAAATTATTCACCGAACCACCGGCAATGGTATTTAAACCATTCACAAATAAGGAATCTAATATAATTCCGTTTTTATCCAGAATAAATGCTTGCAATTTGGCTGAAAACGGATAACCATTTAATGCAGAGATAATAAACTGCCCATAATTTACATTATCCAATTGGGTTACATTTCCAAAATCAATTTTTGTTGTAGAAACAAGTTTAAAAGAATTAGCATTGTATTTTAAAGGTATATCTATGTCAGCTAAAACTTTAATTCCGGTATTGTAATAGGCGAAATCGTTATATCCGCTTAAATTACCTAAAGGATTAACAGTAATATTCCCTTTATAAGTAAGTTTGTCGGGTAAATTGGATAAAAATGGAACGATGTTGCTGTTATTCGCCAAGAGTGAAGTGGTTCTTACACTGGGGTAAATTTGACTTCCGCTTCTGGTAGCTCTATTGATGTTTAAGTTGGAAAGCTGATTGGTGCTTAGTGCAATAATTGAATTTCCATTGATTGATTTTATATCAGATAAGTTACCACTGAATTCACATCCAAATTCATTCAATATTCTAAATTCGAGATTAGCATCAGCTAACATAAAATTGGTAGCCGTAAACGATTTAATAATATCCAATTTGGTCGTGTCTGCCTTTATTTCTATATCATTCTGACCAAAAAATCCTTCGGCATATTCCGGCACTATATCAGCATAACTAATTTCTGCAGTTACTCCGGCACCAAATGGAATTATAACGGGCTGCGCACCGGCGTTTTGAATGGAATAAGTTTGAATCACCGTATTATATAAATTTCCGGTTTTCAAATTGAAAACAAATCCATTCATGGAATATTCTTTTACTAAACTATTATTACCCGGAGGAATCACATCGTCTATTGTAAATAATTGCCCACTTTTTACGGCGTTTGGCACTGTGTAAATTAATCGCAAAGGCTCCGTTAAACCGTTACTATACGTTACTTTTAACTTTCCGGTTCGAATAGCAACAGTTTTGAGTTGTGCTCCGTTACCTACACTAAAAGTTAATTCTGAAGGTTGAAGAAATACATTTTCTATAAACTGCCCTGCGTTTAACGTATAAGAAATTGCAGGAATAGTGAAATTAGTCACAATCGTGGTATCAGGCAGACTAATTAAAGAATCTAATTTAATAGCTGTAATGGTTCTGGTTGCCGCCAGATGTAATAAACCGTTATTATCTGTTTTAAAAATAGTGTCACCAAAAAAATTCTTAATATTCAACTCACTTTTTAAAATCGGGAACACTACATCTACATCCCATGTAGCGATAGTTGATTTGCGACAAGCAAAAAATGCCAGCAATAAGGCTATTATTAACCAAGTTTTTTTAAAAAACCGCACAAATACAAATATAACTTATTTTACCTCTCATTTTAGCTATTTTTTTAGGTCCTATTTTCATCAAAATTGATTAAATTTGTAAAGCCTACAAATTATGAAGATTGGAATCCGATTTTTTCTTTCCTGGATTTTATCCGCAATCACTATGTTTACCTTATTTTATGTTTGGCATGGTGTATTTTTAAATGATTTTAAACGAATTCAATTCCCACTTACTTGGTTTATCACTTTTGCCGCTTTTTCTTATTTGTTGATTGGTGCAGGAATGTATTTTTTATTCGAAAGCCGACTCATGAAACGTTTTGAATCCTCTATAATCAGAGCCTTAATTACCGGAATAATAAGTGGGTTAGGACTTGTCATGATTGCCACCGTTATACATATTTCATTAACCAAACAATTAAGCATGAATCACCTATTAATTAATTGCGTTTGGCAAGTTGCCGAACAATCTGTAGGTGTAATGGTCATGCTCGTATTAAAGTATGTAATCAGAGAACATGTTCACGAAGAAATTTAGAATTTATTAATGAAAGACATGTTTAGCTTTATAAAGTCCAAGCCCTTTTTTATTCATTTAGGTTTAATTACTATTGTATTAGTGGGCATTTTTTTAGGTGTTATTAAATGGCTTTCCATTTATACGGAACATGCTGATTTTGTTCAAGTTCCTGACTTTAAAGGCCTTGAACTTCGAAATCTGGAAAACTTTTCTTCCGATAAAAATATACATTTTGAAATTATCGATAGCATTTACGACCCTAAAGAAAAAGCTGGAATTGTATTAAGGCAAGATCCTGAAGCTTTAAGTAAAGTAAAACACAATAGAACCGTTTACTTATACGTTACCGGATTAGTTCCTCCGGCCATTGAAATGCCAAAGCTTATTGATAGAAGTGAAAGGCAGGCGCGATTAATTATCTCTTCCTATGGGCTAAAATTAGGAAAAGTTATTACAATAAATGCCGATTGCAATGGATGTGTTGTAGGTCAGCAAATAGACGGAAAAGATATTAACGAAGGGGATAAGGTTTTAAAAGGAAGTAAAATTAATTTGGTAGTAGGCGTTAAAGATAATAATTACAATGCCCTTCCAAATGATACTACTAAGGCGGATGATATAAATTTTGATGAAGAAGAATAGAAAAAATATTTATTTTGTAACACACTTACTTATTTTAGCTTCGTTTAATTCTAAAGCGCAGGAAGAATTAAGACCGCTTAATGGCAACATAAATTTATTTTATCAGGACCTTAAATTAAATAATAGTCAAAACGAGATTGCAAATAAAAAAAATGCAGCCAGCATAAATTTACCTTTTAAGGATGATTTTTATTATGCGGCAACCGGTAATTTTCCGGATCAGAATTTATGGAGCGATTCCAGCACACATGTGAATACCGGGCACGGTACAGCACCACCAAGTGTTGGAGTTGCTACATTCGACGGGCTCAATAAAATGGGTTATCCGTATACACCCTATATTTTAAACACCGCTCTAACGTACCCAGCTGATACCTTAACATCAAAACCCATTAATTTATTAACATCGGGCGCACAAACTTTACAAGCTTCTGATAGCGTTGGATTATCCTTTTATTATCAAGCCAGAGGATTTGGAGATTCGCCGGAAATAATAGATTCACTCATTCTTGATTTTTACAACCCAACCGCTGGTGTTTGGAATAATAATATATGGCATTCAAAAGGAAATGCCAATGCCAACATCAACGATACCGTATTCAAAAGAGGTTTTGTAATGTTAGATTCGGCTTATTATTTTAAAGACGGATTTAAATTCAGATTTAGAAATAAGGCTACTACATCCGGTGATTTTGACGAATGGCATTTAGATTACGTGTATTTAAATAAAGGAAGAACAATTATTGGCGATACCACTTATAATGATATCAGTTTTGGATATGTTCCGAGTCCTTTGCTAAAAAGATATGCTACCATGCCCTGGCATCAATATAAACCCGAAGAGCGGGCCAATAATTTAAATGTATTTATTAGAAGCAATTCCGGAATTACTATTCCCAATATGAGTTATCGTTACGCCATGTACCAAAACGGACTAGCAATTGATAATTATGATGGAGGAGCTATCCCGAATTTTAAACGATTTAAATATTTTGGTTGGAGTACTGATAATCAACACAGGTTTCCCGCTTTTACTTATACTTTCAATACATTTTCAGATAGCGTAGATTTCACCCTCAAGCATTACTTATTTACGGATGGAATTTCTGCTGATTTTTGTCCCGAAAATGATACCGTAATTCAACGCCAAACCTTTAAAAATTATTACGCATACGACGACGGAAGTGCTGAAGCGGCCTATTACATAAATGGCGCATTTGGTAAAATGGCTGTAAAATTTAATTTGAACTTTAGCGATACCTTACGATCTGTTCGGATTTATTTTGATCCCATTGGAAATATGCAAAGTGCAGAATCAGCTTCTTTTCAATTACAAGTATATGCTGATTTAGGTGGCTTTCCCGGACCGTTATTACTTCAGGATAGTTCAATGAAAGTAATTTATTTAAAAGCGGGGGTTAATGTTACGCCGGATTATACACTCACTACACCCCTTATACTTCCGCCGGGAGAATATTACATCGGATTTAAACAAAAAATTTCAACGGGAATTGGAGTAGGTTTCGATCGGAACTTAAATCACAGTAATTATTTATTTTTTGATTCAGGAAGTGGCTGGACACAATCCACGATTCCCGGATCTATCATGATACACCCGGTATTTGGAAGGGTTATTCCCCCTCCCGTTGGACTTTCTGAAAATAAAAACGTAATAAATTTATTTCGTGTTTTTCCAAATCCATCCCATGATATCATTTACATTACTCAAAACAATAAAACCCTTATTCAATATGAATTATTTGATATAACCGGGAAATTAATTTTAAAAAATTCTTTTTTTGGAAATCAAGTTGCCGTAAATGTATCACAAATTGAATCCGGGGTTTATTTCCTGCAAATAAATGATGAGCAAAATTCGCAACATCAAAAAATCATCATCCAACACTAAAGAAGCTAATTTAATATTGTAAATGAACCTGTGAAAGTAACAGAAGATAATGAAATTGATGAAAATTCATCAGAGGATGCACAGGAATTATTTGAACATCACAATATAAAAGTAGACAAAGGCCAGGTAATGCTTCGGCTTGATAAATTTATTTTAATTCGAATTTCTAACACAACCCGAACAAAAATTCAAAACGCTTGCGAAGCCGGATTTGTACGTGTAAATGGCAAACCCGCAAAATCTAATTACCGCATTAAACCATTCGATGAAATTTCTATTGTATTAACTGTTCCGCCGAGGGATATAGAAGTTGTTCCGGAAAACATTCCAATTAATATAATTTATGAAGATGATCATTTGGCCATTGTAAATAAAGAACCCGGCATGGTGGTACATCCTGCCTATGGAAACTACAGAGGAACTTTGGTAAATGCCTTGGCCTGGCATTTTCAAAATCTTCCCAAAAACAGAACGAAATTAAACAACGATGTTTATCTGGAACGGCCCGGGTTGGTACACCGAATAGATAAAAACACTTCGGGTTTATTGGTTATTGCCAAAACTGAATTGGCCATGATGAAACTTTCTAAAGAATTATACGATCGCAAAATGGATAGAAAATACAATGCAATTGTATGGGGTGATTTAAAACAAGAAGAAGGGACGATTATTTGTAATGTAGGACGTGATTTAAAAAACAGAAAAGTAATGGCACCTTTCCCTGAAGGAAGTGAACACGGCAAACATGCGGTTACACATTATAAAGTAATTGAACGCTTGGGATATATAAATCTGGTAGAATGTACGCTGGAAACCGGGAGAACGCATCAAATTAGGGTACATTTTAAAAGTATTGGACATCCCATATTTAACGATTGGGAATACGGAGGAGATGCAATATTAAAAGGAGTAAATAGTGGAAAATACAAACAATTCATTCAAAAATGTTTTGAAACTTTACCCCGCCACGCCTTGCACGCTAAAACACTGGGAATAACACACCCATTCACTAATAAAAAATTATTTTTTGATAGTGAACTTCCAAACGATATGAGTAGTTTCTTGGTGATGTGGCGTAATTACATGAAAGAAAATAAAAACTAATAGATTTTTATTGATTTCTTTTAATTAATTGTTCTTATTCCCGCTCTTTATTACTTTTTTTTCACTTATTTTAATCCGGTAATTTTTTACACATGTTTGAAGGTATATTCACTATAGAATCAGTATTGAGTTTGTTGAGTTTAACCGTAATGGAAATTCTGTTAGGTATTGACAATGTTATATTCGTTTCCATTGTCATGAGCAGATTAAATACTTCAGACGCTAAAAAAGCAAGTATGATTTGGATGGTGAGTGGTATCATCATGCGCATTTCTTTATTATTCATTTTGGTGTTTTTAATAAAGGGTGAATCGGTTTTATTTAATTTATTTAATCATCCTGTTCAACTCAAAGATTTAATTATGTTAGGGGGAGGTTTATTTTTACTCGTGAACAGTACCTTGGAAATTCATAATAAAGTAGAAGGTGCTAATGAAGAAGGAGAAGAAGCTAAAACCAATTTAAAAAAAGGATTTAAGGCTATCATTATTCAAATTCTTTTAATCGATTTGGTTTTTAGTATGGATGGAATAATTACGGCAATAGGAATGGCCAATAAATTACCAATAATGGCCACCGCAGTTTTAATTAGCATGATTGTTATGTTTTATTATTCTCCAAAAATTGCGTCCTTTATAAATAAACACCCTACTTTTAAAATATTAGCTCTTTCCTTTTTAGTTCTCATTGCCGTTTTATTGGTTATTGAAGGTATTCATGTTGAAAATATCCATATTCCAAAGGGTTATATCTATTTTGCAATGGCTTTTAGTTTTATAGTAGAGTTATTAAATTTACGATTTAGAAAAAAAACAAATCCGGTTCAATTGCGGAGCAATACGCTGGAAGATATCAATTCATTAAAAAATGATATAAATGGATAACAAAATAAAAATTCTCGAAGAGAAAAAAAATGAAGCTATACTGGGCGGAGGTCAAAAACGGATAGACGCCCAACATAAAAAAAACAAATTAACCGCCAGAGAGCGAATTCATTTTTTATTGGATGAAAATTCTTTTGAAGAAATTGGAATGTTAGTTACTCACCGTAGTTCTGATTTCGGATTAGATAAAGAAAAATATTTAGGCGATGGGGTTGTAACCGGATATGGCACAATTAACGGAAGATTAGTTTATGTTTTCTCACAGGATTTTACTGTATTTGGAGGTAGCTTGAGCGAAACTCACGCCGAAAAAATTTGTAAGATTATGGATTTAGCTATGCAAAACGGTTCTCCGGTTATCGGGCTAAATGATAGTGGCGGAGCTCGAATTCAAGAAGGAGTTGTTTCTTTGGGAGGATATGCGGATATATTTTACAGAAACGTGAGAAGCAGCGGTGTTATTCCTCAACTTTCTGCTATTATGGGTCCATGCGCCGGCGGAGCGGTTTACAGTCCTGCTATTACCGATTTTATTTTAATGGTTGAAAATACCAGTTATATGTTTGTAACCGGGCCTAATGTTGTGAAAACAGTAACTCATGAAGAAGTAAGTAGCGAAGAGTTAGGCGGAGCAATTACACATGCCAGTAAAAGCGGAGTAACTCATTTTGCATGCGCTAATGAAGTGGAAGCCATCAATCACATCAAACAACTTTTATCGTACATGCCGCAGAATTGCGAAGAAGATGCTCCTTCCTTACCTTATACAATAGGAAATGAATCACGACCCGCATTAAACAGCATCATACCTGAAAATCCAAATCAGCCCTATGATATGCGAGATGTTATTACAGAAATAATTGATGAAGGAACTTTTTTGGAAGTACATAAATTATTTGCCGAAAATATTGTAGTAGGCTTTGCGCGCTTAGCCGGAAAAAGTATTGGAATTGTTGCCAATCAACCTGCCGTATTAGCCGGTGTATTAGATATTCATTCTTCTACAAAAGCTGCTCGTTTTGTTCGCTTTTGCGATTCCTTTAATATACCTCTCTTGGTATTTGAAGATGTACCGGGATTTTTACCGGGAACAGATCAAGAATGGAACGGAATTATCAGCAATGGAGCTAAATTATTATACGCGTTTAGTGAAGCTACCGTGCCGCGCATTACCGTAATCACAAGAAAAGCATATGGCGGTGCTTATGATGTAATGAATAGCAAACACATTGGAGCAGATATGAATTATGCCTGGCCAACTGCAGAAATTGCAGTTATGGGCGCGAAAGGAGCTGCTGAAATTATTTTTAAAGGTGAAATTGCTGAAGCGAAAGATAAAGAGGCTAAGCTAAAAGAGAAAGAAAATATTTACAAAGAAATGTTTGCTAATCCTTATCGTGCAGCTGAAAGAGGTTTTGTGGATGAAGTAATAAAACCCGAAAACACAAGAATTAAATTGATAAAAGCATTTAAAATGCTGGAAAATAAAGTAGATAAACTTCCAAAGAAAAAACACGGAAATATGCCTTTGTAAAATGTTAGGTGGTTTATTTTATTTTTTTGGAATTTTTATTTTAGGAACACTTACCCTAGTGTGCTCTGTATTTAGTATCATTTATTTCGCAAACAATAAAAAAGGTAAATTCATTTGGCTATCCGGATTTTTAGCATCTCTACTTTTACTTCTTCTTATTATATTCCTTTTAGTACAGAAAATTACCCATAAAGCAAGAAATTTTGTGAGTGACTTAGAGCATAGTTTTGAAATGAATATTGATACCACTTTTGCAAATAAAAGCTATAAAAGAGCCGATACCGCACAATCCAAACAAATCCAATACTTAAAAATGATTGAAAAACCGGAGCATAAAAATGCAATCCCTTCACAATTCTACACCTATTTGGGATTTCAAGATTATTATCGTTTGCCCCTGGTTTATCCGTTTGCCATACATTGCACAGATAGTTTGGATAACGGATATCTGTATAACGAATCTGAAGTTGTAAAGTTTGACCAATCGGATAATGGTGAGGTGCACACCGGAATAATTAATATTGTTGAATTTAATTTTGATCAGAATATTTTTATTGCGAAAATTAAATACGATACCGAAAAAAATAAACATCGGTATATTATCTATTTTTTAAATTCGGGAGAAAAAGAAGAATTTGACACTGCTGCCGAATTCACCAAAAGAGCACAACAATTAAAATTCGGAAAATCTTTACAATTACTGAGTTGTCAAAAGTATTTTAAGCTTTTATAATTCGTTTTTATTTCGGGGGTGGAAACTTAAAATATTGTCGCGTAAATATTGTTTATCTAAGTGCGTATAAATTTCCGTTGTAGTTATACTTGAATGTCCCAACATCTCTTGCACAGCCCTCAAATCTGCACCCCCTTCAACCAAGTGAGAAGCAAAAGAATGCCTAAATGTATGCGGACTTAATTGTTTTTTGATACCGGCTTTTTCTGCCAATTCTTTAATAATATAAAATACCATTACCCTACTTAGTTTACTCCCCCTCCTATTCAAATAAACAAAATCTTCATTGCCCTTTTTGACGGAAAGAGTAGATCTTTCATTTCTCATATAAGCATCAATTTTTTTAGCAGCCGGTTTACCAATAGGAATTAAACGTTCTTTTTTTCCTTTTCCCTTTACTTTTATAAAATCTTCGCTTAAATGCATTTGACTAATTCGTAAATCCACCAATTCACTCACACGTAAACCACAACTATACATGGTTTCCAAAATGCTGCTATTCCGTTCTCCACCGGGTTTACTCAAATCAATTGACGCTATCATTTTATCGATTTCCTGAATTGTAAGAGGTGTTGGCAGTTTACGAGTGATTTTTGGTTTTTCAAGTAATTCTGCCGGCGAACTTTTCAATTCATCTTCTAAAACCAAATATTTATAAAAAGTCTTGATGCCCGATACAACACGAGCTTGTGTAGTATCCGAAAATCCCATTTCTGCTACCCATTCAACAAATTTCGCAAGTTGTTTATAGGTAAATAAAAGTGGAGAGGAATGTTTGTAGTTGGATTCTGAAAAGGTCTGAAGTTTTTTTAAATCTCCAAGATAGGCATCAATTGTATTCTCTGATAAGGATTTTTCTAATTGTAAATAACGTTTAAAACCGGAATAAAAAACCGTCCAGTCTGCCATATTCTTATTTCTTCACGCCCTCAATTCCGGATTCTGTAAAAATGATTAGAACATCCTTATCCTTCATTAAAATTAACTGATTACCCTTAACTGTGTAATTATTTATTTTAGGCAAATTTTCCTTGATATCTTCTTCAATTCCTAAAAGATGATCAGGACATGGCGTTTTAGCCGGCACCGCAGTTGTGAATTTGATGCTTTGATCTTTGATTTTAACTTTAAGCTTTACGAAATTACAGGAAGTAAAACAAGTAGCCTCATTCGCTTTTAAATCAAAAACTATATGTCCTTTATCACGCACCAAGGCGTTTTTTTTACCTCCAATAAAAATTGAATTTAAATAATAAGTAGTTTTATCCTTAATAGGATACTTTTGTGCCTTACAAACTTGAAATGTAAAAATGCACGTAAATATTAAAATAACCCGTAATTTCACTTTATGAATATAACCGTAATTAATGGACCAAATTTAAACCTTTTAGGCAAAAGAGAAAAGGATATTTATGGAAACATGGGTTTTGATGAGTATTTAGTGCTTTTGCAAAAGAAATTCAAGCAGGTTAACTTTAAATATTTGCAAAGTAACATTGAAGGTGAACTTATTAATCATATACAAACCGAAGGTTTTGCAGCTGACGGAATTATATTAAACCCGGGCGCTTATGGGCATACATCCATTGGTATAGCCGATGCGGTAGCCGCTATTAAAACTCCTGTAATTGAAGTACATATTAGCAATATTTTTGCGAGAGAAGATTACAGACATATATCCTATGTCGGAAAAAACTGTATTGGCAGTATTTCAGGATTCGGATTACAATCTTACGAATTAGCAGTAAAATACTACTTAGATAAATCATAAATTAATAATAGATGCGTCGCCAGCCCCTTCTCTTACAATCACGCATTCATCTCCGCTGCAATCAATCACAGTAGAAGGATAAACATTACCAAAACCTCCATCAACAACAATATCCACTTCACTTTCATATTGCTGATGAATTAGTTCCGGATCTGAAAAATATTCTAAAATATCATCATTTTCGTTATGCAAACTTGTTGAAATTAATGGATTGCCCAACTGTTCAACAATAGCTGTACATATTTTATTATTAGGCACCCGGATACCCACCGTTTTCTTATTTTGCTTTAAAAGTTTGGGTACTTTTTGACTGGCGTTTAATATAAATGTATATGGCCCGGGTAAAGCTTTACGCATGATGCGGTAAACCGGATTAGGAATTGGACTGGTATACTCACTTAAATGACTAAGATTACTACATACAAATGAAAAATTAGCTTTATCAGGTTTTATTCCCTTTAACTTGCAAATCTTTTCAAAAGCTTTAACGTTTGTGATATCTGCTCCCAAAGCGTAAACCGTATCTGTAGGATAAATAATCAACCCGCCGTTTTTTAAACAGGAAATGATTTGATCCATGCCTTTACTGCTTAGGCTATTGTCATTTAATCGTATTAACATAAACTTGTACCCTATAGGTTGCTGTGATTTTGAATTATTAAAAGCCAATTTATGTCAAAAATTCTACTTTCCCATCATTCCTACGTAACCTTTTTTAATATTTGTATTATCGCTTTAACTGCGTTTCATGAAACAATTCATTTTATTGCTTATTATTTTCCTAAGCGCAACTACGTTTCATGGTCAAAACCTTTATTTTAATGGAAATGTAAAAGACACGGCTGCATCGCAAGGCTTACCCAATGTACTAATGATGGCTGTAAAGTTTAAAGACAGTAGTTTGGTTAGTTTTACACGCACCAATAAAGAAGGCGTTTTCAAATCTTTAGTTGTTCCGCTTGATACATACATTGTCATATTATCGCATCCCAAGTTTAATGATAAAACTTATTTATTAGTTCCTTCTGCTGACAGTGTTTATAATTTTAAAAATGTAGTACTCCCTTCCAAATCGATTGAATTAAATGAAATTGAAATATTAGCTTATAAGGATAAAGTGTATTACAAAGGAGATACACTTATGTTTACTGCCGATTCATTTAAAACCAGACCGAATGCCAATGTTGAAGATTTACTGAGAAAATTACCCGGTGTTAAAGTAGATGCAATGGGAAAAATAACCGTTCAGGGTAAGGCGGTTGATCAGGTATTGGTGGATGGAGACGAATTTTTTGGAAGCGACCCAACAGTAGCCACTCGAAATTTAAATGCAAAAACATTGGAATCGGTTCAAGTATTTGATAAAAAGAAAGACAATACAGAAGGAGAAGGTAATACAGATGAAATGTTGAAGGTGATGAATTTGAAATTAAAAGAAGATGCTAAAAAAGGATATTTTGGAAAAATTTCAGGAGCCAGTGACTTTAATAAATTTCATGAAAACGATTTATTAGTTAACCGATTTAAAAAGAATTTAAAAATATCGGCATTTGGTTTATGGACCTCAACACCCAAACAAGCTTTTGACTGGAGCGACGCTTATAAGTACGGCATTAACGATAATGGTAATGTATCCTTTGATCCGGAATCTAATTCCTGGACCAGTTTTGAAGATAATAAATCAGGGATTCCTACTACTTTAAAAAGTGGTTTTTATTTTAATAATAAATTTGGTAAGTCAACTAAAGTAAATGCCGATTATACCTTCCGTCAAACCGGTTTACTTTCAGGTTCGGAAGTTAATACACAATACTTTTTAGATGACACCACCTATACCAATCAACAACTTTCTTCTAATAACAATCAAAACTTGAGTCATAACTTTAATTTCAAACTTTCCACCAAGTTGGATTCACTAACCGAATTGATAGTAAGACCTAAAGGTAGTTTGGGCATAACTGAAACATCAAACTTAAAAATTGATGATTTTGTAAGTGAAGAAGGAACCACAACCCGAAGAACTTCTATTCTGAATAATGGCAAAACCGAAAAAACGGATGCCGACATTTTGATGAAAATCAACCGGAATTTTAAAAAGAAAGACCGACAATTATCTATTATGTACAACCCTACTCTATTTGAACAAAAGGGTAAAAATAATTTAAACACCGACTTTGTTTATTTTCAATCCCAATTAAAAGACTCGAGTATTGCGCAGCAACGCGAAACATCAAGTTTAAAAAATTTAAACAACGGTTCATTAACCTATACTGAACCTTGGAGTAAAAAATTAAAATCGGAATTTAGCTACGGAATATCACATAGCTTAAATGCTAATACCAGAAAAACATTTGATTTTGGTGGGCAGACTTACGATCTTTTCAATACTTTACAATCCAATGACTTTAGAAATACCCGATTAACTAACCGGGGTGGAACAAGATTAACTTATGAAGTTAAAAAGTATAAAATTGGAGTTGGCGTAAATTATAAAAATATATATCAGGAAAATATTAATGTAACCGATAATCAGAAATTAAATAAAACATTTACCGGATTTTTACCTTATGCTAATGCACAAATCCGATTTTCACAAAGTTCAAACTTATGGATGAATTATTATTCAGATTTGCAAACTCCGGAGTTATCGCAAATGCAACCGGTTGTAGATAATAGCGATCCCAATAGGATTTTTATTGGTAATCCGGATTTAAAACCTGCCTTTGTAAATAATTTAAACATGAATTATTATTTCTACAAAGGAATAAGCGATGTGCATTTTAATGTAGGTATTTATGGTTCTCAAACCTTTAATCAGTTTACCAATACCAGCTATTTTGACAGCTTAGGAAGAGCCATTGCGACACCAACTAATATTAATGGTAATTACTATGGAAATACCTGGCTTGGCGGTGGGTTTCCAATACTTCACCGATGGTTGAAAATAGAATATAGATTAAATGCGAATATAAACAGAAACCTTTCGTACGTTAACAATAAACTTAACACGGTTGAATCTTATGGGTTTGCACCTGAATTAACAATTGAAAAGCAAATAGAATGGATGGAATTAGGAATAACAGGCGAATATAAATACGATAACACAAAACAAACAATCAGTATTAATTCCAATCAAAATTATTATTCCTATTCAGGAGGAGCTAATTTATCACTCAAATTACCAAAAAAGTTTTACATCACCTCTGACGTGAAATACACCAACAATGGAAACAGAACTCCGGGCTTTAATTTAGAAGTAACCACCATCAATGCAACCATAAGTAAAGCCTTTTTTAAACGCGATGCATTAACTGTTGTTTTGGAAGGTTATGATTTATTGAATCAAAATGTAAACAATACAAGATACGTAAACAGTAATAGTATTGTTGACAGTAAAACTCAAGTAATAAAACGCTTTTTTCTATTTCGTTTAATCTATAAATTTACTAGTCAAAAAGAAGAAGAGGAGGAAGAAGATGATTTTTAGAATTAGCTTAAGCATACTTATATTGCTCTGTTCCCTTGCACCGGCACAAATCACAAGAGGAAAAATAACTTTTGAAAGAAGAACAAATTTGTATAAAAAATTTAAAGGCGATGATTATAAGCGATGGATTAAAGAAGAAGACAAGATAAAGATAGATTTTTTTGAATTATATTTTAATGATACGATTTCGGTTTTTAAACCACAGGAGAGTGAATTGAAAGAAAATTTTGAATGGGCTACGCAAAAAAATACAGTTTATCAGAATTTCAACACACAAACAAGATACTTGCGAAAATTCTTTTGGGGAGAAGAATTAAATCTTACAGATAGTTTATTTACCAGAAACTGGAAAATAACGGAGAGTACAAGAATGATTGCCGGTTACGCATGCAGAAAAGCACTTTGGCAGGTAAATGATACTACTCGAATTTACGCCTGGTTTAGCTACGATTTAATTCCCGGTACAGGTCCTGAAAGTTTTTATGGATTACCAGGAACAATATTAGGATTAGCTACAGAAGATGGTGGCATAATTTATTTTGCCAAAAAAGTAGAATTAATAGAACCCCCGGTTACTGTTTTCATTCCCTCCAAACGTAAAAAAGTTTACACCGTACCTGAAATGAAGGAAGAAATGATTAAACGTTGGGGTAAAGAAAAATGGTTTAAAGGGGTAATTCACGAAACCTTTGAGGTATGGTAAAAAAAAAGCCCTTTTTCAAAGGCTTAATATTTAATTGTTTTTATTTTTTTGCTTTCAAATAATTTTCATTCACCTTTTCCCAATTGATTACATTAAAAAATGCTGCCATATAATCCGGGCGACGGTTTTGATAGTTCAAATAATAAGCGTGTTCCCAAACATCCATTCCTAAAATAGGTGTACCCTTGCACTCTGCAATATCCATCATAGGATTATCCTGATTTGGAGAACTGCATACACACAATTTACCGTCAGCCTTTACACATAACCAAGCCCATCCGCTACCAAAACGAGTTGCTCCTGCTGCTGTGAAATCCGCTTTAAATTTATCAAAACCACCCAATTCAGCTTCAATGGCTTTACCAACTTCGTTCGAAGGAACACCACCTCCATTTGGAGACATAATTTCCCAAAATAAGGAGTGATTAAAATGACCACCACCATTATTACGCACGGCCATTGGATACTCTGAAATATTTTTACATATATCTTCAATGGATAATTTCTCTGCATCAGTTCCTGCAATAGCATTATTCAAATTCGTAACATAGGCCTGATGATGTTTTCCGTGGTGTATTTCCATAGTCTTTGCATCAATATGTGGTTCCAATGCATTGAATGCATAGTTTAATTTAGGTAATTCAAACGCCATAATCTTATTTTTTAAATTGTTAGGATAACAAATATAATTTATTGAAAGAGATAAAACAAAAAAACCTCTCCATTACCGGAGAGGTTTTAATAATAATTAGAGTTTGTTTATTCTTTAATCAATTTTGCGTACTCAGTTTTGTTATTCGACTGAATTTTTACAAAATAAACTCCTTGATTTAAAGTAGAAATATTTAAAGATAATTTACTTTCGTTTGAATTAACCAACATAACATTTTTACCGGTGATATCAACGATAGTTACATTTTTATCAAAATTGTTATTGAATTCTAATACTACTTCATTAACAGCTGGATTTGGATACATTCCAAAAGATTTAACATCCGCATTACGCTCGTTTAATCCTACGCAAGTTGTAACACTTTGTGTGAAATTAGCAGTTAATGAACAAGTAGCATCAGTTACTGTATAAGAAGTTGTTACAGTTGGAGAAACTACAATTGTTTTTGTAGATTGTCCGCCCGGTGACCACGAATAAGTAACACCATAACCTGCATCTAAAGTTGCACTAGAACCACTACACAACATGTTGGTTGTACTTGAAACAGCTAAAGAAGCAGTCCATTGTGTAATTGTATAAGTAGCGGAACAAGCATTAGTACCGGTACCAATAACTGAATAAGTTGCATTAGCTGTTGGAGTAACTGCAATAGTACTTGTAGTTTGACCACCCGGCATCCAAGAATAAGTAGCAGCGCCAGTTGCGGTGATTACTACTGAATTTCCTGAACATACTACGGGTGAAGCACTGGTAACAGTAACATCAGGAGCAGCTTGAACTGTAATAGTTTTTACAACCGGAGCACTTGGAGTAAACCCATCTAATGCAATTAAGGTAACCGTTTGAACACCACCCATTGTAAATGTAACAACAGGATTTTGAACTAAAGTATTTCCAGCTGTTGCGCCTGTTAAACTATATCCCCAAGCAGTTGCTGTACCTGAAGTAACAGAACCTGTAATTTGAACAGTTTGACCTGCACAAGGTGAAGTAGGAGTCCAAGAGAAGTCAACCACAGGAGCTTGACCGAATACGCTCATTCCCAATAAAGTAAGGAGAGCAAAGAACATTTTAGTAGATTTTTTCATTTTTTTGTTTTAATTGGTTTAAGTCGCAAATTTAACAATTAATTCATTCGGAATTAATGAATTAACAAATAATTAACTGTGTAAAATTTAAAATTCCCCCAAAAAAGGTGAATAAAAGCCTCAATAGCTCTTTTCTAATTCTTATTTAAATAAACCTGGCCTTGTCTCCAAATATCCACTGCCTGATACCAATGATCTTTATAAAACTGCGAACGCTCTAAAACATAATCATTATCACTAAACGGATTGTTTGTTTTTGTAAAAACATAGCGGAAGGAATTTGGGTTATTTTCTAAACCATACAACCAGGTTTCTGATTGTTTACCTTTATAAATGTAATTTGGTTTTCCGAGCACAATTAAAAGCATACCTCTGTCACTTTTCCAACCCTCACAATAACTGGTATAATATTTATTCGCCTCTTTCACCCGATTATAATATCGTTTTAATAATTCTTTTGCTCTTTCTTTGCTGCCTCCGATGTTCACCCAAAACTCGTCAATTGCATTTTTTTGATCAGGAGCATTTAAACACTTTTCATACTCATCTTTACCCATTATATAACGTGTTGCTTTTATCATCTCTTCATTTGTACTAATTCCGGGATATGAATTCCCGAAACAAAATAAACTTAAGCCTTCATTTACCAACGTGTTTGAGCGCAAATGATAAAATCCTTTATTAGGCATGATTATTTCCAATTTATCATCCACTTTTTCTAAATAAAAAGTACTATCCGCCACGTATTTCATTTCATCAGACTTTTTAGTTGAAAAGGGAGGAAATGCAGGCGGAAATTCTTTAATAAAGCAATCAACTACAAATTTACTCTCCTGTAATTTCGTTTCTATTTGAAGGGTATCCTTTTCTTTAAAATGGTGTAAAAACGAAGGTTTTTTCTTCACATTAACCAAATAATGTTGGCTTCCATAATTTTCTTTTTTATAAACAGACTGCCCTTTGATATAAATTATTTTTTTATTTAGATCAAGTACTTTAATGTCGATATAGTAGTTTTGTCCCTTTTGAACTTTAAAAGTAAACATGGTTTTAAGTGAAGATGGTGCTATTATTTCCCCTGCTCTATCATTTAGATAAATCGAAGAACTATCCAATACTATTCTTGATGCGTAATCCGGAATTAACAAAGCGCTCACTTTAATTTCTGCATAAAATGCACTGCTGGTATCCGGACGTTTATACATTAAATTTTCATTCACTACTTCAACCAATAACAAACTTATTGAATCGTTCAAATGATAAACTACTGATTTAACTTCTACCGATTCTTCATCCTGATTAAGCACGCTTTTTGTTGGCTTTTGAGAATACTGTCGGCCTGTGGAGCAAGCACAAAACAATACCAAATAAAAAATTAAAGTTATCTTTGAAAATGTAAAACGCACAGGTAGTAAAATTACGTATTTTAAAACTATCTTTGATTAAATGAAAAATCCGCTTTCATACCGAATTTGGAGAATAATTGGCCTCGCTGTATTATTCATACTCTCATTTATTTTTTTTAAAATCTTAATTTATATCCTTATTTCCATGGTGTTATTTTTCATTTTCTTCCCCTTAACCAGAAGAATTGAAAAAATTAAAATGGGTAGAAAAAGTATTCCCGATTCCATTGCCTCACTTATTACCTTGTTTGTTATTTTAGGCTGCGTATCCGGCTTATTTTTAGTGATTGTTCCTCCTTTACTAAAAGAAGCCGAATTCCTTTCAAATCTTAACTTTTTTGATGTGCTTCATAATATTTTAAATGAATTTCCAACATTGAAAAACCTTTTATTCAAATTTGGAACCGAAGAAGATTTTCACAATAATGTTATTAATCAAATAAGCGAATACATTAATACCGATAATTTAACAGACGCTGCAAATCACTTATTTAGATATTTTGGAACCATAACCGGCGGTACCTTATGTGTTTTATTCATTACGTTCTTTTTTCTGAAAGATCAATTATTGGTTAAGAATGCTATTCTAACTCTAACACCTACCGAAAAAGAAGAAGAAATAAAAGAAGTGATGTCTAAAAGCAAAAAAATTCTCAGTAAATATTTTGCGGGATTATTTTTAGACATGCTTATTGTTGGAAGTTTAGATTTTATCATTCTTAGCATATTAGGAATTAATAACGCCCTTTTAATCGCATTTGTTGCAGGACTCTTCAATATCATACCATATATAGGTTCGGTATTAACCATGTTAATCGCCATATTTTTAGGAGTAAGTGGATGCATTCATGCCGGTAATTATGATATGATTGGGCCTGTAATCAATAAAATATTTATTGCCTTACTAAGTGTAAACTTATTTGACGCTTTTATTGTACAGCCTTTTATATTTTCCAATACAGTAAAAGCACACCCGCTCGAAATTTTTCTGGTTACTTTAATGGCGGCAACCATAGGTGGTATACCCGCTATGATTGTGGCTTTACCCGTTTATACCTTATTTAGAATTATTGCCGGAGAGTTTTTAACCCATCTTAAGTTTTTTCGGAAAATTTCCGAAAAAATTGATAATTGATTTAGAATTTATAATTCTTTCAACAAAACCTCAAACTCATCCGCTTCTATGGTTAAGGCCCTGCCCTCTTCATTCAGTAAGTCATTAATATAATTCAGCTCGGGTAATTGGCTAGCCAAAAGCTCCGTTATTATTAATTTTTTGCCTACCCTCCTTACTTCAATCATTTCATTAGCGCTTATAATTTTGAAATAACTCAAGTCATTACTGTATTTTCTATACTGCGGGAATTTAATATCTTTCAAGTTCATGAGTTTACCCTTTCTAAAGCAAGTAGCTTTACATATTTTTGAGCACCACAAAGATAACACGGAAAATCTATGCGTGGTACTCCCCGGTAAAAGAGGAGCCTTATTTCTCAAAAAATACCTGGCTCAAGTTTTTAAGGAAACTATTTGGTTGCCTACCATTATTAGTGCCGAAGACCTAGTGAGAGAAATCAGTGGATTGCAAACAGCCGATGAAGTGGATCAATTATGTATGCTCTACGATAGCTACCAAACTTTACATAAAACCGCAGCAGAACCTTTTGAAAGTTTTGCCAAATGGGGCGGCTTAATTTTACAGGATTTTAACGAAATAGATCGACACCTGGCCAACCCCAAACAAGTGTATGAAAACCTTGCCGAAATTAAGGAAATAGAAAATTGGAGTTTGAATAATGAGGAATTGACTGAATTTCAGAAAAAATATCTGGCATTTATGCATAGTTTAAGTTTCATATACAGCGATTTTACAACAAAACTTCTTGCAGAAAAATTGGCCTATCAGGGATTAGCCTACCGTGTTGCTACCGAAAAATTAAGCACTTCACAGTTTGACTCTATCTTTTCTAAATATTTATTTTGTGGATTTAATGCTTTAAATACTTCCGAATTAAAAATCATTTCGCATTTAGTTAAAAAACAAAAAGCCGAATTGTTATGGGATGGCGATCCTTATTACCTGAAAAATGTTGATCATGAGGCAGGTCACTTTTTAAGAAAAAATCTTGAATTGTTTCCGCAAAAAAATCCAAGTTTCATTAAAGAACATTTTCTCGAGTCCAAAAAAATAAATATTCTGTCGGTGCCCAAACAAATGGGACAAGCTATGGCGGTAAAACAAATATTAGAAGAGTACATTCAACAAAAAACACCACTCGACTCTATTGCTATCGTTTTAGCTAATGAAAAATTGCTTTGGCCGGTACTAAGACAACTACCAAACGAGGTTGAACATGTTAACATTACCATGGAATACCCATTGAGGTATACCGCCACATCTGCATTATTGGAATCATGCATTCAATTGCAAGTAAGTTTTGATAAACAAGAAAATAAAAACAAATACATTTATTACACCGAATTTATTTCCATCATCAAACAACCCTTGTTTCAAAATTGGCTTCAATTCAATAATATAAATATTTCAATTTCTGCAATCACAGAAGCAATACACAAAAAAAATATTGCCTTTATTCATAAAAAACACCTGATTGAATTTTTTGGTGAATCTTATGCAATTATACAAGCCTTATTTACTGAAGCTAATAATAACCTGGCATTTAACGATGCCTTACAACAACTAATAAATGATTTAATTAATCATTTTAATAAATCAGAACAAAAAAATGAAATAAAACTAGAAAAAGAATATTTATCGCTTTACAAACGTTCTTTTAATCGTATAGGCGATGCGCTTTCTAAATATCCATATTTTAAAAATATCCACGCTTTTAAACAATTATTTAGTCAAATCACAGGCAGTTTAAGTGCGCCGTTTATTGGCGAACCCTTAAAAGGTTTACAAATTATGGGCTTATTAGAAACCCGTACGCTTGATTTTGAACACGTCATTTTTGTAAATGTTAATGAATCTGTTTTACCATCAGGCAAGTCGGTTAATTCTTTTATTCCGAATGATTTAAAAAGAGCTTTTAACTTGCCACTTTATACCGAAAAAGATGCCATTTATTCCTATCATTTTTACCGATTATTACAAAGAGCAAAAGAAGTAAGCATAACCTATGATTGCGAAACCGATACTTTTGGTAAAGGCGAAAAAAGCAGATTTGTTTCTCAATTACAAATAGAACTTCCAAATTACTCTGCCAATATTGAAATTAACGAATACAATGCTGAGTCGGAATTAAAAATGAGAGAGGCGAATAATCAAATCGCTTATCCTAAGAATCAAATTTCCCTGCAGCCAATTTTACATAAAGCAACAACCAATTCCGACTACACCGGATTATCTCCCTCTTCAATTAATACTTACAAGGAATGTGCCTTAAAATTTTATTTTCGATATGGTGCCCTGCTTAAAGAAACCGAAAATGTAGAAGAAAGTGCTGAAAGCAATACCTTCGGATCCATTCTTCATCTTTGTCTGGAAAAATACTATACTCCATTTATCGGGAAACATCTTCAAAGTCAAAGCTTACATACCCATGAAAATAGAATTGAAAAAATGGTGCAAGAAGCTTTTTTGAGCTTTTTTGATTTAGACGAAATTAAGGGTAAAAATTTAATTCAAGCTGCAGTAATAAAAGCCTATCTGGAAAAGCAAATCAAAACCGATTTGAGCTTAAGTACAACTTGTGAGAAAAATGGAGTTTCATTTGTAATAAAGGATTTAGAAAAAGAATTCAATGCCTCATTAATGGTTAATATTGAGGGTGGAGAAAAAGAGGTATTTATAAGAGGTAAAATAGACAGAATTGATAGTGTAAATACCCAGGTTAGAATTATTGACTATAAAAATTCAGTGAAACAAAGCGACAAATTTGTCTTTACCGGTTTTGAAGATCTATTTGATAAAATAGAATATAACAAACAATTGCAATTATTTATGTACGCATGGCTTTTGTATAAGAACAGCTATGCATCTGCCGGATCCCTTCAACCCGGCATCATCGCCTTTAAGGATTATACCTTGCAACCTCATCTAATAAGAACCAAAGAAAAAGAAGAACTAATCTTCAGTGAAAAATTAATACTAGAATTTGAGTTCGCGCTTTCTAAATTCATATCAGAATTACTTGAAACAAATGGAGATTTTAAACAAACCTTAAATTCAGACACCTGCATTTATTGCGGTTATAATCAAATCTGCCTGAAAGAAGTTAAAAGTGCATTTTAAGAATTTACAAATTACAAACTTTTTTAATTATAAACAAGGCTTCAATCATTTGTAAAACCGAAGGAAAAACTTATTTTTGAATCTACTAGACCAATAGGAATGAAAACCGACTTAATCAATCAACTAGAAGAACTGCTCGCTAAGGATGCAGGTGAAGTAGCTCATCAGGTACACGCTCTTCAAAAAGAGTATCAGAAGTTATGGACCAAAGAATTTGAAGAAGCCCGTCAGGTTTTCGTAGACGAAGGCGGAAAAGCGAAAGAATTCAATTATCCTAAGCAAAATGAAGATTTGGTGTTTGAAAATTTAATTGAAAAATACAATACACTCAAAAAAGAAAGCGACGCGAAATTAGCCAATGAACAAACTCGCAATTTAAATATCCGAAAAGAAATTATTGCCAAAATAAATGATTTAAGCCAATTGAGTGATAATGTAGGAGCGGCAATTAAAAAATTACAAGAACTTCAAACAGAATGGAAAGAATGCGGTGCTGTTTCATCACATAAGTACAAAGAGGTACAAGCAGAATATAGCAAAGCCATTGAAGAATTTTATTACAACTTAAAAATTTATCGCGACTTACAAGAACACGACCTTAAAAAGAATTTTGAAAATAAATCTATTTTAATTGAAAAACTCAAGGCCTTAAAAGACACGGAAAATATTAAGGAAACTGAGCGATTAATCAAAATTTACAGAAACGAATGGGATGAACTTGGCCCTGTACCTAACGATAAATGGGATACATTAAAAGGAGAATACAAGACTGCCCTTGACGAAGTATATAGTAAAGTAAAATCATTTTATCATACTGCTGAAGAAAAGAAAGAAGAAAATCTGAAAGAGAAACTGGAATTAATCGAAAAGATTAAAGCAGTACTTGAAACGATTGAAAATTCGGGTCCCGGAAAATGGAATAGTGCTACCGAAGCCATACTTGCCTTGCAGGGCGAATGGAAAAATGTAGGAAGAACCAATGAAAAAGATAACGAAAAAGTTTGGGCAGAATTTCGTGCACTTTGTGATTCCTTCTTTGAAAAAAAGAAAAGCTTTTTTGCCGGACTCAACGAAAAATTTGCTGAAGCCAGAAAAATAAAAAATGAATTGATTGCAAAGGCAGAAGAAATTCAGCACAGTACAGATTGGCAAAAAACCTCTCAAGCATTTTTTAAATTACAGGAAGATTGGAAAAAGCATCCCAGCAACGGAGATAAAGAAGAACCCAAATTATACAAAAGATTCCGTACAGCCTGTAACACCTTTTTTGAAGCGAAAAAAGCCGGAAATGCTCAGAAAGACGCCGAAGAATCAGAAAACCTAAAATTAAAAGAGGAATTAATTTCAGAAATATCGGCCTTTGTTCCCGGCCAAGATTCAGCCGGAGATCAAGAAATTGTTAAAGCATTTTCAGCAAAATGGAATGCAATCGGCCACGTTCCTATTAAAGAGAAAAAACGAATAACCGAACAGTTTTTCAAAAAACTAGATGAGTTATACGATAAACTGAAAATTGATAAAAAAGAAAAAGGTGAAATTCAGTTTAATAATAAATTAGAAAGGCTTTCGAATTCAGGTAATGCATTTGATGCTTTAAGAAAAGAAGCTGATTATTTGAAAAAATTGGCAGACGAAATAAACAGCAACTTACTGACTTACGAAAACAATCTTGGCTTTTTTAAACATTCTAAAGGAAATCCATTGATGGCTGAATTTGAAAATAAAATAGCTGAGGAAAAAACAAAATTGGAAGAAATTAAAGCCAAGCGCAAATTGGTAACTGACGAATTAAATAAAATCAGAGAGAATAACCAATCTAAAGCAGAAGCTAAATAATCAAATAGATATTTTTGGTGCGGAAATTAAACGTGCAAAGAAGTTTTTTTGGCTAACAACTGTTCTTCCGTTTCCACAAAATTTTGATCCGGAATACAACAATCTACCGGACATACAGCCGCACATTGTGGTTCGTCATGAAAACCTTTACACTCGGTACATTTATCTGTTACAATGTAATACACATCCATATTGACAGGAGTTTGTGCTTCATCAGCCTCTGCTTCATTGCCTGAACTTAATCCTTTATATTTCCCTGTAACTCCTGTACCATCAGCAAAGCGCCATTCTGCCCCACCTTCATAAATTGCATTATTCGGACATTCTGGTTCACATGCTCCGCAATTAATACACTCGTCTGTAATTATTATAGCCATTTTACTTAGTTTTGCCTTAATTTTTAGAGAATACAAATATACAATCAAATTATATGAGTTTAAAACAAAGAATAGAGGCCTTTTCTAAAACAGGATTGTTTATAAACCAATTTTATTCTGAAACAAAGCACAACGAAGCTATTCTGCATCAGGGATTTGAAACCATAATCAAACAAGCTTGTTTGTATAATCCTTGGTTTACTCAGAATTATGTTAAAGAATCTTTAATGAATATAGCATCCATGCTTAATGAAGAAAACCTCAACGCATTTACAAAAAATTCGGAAGTCAAAAATCCTAAAACCGTAGCTGTAATTTGCGCCGGCAATATTCCTTGTGTTGCTTTTCATGATATACTCTGTGTTTTATTAAGCGGCCATAAAATTTTGCTTAAATTTTCGACCGATGATTCAATAATCCTTCCTTTCTTATTAAAATTATTGGTTCAATATAATCCCGAATTAGATCAAAAAATCAGAATTGCTAATCAAAGAATAAGTGAATTCGACGCTATTATTGCCACCGGAAGCAATAATACAGCCGCTCATTTTGAGAATTATTTTAAAAAATATCCCAGAATTATCCGAAAGAACAGAAGTTCTCTCGCCGTTTTAAATGGCTCGGAAAGTAAAGAAGAACTTTTTCATTTAGGCAAGGACATATTTACCTATTTTGGTTTGGGATGCAGAAATGTGAATAAGCTTTTGGTGCCCGAAAATTACAATTTCAATGCTTTTTTTGAGGCTATTGTTGACTATGGAGATGTAATTTCGAATAATAAATATGCGAATAACTATGAATATCAAAGGGCTATTTATCTTCTAGAGAATATGAAATTTTTAGATAACAACTTCCTTCTGGTGAAAGAATCTAAAGAATTGCACTCACCCGTCGCCTGCTTATATTACGAATACTACCAAACAAAAGATGATGTAACTAAATATTTAAAACAGCATATTAATGAAACGCAATGCGTAATAAGTAAGGATTATATACCCTTTGGTTATTCACAAAGCCCTGTTATTACTGACTTTGCCGATGGCATAAACACATGGGATTTTTTAGTATCTTTATAGGGTATGATTAAGCATATATTTAGTGGCTTATTTTTATTTTTTGCGTTAAATTCATTCTACGCACAGGTACCTACAGCAACTATTGGTATTCCTACACTTACCTATTGCAGCGGTAAAAGCTACACCTTCTCTTGCATCACTTCAAACACACCTACAACATTTAGTTGGACGGTTTTACCTTCATCGCAGGCAAGTATAGTTACCGGTGGAGATACGCAAAATCCAACCATAGTATTTAACAAAGGAACTGCTTTCACTTTAAGTTTACAGGTAAGTAACAGCTTTAGTTCATCATCAACCAGCCAAACTTTATTAGTTTCACAAAATGCAACGGCCTCTTTCAACGCAAGCTTAAATACAGTTGGTTTTCCAAATCAACTTATTTTAACCAATTATTCCAGCAATAACACCGGAGTAGAGTGGGTTTATAGTGACGGACCTTCTGACTTCATGACAAACACGGTTAAAGATTATACCGCCAGCGGAAATTATACGGTTTCTTTGATCGCTTCTGGATTAAATGGCTGTAACGATACCTCTTCTTACGCATTCAGAATTGCAGATTCGTCAGGCATAACATTACCCAATGTATTTACGCCTAATAACGATAGTGTAAATGATGTTTTCAGACCAATAGCCCGTGGAATACTCACCATGAATGCTTGGATATACAGTAGATACGGTACTTTAATATATCACTGGGATAAACCAAAAGGATATTGGGACGGTCGAACAAGTAGTGGTGAGCCGTGTCAAACCGGTGTTTATTTTTGTGTTTTAGAAGCCACAGGTTTTGATGGCCGTACTTACAAACTCAAAACCAATTTTACCTTACAGCGCTAAACCATCCTACAGGTAAAAAACATATCCTTCAATTATCCCGAACAAAATTATTTTAAAGGAATTAAAAATATTTCTTTAGACCTTAATGAAGGAGAAGTATTGGGCTTAATTGGAAAAAGCGGTAGTGGTAAAACCACTTTAATCAAATGCATTTATGGTTTGGAAGATTTACATAACGGTGAAATAAACCTAAACGGAGAAACAGTAACCGGCCCTTCCTACAATTTAATTCCCGGACATAAAAACATGAGTTTAGTAAGTCAGGAATATTATGTATTAGATAATCATACCGTACAGGAAAACATAACCGATAAATTAATAGGCTATACCGATGAGGCCAAACAAAAAAGAGTTACCCAAATATTAAACTTATTAGAGTTAAATGCACTGCGTAATACCAAAGCACGTTTTTTATCTAGCGGACAGAAACAACGGGTTGCTATAGCACGCGCATTAACAATAATTCCGGATTTACTTTTACTGGATGAACCCTTTAGTAATTTAGATCGTTTATTAAGTGAAAAACTTTACGCCTTTATTAATAAGGAAGTTAAAAAGAAAAACACCTCGGTAATTTTAATTACCCATCAAACCGATGAGGCTTTGAAATATGCAGACAGAATAGGAATTGTAGATGGAGGCAAACTCATTGAGATTAACGAAAAATGGGAGGTATATTATAATCCCAAAAATGTAAAATTGGCCGGCTTATTAGGTGAGTATAATATATTAAAAAAATCAGATTTTGAAAAAGAAGGTGCTCGTACGCTAAAAAAGAATGTCTTTTTACGACCCGATAAAATTACACTAAACAAAACGAATTCAGTATTAAAAATTCCTATCACCATATTACATTGCTCGTACAACGGAAAATGTTATGAAGTATTGGCTGAAACAAAGAACGGACAAACTTTGCTTTTTTATTCCAATACTACACAACCCTCAGGTAAATCCACAATAGCCTCAGTTAAAAATTAAAATTTAGACTTCCATTTAATTAATAATAATACAAAACGGTATAAACTTAATCGTTTATTGTTTTTGTTTTATTATCTTAGTTCGTCAAAAATACAATATGAGCAACGAAACCTTTGAGTCAACAGCCAATACCGCCGACACCATAAAGTGTAAGGACTGTGGTGCCAATTTAAAATTTGCCCCCGGTCAAAATTCACTCACCTGCGAATATTGTAATGCCAATAATATTATTACAACCGAAAAAGCTGAAGTAATTGAAAATGATTACGAGTCGTTCATCAATGAAAAAATGAATACAAGTGAGAAGCAGAATATCAGCACGGTTAAATGTACCAGTTGTGGTTGCTCCACTACTTTACCCCCAAACGTTACTTCCTCTAATTGTCCATATTGTGATACGCCATTAGTAATAAAAGATGCCGCTACCTGCAGTATCATAAAACCTAAATATTTACTTCCGTTTAAGGTTGAAAGAAATAAGGCAAAAGAAGGATTTGTAGGATGGGTTGGTGGATTATGGTTTGCCCCCAATAAATTAAAAGACTACGCCAGACATAGTGCCGAAAAACTAAGAGGAGTATATATGCCATACTGGACTTATGATAGTGCTACCGAAAGTGATTATTCGGGGTTAAGAGGAGAACATTATTATGTAACCGAAACATATAAAGACAGCGAAGGTAAAACGCATACCCGTCAAGTACAACGCACTAACTGGTATCCTGCAAGTGGACACGTAAATAATAATTTTGATGATGTTTTGGTTTGCGCATCGCATTCACTACCTCAAAAATTAGTACAAGAGTTAGAACCCTGGGATTTGCCTGAACTGATCGCTTACGATGATAAATTTTTAGCCGGATTTGTTACCGAAAGCTATCAAACCGAATTAAAAGCTGGCTTTGATGAGGCTAAAGTGAGAATGCAACCAATTATTGAAAGTAGTGTGAGAAGTGATATTGGAGGAGATGTACAACAAATTCATACCATCAATACGAATTATAACGACATTACGTTCAAACATATTTTATTACCGTTATGGATTAGCGCATATAAATACAATAATAAAGTGTATCGCTTTACGGTAAATGCCAGAACCGGCGAAGTACAAGGAGAAAGACCTTATAGCGCATGGAAAATATTCTTCTTTTGTCTGGCTATCGTTGCCATCATAGCCGGAGCACTCTATTTTTATAAAGAAAACAAAAAGTCAAAAGAAGAAATAAATACTTCTGATGAAGGCAGAACAGAAGTAGTTTATAAGCTTAAAAAGGAGAAGAATAACAATAATTTGGCCTGGCCTGATTTTGTTAATTCTAAAAAGGGTTGTTGATTTAATGCTAAAAAAAAATTAATCCCTCACTTTAATTCATTGCGTGAATAAGTACTTAAATTTTTAGGGATTTGATCAAGAAATAATCCGGCCATCCTTCATCACTAAAGTACGATCAGCCATTTTTGCTAATTCGTTATTATGAGTAACAATCACAAAAGTTTGATTGAATTTATCACGTAACTGAAAAAATAAATCATGTAATTCTTTGGCATTGGCCGAATCCAAATTTCCACTGGGTTCATCGGCAAAAATTACTTTGGGTTCATTAATTAAAGCTCTGGCCACTGCAACTCTTTGTTGTTCTCCCCCACTCAATTCAGAAGGTTTATGATTTATTCTGTCGTTTAAATTGAAAAAAGTCAATAATTCCGTGGCCTTAGCTTCAGCATCCTTTTTATTCCGCTTCCCTATCAAAGCAGGAATTATTACATTTTCGAGGGCTGTAAACTCAGGTAATAATTGATGAAACTGAAAAACAAATCCAACATTCTTATTTCTAAAGGCAGCGAGCTTTTTATCGTTTAAATTGAAAACCTGCTCATTGGCTAAAATTACCTCTCCACTATCCGGCCTGTCTAATGTTCCTAAAATGGTGAGCAAAGTTGTTTTACCTGCTCCGGATGAGCCCACAATGGAAACAACTTCTCCTGCTTTAATTTCAAGATCAACCCCCTTTAATATTTCGAGTTTATCATACGATTTGTGAATATTTTTAGCACTGATCATTAAGCCAAATAGATGTAGCACATAAAGGTAATAATTAAAATTCCGATAATATCTAAAATTAATCCAACTTTAAACATGTCCTTAATTTCTATTTGCCGAGTACCAAACACAATGGTATTTGCCGCCGTTGCTACAGGTAACATAAATCCTAATGAAGCGGCAAAGGTGGCAGGCATCATTAAAAACAAAGCCGGCAACTCTAAATCTTTTTGCAGGGCCAGCATTACCGGTATGGCCAATTGTATACTAGCAATATTAGATGCAAATTCACTTATTATGGTAACAATTATACAAATTCCTAAGATAATGAGCACCGGAGATACTCCTTTCAAAACCTTTAAGCTATCAGCCAGCCAATGACTGAGGCCTGAAACTTCAAATCCATAGGCCAACGCAAATCCCGAACCAAACATTAAAATAATATCGTAGCGCAACTTTTTAGCATCATCCCAAATCAATAGAGCTTCGCCTCGCTTTTGTTTAGATGGGATTAAAAATAAGGCTAATGCCGCAATTAATGCCACAAATGCATCATCTATGAATTTTGGTTTATCAAATATATTATTCCACCCCCTGAATTTGAAAGATACAAAATCTATATCAGCGCGTGTAAACCAAGCTACCACACAAAAAATAAATATGCCAAACACCCACTTTTCTTCATAAGAGAATTTACCTAACTTTTTATAACTATTCGTAAAGTAATCTTTTGCAATTTCAATTTTTACTTTTTTGCGCAGAAAGTAACTATTTAATACCGCATATGTAATCAATAAAAAACTAAATGCTATTGGATAACCTATCAAACTCCATTTAATGAAATTTAAATTTCCATCACCCGGAAAAGCTTCACGGAATGCTTTAAAAAAATACATATTGGGTGGTGTACCCACTGGTGTGGCCATTCCGCCAATTGTGGCTGAAAAAGCTAGCCCTAATAATAATGCAGCAGCAAACTTTTTAGCATGGTGATGAATATAGGCTTTGGTCTCTTCAATGAGCGCGAAAACTGCACCAAATAACATCATGGTAGTAGCCGTATTACTTATCCAATTACTAATTAAAAAAGTTGAAAGCATCACCCCAAACAAAATGGTTCCCGGACTGGTACCCACAATGGATAATATTTTAATTGCAATCCTTTTATGAAAATTCCATTTTTCAATGGCGAAGGCCAGCATAAATCCACCAATAAATAAAAAGATGATACTATCGGTATATTGCTGCGATACTTGTTTAGCACCGGCAATACCCAATGCGGGTAACATTAGTACAGGAACCAAAGCGGTAACGGCCAAATTAACAGCCTCTGAAAACCACCATATACACATCCAAATGGCAACACCGGCCATGTAACTCACCATGGGATGTTCGGGGTCCAGTTCTATAAAAAAGATAAAAAGAAAAGCCAACAGAGGGCCTAGTATTTGAAAAAAGTATTTGGAATTATTTTTCAGTATTAATTATGTTTATAATGGAGATGTAATAAATCCGCTACCTTTTTATCTATAATCAAGGATAACAGATCTGCATTAATTTTATCTTTTTCTTCCCATTTAAAATATAAATTTTCAGTTTGAGGTAATTCATTTAAAGCTTGCTCATCCATTAAATCTACCCAAAAATATATACTTATGACCTGCGAATCATCAAATGCAGATTGAACAAAAAAATCGGTGGTATAAAAGTGATTTTTCACAATAATATCCACCTTTAATTCTTCCTGAAATTCTCTTTTCAAACAATCTACTAAACTTTCGCCCAACTCTAATCCACCTCCGGGGAATTTAATAATCTGTCTGCCCCTGATTTTCTCTTCCGTCAACAAGATTTTATTATCCATTTCCAGAATTCCATAAACCCGAATATTAAATTTACTCACCACGATATAAAAATAAGGAAATAATACTTTATTCCTGCCCTTCCTAAATGAAAGCTATAAAGCTAGTTCGATTTCTTAATTTTCATTAAACACTCATAAAAACTGTGCAATCCATACTTTTTTTTCTTTTCATTATGTGTATATTCGCTACTTGTGAGCAAAAATTTGGTTATCATACCCACTTACAACGAAATTGAAAACATTGAAAAAATGATTCGAAAGGTGATGTCCGTTACCCCCGAATTTTCAGTTTTAATTGTAGATGATGGTTCACCGGATGGTACAGCCGACAAAGTTAAAGAACTGCAATTAACCTTCGCTAATCGATTATTTCTTGAAGAAAGAAAGGGGAAACTAGGATTAGGTACTGCATATATTCACGGATTTAAATGGGCTCTTCAGAAAAATTTTGAATATATTTTCGAAATGGATTGTGATTTCAGCCATAATCCCGATGATTTACCCCGCTTATTAGAAGCCTGTGAAAAGGGTGCCGATGTGGCGGTAGGTTCAAGATATGTGAAAGGTGGAAATGTTAGCAATTGGGACATGAAAAGAATTTTACTTTCCTATTTTGCTTCTTTATACGTGCGGTTGGTTTTATGGTTTAATGTAAAAGACACCACGGCCGGATTTAAATGTTATAAACGGAAAGTTTTAGAAACAATTGATTTGGATAAAATCCGGTTTATGGGTTATGCGTTTCAGATTGAGATGAAATATTCAGCTTACAAAAAAGGATTTAAAATTGTTGAAGTGCCCATTACCTTTGTTGACCGCGTTGAAGGCGTAAGCAAAATGAGTACCAAGATTTTTAAAGAAGCCTTTTGGGGTGTACTGCAAATGCGTTTCAATTAAATTTAATTCCCAATTATTTTATTAATTGCCCACTTGTTCTTAACAATTCTACTTCTGCCATTTTTAAATTGTACAAGGAATTTATACAACGAGATTGAGCTTCGGTAAAATTCTTTTGCGCTTCACGCACTTGAATTAAATCTGACCGCCCAATTTTGTATCGCTCATCGGCAACCGTTAGTAATTCTCTTGAATCGTTTAAGTTAGCTAACTCGAGCTTGTATATTTTTTTATGAGTTAGAAATGCCTGCACGTTAATGTATATGATAGATTCGTATTGTTTATTTAAATCCGTTGTATTTAATGCTGTATTCAACAAGGCTATTTGTTTTTCTTTATACATTCTTGAATTTTTATTGCCATTGAAAATGGTCCACCCTGCACTTAATCCGGCCGAAATTCCATTTTGTCTGTTCTGAAAAATAAATCCGGCCTGACTTGTATTTCGTGTAAAATTATATGAACCATTTAATTGTACATAGGGCATATAATAAGATCTAGATTCATCCAGACTATATTTCGCTTGTTTTTCTAATTCTTTGGAAATTAACAGTCCGGTATTTTGACTCTTCAACTTAGTTAGCTCATCTATATTTGGTTCAAAATTTACTTCTATAGTATCCCTTGTTTTAAAATCTTCATTCACATCTTTAAGCAATGCTTTATTTAATTCACTTTTTGATTTTACAATTAACCATTCCAGGTTATAAACTTCCGAAAGCGCTTTATTTTCATCTGTTTTACAAGTAAGTAAATCAATACCCGAACCGGATCCTATTTTGAATTTTTCTTCACTTATTTCTTTTCGTTTCCGAAGTAAACTTAAATTTTCATTCGCAACTGCCAATAATTTATTTAAACGTACTACTTCATAATATCCGGCTGTTATTTCTACAATAACATCTTCAATTTGTTTTTTTAATTGCAAATCGCTTATATTTTCATTGCTACTCAATTTCTTTTTCACCGCAAACATTTTAAATCCATCAAAAATTACCCAATTCACGTTTGCCGAGGCCGCCACATTATTACTCTTAGCTCCCGTGCGATCCTGAATCGTGCCTGAACTAAACTCCTGATACGAATTTAAATTCGAAAAATTTAAATTGGCATTTAAACTCACCGTGGGCGACAACCCGGCATTACCTGCATTGTTTTTTAAATGTTGTGTTTGCTTTTCATTTTTGAATACCAGTACTGAAGTGTTTTTTTCAATAGCAATTTTCAATGCATCACTATAATTTAATACATCTTGCGCAAAAGTTAACTGAGTCAACACTAAAAATAATTTAATCCAAATCTTCATGCTTTGAATTTTTTGAAATAATACTATAAAATGCTGGGATTACATATAGCGTTAGCATCATCGATAATAAAACCCCACCTATTACAACTATACCCATACCCATTCTGCTTTTCGCACCGGCGCCCCAGGCAATAGCAATTGGCAGGGCGCCTAATACCGTAGCAAAGCTGGTCATTAATATCGGACGAAAACGCGAAACAGATGCTTCAACAACCGCCTCATGCACTTTCATTCCTTTTTTGCGAAGTTGATTTGTAAATTCAACAATTAATATTCCATTTTTGGTTACTAAACCAATTAACATGATCATGCCTATCTGACTGAAAATATTTAATGTTTGATTAAAATACCACAAAGAAAAAACGGCACCCGCTAAGGCAGTTGGAACGGTAAGCATGATAACAAGGGGTTGCAAAAAACTTTCGAATTGTGCTGACAGAAGAAGATAAATTAAAAACAAAGCCAGCAAAAAAGCAAATAAAATATTAGAAGAACTTTCGGCGAAATCACGCGATGAACCGGTTAAATCTGTTGCAAAACTATCATCCAGCACTTTCTTTGCAATAAGATTCATTTCTTTTATACCATCACCAATCGTTTTACCGGGCGCCAATCCCGCAGAAATGGTTGCCGACTGATAACGATTATAATGATAAAGTTGTGGTGGACTACTAATCTCGCGAATGGTTGTTAAGTTATCCAAAGAAATCATTAAACCATTTTTATTTCTTACACTCAAGTTTGTTAAGTCGGATGGGTCATCACGGTCTTCCCGATCTACCTGACCCACAACACTGTATTGTTTATCACCATTGGTGTAGTAACTAAATCTTTGCCCGCTCATTGCTAACTGAATAGTTTGTGCAATATCAGCAATTGAAACTTGCAGTGATTTAGCCTTTTCTCTATCAATTTCAATGACTAATTCAGGTTTATTAAATTTTAAGTTTACATCAAAGCCCTGAAACACGGGATTAGCAGAAACCTCTTCTAAAAACTTAGGTAAGTGTTCTTTTATTTTTTCAAAATCATTATTTTGAATAACAAATTGAACAGGCAAAGAACCCCGCGGACCACCACCTGATGAGATTGATTGTTCCTGAATAACAAATACTTTTCCTTCCGGAAAAAGATTCAAATGTTTATTCATATAATCTGCAATTTGCTGTTGCGATCGTTTTCTATCGCCGGCTTCGCTTAAGGATAGACGAACAAATCCGGTATTAACAGCGCCGGAACCTGCAAAACCCGGAGCCGTAACACAAAGACAAACATTTTTTTCGGCAATAGAATCTGTAATGAATTTAGCTATTCGATCCATAACTCGATCGGTATTTTCAAAAGTGGCTCCTTCCGGGCCTGTATAACTCAATCTAATCCAATTTCGGTCTTCCAACGGAGCCAATTCACTTTTTAATTGCGAGCCAAAATAAAAAATTGAAAAAGAAGCTATTATTAAAATTATTACTGCCTGATATTTTCTTTCGAGAAATGAAGTCACCGAATTTTTAAAAGCAAGTTCCATATTACGGAAAAATGGTTCAGACCACAGGTAGAATCTGCTTCGCTTATGTACATCTTTTCTTACCAGTTTAGCGTTAAGCATAGGTGTTAACGTTAAAGACACAAAAGCAGAAATTAATACGGAGCCGGCCAAAACAACGCCAAATTCACGAAATAAACGACCAACAAATCCCTCCAGAAAAATAACCGGCATAAATACGGCCACTAAAGTTAATGAGGTAGAAATAACAGCAAAATATATTTCACGAGTTCCTTCAATAGCTGCTTGTTTTGGCTTTAAACCTTTTTCAATTTTCTTATAAATATTTTCGGTTACTACAATACCATCATCCACCACTAAACCTGTAGCCAATACAATAGCCAACAGGGTAAGTACATTGATTGAATAATCGAGAAGATACATAATAAAAAACGCTCCAATTAAGGAAACCGGAATGTCTATTAAAGGACGTATTGCAATAATCCAATCGCGAAAAAAAAGATAGATAATTAAAATAACCAGAATGATAGCGATGAATAAAGTCTCTTTAACCTCTGTAATTGATTTGCGAATAAAGCGTGTATTATCCAAGGCAATATTCAATTCAAAATCTTTGGGGAGTTCAGCCCTTAATTTTTCGTAACGTTTATAAAATTCATTAGAAATATCTAAATAATTGGCGCCGGGCTGAGGAACGAGGGCTAATCCCACCATTGGTATACCCGACTCCTTTAAAATTGTTTCTTCGTTTTCGGCGCCTGCTTCTACTCGGGCCACATCCTCCATGCGCACCACGCCCGTTCCCTCTTGTTTAATAATCAGTTTTTCAAATTCTTCAACACTAGTAATTTTTCCAATAGTATTCACTGTAAGCTCTGTATTATCTCCCTCAATTTTACCGGCAGGCAAATCCACATTTTCTTTTTCTAACACAGCTTTGATATCCAAAGGAGTTACCTGATATGCAATTAGTTTTTTGGGATCAATTCTTAATCGCATCGTAAATCGTCTTTGCCCCCAAATCTGAACTTGACTTACACCTTGAATAGTTTGTAAGCCAGGCACTATTACATTTTCGGCGTAATCACTCAGCTCCAACAATGATTTTTTATTACTTAGAAATGTCATGGAGATTATTGCACTGGCGTTAGCATCTGATTTAGATACCACGGGAGGATTATCCAAATCTTGGGGCAACTGTCTTAATGCTTGTGAAACTTTATCACGCACATCATTTGCCGCTGTTTCCATATCTACACCCAAATCAAATTCAACTGTGATGATGCTTGAACCCTGATTACTTGCACCGGTTATGGTACGTACACCTTCAATACCATTAATCACTTTTTCCAAAGGCTCGGTGATTCTGGATTGAATAACATCAGCACTTGCTCCCGTATAATTAGTACGAACATTAATAGTGGGAGGATCGATAGAGGGATATTCGCGAACACCCAGGAATTTGTAGCCAATTAAGCCAAACAAAACGATTACTACCGACATCACAATCGATAGAACAGGTTTTCGTACGCTCAATTCTGCCAGATTCATATTTTATTCAACTAGTTTAACCGGCATTCCATTTTTTATAGACATTAATCCGGAAGTTAAAACAGTATCGCCGGCATGAATTCCGGAAACTATCTGAATGAATTCTGATTTTCTTAACCCGGTGATTACTTTCACCTCTTGAGCAAGTCCGTTTTTACTAATAAATACTTTCTGACCTTTAAATACCGGTATAATACAAGATGTAGGCACCATTATGGCATTTTCAATTTGTTTGAGATCAAGTTTTATTTTAACAAAAGCGCCACTTACCAAATTATTTTTACCAGAATACTTTGCTCTCACCTTCACACTTCGTGTAGCTTCATCAATTTTAGAATCAATGGCATACAATTCAGCATATAATAAATTATTATCAGACTCAATATTAAAAGAAACTTTCATGCCTTCGTTAATTTGTGTAACATATTTCTCGGGAATTGAAAATTCAATATACATTGGACTTTCCTGCACTAATTCAGCAATAATATCATTTGTATTTACAACCGCACCTTCAGAAAGATTTTTTAAACCCAAAACCCCACCGAACGGAGCAATTA
Source organism: Sphingobacteriaceae bacterium (assembly GCA_016715905.1). Classification (NCBI taxonomy): domain Bacteria; kingdom Pseudomonadati; phylum Bacteroidota; class Sphingobacteriia; order Sphingobacteriales; family Sphingobacteriaceae; species Sphingobacteriaceae bacterium. The sequence goes on along the minus strand of JADJXI010000004.1, from coordinate 52,672 downwards.
TTTCTGTTTTTGCAATTTGAGCATTGATTAACTGTACATCTGCTTTAATCACTTCCACTTCACTTTTTTGAATATCACATTCTTCCTGACTCACACCTTTAATCAATAGTAATTTATCATTTCGTTGCGCCTTTTCTTCAGCCAATTTTAATAAGGCTTTTAACTTAATTAATTGCGCCTGCAATTCACTATCATTTATTTTTGCAATTCGTTCGCCTTTCTGAACTAGCTTTCCCTCTTTATCGGTAATCCAGGTAATTTTTCCCGACGCCTCACTATGTATGATAACCTGGTTAAAAGCTTCTAATTTACCGGTGGTGAAAATATCCATCACTAAACTATCGGTTTTAGCCACTTGATAATTAGCTACAATTGCGGAAACACCTTTCCCTTTAGGTCCGGAATTTTTCAGATCATTGTCATTGCCTAAAAAAAGCCATTTCAGACCTACTAAAAGACCTAATACCAGAACAAAAATTAACCAACCTTTAAAACTTTTCATTTATAAAATACCTAAAATTGGAAGCTAAATATACCTATAAATAATACACAAATGTTAATGCAAAATGCATCAAAATCATTTTATAAACCTGTTTTTAATACTAAATTTGCCCGCAAATGAAAATATATTTATACCTCACCTTATTTCTGTCTTCCTTCGTATATACAAGCATTTCACAAGAAAAACATTTATTAAACTTAACCAAACTAACTAATGGAGGCGATAATGCCGAAGCTTATTTTAGTCCGAATGGTAAACAAGTTTCTTTTCAAAGTAATTATAAAAATTGGGGGGTGCAATGTGACCAGATATTTTTAATGGAGATAGAAAAAGCAAAAGCCGATAGTAATTATAAACCACAAAAAGTGAGTACCGGAAAAGGAAGAACCACTTGCAGTTATATTATGCCCAATGGTAAAGATATTTTATATGCCAGTACACATTTGATAAACGATAGTTGCCCGCCCATCCCTGAAATAAAAGGGAAATATTTATGGCCTGTATATAACAGCTATGATATTTTTGTGGCAGATGTAAAGGGAAAAATAAAAAAACAATTAACCAATACACAAGGGTATGATGCTGAAGCAACTATTTCGCCACAAGGAGATAAAATTGTTTTTACAAGCGACAGAAGCGGAGATTTGGAATTATGGACTATGGATATAGACGGGAAAAATCAAAAACAGATTACCAATGGTTTAGGTTATGATGGTGGCGCTTTCTTTTCACCCGATGGTAAGAAATTGGTTTTTCGATCATCACGACCTAGCACAGAAGAAGAAGTAAAAGAGTATAAAGAACTTTTAAGCCAGGGATTAGTTGCCCCAACAAAAATGGAAATTTACACGTGTAATGTGGACGGAAGTGATTTAAAACAAATTACCCATTTGGGAAAAGCCAACTGGGCTCCCTATTTTCATCCTTCGGGACAAAAAATTATTTTTTCAAGTAATCACCATAGCCAAAAAGGTTATGATTTTCAGTTATACCTAATTAATACAGATGGAAGTGGATTGGAACAAATTACTTTTGAAAGTATGTTTAATGCATTCCCGATGTTTTCTCCGGATGGAAAAAAATTAATTTTTAGTTCAAACCGAAAAAATCACGGAACAAGAGATACCAATTTGTTTATTGCAGATTGGATGGATTAAAGTGTTTTTAGATTTTGGTACTTAATTGTTTGAACTAAGGAATCAATAAAAATTAAATACAACTGCATTATCCCGGTTACCTCCTTGTGAATGACAACCTAAACAAACCGTAGCTCCGTCATTAATCTTGAAATGAAAATTACCATTCGTTTCCACTTCACCCCACAACCATTTTCCGTTTCTTTTATACATATAGGCATACAAAAACAAATTACCATCTCTGTACACATCTTTCACAATAAAAGAACCTTCGGCAAATTTTTTATTCTTAGGAAGGCGGCCACTATCCGTTAAAGCCACAAAAGCCGTTGAATTAAAACGTAATTTAAATTTACCGTGGGGTCCATGTTGACCGCTATAAATTGTATCTTTTCCTTTGTAGTAATAATAATTTGTTTTTTTAGCACTATCTAAAAGCGACAAATCATCATAAGGAAGTTCCGGGTTTCTTCCTACATCTTTAGCACATGAAAACAAAAGCAAGCTAAAGACCGCTACAAGAGTGAGTTTTTTAAAAATTAATTGATTCACAATCCTAAATTTATGAAATAAAAAAGAAAGTAAAACAGAAAATCTACTTTTTTATGCATGCTTTAATTTCATTTAACAACTGTAGGCTTATTTTTTCCCAGGTGAATTTCTGTTTAATTAATCGTAAAGCATTGTTCCGCTTCACGTCCAAAGTATAATTATCTAAATCGGCAATTTCCTTTAATTCTTTTTGAAGAATTTTGACATTCGGCTTTTTAATCAAAAATCCGGTTTCATCATTCACCAACAAACGATTGGCACCCACATCGGTTGCTAAAATACTCAAACCGGAAGCCATCCCTTCTAATATAACATTTGGAAAACCTTCACTCCAGCTCGGACAAACTAAAACATGAAAATTGAGCAAAAGCTGCTTTAATTCATTTTTATCTCTGATTTCGCCGTGATAAAAAACCTGAGGCAATTTTAATCGCTTATTTTCAGGTATAGGGCCTATAAAATGAAATTCGTAATTCGTGAAATCCAAACCTTGAATGGCTTTATTCAATTCTTCAATACCCTTTCTTCTTTCATATCGCCCTAAATAAGTGAATTTAACTTTGTTTGTTGAGGGAATTATTTTTTCGGAAACAATTTCCTCTTCTACACCTGAAGGAATTTCAATTATATGAGATTCTTTCACCCCAATTGATTTTATTATTTCTGTAATTTGAGCGCCGTAGGAAAAAACAACATCCGCATGGCGAGAAATATACTTAACCGGTTTTCTCAATAACAATAAGCTATCTAAATAAGCTTTTGGTCCGGGCATTTTCTGAAACATTTCATAACCATGAAATTTAACGCCAATGGGAGCACATTTTATTTTACCCTGTGATTTCAATTCAATAAGTTTCCAACCGGTAAATCCTTTGGTATAAATAAAATCGTATTCTAAAATGGAATTTTTCATTGCGTCAAAAACAAGCGCAGCATGTTTTTTTGAATTTCGAATATAATGTCCGGGTAAATTATCTTTATTTGGAAAATCAACAATAATGCTGTGGATGTATTTTTTTTCTTCGGCAGTAAAACAATCCAGCTTTTGAATATCCAAATTGCTTTGATTAAAATGAAAAAGAGTAACCTGAATTTTTTGTTTCGCTAAATATTTGCACAGATAATAGGAATGTTTTTGCATCCCTCCCATTACATAAGGCCAAATACCATCCGTTATGAGTGCAATTTTCATATTAGTGCATTAATCCGTTAATGGGAAGCGAATCAACAATAGCTCCTTCCGCTTCATTTATCTCCTGTAATCTTTTATAAACGATTTCCTCTGTATAAAATTGAAGTGCCATTTTTACAAATACATCCCCGTGCTTGGCTTCACTGGCCCAAAGTTCGTGGTAAAACTTTTTTAATTCAGCTTCGTTGATATTTTCATAAAGTATTTTAAAACGTTCTGCTCCTCTGGCTTCAATCACAGAACCAATTAATAATCGATCTAAAAAATTATCTTCTCTTCCGTTTCTACATAATTTTAAAAGTTCTTTTACATATTGGTCCTCCTGAATTTCATGAGGCATTTGTAAACCTTTTTCTTCAATTAAATGATAAACGTCTCTAAAATGTTCTAGCTCTTCCAAAGCAATTTCAATAAGTTGAGGAATAATTTCTTTTTTATTGGGATATTTGGCAATTAAACTCATGGCAAAGGCCGAAGCTTTTCGCTCACAATTAGCATGATCAATTAAAAATTCCGGAAAATTATTCAACACCGCTTTAATCCATTCGGGCTTAGAAGCTTTTACCAATGGAAGACGAAGTTGCATTTTTAGTGATTGATATACATTACTTCTTTTATGGCAGCAACCGTTCTGCTTACGTTGGGCAAACTGGCTTCAATTAAAGTTGGCGCGTAGGGTAAAGGCGTATCAGCACAAGTAACGGCTTTTATAGGGGCATCTAAATAATCAAATGCATCTTTTTGAACTTTATAAGCAATCTCTCTGCTTATACTGGCCAATGGCCAAGCTTCTTCCACAATAACTAAACGATTTGTTTTTTCTACCGATTTAATAACGCTTGCATAATCTATAGGACGAACCGATCTTAAATCAATAACCTCTACACTAATTCCTTCTTTTTCTAATTCTACAGCAGCGGCAAGCGCCACTTTTATTATTTTTCCGAATGAAACTACGGTAACGTCAGTTCCTTCACGTTTCACATCCGCTAAACCAATGGGTATGATGTATTCTTCCTCAGGCACTTCACCTTTATCGCCATACATTTGCTCACTTTCCATGAATATTACCGGATCATTATCTCTAATTGCGCTTTTCAATAATCCTTTGGCATCGTATGGATTGCTGGGCACCACTACTTTTAAACCCGGACAATTTGCGTACCAATTTTCAAAAGCTTGTGAGTGCTGAGAACTTAACATACCGGCACTAGCAGTAGGACCTCTAAAAACAATGGGACAGTTATATTGACCGCCGCTCATACTCATCATTTTTGCAGCGCTATTAATAACCTGATCAATGGCTACTAATGAAAAATTAAAAGTCATAAACTCAACTATAGGTCGCAAACCGTTAGCTGCCGCACCCACTGCAATGCCTGCAAAACCCAATTCGGCAATAGGCGTATCAATTACCCGTTTAGCACCAAATTCCGCCAACATGCCCTTACTCACCTTATAAGCACCGTTATATTCGGCCACTTCTTCACCCATTAAAAATATTTTATCATCGCGGCGCATTTCTTCACTCATGGCTTCGCGCAAGGCTTCTCTAAATTCAATTACCCTCATAATTTTATAAAATAATCAATCAAAAATACGCATAAAATGCCGAAATGAGATGGGAAATTTAATTTTAAGTGCTTGATTTTGAGGGAATAAATTAATCGCCGGAAGTTACTATTTAAGGTAAATATTTGGGCGTGTCCCTTACGGGTCGGGCTTTCGCCACTCGCTTTTTTTGCTTACCAGTCATTGTAGCAAAAAAGAGCTTAAACAAAGGCTCAATCCCTCACGCAAATTCCGTGTTGTCATCCTGAACGAAACCTGAGTTTATCGAAGGGGAAGTGAAGGATCTATTCCGAAAATAGATCCTTCGCTGCACTCAGGATGACAATGCGATCATCGAATCAAAGTAATATTCCCTTTTTTAACTAATTGTTCTCCGTTACGGTTTTGATAACTCAGCACATAAAAATAAACACCGGAACTCATTTCTTCACCACTGCTGTTTCTGCCATCCCAATGTATATTAGTGTACCCTTGTTTTTTAAAATTTAAATTTTCACGTTTAAAAATTAAGGTGCCCCAACGGTCATACACTTCCACAAAATTGAGGGCACTTCCACTCGGGAAATAAATACTCCACACATCATTACTATTATCATTATTAGGCGTAAAAATATTGGGAATAATCAGTTCTTTAAAACAAGTATCCGCAACACTAATGGAAATACTTAGGGAACGAGTAAAGGCACAAATACTTGCATTACCACTGCTCATTATATTTAAAGAATAAGTATCTCCCATTTGCGTAATGCTTTTTGCGGAAAGATTTGTTGTTGAAGAATAGGCAGAAGCAGGTAACCATTGATATGTTACGGTATTACCAGGCGCAGAATTTAAATACGAAAGTACAATGGTATCACCCGGACAAACGGGATTGAAGTTTGAAATTAATGTTGGGGAATCTGTAAACACAGGAACGGAAACACTTACGCTTGCTGTACGTTGAAAGGGACAAAAAGTATCTTGCCCCAAATTATTGATGTTTAAAGTGAATGTTGTGCTTTGTGCTATCACTGCATTTGCAACAAAATTGTTTGTTTGGGTATACACACCTAATGGCAACCAATTATAGCTGTTTAATACCGGGGGGTTATTTTGTATGTTTAATGTTAGAGTTGTATTAGAACAAGCCGTTGGGCTGTTTGCTGTTAAACCAATGGGCGGACCGTTATAGGGTGGTTTTATTTGTACTTGTATGGTATCTTTTTTAATTAAGCCACAAACATCCTGTGTTACAATATAGGTTTGGCTAGTTGCAGGTTTTACCCAAAATCCTCCTCCATTATTTATAGCCACTGAGCTTGTCGAAGTGTGCCATACGCATTCAAGGCCAATCTCCGGCGTACGTCCTATAAAAACACTATCGCCAATGCACAAAACGGTATCACGACCGGCGTAAGCGGGTAAATCAGCTTCAATAACCGAAACATCATCTACGTAGTAATCTGCAATATTGCGAGTTGATGATGGAAAAACCGGAGTAAAGGTGGTATTTGCGTTTAACTTGAAACTGCCAAGCGTTAAATATTTTTCCGTACCATCCGCAATAAAAGTGCCTTGTATTTTAACCCAATTTAAGGTATCAGTAATAAACACACCATCCGGGCTTTTAATTTGCGGGGTTAAAGTACTTGTTCCAAAATGATTAGTAAAAATAGTTCCGTCATCCAGGTAAGCACCTAAATTTGTTATTGCATATTTGCTTTCATTCACTAAACTAACATAAAAAGAAACACAGTAATTTTTTCCTGCATTTAAATTGGCTCTTAATTCATTTTGAATATACTCTCTTTGATCATTTGGAGGCGTTGGAAATGGGTTTAAATACCAAGTATAAAAACAATATCTATTGCCGGATCTTGGAATCTGAAAAGAAGGCATATAACCATTATATGGCACACCAATACCAGTAAAAGTCGTACATTCCGTACAATATTCCGGATACCCCCCCCCCCCGCTCGAAGCGTGTCCCAATATTTAGGTTTACCTAAAATAAAACCCCAACCATCGCACGGTCCTTCTTCAAAACTTGAATTCTGTACAAAGTTAATTTGAGTAAACCCTAAATATCCAATAAATAAAAACAAAAGGAACAAGTTTGTTCCTTTTGTTTTTTTAAACCCAAACATTTTATTTAGTAATTAATAAGCGGTGTAAATCAAAACTTCCATCTTGTAACTTGATTTTTACAAGATAGCTGCCATTGGCTAATGTGGTTCTTACTTCCATATTATCCAAAGCTTCAGTATCTAATTTATCTTCATATACCAGTTTCCCTGCAACATCATAAATAAATACAGTTTCCATTTTGCTTTTCACTTTTTCGTTTAAGCTTATGACGAAATTCCCGTTATTAGGGTTTGGAAATAAAGCGGTTTTTAACAGTACCTGTATTTTTTTTTCTTCTTTTATCGGTAATTCAGATTTAGTAATTTTGCCACCGATGTTCTGATTACAATTATCATTAAACTTATAAAAACCATCAAATATAATATTGTAAAATGCACGGGCCTGTGTAACAACACCTCCTTCGAGATATGGACATAAATTGGCAACTACTGAATTACTCATAAAATAATTTATTTAATGTATATCAAATATAAAGTATTTTAGAAGGATTAGAAATGAAAATCAAAATAATTTGTTTTGAACCCAATATAATATTTTAACAAACTCTGTACTTAAATGCACAATTCTATTAAAGATTATTTAATCATTTTATGTTCTTATTTCTTCCCTACCACACATTCAATTAAATCTTCTTCTTTTAAATATTTATTGGCAAGTGCCTGCAGATCTTGTGGGGTAACCGCATGTATAGCTTTTACATAGTTATCGAAATAGGAATAATCTAAACCAAATTCCCAAATGGCTTTAAATTTATCGGATAAGGCAAATGGACCATCTACACTTCTTAAAAACTGACCCAAAATATAATTTTTTACGGTTTCTAATTCTTCTTGGGGAACCAATTCATTTCTAAGTTTAGCAATTTCTCGATAAATTTCTTTTAATGCATCATTAGTAACATCGGCGCCCACTTCGGTGGAAATGAAAAAATATCCGGAGTTCACCAGAGACATAATACCGCTTCCAATTCCATAGGTATATCCTTTATCTTCTCTGATATTCGCCATTAATCTTGATCCGAAATACCCGCCTAAAATGGTATTCAGCACCTGCATATGATAAAAATCGGGATGGGTTTTATTAAAAAGTAATCTTCCTATACGTATGGCACTTTGTACCGCATTTTCTTTTTGTATATAATGTTTCTGTTGTGTTGTTGTATTTGTATGGGATGTAGCAGATTGTACTAATTTTCCATTTGACCAATCATCTCCAAAAAAATCATTTAAAATCTCTTTTATATCCGGATTAAGTCCGCCCGAAGCCATAATAGTACAAGAAGGCGGACAATAATGATTGGTATAAAAATCAACCACCTCGTTACGATTCACAACATCATAATCGTTTAATGAAACTTGCACACCGTAAGGGTGATTTGAACCAAATAATAATTCAGCAAATTTCCTTCGGGCCAGCACATTTACTTTTTCAGAATTAATAATGTGTCGTTGTTTTTTATTGGTTGTATGGATTTTCAATTCATTGACATCAAAAACCGGATTTTTAATTATTTCCTCAACAAAGTGTAAAGACTCCTTTATATATTTATTTAAGGTATACAAAGTAATATTGGCATAGTCCTGTCCGACTCCGGCCTCCAGAAAAGAACCGTAAAAATCTATTCCATCGCTTAATTGATTGGCAGAATATTTTTTAGTTCCGGTTTCCATTAAAGAATTTGTAAATGAGGCCAGCAAGGGTTTTGCTTGATAAAACATACCCGCTTTAAAAATAAATTCCAATCGTGTAATTTCCTGACTCCCTGCTTTCACGGAGAAAAGAGGAATTCCATTCTTCAGTTTTTCCTGTCGTGCTTGAATGACATCAATTTTATGAATGGTTTTAAAAGCAGGTGGCGATTTACGATCTAACATTACAACAAAGGTTTTTTAGTGATTTTTTCAATTAAAGGATAATAAGAAGCCGGAATTTTAAAATCAACTCCTTTTCCTTTTAACTGATAAATTTTTAAACTTTTTAAAGTGACTCTGATAGGTTGTTTATCAATATTCCAGATGTGAACCACAAATGAACGGACGGTATCCGGTAAATTACCCGTGGTTAATTTGAAATACTTTGTTTTAGCATTTAAATCATCTGCCAACCAATTTAAAGGTGAGCGTTTATAATGAACGGTTTCATTTTTACCATTATTTAAACTCACCACAAAAAAAGCATTAAATGGTTTAGGAACTTCTTCAAATAACAATTCGGCTTCAATTTCTATGGGGTTATGTGATTGAAAAGTCGTATCCGGCAAACGTTTGAAATCATAAAATTCACCATCACCCGATACCGTTATTGAATTAAAGGTTTCAAAAATAGGAATGTGTTCAATTTTTTCTTTTCGCTTTAATAAAACCCGGTCCCATTGTTTATCCTCTGCAATTTCTTCGTAATAGGGTTCGTAAAAAGCTTTTTCTCTTTTTTGCGCGTAATAATAATCACAATTCATTTGCATTTCTTCCGAATTATCCATGGCATTGAGCACAGATTCTCCCCTGTAATTGGCGAAGGCATAATTCATTTCTCGCACACGGTGACCTCCCAAGGTAAATAATTTATAATCTTTTTCGTATTCTGATACCAATTTATCATATATGTTTTTAGGCATGGTATGATATAGCCAGGTATTAAAATCACTCAAATTAAATCGAATTGTGAAAAAAGTTAAACTGGCAATTGTAATAGTCACAGCTGCGATTTTCCCATAGGTTGAAGGTCTTTTATCTAAAGTGAAAGCCAATGCCATTCCAAAAAACAAAAAGAAAAACAAACCGGTTCGGTCTTCGGGATAATTTACACCCAACAATTTCTTTTGCATGAAAAAAGCACCTACCAATAATAAAAAAGTGAAAGAATAAAATAAATCGGGTTTAAATAAATCACGGATATAAAAGGAGTCTCTCCAAATATCTATCATTAAGAAAATAAATACAACTAAATAAACAGAAGCTACAATCACCTGAAACCAAATATCTTTAGAACCGAAAACCAATTCGATCAGTGATTGAAAGGTTACTAGCCAGTAACTATCCCCTACTCCATAATCCAACACGCCCTTATCTTTATAGAAAAAAGAAAAACGAATCCAGAAAACTAAAATTCCAAAATTAATCAGTTGGAGAATAATATTTCTGCGCGTAAAAATTTCGCGCTTTCCATCTTCTGCTTTTTTCTTGTATTGAAAAACAAATAAATAACAAAGTAAAACTAAAATTACGGCCACTAAAATCATATTAGCTGCAAGGGCCAATTGCCAAAACACCGTAAAAAGAACTAAACTTTTAAATTTCACCTCGGAGAAATAATCAATTAGGTAAGAAAGACCCAAAAGCATTAAGCCCATAGAAATTCCGTAACCCCTACACAATTGAAAAAAATCGAGGAAATTAATGGATAAGAAAAAAAGTGCAGTAACAACCAGTTTAGCCTGCGTTGTTTTCATGTATTTAAAGTTCCGATAAAGTCCGATGGCCAATAAAACGAAAGCAAAAACATTGGGCAAACGCAGCACAAAACGATGCGAACCTGCAATGTGATAACATAAATTGGCCAGTGCACTATTTAAAATATGATTGTTGGTATAAACGTGCGCCTGATAGGGTAAAAAATTATCGCTTTGAATGTAAAAGAAGAAAGTAGAAGCCTCATCATGACTAAAGGGAATAAAAAAAGCGCGCAGACAAATGATGACAAACACAATAAATGCCAGTAACCAATACAATTTATTAAAGTTCTTTTGAATCATACAGAATTATTCGAGCAGATAAGAATGGTGTTTATTGTATTTTTCTAATGTTCTGATACCGGACGAACTGATGTGTTCAAACTCCTTATCGCAAAAAATATTAATGATACGAATGCCGGGCATTAATTCCTGAATGTAGCGATATTGATTTTGTTCGTACTGAAAATCAGTTGAATTCCGGAGACCTCTCACTACCACTACTTCTGTTCCAAGTGTCTCCACAAAATCAGTCATCAATCCGTTATACTCTTCCATCTGATGATATTGAATTATTTTTGGGATAGGCCATCTACGCTCTTGTTTATCCGGGTTTTTACCAAATGCAATTATTACCTTATCAAAAATTCGCTCAGCCTTTTCCAGCACATTGTAATGTCCTTTATGAAAAGGATTAAAACTACCGCAAAAAACGCCGATTAGAGGTTTACGATTACTTACATATTCAATAAGTAAGTCCAGTTTTCCATCCGTATTAAATTTACGCAGTACTTCCAGTCTTTTAGGTTTATACTCCCGATAATCCACAAACTGAAATTCTTTGAAAATCTGATGTTCGTAATTCATTAAGTCGGCAAAAGAAGATTTAAAAATAGATAAATCAGCTTCTATAAATATTTCTGACTCTTTAAATGATGCCTTATGTGTTTTAGTATCACGAATAATTTGTACAATTTTCGCAATGGTTTTTTCGTCTAGTTTAGCGGCCTCGGCATCCTTACTAAATAATTCAGCTGACAAATCTTCATTATTATTTTGTTTAGGATCATAAATCGCATCGTGATATACAGCGGCTAAAAATAACTCATCATTTAATTGGTTTGATTTTATCAAATAATCAATAACAGCACTTACATGAGCAACGGTGTGATAGTGCCTGTGTTTCTCTTCATACCGTTGAAGAACGGTGGTATCAAACTTTAGCGTTTGCAGTTTATGGATTATTTCTGACTTATTCATTTTTGTTTAGCCAAATAATAAAGCGTACTACAATTTTTTTCGTTGAATAATAATTTAGCTTGTTCTAAAATGCCTTCAGCAGTAACAGCTTCGTATTTATCGATTTCGGTATTAACTTCATTTGCGTCACCTAACAATTCGGCAATTGCTAAATTGGTGGCTTTTGTTAACACATCCGTTTCACTAAAAATTAAAGTAGATTCAACTTTATTTTTACACTTTCTCAATTCTTTGTCATCAATTTTTTCAGTAGCGATTTTATTTAACTCTTCGGTAATTCCAAGTTCAGCCGATTTTACATCAACTCCATCCGGTAATTTCCCGCTTACCACAAACAAACCTTCATCAAAATCTCCCATCACATAGGCATTGATTTCAGAAAAAAGTTGTTTTTCTTTAACCAGACTTTTATAAAGTCGGGAAGAATTTCCTCTGCTTAATATATCAGAAATAACATCAATAGTATGATATTCCTTATCCCGGCGCGAACACATGTGGTATGTTTTATAAATTGCAGTAGCCGGCACATCACGCTCTACAGTAAGTGCTCGTTCTTTTTCTTGTTTAGGTTCAACCGGTAAATCTCTTTTTGGTTTTTCGCCGGAGGGAATTGGCTCAAACCATTTTTCACACAATTGTTTTACTTGTTCGAGTTTAACTTTTCCGGCAACAACCATAATTGCATTTGAAGGAGTATAATGTTTTTTAAAAAAATCTTTCACATCGCTCATTCTTGCATCTTCAATGTGTTTTATTTCTTTACCAATAGTTGCCCATTTATAAGGATGTTTTTCATAAGCCAAAGGACGTAAAAGCAACCATACATCACCGTAAGGTTGATTCAAATATCGCTGTTTAAATTCTTCTATAACCACACTCCGTTGCACTTCTAAACTCTTATCGGTAAAGGCCAGGCTTAACATACGATCACTTTCCAGCCAAAAAGCGGTTTCCAAATTTTCAGCAGGAACGGTACAGTAATAATTAGTTATATCATTTGTGGTAAAGGCATTATTTTCGCCACCCACATTTTGTAAGGGCTCGTCGTAATTCGGAATGTTAATGCTACCGCCAAACATTAAATGTTCAAACAAATGCGCAAAACCTGTTTTTTCTTCCGACTCATCGCGTGCACCCACATCGTAAAGGATATTTACGCAAGCCATGGGCGTACTTTCATCTTCATGAACAATCACAGTAAGATTGTTTTTTAATTTAAATTTATGGAACTGAATCATACCGGAAATATGCATATAAAAATACGGTTTTATTGGTAATAATTAAACTAATAAAAGCGAAATAGCACTTATTAAAGCAGGAAGCTTGTTAATAGGAAGAATAGGAAAGGTCATTTGCCTTTTGCGACACCCTTTTTCTGAATCTGAGGGCAAATTCACTAGCAGCTTGCTGCATATTTTCAGTTTGCGTTTTAGTTTTATCGGGTATAAAATTTAAACTGATTACATCTACATCTACAGTTAATTCCTTATCTGAATTTTGAACAAATGCTATGGCCCATTTTTCCTTCTCCCCCCTTTCTTTTCCGATTTTATAAAAATATAATTTTCCCTTTTGATATCTGTTTATGGCTGGAATGTTTTCAATTGGATACAAGGAATCTATTTGCTTTTTATCTTTATCGTATGAGTAGATTTTCGCAAATTGAAGTTGAATAGAAATTACGGCTTGATTTAAGCTTTCTTGATTTTTATAACGCTTTAAAAACTTATAATCGATTTTCCTTTTTTCGAGTTCACTGTAAAAATAAGCCCGCGTTGCCAGATTGGTACAATAATAATTAAATAAGGTATCAGTACCCTGTATTTTATTTTCATGTTTCAATATTACAATAGGCATATTAATATGCTGTGATTTAATTTTATCCAATCGATTAAAGTATTGCCTTATTCGCTCATCAGATTTATAAAATGGCATTAGAATTACGGCATAATTAACCAATTCATGGCGCGAAACAGCATCCAAGTTTTTTAAAAAAGAAGTATTTTGAAAAATAGAATTATTGGCAAGCCCTTCTAAGTTTAAAGCCAAAACTTCAGCTATTTCTCTGCTAGCTTTATCCAAATTTTCAAAAGCTTTTATGTTACCGGGTATATTTTTCACACCGGGATTATATCTTTTTTGAGTGAGGTGTGCATCGGCCAAAATATCATCTTTACGTGCTGAAATTACTTTAGGATTAACCAATTCTTTTTCGATTAATTGAGCTAATAAGGAATATACCGGATTCCTGTATTCCTCATAACGGGTTAAAGTTAACATGCTTGGAAAAAACTTTTTACACAATTCTAAACTATCATTTAACACCTGAAATACATCTGAAATAATACTTTCTTGTCCAACTAATGGAGCATCATTTCTAAGGAGTTCATAAAATGCATCATAAGACTTTTGGGTTTTTAAATACGCCAACCCTTTTAATAAACTCAATTGCAAATAAAAGCTATCGGTATACTGTTGGTACAATTTTTTATAAGGTTCAATGATTTTTTCCGTTTCTAATGTTCCTCCGTTAACCAATAATTGCGCCCGGCTATCTTCGTTGATTTCATTAAAACGGGGGTTGGATAATAATTCAATAAAACCAAGTGCAAAAAATTTATGCATGTTTATTGAACGTTGAACAGAATGATTTGCTTCTCTTCTTTTTATAGTATCTGAGCTTAATAAATCATTTACTAATAGGTCAAATTTAATTCTAATAATATCTAATCCAATAACTGTATCCGTTAATCGAAAGGATTCAAAAAAACCTTTAGACCAACCTTCTAATCCAATTATTGTATCGTAGGTAGTACTCACCTCATATCGCATTCCGTTTTTGATCAACATTTTAAAAGCAATTGCTCTGCTGGATGCAGTATCTTTTAAATTAGTTCGGTAAGTGAAAATACCGCCGTCATGATACTTTTTAATGGTATTGGACGGATAAATAGAATGTAATCCCTTTAAGTTTTTCTCTAAAAGTTCTACAAACTCATCATTGGATTTATAATCGTAATTATTAAATTTTTCGTAAACAATATTTACGTATTCATTACTACTTGGGGAGTAATAGGCTTTGCGTTCGGTTCGATAGTCGTAATCATAAATATCCTTTTTCTTTTCTTTTTTCTTTTTTAAATGCCCCATTTCTTTTTCATACACTTGCCTATACAGTTCATTAAATCGAGTGGAAGCATTATCGCTCACTTCGTCAGTAGCTTTAAAATAAAAATCTTTATCTTCTATCTCCTTAATTATTTCTGTGCTTACAATTGGAGTTAATTTAATGGATTCAAAAAAAGATTGATCCATTTGCGTGTTTAACTCATTTACGGTAAAAAACAAATAATAATGAACTCCTTTAATGATTATTTTTCCATTTAAAATTTTACCGTTTTTATGTTGTCCGCTAAATTGGATAGCCGGTAAATTCTGATGTTTTATTAATTCTTTTTTAATATTTTCTTCAAATTCGTATGATTTTAATACTTTACTTGAAAGAATATTTAATTCGAATGTATCCTCTTCAATATAATCAAAATCGTTGTATACGGCATGTTTAATTCCGAAATAAGTGCTATTGGCTTTAGCATAGGCATGAACATCTTCTACCAAACCCACAGAACTAACTCCGCTATTTTTTAAGTAGGAATGATTTTTAGGAATCTGTACTTCAAAACCTTTTGTTTTAGGAGTAAATAATATTTTCTCTTCTTTTTTTGGATGGAAATGTATGGAAGAGAAAAAGCTAGTTGCATCAGGTCCGATAGCATAATCACCTTTTCCTCCCATTTTAAACAAAGTAATATCAAAATCGGTGAAGAAGAATTGATAGTGCTGCATATCGCCGGTTCGCGTTTTATTGATTACTTCAATCCCTTTAAATCCATTATTGGATGTAATTTCTTTTTTAGAAATTATTTTACCCGGAATATTCTCAAAAAGTAAACTATCCATTTTGGCTTGCATAGCCGATGCATTCATATTAAATAAAGGTCCGCTGTATTTTAATCGTACAACTGAATAAAAACTTCCATTCACCATATCGGCAAACACTTTGTACTTAATATTTTCTAAATCAACCACACTATACAATTTACCGGGAACTGCAACTGAAAAAACTGAATCGGTTACCAATTGCTTTACAAAAGTAACCGGCTTTCGCATAGCCTCTATTTCATCTCTAGTTTTATCAGCTTTTGAATTATTTTTCGGAAATACAGGTTCCAAGGTATATCCTTTTTTTCTAAGTAATTCAATCACGCCTTCTTCACCGGGTAAATGTGCTGCGCCTACTCCACTGAAAATGGTATTTTTTTGCAAAACAGAATCAATTGTATTTACAAAAAACACATTTCTTCTATTTATTAAGTACGTTTGGTTGTTTTTTGAATTTCCTTTTTTGCTTAAGCTATCCAATAAATCTAAGTTACCGGTACGGTAAGCATCTTCAATTTTAGAAAAT
Organism: Sphingobacteriaceae bacterium; assembly: GCA_016715905.1. NCBI lineage: Bacteria > Pseudomonadati > Bacteroidota > Sphingobacteriia > Sphingobacteriales > Sphingobacteriaceae > Sphingobacteriaceae bacterium. Next base: position 36,415 of record JADJXI010000004.1, on the reverse strand, counting down.
GGGATAAATATATTGTTTCTACTTCCGTATTCCTCCTCTGTTTCATCATCGGGTAACGAAGCTAATCGCGAATGAATTTCAGCCTGAATGAAATCTTCCAAACTAATTACTTTTTTACCCAGTTTTGAGGCAGCTTGAAAAATAAATAAATCGATATACGTATTTTCCTCAAAATTTTCTTTACCGCCGTTTCTTCTGTAAAGTAGGCCATTTATTAAATCAGGATCATAACTAATTAAATTTTGTAATAGTTTTTTGTCGGGTAATTTAGCATCAAAAACAGAACCGTAAAAATCACGTTGTTGCAAATAGGAATTAGAAAAAACAGTTTCTTGTTTCAACTCACCGGTTTTTTCCATGTTATCCATCCAGTCTCCGGGATTAGTTTCTAAACCTACCACATCTACACTTTGAAGTGCATTGAAAAATTCTTCGGAAAGATGATACGCCACTCTGTTACTGACATGCATGGTTCCGTACAAATACGACGGTTTATTGAGCCCCTTACCTGAAATTTTCCATAATAATGTCGGATATTTATTTTGCGCTGTAAAAAATACCGGCAAAAGAAAAAATATGAAAATAATTCTCAATGAATAAATGTATAAAAGTTCATTTCAAATTAATGAACAAATTGAGTTAATGCGCGCGCTGAATAAATGTGCTTTTTTAATGTACTTCAGCCATGGCTAAATATCTTTCAGCATCCAAAGCACCCATGCAACCTGTACCGGCAGCAGTTACAGCCTGGCGATAAACTTTATCAGCACAGTCGCCCACTGCAAAAACTCCTTCTATATTGGTTTTAGTTGTTCCCGGCTTTACTTGAATATATCCCATCTCGTCAAGGTTTAATTGGCCTTTAAATACTTCAGTATTTGGTTTATGTCCAATAGCCACAAAAAAGCCCTTAACATCTAACTTTCGGTCTTCACCTGTCTTTTTATTAGTAACAATAGCTCCTTCAACTAATTCTTGTCCCAAAATTTCTTTTGTTTCCGAGTTCCATAAAATTTCGATATTGGATGTATTTTTCACTCGATGTTGCATTGCTTTACTTGCCTTCATTTCATCCCGTCTAACAATCATATACACTTTTTTGCAAAGTTTAGCCAAGTAAGTTGCTTCTTCAGCAGCAGTATCACCGCCTCCTACTATAGCCACATCTTGCCCTTTAAAAAAGAAACCGTCGCAAACTGCACATGCACTTACTCCACCTGCATTGGTGCGCAATCTGTATTCAGAATCAAGACCTAACCACTTTGCACTTGCGCCTGTAGAAATAATAACAGCATCGGCTGTGATCTCAATAGTATCATCTACCCATGCACGTTTAGGATTCGATTTTAAATCCACTTTTGTAACCATACCAAAACGAACCTGCGTACCAAAACGTTCGGCTTGTGATTTTAAATCTTCCATTAAAACCGGACCCGTAACACCTTTAGGATATCCCGGGAAATTATCTACTTCTGTAGTTTCCGTTAATTGACCACCCGGAGTTAAGCCGGTATACATAACCGGTTTTAAATCTGCACGAGCAGCATAAATTGCGGCCGTATAACCGGCAGGCCCTGATCCGATAATTAAACAAGTTACATGTTCTGCGTTCGCCATATTCATCTTCTTTGTTGCAAATTTAACAGAAGCACTCAAATAAGCCTATAAAGTAATTCACATTTTTAAACATTTTGTGAATTGTTTTTTAGAAATGTACTTTGCTTATATTTACAATGAAATGAAGACTTTCGATGAAGATAACTTTAAGATGCACGTTCATGAAAATGCATTGGTGGAATTTCTCATCAAAAAAGACTGTCGCTTAACGGAAAATGACATCTGGCTTTCCAGAAATTTATCAATGAATTATTTACCCGGTAAAAAATTTTTTGTACTGACAGAAGCAGAAGGCGCTTTTAACCCTACTCCGGGAGCAAGATCGGCCGGGGCCTCCAAAGAATACAGTAAACATGTATCGGCCTTAGCTTTATGCAGTAATCAAACCGTTCTAAAAATTTTAGGAAATTTATTTGTTCAGATTAATAAACCGGCCGTTAAAACCAAATTTTTTGACGATCGAGACAAGGCATTAACCTGGCTAAACCAACAAATGCAAGTTAACATATAATGAGAAAAGGTTTAATTTTATTATTGTTACTATTTACATTGATTCAGCAGGGCCAAAACTACGATTTACATTGGCTGAAAGAAATGAACAATGGAAATAATACCGGATTAGATCAAGGCATGAAAGGAGTTTCATTTTCCGTCTATCCGGTTATGCCGGTAACCTGTATTAGCATTTGGGCGCACGGACATTTTTCAAATAATAAAGAATTAAAAAGTGAGGCTTACAAAAGCGCATTAAGCATAGGATTAGCATTGGGTTTAACTACAGGACTAAAATATGCAATAAACAGAACCAGACCATACACTGAATTTCCAAATGAAATCATACAGAGAGAGGAAACCGGTCCCTATTCTTTTCCAAGCGGACATACCACCGGAGCCTTTTCAACTGCAACGGCACTGAGTTTAACTTATAAAAAATGGTATGTAAGCGTACCTGCCTATTTATATGCCGGAATGATGGGTTATTCACGCATGCGCTTAGGTGTGCATTATCCAAGCGATGTTTTAGGTGGCGCGATTATCGGCATAGGATCGGGAATATTGATTTGGCAAATTGATAAAAAGATTAAAAAGAAAAAAGAAAAGAAAATTTCTGCAGCCGTTGAATAAGAATGAAATAGTTAATCTGTTTTATTCATTATTTAAAAAATCTATTATGTTTTTATAAATAAATTCCAATTCTTCGCGGTTTATGACGTAAGGAGGGAGAACATAAAAAACATTTCCAAGTGGTCGTAAAATAACACCCCTTTCTATAAAATAATCGCTAATCTTATCAGCTGCTGCATTTAAATAGTGAGATTTTTCCTGAGTATTCAATTCTAATGCCAAAATAGTACCCATTACTCGCACATCTATAAGCTTTTTATGTGGGGAAATTCGATTTTTAAATTCCGTATGCATGCGGTGGATTAAATTTATCTTTTCCCACGTTGCTTCATTTTCCATTAATTCCATTCCCGCAATAGCAGCCGCACATGCTAATGGATTAGCCGTATAACTATGTCCATGGAAAAAAGTTTTAGTTTTATCATCCTGAACATAGGCCTGAAAAATTTTATCAGCGCAGGATGTTACTCCCAGAGGCATATATCCGGCGGTTAAGCCTTTACTCAAACAAAGAATGTCTGGTTTGTTCACTAAATAATCGCTAGCTAAAAACTTTCCTGTTCTTCCAAAGCCGGTCATCACCTCATCTGCAATCGTTAAAATATCCATTTCATTACATAAGGATATGATTTGGTCTAAATATTCAGCTTCATACATTCTCATACCTGCCGCGCCTTGCACCAAAGGTTCAAAAATAAATCCGGCTACTTTATTTGATTTCGAAATAAGTTTCACACTTGCTTTAATTTCTTCAATATTAGCTTGAGAAGGAAGTGGCAAATGCACTACATCAAAAAGTAACTTATCAAATGCCTGATTAAAGACATTTCGGGCACCAACACTCATACTACCAAAAGTATCACCATGATAGGCGCCATCAAATGCCAAAAAAATTGTTTTGGCTTTATTGTTGTTGTTCCAATACTGCAATACCATTTTAATAGCCACTTCCACCGCAGTAGATCCGTTATCTGAATAAAATATTTTTGATTGATTAGCAGGAAGAAATTGCAATAGCTTTTCCGCTAACATTATTGCAGGTTCATGCGTGAAACCGGAAAAAAGTAAATGCTCGATTTTAGAAAGCTGATCGACAATTTTTTTATTGATATGTGGATTATTATGTCCATGTAAATTTACCCACCATGAACTGATTGCATCTAAATACTTTTTATCTTGCTCATCATATAAATAAACTCCTTCACCCTTAATAATAACAATATTATCTTCTCGATCCTTTTGATGAGTAAAAGGATGCCAAATGTTTTTTTTATCTTTTTCGCTTAAATTCAATTAAATTGCTTTTTGATTAGACCTGCAAAATTTCCAATCACCTCTTCATTGATTTGTTCAACCTTTGGTAACTCAATTAACTTTGGGATTTCCGCGTAATTAATAATTGCTTTTTTAACTTCAGGATGAAAATTTCCGTTTAATACCAAAGTCGTTAAATTAAAATCGTTCTTTAATAAAAAATCTATGCTCAATAAAGAATGATTAATACATCCCAAATAATCGCCGCAAACTAAAACCACTTCTGCATCAAAATCAGCAGCTAAATCAATCACATAATTATGCTCATTCAACGGAACCAACAATCCCCCTGCGCCCTCAATGATTAAGCTATTTTGTGTATTTGGAAGAATAAACTGATCGGAACTTAATTTTTTAGCTTCCAGTAGGGCGGCTAAATGTGGCGAAGCCGGTTCATTAAAAACAAAAGTTTCTGGATGAAAAACAGAAACCTGATTTTTCACAAACTGTTTTACCCGACTTGAATCGCTGCCTCCTTCCAAACCACATTGTACGGGTTTCCAATAATCAGCCTTAAGTGCTTCGGTGAATGCAGCGGCCACAACAGTTTTACCCACACCTGTTCCTATTCCTGTTATAAAGTACTTATTCAACTCTGTTCTTTTTTAAAACCGAAACCAGCTTATCCATTTCTTCTTTGGTATTAAACGAATGTATACAAATACGCAAACGTTCGGTACCTTCTTTTACAGTGGGACTCTTTATAGCCTTGGTATAAATACCTTCGGTTGCTAATTTAGTTTCCAATTGCTCCGCCTTTTTATTTGAACCGGTAATCAGGCAACGTATAGCGCTTTGATTTTTAATTACAAATAAATCCGCTGAAATAGAATTAAAGTAATTAATATTTTCCTGTAGTTTCACTTGATCTTTATTGGAAGATATTAAATTGTAAGCGACATCAATGGTTCTTAATGAATGCGCCGGTAAGGCAGTGGTGTAAATAAATGAGCGGGCAAAATTAATGAGGTATTTTTTTAAATCCTGATTACAAACAATTGCTGCACCATGACATCCCATGGCTTTACCATAAGTATAAAGTCGCGCAAAACACTGGTTGGCTATTACCGGTTCAGCACATAATCCTCTTCCTTGTTCACCAAAAACTCCAATGGCGTGCGCTTCATCAACAATCAAATAAACGTTTTTGAATAAATTACTTAATTCGATAAGTTCCTTTATGGGAGCTAAATCACCATCCATTGAATAAACACTTTCAACGGCAATAAAAATATTGTACGCGGTATCTTTATTTCGTAAAATCAATTCCTTCACTTCCTGCACATCATTGTGTTTAAACTTATAACGGTTTGCATAACTCAGTCTAATTCCGTCATGAATAGAAGCATGAATCAATTCATCATACAAAACCACATCATTTTTTTGCGGTACGGAAGAAAATAAAGCCAGATTTGCATCGTACCCTGAATTAAAAATAAGAGCGGCTTCCGATTGATGATAAGCCGCAATTTTAGCTTCCAACTTTTCGGCAAACAAAGAATTGCCGCTAATTAGACGTGAACCAGTAGATCCGGATTTTATATCCTGATCGGGATATTGTACTAGTGCATTTTTTAATTTTCCGGTTACCGAAAAACCCAAATAATCGTTACTGCAAAAATCAATAGGAGGAAAATCTGTTTTTAATTCACGGAGTAAGCCTTTATGTTCCCGTTCCGATAACATACTCATTAAATGAAAGGGCAAATCCTTCCTCATAATGACTATGCGTTTTGCACCTCGGGTTTACCGTTAAATGCCTTTTTGGGAGTTAATCCTAATATAGAAAACATTTCCATATCCTGATTATAGGCCGGATTTGGTGTGGTTAATAATTTATCTCCTGCAAAAATGGAATTGGCGCCTGCTAAAAAACATAAGGCCTGGCCTTCCATGCTCATTTCTAATCTACCTGCACTCAATCGAACAGCTGAGTTCGGAAGTACAATTCTTGCCGTTGCAATCATTCTAACCATATCCCAAACCGGAACAGGTTTTTGATTTTCGAGCGGCGTACCATCAACCGGCACTAATGCATTAATAGGAACACTTTCGGGCTGCGGATTTAGTAAACTTAAAGTATATAACATACCTATTCTATCCGCTACGCTCTCTCCCATTCCAATAATTCCTCCCGAACAAACGGTTAATCCGGCTTTACGCACATTTTTAAGTGTTCCAATTCTATCTTCAAAAGTTCGGGTAGAAATAATATTTTCATAATTCTCTTCCGAGGTATCAATATTATGATTGTATGCATATAAGCCGGCTTCGGCTAATTTTCTGGCCTGATCTTCTGTTACCATACCCAAAGTAGCACAAACTTCCATACCTTTTGCATTAATGGTTTTCACCATATCCAGCACTTTTTCAAAATCTTTATTATCTCTTACTTCGCGCCAAGCAGCCCCTAAACACATACGGCTTGCCCCTCCTTTTTTAGCATTATCTGCGCATACACTAACCTCTTCAACACCCATCAACTTATGTACTTTTACCTCGGTATTATAACGCGCAGCCTGAGGGCAATAGGCGCAATCTTCGGGGCAACCTCCTGTTTTTACAGATATCAGGGAACTAATTTGAACTTCACCTGTTTTGTGGTGTTTTTTATGCACCTCCGCGGCTTTGGTAATCAATTCCAGCAAAGGCGTGTTGTAAATCTCCAATATTTGTTCCTTAGTAAGTTCCTGATTCATGATTTAGTGTGCTAAAGAAACAAATTTAAGCATAATGAAACACTATCAAAAAAAAATAAAGCCAAAGAATTGAATATGATACCGATGCCCAAGCTAAAGATGGTAAAATAATTTTGCAGATTAGGTCAAAAACCGTATATTTGATGCCTTATTTAAAAAGAAGAAACATGTATTTATCATCACAAGTAAAGAAAGACATTTTTAAGAAATACGCAGGAACGGAGAAAAACACCGGAAGTTCAGAGGCTCAGGTTGCGCTTTTTACACATCGTATTGATCATTTAACAAGTCATTTGAAGAACAATAAAAAAGATTTTGGTACACAACGTGCATTATTAAATTTAGTAGGTAAGCGCCGTGCGTTATTGGATTATTTAAAGAAAACTGATTTAGAGCGTTACCGTTCTATCATCAAAACTTTGGATATCCGTAAATAATCCCTAAACACAAAGGGAAAAGATATAGTAAGAGGGGGCATTTCGAATTACAGTTCGAAATGCCTTTTTTATTAAGAGAATAAATTATATAATATAAACCGTTTCGGAAAGGCCGGAACACAAAACAAAACAAATGTCACAAATAGGAACAACACACAGTTTTGATCTCGGAGACGGGAGAACTGTAAGCCTGGAAACAGGAAAATTAGCAAAACAAGCCGATGGATCAGTAGTATTAAAAATAGGAGATACTATGATTTTAGCTACCATTGTAAGTAACAAAGACGCAAAAGAAGGAGTTGATTTTTTACCATTAACCGTAGATTATCAAGAAAAATACGCTTCTGCAGGACGTTTTCCGGGAGGATTTTTCAGAAGAGAAGCCAAATTATCAGATTATGAAGTTTTAATTTCACGTATTGTTGATCGCGCCATGCGACCACTTTTTCCCGAAGATTATCATGCTGATACGCAATTAATGCTTTCATTGATTTCAAGTGATCGTGAAACCATGCCTGATGCTTTAGTTGGGTTAGCGGCTTCTGCCGCTGTTGCCGTTTCAGATATACCGTTTAACGGACCAATAAGCGAAGTTCGCGTGGGTAAAATAAATGGGAAACTTTGTCTTAACCCAGGTAAGTCAGAATTAGTGAATAGTACAATTGATATGATTGTAGCTGCAAGTGCTAACGATATATTAATGGTTGAAGGCGAGATGAGTGAAGTTAGCGAAGCTGAAATGCTGGAAGCTATTCAGTTTGCACATACCGCCATTAAAGGTCATATCAAAGGAATTCAGGAATTTGCCGTGAAAGCAGGTCTTAAACCGAAAAGAGAATATTGTCATGAGGTTAATGATGAAGAATTAAAAGCAAAAGTGCATAAAGATACTTACGAGAAAGTTTATGCTGTTGCTAAAAAATTACAAGCCAATAAAAATAATCGCAAGGAAGATTTTAAAGCTGTATTGGAAGAATACAAAAAAACATTTACAGCAGAAGAATTAGCTGAAAAAGAAGGTTTAATTAATAAATATTATCACCATGTTGAATACGATGCGGTAAGGAGATTAGCCTTGGATGAAAAAGTAAGATTGGACGGCCGAAAAACCACAGATATCCGTCCGATTTGGGCTGAAGTAAATTACTTACCTTCTCCACACGGAAGTGCAGTATTTACCAGAGGAGAAACTCAATCATTAACTACGGTTACTTTAGGTACACCTAAAGATGCCATGAAAATTGATGGCGCTTTTTATGATGGTGAAGAAAGATTTATTTTACATTACAATTTCCCCGGGTTTAGCACCGGTGAAGCAAAACCAAATAGAGGGCCAGGGCGTAGAGAAGTTGGTCATGGAAATTTAGCTAACCGTGCTTTGAAAAAAGTAGTACCAACTGATACCGGATACAGCATTCGTATTGTAAGTGATATTTTAGAAAGTAATGGTTCATCGAGTATGGCAACCGTTTGTGCCGGAACATTAGCTATGATGGATGCAGGTATACAAATTAAAAAACCTGTAGCCGGTATTGCCATGGGATTAATTACGGATGATAAAGGTAATTATGCAATCTTATCTGATATTTTAGGAGATGAAGATCACTTAGGTGACATGGACTTTAAAGTTTGTGGCACAAAAGATGGTATTACAGCCGTACAAATGGATTTAAAAGTAAACGGATTACCTTATGAGGTAATGGCTAAAGCAATGGAACAAGCCAAACAAGGTCGTTTACATATTATGAATGAAATGCTAAAAGCCCTAGATCAACCAAGAGCAGATTATAAACCACACGCACCACGATTTGAAAAAATGGTAATTCCCGGTGAGTTTATTGGCGCAGTAATTGGTCCGGGTGGTAAAGTAATTCAGGAAATGCAAAAATCCACCAATACTACAATTATTATTACTGAAGAAGGTAAAACCGGCATTGTGGAAGTGTTTGGAACCAATAAGGATGAAGTAACAGCAGCCATGAATAAGATTAGAGGTATTGTTGCTATTCCGGAAGTAGGTACTATTTATGATGCCAAAGTAAAATCAATTATGCCTTATGGTGCATTTGTTGAAATACTACCGGGTAAAGATGGATTACTTCACATCAGCGAATATGATTGGAAGCGTGTTGACTCCTTTGAAGGTTTACTAAAAGAAGGAGATATCGTAAAAGTGCAGTACGTTGGTGATGATCCAAAAACTAAAAAAATAAAACTGAGTAGAAAAATTTTACTCCCTAAACCCGAAGAGGCAAAAAAGGATTAAAATAATTCATAGAATTAAAAACCCGACTAACACTCGGGTTTTTTTGTGATTTAGATTAAAGACTACTAATTTTCATATAATTTATTCAAAATATTAGCTACTCTTTTTTCGCTTGGAATCTGGGCCATTTGTATTCTACGCGCGTAGTGTATAGAATCCAGAATTTCTTTTTGCTTTTCTTCTACCAAATGCTTTTGACTTTCCACCACAAGCTTTTGATTTTCAATGATTGTTTTTTGTTTTTGTGTAACCTTAAATCGGTTGAACATAAAGCCTGCAAAGATCATTACTAATCCCAACCCTCCAAATAAAGCGTACTGCTGATTTTTCTTAGCTTTTATTTCTGCACTTTGTTTGGCTAGTTCTGCATTCTTCACTTCACGCTCTTTTGCATGTGCTACAGAATCTGCAGCTGCTTGTTTTTCATATTCGTATTTGAGTTGAGATTTTATTGAAGCCTTTCGAGTGGATTCATTATTCATGCTATCGCGCATTTGAATGTAAATTTCGAAATACGTCAATGCATTTTTTGCATTTCCTTTTACTAAATTTATTTTATATAACTGCCTTGATGCGCTGCAAATTTTTTCGGGATATCCTATTTTTTTTGCAAGTAGAAATCCTTTATAGGTAAGACTCTCAGCAAGTAAATAATCCTTTCTTTTCATAAGAATTTCAGCTATTTTCAAGTAACACTGAGTCATTCCAGATTTATCATCAATCTTTTCACGAATAGAAAGACTATTTTTGTAAAACTTGTCCGATAACTCAAAGTTCCCTAAATTATAGTAAGAAACGCCCAAATTATAAAGCGCGAATGAAATTCTTCTTTGATCATTTAACGATTCGTAAATTTTTAATGCCTCTTTCTGAAAATAAATGGCTGAATCGGTAATATTTCTAAAATTATATAAACCTGCTAAATTATTGTAACAATCTGCTATTCCAAAAAAATCATTAGCCTGTTTCCTTATCATTAAACTTTTGGTGTAATACTCAAATGCGGCTTCAAAATCATTTTGTGATTGATAAAGGTTGCCCAAGTTACTTAAACATAATGAAATTCCTTTTTTATCATTCAATAACTCATATTCTTTTAGTGCGGCTTGATAATACTCAATTGATTTAGCAATATTACCAATGCTCTGATATAAAAATCCGATATTGTTTAAATTCAATGCACATCCGGATTTGTTTTTTGTTTGCTTTGTAATTGCTAGTGCTCTTTCATAAGCAATTAAAGCATCATGAATATTTCCCTTTGTTTGTAACAACCACGCAATGTTACCTAAAGAAATCCCCTGGTCTTCAAGGGCACCTTCCTTTTCTTGAATTGCCAATGCCATAGAATAATTAGATAATGCTTTTTCATAATTTCCTTCCAATTGAAATGTAAAACCTAAGTTAATTAATGATTCATCTATTTTGTCATTTTCGTCAATATCCTTGCGAACTTCATAACTCTTTTGATAATATTCTCTTGCCAGGTTAACATTACCATTATTTTGTTCAATATATCCAACATTATTAAGGGCACTGGCATAAACAGAAGAAATAGATTTGTAAATTCTTTCTTTTTTGTTGTATTTTTTCAATGAATTTTCTGCATGTTTTATAGCTTCTCGCCAAAAAAAACAAGCTGTATCAGGGTGTTCATTATATTGAAGATCACCGAGCATAAGCAATGTGTTTATTTTAACAGTATCATGAGTATTGTTAAACAACAGCATTTTTAGAGAATCGACCGATTTACTCAATTGGATTTCAGAAACATTTTGTGCGGCAGAAACAAATAGAGAATAAACTAAAACAGTTATTAATAGTTTGCGATTCACAATATAAATCTAATAGAAAAAATTATCCTTTCAAATACATTAATATCAAGTCTCCTTATAAAAATACGCTCAACTCTGAATTTTTCCCTGAGTTTATTTTATACTACAAAATATAGCAAGACTCTGCCACTTTTTCAATTATCTTTACTTTGTGAATCCTAATTTAGATCCTTCAGAAGAAAATCTTAATCCTACAGAACGGGAAGTGGAAAAAGCATTACGTCCTAAACTTTTTGATGAGTTTAGCGGACAGGATTCAGTAGTTGATAATTTGCGGGTATTTGTGGCGGCGGCCAAAAAAAGAGATGAAGCACTTGATCATGTTTTGTTACATGGACCTCCGGGTTTAGGTAAAACTACCTTGGCTCATATTATTGCAAACGATCTTGGTGTTAATTTAAAAGTAACTAGCGGCCCCGTTTTAGATAAACCCGGTGATTTAGCAGGCATGTTAACCAACTTAGAACCCTTTGATGTTTTATTTATTGATGAAATTCACCGATTGAGTCCCATTGTAGAAGAATACCTCTACTCTGCCATGGAGGATTATAAAATAGATATCATGATTGATAGCGGACCTAACGCAAGAACGGTTCAAATCAAATTAAATCCGTTTACTTTAGTTGGAGCTACAACAAGAAGCGGACTTCTCACCTCTCCACTCCGAGCCAGATTCGGAATAAACAGTCGTTTAAATTATTACAATTCTAAAATATTAACCGGTATTGTGGAGCGTAGTGCTGAAATATTAAATATTGGTATTGATGAAACCGCATCATTTGAAATTGCAAGAAGAAGTCGCGGTACACCACGAATAGCAAATTCTTTATTAAGACGGGTAAGGGATTTTGCGCAAATAAAAGGTAATGGGAGTATTGACTTAGAAATTGCCACCTATGCATTAAAAGCCTTGAATGTAGATAAAAATGGATTAGATGAAATGGATCTTAGAATCTTAAATTGCATCATTGATAAATTTAAAGGCGGTCCGGTCGGAATAAACAACATTAGTTCTGCCGTTGGTGAAGAATCCGGAACTATCGAGGAAGTATATGAACCTTTTTTAGTGCAGGAAGGTTATTTACATCGCACTCCAAGAGGCCGCGAAGCCACAGAGCTTGCATATAAACATTTAGGTAAAAACCCATTTGGAAAAAACGGAGGTTTATTTGAATTCTGAAATTATTTTTTCTGTATACAGGTTTAATGAACTTGACTCCGAAACACTTTATAAATTATTGCAGTTAAGAAGTGAAATTTTTGTGGTTGAACAAAATTGCGCATATCAGGATATGGATGATAAAGATTTAAATGCGCTGCATGTATTAGGTTTTTTAAATAACAAACTAATTGCATACGCTCGTATTCTTGCTCCCGGGCTTTCTTATCCCGAAGCTGCCATTGGTCGCGTCGTAGTTTCAAAATCAGTCAGAGGAAAGAATTTTGGAAAATTACTCATGCAAAAAAGTATGGATACCACTTTGCAAAAATTTAAAGTAAATGAAATTGTGATTTCCGCGCAAAAATATTTAGAAAGGTTTTACTCCGATCTGCAATTCAAACCTGAAGGAATTGAATATCTTGAGGATAACATCCCACATATACAAATGCGATATAAAAAAATATCGTAAAAATTGGCATTCTCATCTGAAATTATATCTTTGTATAGGATAATTTAATTGCTAGGGTTTATTCTTAAGCATTTAAACAATTCGCATTTTATTTTACTTTTTAATTACATTTTATCATGAAAAAAATCACATTACTTTTTATTTTCTCTTGTTTCTTTAATCCATTTTATTTCTCACAAAATTTACAATGGGCCAAACAATTCGGAAGTTTAAATAATGTTAGCGCTAAAGCTAATGCCGTAAATTCAAATGGAGACGTTTACATCACAGGTTATTTTGAAGGAACCGTGGATTTAGATCCGGGACCCGGTACGTTAACCATCACCTCAGCAGGTATGTCCGATTTTTTTGTTGTGAAATTAAACAGCAGCGGAAATTTAGTTTGGGGATTCAGCATTGGAAATTTCGGAAATGATGTGGCTTATTCCATTGCACAAGACGGAAATGGAAATATTTACTTAGGAGGAAGCTTTTCGGGCGTAGTTGATTTTGATCAAGGTCCCGCTACTACCACACTGGATGCGGGCACCGGATTAAGTGGCTTTGTAGCCAAATATAGTTCCTCCGGTAATTTTGTTTGGGCAGGAAATTTCATTTCTTCCGTTTCATCAGTTGTTTATGACTTAAGCTGCGATCCTTTGGGAAATGTGGTTTGTACAGGTATCCATAACGGCACAACTGACTTTGATCCTAGCCCGGGCACTACCAACATTGCTTCTAACGGTTTGCAGGATGCATTTATTTGCAGTTTAACCACCTCAGGTAATTTAAATTGGGTTTCCGGATACGGAGATAGTGGAAATGATGAGGGTATTGCTATTTCAACTGATAATAATGGGAATGTATACACTACCGGTTCCTTTGCGGGAACAGTGGATTTTGATCCAAGTCCCGGCACAGCCACACTTACATCATTTGGTGGCTTAGATGCTTACATTTTAAAATTTGATCAGTTAGGGAATTTTTTATTTTCAGAACAAATAGGTGGCACTAGTGATGATATCGCCAAAAATATAAGTTTGGATAATACAGGTAATATATTAAGTACCGGTATTTTTTCAGGCATAATTGATATGGATCCGAGTCCCTCCACATTCACACTTTCCGGAGTCGCCTTTAATGTTTATGTTTCTAAACTAGATAATATGGGCAATTTTGCCTGGGGGCAAATGCTAAGTTCATCTGCACCAATCCTTGCCAATAGCATAGCCAGCGATGCCACAGATTTTGTTTATCTCACAGGCTCATTTTCTGCATTAACTGATTTTGATGCCGGAGTGGGTACTTTCAACATCAATCCGAGTGGAACTAATTTATTTATTTCAAAAGTTGACGGCAATGGTAATTTTACTAGCGCCAATTCTGTGGTTGGTAGTAACAACAGTGTTGGAAATGCGCTTTTAATTGATAATAACTACAATGTTCATCTAGCCGGTGAATTCAGTAACTCTCCTGATTTTGATTTCAGCCCGGGAAATGCCATTCTAACTTCAAGCGGAAGTATTGATGCATTTGCGGCTAAATATTGTCAAGTGCCGGTAAAACCCAGTTCAATAAGTGGCAATACTGTTGCTTGCTCAGGTGATACTTTAATATTCTCTACACCTTTAGTTGTAGGAGCTACTTCTTATAGTTTTAATCTGCCCCTTGGTTGGACATCAACACAAACGCTTAATGCAATTAGTGCAATTGTTAGTTCGCCCGGTGGTACTATGAGTGTAGTTGCCAATAACGCCTGTGGCATTTCACCTGCAGAAAACTATACTGTACAAGTAAATGCTCTACCAAGCTTAACCATTGGCTCTACTTCAACCTTATTATGTTTAGGACAATCTGCCGTTATCGTTTCTTCGGGCGCCTCTACTTATACTTGGAATACCGGCGCCAATACAGCAAGTATTCAGGTAACGCCTACGGTAACCACTGTTTATACCTTAAATGCCAGCGGCGTTACTGGCTGTTCAATTTCCGCGCAGTTCACACAGTCTGTTGTTATTTGTAATGGAATATCAACTTTAAAATTGGATTCTGAAAAATTAATCATTTACCCAAATCCAAATAATGGAAACTTTAGCCTAATAACACATTCTGAAGAATTCGTTAAATTGAAAATCTTCAATCTTAATGGCTCGGTTGTTTATGAAAGTTCGGATGAAGTTACTTTGAAAAATATGCAATTGAATTTACCTGAAGGGCTTTATCTGATTGAATATTATTCTCAACACAAAATAATGCGTAAAAAGTTTACTATTCTTAAATAACAAACAAGCAAACATGAATCTTTTGAGAGATAAATTCGTTCAGGAAATTGAAAGTGGTGTACTTTATGGTGACCATAGTTTATTAAGCAGAAGATTAATGGATTTAAGTGAAGAGTTTGAGCTGGACGAGGAGAGTAAAAATAAAATTTTTGATATTCGGAAAAATTATCTGACCATAGAATTAGGAGAACAGAGTGAAAAAACTAAATCCGACATTAACCATCATGCAAATGAAATTCTTAATCAATTTAAATCCGGGTCCTTCACGCAGAAACAAGGACACAGAACTGAAGAAGCAATTTTAAATGCCGAATCCATCTCTAAGCAATTTACACAAGGAAGAAATCCTTTTTATTTACAACCCATAGACTTAACCTTAAAATCAGGAGAAATAACCGGCGTTGTAGGCGAAAACGGTAATGGAAAAACTACATTACTTAGAATTTTAGCCGGAGAACTAAGTACGGATTCAGGAAAAATTGATTTTCCAAAATTAAATGTGAATGCTAACGATTGGTATGCGATCAAAAATAAAATAGCTTTTATTCCCCAACGCATTCCTAAATGGCAAGGCACACTATTAGATAATTTGCGGTTTTTCGCCACCATTCACAACATAAAAGGCAAGGCCAATGATGAAAGAATCGATTATATTTTATATCGTTTGGGCTTAGATAAATACAGAGATTTAAAATGGTCGGAGATTTCAAGTGGATACCGTTTAAGGTTCGAATTGGCTAAAATGTTATTATGGAAACCCGAATTATTAATTCTTGATGAACCCTTGTCTAATTTAGATATAAATGCCCAACAGTTGTTTCTTCAGGACTTAAAATTTTTTACGCTTTCAGAAGCGCATCCCATGAGCATTATTTTAAGTTCGCAAAATTTGCACGAAATTGAAAAAATTGCCGATAATATTATTTTCATCAGACAAGGCGTAACTATTTACAACGGGCCTCAAAAATTATTTGCCCTGGAAAGAAGTCACAATAGTTTTGAAATTTCAGGCAATTTTAATTTAGAACAACTCACCGCCTGCTTTAAGGATTTACCGAATATTAATGTTGAAAATGCCGGCACTTCCTATATCATCAGCACAGGAACAGATATTACAATTTACTTTCTTACGGAGATACTGCATAAAAATAAAATTGAATTGAACTATATCCGTAATATAAGTCAGAGTACCCGTAAATTATTTCATAAAGATATTTAATCATGTTTCAAAATATTACACCGGGTTTTTTAAAAAAGTTAAATGATAAATTATTGATTAATTATCCGGTATTGTGGATAAGTAAAATACACCTTGCAGTTTGGCATATTGTTTTGTTGATGTTATGTTCTGCATTGTTTGGATTGGCATTACCCATTGATATTAGAATAGATATTCAGCATGAATTATGGTACTTTTTATTAACGGTACTGGCTATTATAATCATGTGTTTTTGGATTTACCGTTATGCTATTTTCAATAAAGAAAAGAATTTTGGAAATTATAAATGGACTGATGAATATCTGAACTTTAGCCTGGTTTTCACTATTATTTTACTTATTTTATTAATCCCTGTACCCTTTGAGCTCATACAAAACGCACGTGTTTCTTCCATGTTTGAAAAAGAAGAAATCATTCGCGATTTAAATACATTAAATGAGAATGAACCCTATCTGGCTAATTCTTCTTACACTTATTTTGAGTGGTACGATTCAACCAATACCGTTCAATATGTGAATTTGAAAAAATTAAATCCCAATGGTACTGCCTATTTTGTCCCTTATTTCATCAAATGGGATTCTTTAAATTTTCCGGAAATCAAAACGGCTCATCAATTAATAAAAGCTTATAAACCCATTTACGATAAAAGCATTTTATTATCCAAAATTAATGCGTTTGTGGCAGTAGCCAATAAGTATAAAGTAAAAATGGATCTTACAGCCGAGGAAATGGCGAACCGGTATTTGGAATTGATAAAGAAAAATAAAGTACAAGCTAACGAGATGAATTATTACGGAAGCTATCAATACGAATTACTTACTGTTTTTACTAATTTATATGAAGCTAAATACAACAGACTATTCATTTTCACTGCTGATTACCGTTGGACAATTTTTTATTTCACCCTAAGTATTACTTCATTTTTATTGCTTTTTAAAATGACCAAATGGCGTCAGTTTTTATTAACAATAATCATTTTACTGCTGTACCCTTTAATTACTTTCATTCTATTTGAGTTACTATCTTTTGGTGGTTATTTTAAACGTGGTAATCTATTTACTATTGGATTATTGTTACTGTTTTTATTTTCAGCAATCACCTGTTTTTATTACTGGAAACAAAAGCAGGTTTACAAACCATTTTACAATTTATTCAATCAAATCACCTATGTGAGTATTATTTATATTTTCCTGCTGGTGCTTTCCTTTATACACGATAACACAAACATTTTTCATAATCATGATTATTACAACAATGCATTAAATTATAAAATGGTTGAAGCATCGGAAATACCTACTGTGCATAATACAGACAGTTACTTTCAATCCTATTTAGATTCCTATTGGAGAGAAGAATACGATAGATGGATGAGCATCATGAAATACAGTGGTATAATTATATTTATTTCCTTCCTACCAATATTTAAAAAATTATTTGTAAAACAACTTTCCTTACCGAGTAAAACTTAAAAACTATATCTTTACAGCTTTAAATTAGCCGTGTTTCACTTTCTTTTACGTACAATCCCCCGCCCTATTCTGATTTCTCTGAGTTTAATATTCAGTAAAATTGCACCATTTATTTATTACGGTAAGCGATATGAAGACCCCATATCGGGCAAAACCTATAGAAAATTTTTGCCCTACGGATACGGAGGCAGAGCAAAACGGAAAAACGTTTTATGTCCGGGTAGTCTTTCTTTAGAACGACACAGACTATTGTGGCTTTATTTAAAAGATAAAACCAATTTTTTCACTGCCAAACATAAAGTGCTTCATATTGCACCGGAACAATGCTTTTATAAGATCTTCCGGAAAATGGAAAATCTGGATTACACTACCGGCGATTATAATAGCCCTATTGCCGATATACATTTTGATTTACATAGTGCACCTTTTAAAGATAATACCTTTGATGTTATTTTTTGTAATCATGTACTTGAACACGTGAATGACGCGAATCAATGTATGCGCGAGTTATATAGAATTATGAGGCCCGGGGGTTGGGGTATTTTTCAGGTCCCGCTAGACGCAACACGGGAAACTACGTTGGAAGATAAAAACATTATTACTGAAGCAGATCGCGAAAAGCATTATTGGCAAAAAGACCATTTACGCTTGTTTGGGTTGGATTATAAAGATAAATTGACCCAGGCCGGTTTTCAAGTTATTGTAGATGATTATGTAAATACTTTGGGTGAAAAACTTATCGATCGCTACAGGTTACCCAAAGGTGAAATGATTTATTTTTGCAGAAAATAAAATGCATAAAATTCTTTTTGTTTGTTTAGGAAATATTTGTCGATCGCCGTTGGCGGAAGGTATAATGTTAGATCTAAAACAAAAGCATAATTTGAACATTCAGATTGATTCAGCCGGAACCTCATCATTTCATATAGGAGAAGCGCCTGACCCAAGAACAATTAAAAATGCCAAAAAAAACGGAGTCGACTTATCGCAATTGGTAGCCAGGCAATTTGTTGAAAGTGATTTTGATGAATTTGATTTTATATTCGCAATGGATCAAAGCAATTTAACAAATATAGCTGATCTAATGAACAATAAGATTAATAAGGCCCAAATAGCTTTATTAACAGATTTACTGCACGATAATAGCGCTCAAAAAGTACCGGATCCATACTATGGCACAGCACAAGACTTTGAAGCTGTATTTCAATTGGTGTTGAGATGTTGTGAAATCTTAACAGAAAGAATAAAAAACAAGAGGCCTCTTATTCACCAAAAGTCTTTTTGATTCGACTATTTTAATTAACTTGCTTGCTCAAATTTTATGTTAAAACGAATAGCTTATTTTATTCTTAAGCAAAGATTGCCGTTAATCATTACAATTGGATTGATTACAATTTTTATGGGCTATTTCGCTACTAAAATTGAGCAAGATTATCACTTTGCTAAACTTTTACCCGATGACGACACAACAAGTATAGAATATGAATTCTTTAAAAAGAAATTTGGATTAGACGGTACCATACTAGTTGTTGGAGTTGAAAGTGAAAAATTAAAATCGCTTTCTAATTATAATGCCTGGGCTAAATTAGGAAATGATATAAAGGCATTGAATGGGATTAAAACGGTTGTTTCTATTGCTCGTATCAACGATTTATTATTAAACGATTCTCTGGGCAAATTTGAATTTATTCCGCTTTCAGGAAATCAACCCAAAAATCAGAAAGAGTTAGATGCTTATTTAAGAAACGTAAAAGAATTACCTTTTTACGATGGCATTGTATATAATCAAAAAACAAACTCATCGTTAATGGCGATTACTTTCAATGAAAAAATATTAAACACCAAGAACAGAATCGATATAGTTGATGACATTAAAAAACAAATAAATTCTTTCAACGAATCTACTGAAGTTGACACCCATTCTTCAGGTTTACCATTTATCAGAACCACAGTAATGCGTAAAATCAGAAATGAAATGGTTTTCTTTTTGATTGCAGCTTTGGTGGTTACAGCCATTTTATTATTTATCTTTTTCCGGTCTGCATTTCCTGTAGTCTTTTCTTTAATCATCATCATGGTGGGCGTTGTAACCGCAATGGGTACCATCGTATTGTTCGGATATAAACTATCCGTTTTATCCGGATTAATTCCGCCATTAATTATTGTGA
This sequence comes from Sphingobacteriaceae bacterium, assembly GCA_016715905.1. Classification (NCBI taxonomy): domain Bacteria; kingdom Pseudomonadati; phylum Bacteroidota; class Sphingobacteriia; order Sphingobacteriales; family Sphingobacteriaceae; species Sphingobacteriaceae bacterium. The sequence continues at coordinate 16,374 of JADJXI010000004.1, read as the reverse complement.
TAGGAGTGCCAAACTGTATTTTGGTTCTTAATAAATACCACACAGAAATCGCCTTGGGAAAAACCCAGGCTAAAGCGCTACATTTAGCTATTCAAAGAGCAAGCGCCTCTTTATTTTTCGCTAATATCACTACCTCCATTGGATTCGCCGTTTTTTGCACTATTCAAAATCGTGTTTTGTATGAATTTGGTATGGTGGCAGCCATTAATGTAATGGCCACATTTATTTATTCAGTGGTATTAGTTCCGGCTATTTTCAGTTATCTGTCTCCACCAAATGCCAAACATTTGCGTCACCTCGACGGCGAAAGATTAACGCTGGTATTAGATAAAGTGGCCTACATTACAAAATATCACCGCAAATCAATTTATGTTACAGTAACAATCATAAGCATTTTAAGCATAGTAGGCCTGTTAAAAATAAAAGCATTTGGATATGTTGTAGATGACATACCTAAAACAGATATTTTAATTCAGGATCTAAAATATTTTGAAAACAAATTTGGCGGAGTTTTACCTTTTGAAATTTTAATTGATACCAAAAAAGATAAAGGCGTATTTAGTGATAATGCCAGATGTTTGTACAAAATCCATAGAGCTCAAAAATTAATTTCTCAATACGATGAATTTTCGAGGCCGGTTTCGATAGCCGAAGGTGCTAAATTCCTCTATCAAAGTTACAAAGGCGGAGAACCTAAATTTTACAAATTACCCTCCATCACCGAATTAAAAACTATTGCGGAATATATCAAAGAAGAAAAAGAAAAAAAGAACCAGCTTTCCTCCTTTTTAGATAGCTCTCAGCGTTACACTCGAATTAGTGTGCAAATAGCGGATTGCGGCTCAACCCGTGTAAAAGAAATATCAGAAAATTTAAAACCCAGGTTAGATACCGTTTTCAATTACAACGAAGATGAAAAGGAATGGGAAGCGAAAGAAAATCAGTATCATGTTAGCTTAACCGGTTTTTGCATTGTGTTTCTTAAAGGAAATGAGTTTTTAGTAAACAACTTAATTCAAAGTGTAGGCCTGGCCATCATTTTAATCGCAGCTTTTATGGTCACATTATTTACTAGTCTACGAATGATTATCATTGCTACCATACCTAGTTTAGTGGCCCTAATAATTACTGCCGGGTTAATGGGGTATTTAAATATTTATTTAAAACCAAGTACCATTTTGGTTTTCAGTATAGCGTTTGGTATAAGCAGCGACGGTACATTATACTTTTTAACCAAATACCGGCATGAAATAAAGAAAAATAAATTAAGCATTGGCGAAGCCGTAAGACTTACCATCAGCGAAACCGGCATTAGTATGGTATACACGGCAATTGTTTTATTTTTTGGATTTGGCATGTTTGCTTTGTCAGGTTTTGGCGGAACACAAGCCCTGGGCCTACTAATTTCTTTTACATTAATTGTTGCTTATTGCGCAAACCTTGTTCTTCTTCCGGCCTTTTTACTTTCTTTGGAAAAAAGATTAACCGACAAAAAATTCATCAATAGCGAAGGTATAATTGTGGATACCGAATCTATGGTGGAAGAAAAGGATGATGAACAGGATACCATATCGTAGTTATCCGATTTTAATATTTTTTATTATCCTGCTTAACGGAATTTGTTTTTCCCAAAACGAAGCGAGGCTAAAAATTATAGATTCCTTAAAAACAAAACTCGAATCTGACTCTAACTACATTTACAGATTTCGAAAATTCAGGTTACATTTAAAATACTCTGAACGTAATTCTTTAGGAAATCCGCATATCGTAAATTTTTTCGGACCACAACTGGGAGTGCTAATAAACGAAAAACATGTTTTTGCATTAGGCTATTATTTTTCTACACCAAAAACACGTGCCGGTTACCGTAATTTTGTTGATGGAATAGAAACGAAGGAATATATTAACATACAATACGCAACTTTCTATTATCAATATGTACTTATCAATAAAAGGTATTTTGAGTTTCAATTTCCGTTTGAATTAGGCACAGGAATGTATAAAGAACGTAATATCGATAAAAACCTGGTGAATATTAAAAATGTCCAGGCCAGAGCTTATATTGCAACAGCCGGTTTTTCATTTATAGGGAAACCGCTCAGTTGGCTTGGCGTGGTTACTTCGGTAGGCCTTCGGCAAAGTAATATATCCGTTATTGATGGATTTTATTACTTGTTTGGCATTCGTTTTTCACTCGGTTATTTTAGAAATGATATTAATTACTACCTTATTAAAAAGAAAAAATACAGAACCGCAATAAAGTCGCTCGGCACAATTGAAAATTAATAATATCCCATTAATTTTTTATCTTTGTCGCTTTAATTTAAATCTATGAAAAATTCAGCTGTATCAAATAAAGGCCCGGTTTCAAACTTTATAGCTAATCATTATAAACATTTTAATGCAGCTGCATTGGTAGATGCTGCAACCGGTTATGAAACTCACCTAACAGAAGGTGGGAAAATGATGGTTACGCTGGCTGGAGCAATGAGCACGGCTGAATTAGGTAAATCTTTGGCCGAAATGATTCGTCAAGGAAAAGTAGATATCATTTCATGTACCGGCGCTAATCTGGAAGAAGATATTATGAATTTAGTGGCTCACAGCCATTACAAAAGAGTGCCTAATTACAGAGATTTATCTCCACAAGATGAATGGGATTTACTGGAAAATCATTACAACCGCGTTACGGATACTTGCATTCCGGAAGAAGAAGCTTTTCGTCGCTTGCAAAAACACATTCATAAGGTATGGAAAGATGCAGACACCAAAGGCGAACGATTTTTTCCTCACGAATTCATGTATAAAATATTAAATAGCGGAGAACTTAAACAGTATTACGAAATCGATCCAAAAGATAGCTGGATGCTTGCTGCAGCAGAAAAAAACTTACCTATTATTGTGCCGGGTTGGGAAGATAGCACCATGGGAAATATTTTCGCTTCTTATGTAATCAAAAACGAAATTAAAGCAAGCACCATGAAATCCGGAATAGAATATATGGCCTGGCTTGCCGATTGGTACGTGAAAAATAGTTCGGGTAAAGGCGTTGGCTTTTTTCAAATTGGCGGTGGCATAGCCGGCGATTTTCCTATTTGTGTTGTCCCGATGTTGTATCAAGACATGGAAATGGAAAACATTCCGTTTTGGTCATACTTTTGCCAAATATCTGACTCTACCACTTCGTACGGTTCTTATTCAGGCGCCGTGCCCAATGAAAAAATTACATGGGGAAAATTAGATATTAATACACCTAAATTTATTGTTGAAAGTGATGCTACTATTGTTGCACCTTTGATTTTTGCCTGGATTTTGGGTTGGTAAAATTTATTAATTCTACTGTATCAGTACTTTTCTTTGAATGGAATTTCCATTCTTAAAGTTTACTCTTACAAAATACATGCCTTTCGGAAAAGTTGAAACATCAACTTTTGCGCTTTCCAAAATCATATTTTCATTCAACACTAATTCACCCTTCATATTATAAATTGAAAACTGTTCAGCCCCCTTACCCGCAAAATTAATTTGCTCCGAAGCCGGATTAGGATAAAAATAATTCAACTCCGAAATTTCTTTTTCCGCTAAGCCAATAGGTTTTAAATTCCAACCTATTTCTTTTAATAAGCCCAGTTCCCATGGACCCGGTATTCTTACCGTATCTCCATTTCCCCAATAATAAGACATAATCGTGTTAGCATACGAATCGTGTATATGCAACAAATCAACGCCCATGGTATAAGTTCCAGCTCCTCCCGATAAACGAATGGGTGTATTAGAATGCGAAGCATTGGCAAATAAGGGTCCGTTAAAATAATGCGCATTGTTTTTTATACTATCGCCAAGTGCCTGCGAATTTTGTGCTGCAATTCCCACTAAAGAACTACCCGATTGTTTAATAATATATTTATCAAAAATAGTTGGAACTCCCTCCTGTCCCTTCCAAGGAAATGAAGGTGTTAACGGAAAAATAACTGATTGTGGCACATTACCAAAAGATCCCAATCCTCCATTCGTTACATATCCATCACTATAAAAACCCAAGCCATGCCCTATTTCATGCATAGCAGTACTGATAAAGTCTTTTTCGGAAATGGAAGGTTTACCGGTACCATAATAATATCCGGATGCCAAATTGAAATAAATATCCATATCATACTCGCCGGAATTTGTTTCAATACCCGCTAATTGATTCGCAAGCGCAGATGGATAAAGCGTATTAGAAACCGGAGCATTCAAAAAATCTTTATCTCCATTAGAAATAGTAATCGCCGAAAACGGCAATAAACCTGAATTAACGGTAAATACATTTACTTTTATTGGCACAGTTATTTGTAAATAATCACTCCATTTCTGCCCGGCAATATTTAAAGCAGTTGTAAATCCTGCAGGAACAGTGCCATTTACCTGAAAAGAAAATGATGCAGGTTGCGCCAAAAGTATATGACCCCAAAAAATCAGACTTGAAATAATTTTATAAATATGCCTCATATGAGTAAAATTAATAATTATAATGTAAATATGAGCCAACCGGTTTGTTCAATCCGATTTTTTTGACAAAATTTGATAGACTAATGAAAATAAGATGCTCTCTTATATATGCCCTATTGTTTTTTAGCGTAATTCTCAAAGCTCAATACACTCGCTTCAAAAAAATAACTACCGATAATGGGCTGCCTAATATTTCTGTAAATGCCATTGCGCAAGATAGAAATGGTTTCATCTGGTTTGGAACAAGCGGAGGATTAGCCAAGTGGGACGGATATAAAATTACTTCTTTTGTGCCCGAAATTGATTCAATTAATGAGGCGGCATTCCATGTTAACTGTCTCTTAGCTACACCCAATGATAAATTATGGGTTGGTTTTTCTGCCGGTGGATTGTTTTGCATCGACCTCAAAACTTACGCTATTAATTACTTCATGCCTGATTCTATAAATGATAATTCCGTATCGAGTGAAGTAATTAAGGAATTAAAATTGATTGATCAAAACAAAATGGCCATCTCCACTTCCGCCGGTTTGGATTTGTTGGATATGAATACTATGCAATTCACTCACTATAGACATGAAGAAGGAAATAAAGCGAGTTTAATGTCTAACAGCATAAGATCAATTGAATTAGACAAAGAAGGACATTTATGGTTATCACACTTTAACAAGGGAATTACTTGTTTGGATTTACAACAAGGTAAAATTAAAGAAATTACCATAGGTAAGGAAAAAGGTCAATTACATACCGGAAGTATACGGGATATGATGATGGACAAAGATGGTTATTTGTGGATTAGTTTATGGCAAGCCGGTATTTGCAGACTAAACGTTAAAACCGGAGAAATAGAAGACAATACTGGCATCGGAACACAAATCCCCGGTCTTGAAAAAGTAAGTTTAGTATTTGATATGTACGAAGACCCAGATGGTAAAATTTGGTTTGCTACGGCCGAAAACGGAATTACTCGATACGATAAAAAAACACTAGATAGAATTAACTTAAAAAACAATCCCGACGACCCTAATTCATTAGGTGATAATACGGCTATGAAAATTTTTATTGACAAATATGGAGTATTGTTTACCGGAACCTGGAGAAATGGCGTGAATTACTTTGACACCAGATCACTATTATTAGGACACTTTAAACATCAATCCGATAATCCTCATTCCCTGCATAGCAATCATATTACCACCATTTGTCAATTAAATAAAGAAGCTGTTTTATTGGGTACCGCTGCCGGTATTTCTAAAATGAATCTGAAAACCCGAACTTTTGAATTATTCGACCCCGTAAAAAACGGAAAAAAACTGGCAACAAACTCAACCGTTACCGACATTAAAAAAGACCAAGATGATAACTTGTGGATTGGCACCAATGGAGGCGGTTTATTCAAATATATAGAGAAAGAAAATCGTTACGTGAATTACATTCAAGCGAATGATAGCAATTCACTAAAGGGAGATACGCCGGATGAAATATTAGTTGACAATGCTCAAAATATTTGGGTTTCCATGATTAAAAACGGCTTATTTATTTTGTACCCAAAGTCCGGAAAATTCAGAAAAGTTAAATTTACCGGGATAAATATTAGTGATAATGATTTGAAAATTTTTCAAATGATAAAAGATTCAAAGGGAAATGTTTGGATTGCAACACAATTTCACGGATTAATCAAGTACAACCCGAAAAGAAATATTTTTAGTCAACCTTTAAATATAGTGAATAAACAAGGCCTAGGCTTGGGAGTTTCGAGTATAGCAATTGATAAAAAAGGAATGTTTTGGCTGGGCACTAGTGAAGGCTTAATCCAATTTAATCCTGAATCAGAAATTTTTGAAAATTATTCAGAGGAAATACCTTATTTAAAAACTGCCGTGTTAGGATTATTGATCGACCTCGATGAAAATCTTTGGCTTGGAACATTAAATGGCATTTGTAAATTCAATCCTAAGCTAAAAAGTTTTTCATTGTATAATGTTTCCGACGGTTTACAAGGAAAAGAATTTTATAGCAATTCAACATCCAAACTTCCAAATGGAAGCTTAATGTTTGGCGGATTAAACGGTTTAAATTATTTTAATCCGGCAGAACTAACAAAAACAAAAGCTGCCCCAACAATTTGCTTTACAGATTTTAGTGTACAAAACAAACCTTTTGCCCTACCTCAACACGTTTCAGTTATAAAAGAAATTAATTTAAGTTACCGCGATTACTTTTTCTCAGTTTCTTTTGTGGCGACTGATTACACCGACCCCAACTTAAACGAGTTTAATTATAAACTCGAAGGCTTTAATAAAGATTGGGTTGAAATTGGTAATGTACACGCCGTAACATTTACGAATCTTGATCCAGGTACTTATCGTCTGTTGGTGAAAGCCGGTAACAGCAATGGCACTTGGGCTGAAGAACCAGCCGAATTGATTATCCATATCGCACCACCTTTTTGGAGAACAAACTGGTTTTACACGTTGTGTATAATCACTATTATAAGTTCTTTTTACGGTTTTATTAAATACAGAGAGAAAAAATTAATTGTTGCTAAAAAAATACTCGAACAAAAAGTGGATGAGCGTACCGAAGAATTAAACGAAGAAAAATTAAAAGTTGAAGAAGCTCATCGGGACATCAAAGACAGCATATTATATGCCCAAAGAATACAGCAAGCTATATTATTTCCTGAACTAGAGTTATTGAACATAGTACCTGAAAGTTTTATTTTTTTCCTTCCTAAAGATATCGTTAGTGGCGATTTTTATTGGATGATTCATGTTCAAGACACACAATTAAATAAAAACATTCTCGCAATCGCTGCTGCTGATTGTACCGGACATGGAGTGCCCGGCGCATTTATGAGCATGCTTAATAATACCTTGCTAAACCAAACGGCATATAACCCCGAAATAAATACCCCTGCAGATGCACTTAATTTTTTAAACCGAGAGTTACCTAAAAATTTAAAATCCACCGATAAAGAAAATTCAATAAAAGACGGAATGGATATTTCATTCTGTTTAATTAATTTTAATACCAATACGCTCTTATTTGCTGGGGCTAATAACCCTTGTTGGATTATCCGTAACGGAAATTTAATTGAATTAAAAGGAACTAAGCAAGCCATCACCGCTTCGGAAGAATATGCTAAAAAAACATTTGCTGATCAAAAATTTGAATTGGAAAAAGGAGATTGCATCTATTTATTTACTGATGGTTTTGCCGATCAATTTGGAGGTCCGAAAGGGAAAAAGTTTAAATATAAAACTTTAGCAAATCTATTATTGCAGAACAATGATAAATCTATAAAAGAGCAAAAACAAAATTTGCAAAAGGCTTTTTACGATTGGAAAGGCGACTTAGAACAAGTAGATGATATTTGTTTGATTGGAATAAGGATATAATTTAGTAAATTGAATAAGTGTTGCTTTTTTGTAAATTAAGTTTTAATTATAGTTTGATATTATTAAGCATAAAGAATTAATGCAAACAACTTCAGTAACTGGAGTGAATTTGGAAAATTTAAAACGAATATTACTTAATTGAAAAGTATAATAAAATATTTTATTTTTTGTCTTGTTGTATTCGGAATTCAACATTCAACATATTATGCGCAAAACAATCAAATTAAACATAATCGTAAAATTGATTCTTTATATAAAATTATAGAAATTACAAAAAATGACACTATAAAGATTGCTACACTTTTACAATTAGGAACTGAAATTTCTTTACAAAATAATGATAGTGCAAGAGCAATATGGCAAAACGCTAAAGATTTATGCATTCAAAAATTAAAACAATGCCAAACGCTGACTAAAATTTGCAGGAAGTATAAAAGTTACTATGCGAGCAGCATAAATAACATCGGAACAGTGTATTACTTACAAGGCGATTTTCAAAAGGCATTGGAGCTTTTTCTTCAAAGCACTGAAATAACAAAACAATTGAATGATAAAAAAACACAATCTTCAATACTAAATAACATTGGTGCAATTTATTTTAATAAACAAGATTTTGATAAAGCTTTAAGTTACTTTAATGAAAGTTTTAATTTAAATAAACAATTAGGCGACACACTTAGTGCTCTTAGTTCATACATTAATATCGGCAACATTTATTCTTCTAAAGGGAATATCAAAAAAGCATTAGATTATTACATTAAATGTCTGAGTTTTGCCGAAAGGAGTAATAACAATAATTATATTTCCAAAGCACTAAACGCAATTTCATACGTTTATAGCCGTAACGGCAATCTTAAAGAAGCTATCGAATACGCTAGTAAATCATTACAAATAAAAGAAAAATTAGGTGATAAAAATGGAATAGCCATGTCACTTTCTCAGTTAGGCCAATGTTATCACGTACACGGCGATCACGAAAAAGCATTGGAATATTATAGAAAAGGTTTGTTGATACGTGAAGAATTAAAACTTAAAGGAGATCTACCATATTCTCATAATAATATTGGTGATATTTTTCATTATATGAATAATTTAGATAGTGCACTCTTTCATTACAAAATTGCGCTTCAATTATTTAAAGAAACCGGTAATATTGCCGGCATGGCTGCGGCAACTAACAATATTGGAACTTTTTACCATGATTCGGGCGATTACTCTAAGGCCTTAAGCTATGGTTTAGAAAGCTTAAAATTATTCGAACAATCAGGAGATAATGCTAATACGGCTACCACATTGCACAATATAGGTAGTGCATATCTTAAAATCGGTAAAGCTTCAAAAGCACTGCAACTCTTTCATAATAGTCTTCAAATCTCCTCTGAATTTGGCTATACAAAAAATATCAAAAAAACCGCCCAGGCATTAAGCGAAATTTATAAAACAAAAGGAAATTATAAACTTTCACTAAAATATTTTGAATTATATATACAAATGAAAGATAGCCTAGAGAATGAATCTATCAGAAAGGCTTCTATCAAATCCCAACTTAAATACGAATATGAAAAACAAGCGGCCGCTGATTCTGTTTCGCACGCAAAAGAAAGTGAAATTAAAAACGCAGAACTCGCCAAACAAAGTGCCGAAATAAAAGCCAAAAAAAATCAACAAGTTGCGTTATTTGGCGGACTTGCCATTGTAATAATATTTGCCTTATTCATGTTCAATCGTTTTAAGGTAACCCAAAAGCAAAAAGCAATCATTGAAAGCCAAAAAGAAGAGGTAGAAAGTCAAAAAGCTTTAGTGGATGAAAAACAAAAGGAAATCCTGGATTCCATTCATTATGCGCGTAAAATTCAAATGGCTCAAATACCAGATGAAAAACAGGTACTTAAACTTCTTAATAAAGTAAAATAATTAGTTTTTTCAACACGCTTATCACCTTTTGGAATTACAAACTCTAATTCGTAAATCTCAATAATTTTGTATCTTCGTCTCCTCATTTCGAGACTATGAACGCAAACCAAGTCAGACAAACATTTTTAGATTTTTTCAGAAGCAAAGGACATCACATTGTGCCCAGTGCTCCTATGGTAGTGAAAGGTGATCCTACCCTCATGTTTAATAATAGCGGTATGGCTCCTTTTAAAGATATTTTCTTAGGGAATTCACCCATTAAATATCCTCGTATTGCCGACACTCAAAAATGTTTACGCGTTAGTGGTAAACACAACGATTTAGAGGAAGTGGGCGTTGATACCTACCATCATACCATGTTTGAAATGTTGGGGAATTGGAGTTTTGGCGACTATTTTAAGAAAGAAGCCATAGCCTGGGCATGGGAACTATTAACTGAAGTTTATAAAATAGATAAAGATCGTTTGTATGTAACCGTTTTTGAAGGAAATGCCGAAGAAGGTTTGGAGTTTGACCAACAAGCTTATGATACCTGGAAACAATTTGTTAGTCCGGAAAGAATTTTAAATGGCAACAAAAAAGATAACTTTTGGGAAATGGGTGATATGGGCCCTTGTGGTCCATGTTCCGAAATTCATTACGATGGCCGACCGGATGAAGAACGTGAAAAGGTTGATGGTGCAACGCTTGTGAATAAAGATCACGATCAGGTAATTGAAATCTGGAACAATGTTTTCATGGAATTTGAACGCAAAGCAAATGGCTCATTGATCAAATTACCCATGCAACATGTGGATACCGGTATGGGATTTGAAAGATTAGTAAGGATTTTACAAAAAAAACAAAGTAATTACGATACCGATGTATTTATGCCTTTAATTTCTAAAATTGAAGAATTAAGCGGACAACGATACAATCCAAAAGAAGAACATTTGCATAAAAATCATCAAATAGCAAATATAGCCATGCGGGTGATTGCCGATCATATCCGTACAATCTCTTTCAGCATATGCGACGGACAATTACCGGGTAATACAGGTGCCGGATATGTAATTCGTCGTATTTTAAGAAGAGCAGTAAGATACGGTTATCAATCTTTAAGTTTAAAAGAACCTTTTTTATATCGCATCGTTCCGGTATTAGCACATCAAATGGGTGAAGCTTTTCCCGAATTAAATACACAGAAACTATTAATTGAAAAAGTAATTAAAGAAGAAGAAACCTCATTTTATAAAACCTTAGAAATAGGTTTAAAAATGATAGATCAGGTTTGTATAGAAACCAATAATGCCGGAACAAAAATAATCGATGGAAAAATTGTATTTGATTTGTATGACACTTTTGGTTTTCCGGTTGACTTAACTTCATTGATAGCAAGAGGATATGGATTGAGTATTGATGAAAAAGGATTTGAGAAATATTTACAGGAACAAAAAAACAGATCAAGAGCCGCCACAGCAGTTGATACCGAAGATTGGATAATTGTAGGAGAAAATAAACACCTTACCGAAAAACAAGAAAAAGAAACTGATTTTGTAGGATTTGAACAATACGAATGCGAAAGTTTTATTTTACGATTCAGAAAAGTAAAAACAAAAAATAAAGAACTATATCACCTCGTTTTAAATAAAACTCCCTTTTATGCAGAAGGTGGGGGACAAATAGGTGACAGCGGAACCTTAGAAAATATTAACGACCGAATTACTATTATTGATACTAAAAAGGAAAACGGAGTAATCATTCATATTTGCGAACAATTACCTGAAAAAATAAGCTCTTCCTTCACGGCAAAATTAAATGCAGAAAAAAGATTATTAACCACAAACAATCATAGCGCAACACACTTACTTCATGCAGCATTACGTAATATTTTAGGAACGCATGTTGAGCAAAAAGGAAGTTTGGTAAATGATGATTATCTACGTTTTGACTTTTCGCACTTTTCAAAAATTAGCGATGAACAATTATCGCAAATTGAGAAAATGGTGAATGCTAAAATACGGGAAAATCACAAAGCCAATATTGAACTATTAGGAATTGAAGAGGCCAAGAAAAAAGGAGCAATGGCTTTATTTGGCGAAAAGTATGGCGATATTGTACGCATGGTTACCATCGATAAAAACTATTCCATTGAACTTTGCGGAGGCTGTCATGTAAATTCAACCGGACAAATTGGTTATTTTAAAATTACTTCGGAATCAGCAGTAGCTGCCGGAATTCGAAGAATTGAAGCCATAACTTCAGAAAAAGCGGAAGAGTTTTTTGATCAGCAAAACGAAATTATTCAGCAGTTGAAAAGCATACTAAAAAACCCGAAAGACCTCATCAAAAGTGTAAGCGCTTTATCAGAAGAAAAAATTGAACTTGAAAAAAAACTAACTGTTTATTTGAAAGAAAAAGCAAATGCAGTTAAAAATCAATTGAAAACCAAAATTGAAAAAAAGGGTGAAATAAATTTTTTAGCGGAACAAATAAAATTTGAAAGTGCTGAGGAAATAAAAAATATTCTTTTTGAATTAAAAAATGAAATTCCAAATTTATTTTGTGTTTTAGCCGCTGATGTAAATGGAAAACCAAGTATTTCAGTGATTATTAATGATAACTTGGTTAAAGAAAAAAATTTGAATGCAGGAAATATTGTAAGAGATTTGGCTAAAGAAATAAATGGCGGCGGTGGTGGACAAGCATTTTATGCGCAAGCCGGAGGGAGCAAGTTAGAAGGTTTAAATGAAGCCATAAAAAAAGCTGAAAAACTGGCAGAGTTGTAGGTTTTCGCATTTAGTACAACATTTAATAAAACTTATCTAATATTTATTTTAAATCGTTTATATTTGAGAAAACTAAAAAAAACAACCTTATGAAATTTAAAACTCTTTTATCCGCTATTTTAATTATGTGCTCAACAATAGCAAGCGCATTCACCGTTAGCTATTACAACAAAGATTCAAAAAAATACACCATGGAAGTTAAATCCAATGGTTCCACTCAAAAAGTAGAATTTTCAGCTTCTACGTCAGGGTCGGCCTCTATTCAAACCAGTGCATCAGAAGTTGAAATAAAAACTTCTTGCGGTTGGGTTAAAGTAAAAAACGGCGCTAAAATAACTATCAAAGATGGTTGTATTAAAATAGAGTAATTCACCAATACTTAAAATAAAAGCCCTGTATATCACAGGGCTTTTTTATTTTGTGATTATTCATAAGTATAAATATTCCTATTTTCAAAACAAGTATCTTTACGCAAAAATATTCTTACATGAAATCAAAAATCTGCATCATCGGTGGAGGTAACTTAGGGAAAGCGTTGGCCGAGGGTTTATTAAATTCGAAATTGTATGCCGGAAAAGACATTACTATTACTCGCAGAAAAATAAATCATTTAAATTACTTAAAAGATAAAGGTTTAAAAATCACCAGTGCTAATGCAAAAGCAGTACAAGATGCCGGAATTGTATTGCTGTGTGTAAAACCTTTTCAATGTAAAGAAATTGTAAAAGAAATTTCGAAGAAAATTAAGGCCGGGCAAATTATTATTTCATTGGTATCAGGCGTTTCAATTAAAGAACTACAAGATTTATTGCCACCTAAAGTGATAATTTTCAGGGCTATGCCTAATACAGCCATGGCCATCAATCAAAGCATGACCTGCATTTCATCGGCCGATTCAAATGAAAATGCGCTGAAAATGGTAAACAAATTATTTAATTCATTGGGCAAAACAATTGTAATTGACGAAAAGTTAATGGATGCTGCCACAATACTGGGTGCTTGTGGTACTGCTTTCGCCATGCGCTACATTCGCGCAAATATTCAAGCTGGTATTGAAATTGGTTTTGATGCGGCAACGGCCAGTTTAATCGCCGCGCAAACCGTGAAAGGTGCGGCCGATTTATTAATTACCAATGGAACACATCCTGAACAGGAAATTGATAAGGTAACAACCCCTATGGGTGTTACTATAACCGGTTTAAATCAAATGGAACATGATGGACTAAGCAGTTCCATCATTAAGGGGATAAATGCTTCTTATAAAAAAATGAAAGGCTAATTACCAATACAAAAATTCATATACCGGCACACCTAACAATCCTCCGGCAACTGCTACATTATTACCGGCCTGCGATAAAAATTTACCGGCTTTCCTGGAATTAACGGCTATTACTTTCATTTTCTTTGACGATTTTTTAGAAGTAGCTGAACGTTTGTTATTCTTTGGCATAGTCTGAAGATTGATTTTCTTAAAACTACAACCTCAGAATCCCAATTCTAAATTTGTTAGCCCTTAAATATTAACAAAACACAGGTTAATAACTAAGTCTTTAAATTTTTTGATTGCTTAATTGTCGAAATAAAATGCAAACTGCTTTGCATAAACGATTTTCTCAATTGCTGTTGAGGGAAATAATTTTTTATCCTGAATTCTATTTCTAATTCCTCAATAGTCAAGCTCAATAAATCTATATTATTGATCCGGCTTTTAAAACGTATGGATATTAAACAATTAATGTACTGTTCAATGCTGGCATTGTAACCCGAAATTAAAAAAAGTAAACTATCCGGAATTTTATCTTCAGGTGTACATAATCTTTTTAATAATTTAAACACGGTTAATCCGGCTAAAGGAGATAATTGTACACGTATAGATTCCCCCGGCCAATTTATTTTTTTGGAACGAGTAATATCATAACCTAATTTACTACAACCGAAAATAATTTTCTTTCCTGATTTTAATAGGTAATTGCTTAATTCAATTAAATCCAAGGTAATTGACTTTTTCTTTCTATAAAAAAACTGAATATTATCTACACACACTAAATCAAAACTACTCAACTGCTCGTAAAACTCCTTTTTTTGCTCCTCTTTAGATTTAGAACGAATTATTTCAGTAAACCATTCAGCCGTGAGATAAATTGCTTTTTTATTTCGTTTCTCCGTTTCTTTTCCACAAGCATTCAGTAAATGGGTAACTCCACTGCCCGATGCGCCGTGAATAACCAGTAAAGATTTATAGGGATTTTTTAAAAAACCATATACGCGCAACAGTTGTGCTTCATTTCCATAAAACTCTTCCAAGGAATATTGAGCGCGGGGTTTGAATATTTCAAAATCTAAATTTTCCAGAAAAACTAAGTTAATTAAAAAAGAATCGTTGAATCGCGGAGATAAGGAGTTAATCTATAATTACTTCTAACTCATTTGAATAAAATTTATTCACTGTTTGCGCATGTATTTTCCTGTAAATTGTGATTCCGCTAATACCTGTCCACTCAAGGCTTTGAGTAATTCGGTTTTTGTTACATTATTGTTAATCGCTAATGAATCCTTCACGGCATAAACTTTAAAATGATAGGTATGAATGCCGTTAGGCGGGCAAGGACCAAAATATTTATTGATGCCCAAACTATTTTTTCCGGTCACACCCGGCGCAGTATTTTCTTCTATTTTATCACATTTGGGTATATTAAATAAAACCCAATGCACAAATTCACCATTGGGCGATTCGGTATCATCCATGATGATGGCGAAAAATTTTGTTTTTTTCGGAATATTTTCAAAAACAATACCCGGACTTATATTTTGGGCATCACAAGTAAATTTAGACTGAATATTATGACCTTCCGCAAAATCAAGGCTCTTGGCAGTAAAAGGTTTTTTAGGAAGAAAAGCAAAAAGAATTCCAATAAACAAATATTTCATAAGCTATGAATTAAAAAGCGAAGCCCAAACAAATACCTATTATTCGATAGCTGCTCATAGGTAATTTTGTTATTTCAAGCGTTGCAGCGCTCGTGCTAACATCAAGCTCTACATTGCCTTTACCGAACTTACCTAAATCATCAAGATGTTCTAAGATATCATTTGTAAGCGCATCTTGTAAAATAGGCTGTCCATCCTTTGCCCAGCCTTCTAATTTTAATTTAGACTTGCCAAAGCCCATTCCTAAAATCCAGATATCAATTGAAAAATTTTTACTTGGCAAAAATTGAGCGCCAATCATCCCACCGATGGTGTACCCTGAATAAGTTCCTTTCATACCAAAATCACGCGTTACACCTCCATTGGTTTGAACATAGTCTGCTTTTAAAGTATAACTTGCATAGCGATAATAAGGTGCAAAATAAAATCCATTTGGGGCTTGTCTTTCCGTTTTTTGACCCGGATAAAAACGATATTCTCCGGTAACTGACCAACCGTCAAATCTGGCATTTTTCCAACCTTGCTCGTTAGATTTTTGGCGGTAATAAAAATTGGGTATTTTTTTAGGGGTAAAGTACGAGAAGGCAACGGCAGCTGACATATTATTATGAAAAGCAAATTCGTATTGGATTGTTGGATTAGTAAGTATTGTGGAAGTTAAATTAAGCTTCACCACATTTCGCGAAGTTGATCTACCTTTTTTATCATCACTTTCACCAAATAAAACCGAAGTAGAATTATTTTTATCAACTATTTTTTTAAAATGCCTCCCATCTTTATTCTTTCCAACCAATATTTGACAACTAATTGAAAAAATAAACGAAAAATAAACAAGTTTTAATTTCATAATAATTAAATCAAAATAAAGATAATAA